>JASKBU010000001.1:0-4614 GCA_033272285.1 Nitrososphaeraceae archaeon
GAAAACGAAATACAAGACAAAGATAGAGACATCGTAAGAATTGATCCGGAAATAATGCATATGCTAAACATAGCTGAGGGCGCCCTTGTTAATATCATTGGTCCTAAAAATAGCGCCAGTATTATTTGTCTTTCATTGCACCCTACTGATAAGATCGAAGATAATATGAATAATAATTATAATAATAATAATAATAAAAATAGCATCAAAAATTCAAATGATAAAATAATTCGAATCGATGCCAAAACAAGAGATTTTATAGGTACCAGTATAGGGGATAATGTCACTGTCAAGAAAATTGATCTGGCTGAAAATGATAATAGATCTGGGAAGATGAACATTGAATTAACTGACGATATTGCAAATTCCATAATAATAAATGGGTCTTGTATTAATTTTGATAAAGAACGTCCAAAGATAATGGAATACCTGGGATCTCTTCAAAAAGAAGTACATATGGACAGTATCTATTACAAGTGTTACGCTAATGGCAAAAAAACTCTAGGATGGGATTTTTTTGATGTTGTCGTAGACTTGAGACTGGTACAAAGATTGATTGAAATACACCCTGAAATTAACAAGCAGGAAGCAGCAAGTATTGAAGAACGATTCGTGCTCTGGTTACATGCAAAATTTAGAAAAAGAAAACTTGATTATCACATGAAAGTTAGCGAAATTCCTTATGAATCGGTAACCGGGTTTCGACTAAACCCAAATGATTTCAGAAATATTGAAGATATGGAAAGTATGCGTTAACTTTTCCTTATCACGAAATCTTACTTTTTCAAAATGAAGATACCAGACGAAATTTTACATCATCTAACCGAAAGCCATAACTCGGAAATGGCTCTAGTAGGTTGCAGGGCCGATGCTCCCGATGTATCTTATGATTGCTGTGAGTATGATATTGCTATATTTGGAGAAAATGAGTCAAACCCCCAAAATAAGATAGTAAAACTTGGAAATGATACGTTGGAATTTCAAGGGTTTCCAAAACAGAGTAATGACATTTTACTTTACAAAATGATACGAATGATAACTGGCGATGATTTGTTGATTTCGCCTCCACGCTATTCGGAGACAGATATTAAAAGATTGTTTAAGGCTGCCGGAAAAAGGAGGATTGTTGATGCGCTGTTTAATGTATCTAAAAATAGTATCAATAAAGCAGAATTAAATTCTCCTTTAAACCTCAAGAAAGCTGCATACGGTCTGCTTGAAGGTATCCTACTGATGTCTGAGGTAAGGCCAATGCCCATTCATGAATTAAACCAATTGCGCCAGCTTGAAGTAAAAAAAGATATCATAAATGAAGCTATTCAAACCTGTATTGAATGTCTGGGAGTAGAAAGGGCTACAAGGACGATACTAAATCGATCATTTCGAGCTCTAAAGGAGATTCTCAAGGAAAGATATGACGTCGAGTTATTATCATCAAAAATTGAATTTTTACTAAATCATAAACTTTTAGCTGATTGCTATTACTATATTGGGAGACTGGTATGCAGTCATCTTGAGCAAAAAGATAATTCATCACAAATGAACTATTACAAGCTTAACAGCATAGCTTTGGACCTTACAAGTGATTATGAAAACACAAAGAAAATCTCTACGTTGATAAAACGCGACTGCAAAAATTTGCTGAAAAATTAAGTGACGGGAGCAACCAATATTGGTTCAATCTCCTTTACCCTTCGTGCCCTTAACTTTGCCTTATATTTCAGGTTTCTTGGCTTTGTTCTCAGTCTGTATCCACAGCATGGACACCATAATCCATCCCATTTGATGAAAATTTCGCATATCTGGCATCTTTTTTGACCGCTAACATACCTTCCTGAACCGACCGGCTTTTGGGCTTTGTGTCGTATACATATTCCTTTACAAGTCATCTTCCTTCCATATATAAAAAACGCCTCGACTATATAAATATGAACATTAATTTTACAATAATTTGAACGATGGTAATTTATTTTATTAATTTTTTACATGTTTTAGTTCAAAGAAAATAAAAAAAATAAGTCTTTTTTTAACTTACGTTTATAGATTTTGTCTGAAAGGCTTCGTTCATTGTAAGATATTCATCTAATCTCATCTTGATGTCGTCTGGTTGAGTATCATCCATACCTGAAAATCCAGCGTTAAATGAAATCTTGTTTCCAGACACCGACACATCTTCAATTTCCATGTCTGCATAGATATTGGCCAACTCATCTACCCATGCCTTTCCTTCATCTTGGTTTATTCCGCTAGCGTCTATTGTTACTTTATACATCTTTGTCATTCAAATACACCTAAACAAAAGTTGGATTGGATATTAATAAAGTTGACGCATTCATTTTGGAAGCTTTGTCTATGGATTTAAACCTTAATTGTCCATTAGTTATTTAGACTGATATTGTGGGCTAGGCTTCTTCAATTCCCCAGTATTTTATCAATTCCTTTTCGAACTTTGAGAATTGTTCATTGCTTAAGGGGTCTCCGCAATTTTTGTGAGACGGAACAACTTTCATTCCATATAGCTTAAAATCAACTTCATAGAAATGAACGCCGGGACAATCACACATGTGCTATTTCTGATTTACGCATCTCTTATTAGTTTATCTAAATTATTAGACGACTATAAAATTAACAGCTTGTTGTGGATGCACGATGCTAAAAGTTTATGAGTGCGAATCCCAATTTAACAAAACTATGGGCAACTTTGAATTGTCATTATGCAAACCATTTATTGTGTTTGCATTATTATCAAGCCTTTTACTAATTTCGCAATCCAGTATGAACAAGGGATTGGCACAGGCAGGAAATTTATGGTACGTGGGTGATGGTGCAAAAAAAGATATGTACGTAACATACAGAGTGCAAGAACAGGATACAAATGCTGGCCGTCCGTTTGATATGACGATTTACTTTAAGGAATATAATGAGACTGGTAAATATTGGGTGGCTCCAACGTTTGTTGTGGACCAGGGACGCGTACTCAACGGAACTCTCCACCTAAGTGATCTTGATTTAACTGCATTGGGAACTTCTCAAATCCCTCCAGAAATGGCAAAGTACAGGAGCGGTTATTCAAGTTCATTAAAATGGCTATCAGCATTTGTTGCAAAGCCCGGTCAATCACTAACTGCACAGAATTGGGGCAAAATAGCATCAATTGGTGGCTCACCAATTACTCCGGCAGGCAAAGCTACTATTACCACACCTGCAGGAACTTTTAATACCACCACAATTTTATATCACAAGGGAGTTGATAATACCATTTGGATTAAGGACGGATTTCCTTATCCCATAAAGGCTCAAACTTTTGCAGATATTACTACAGGCAATCCTCCAACCCAGTATGCGTTTGAATTGCTCGCAACAGGACAAGGACAACCAAAGCCGCCTGAAAGCAAAGAAGAGATTCCAGTACCACCACTTGAGCAGAGGACAGAACGTGGAAGCTACGTGATTCAATTGATATGGGAACCTACTACGATAAAGGCCGGCAATAATACGAAATTTGGAATTATATTCATGGATGACAAGAAAAACGTGATAACCGGAGTTGGATATAATTTTGCCGTTGTAGATGCTAAAGGACAACTAATTTACGGAAAAGATAACCAACTTGCACCCGATGGGACTGCGGTACAAAATGTCATCTTCCAAAACCCTGGAGAAGCTACTGTAAGGGTACTGATAACAACAGCCGGATCAGGCGCCCCAAGCAATTTCGTTGAATCGGGTGAGTTTGGCTTGGTTGTCCAGTAATCTTTTTTTCATTTTATTTTTATTTTCAAGTTTTTTTTACAGTAATAGCGATAAAAGAGATGAGTCCTAAAAGAACAGTCTTTGTAGCTACAGGAATCTTTGCAGGAGTTGGAATTTTAGTAAGCGTAGTAATAATTGCCATAAACGGAGGATTTTCGGGGACAAATGAAGGTGGCCCTTCTATATTCAATCCCCCAACATCAAAAGACCTGTGGACACTAGGTAGTAACATAGCAGATGGAATGAATTTGACTTATACAGTAACAAGCAGTACTGGAGACGATAGGGCAAATCTCATAGATTCTATAGTGTCCATGAGATTTCATGACACGGGAGAGAAATGGAACATTGATTTTAAAATACAAAATGGGAGTAACAGTAATGTCACCGAAATTCATGCAAATTTTTCCAAAAATCAACTCTTGATGACGAATCCTATTACCGAACAAGATAACAAGTTTCTTCAACCTGTTGAAGCTTCAGTACTGGCAATTCGTGACATTGCCAGAGAGCCAAAGTATCTCGTCGTTGGGGCACTTTGGGACAAGATATTTACCGGTTCTAATACAATAGATGCAAAAATACAAAGTAAAGATTCGATCTCAACTCCTGCTGGTACATATGACGTTTTTTCACTGCAATACAAGGTAGGAAATTCATTGAGCACAATTTACATCGATAAGGATTTGCCCCTTCCAATAAAGGCGCAAGTCTACGGAGAAAATGGGACACTATTGTACGATTACGAATTGCAGAGCATATCAAGATGAATAAATTGAATTTTAAAACAGCGTCAGATAACAATTTATTATGCTAGTGTAGTGACCATTACCAAATGATTGAAACGCTGAAAACTGCATG
>JASKBU010000002.1:0-8472 GCA_033272285.1 Nitrososphaeraceae archaeon
ATTCTCGCATAGTACAAGCTTCAGTGATTTCAACATTATTGTTAGTGTCGGCAATTTCGATAACTCAATTCAGCACTGCCCAGATTGAAGGTAAATTTACCGCAGATCTTATGCCTAGATCAGGTTCAAATGCATCAGGAACGGCTACATTAGAACTTCAAGACAATGGGAAGGCGGTAAAGTATAACATTGACGCCACTGGATTAAACAACGTTACTGATTTAGCTATTTCTCAAGAGACAGGAACTGGCAGAGCTCCTGATGTTGTAATAATTAGAACAGCCTCTCAAAGTGGTCTCGGGCCAGGTTCAGGGGCCTTGAGTGGTAATTTTACGGATTCTGAGTTGATAGGGCCGCTACAAGGGAAGACTCTCTCAGATTTCGTGAAAGCGATAAATGATGGAAAAATTATATTCCGAGTACAGACAGTGGCTTTTCCATTAGGTGAAATTGCCGGTAATGTTACTGCTGGCGGCAATGCCACTGCTGGCTAACCATAATTTTTTTGTAAATCAGTTACTATTGAACCTGTATCTAATGAACTATGTATATGTATACTAAGTAATAATCTTCATTTATTATATTCAAATTGGATTAATGTCATTAATGTCATTAATGTCAGATGCCTGTTCGTTCCTTTGAAGTGGAATATCTAGTACTCTGAATTTTAAACATTTTTACAAAGTACTAAATATTGAAGCAGTACTTTTTCTGGTAAGGTAGTATATTATAAAAGCATTGGCAAGTAGATGAGCTATCAATATACCTATCAATAGGTATGCAAAATCAGCTGACATTATACCTTTGTCATCTGAAGAGCTAGGATAAGAGCCACCCACAAAACCCAGGCCAAGAACATCTATTACTATTGCTACAAACATTAACACCACAGTTATTATCCATGCCAAATATTTGACTTTGAATAAACCTATTGCAAGCACGCAAATACCTACTCCCACTAAACAGAGGAACGCAGCTATTGATGTCGTGATTGCCTTGCTAACATGCGTTAATGTTTTAATGGTGGGGCTTAATGCGTCGGTTACCGTTTTGGCTATTATAGACTTGACTCCAGAAGTTTTGTTATTGAGATAATCTTGTACTACAGTTTCTGAAAAATTCGCAGCTTTGCTAAACATGGTGATGCCTAAAGCTATGAATACTATTCCGCCAACAAAAATTGCAATTGAAATTATTGTGAGACCTTTTAATCTATGCTGCTGCACATCTTTCATTCATCAGACATCATTTAAATTTCTTTACCCGATACTGTAGGGTAGATTCACTTGACGAGTAAATAATCGCAAAATGAATCATTTATTGTAGATAACTTGTATGGGTATGTAGGAAATGATGAATTATAGAACATTTCTTGCCTCAGTAAAATAACAGTGTTATCATTCGCTCTTAATAATTCATCCAATCTTTCAGGAAGAAATGATACCGACTATTAAAATACTCAACAAGTGGGACCAATTCGATTAATCCAAATTATAATACCAATATCAAACAAAAATAAATAAAATGATACCTCTAGGGTATCTTTGTTTCCAGAACCGGAATTATTCCAAAACTATACCTGTAATTTCGGTGATGTTAGCTATTGTCCAAATGGAGGAATCATCCAATAACCTGCTACTGATTGAGACCACGCAGGTTTAGGATCTTTATCATTTTGTGGTTCCACAGTTATTACTATATCTGTATATGTGGGAGCGTAAACTAAATTTTCGTTGTATTTCAGCGTTCCTGTTGGAGAAATCTGACCTAGGCTCAACGGATATCCGGAAGCAGCATAATTACCATCTACCATCCAAACCTCAAAGACCTTACCAGCAGGAGGGAGGAAATCTGATGCAACATTGACCTTAGTCAAGTGATCATTTGTTGAAACGTCTACCAACCCAAAAATCTGTCCACCATATCCTAGCAATGCCCCTGATTGACTAGCAGTTGCATTTCCTTGCGCATTTGCTTGCATAGCGTAATTGTTTAACAGTAACATTCCAGCAACAACACTAACGGTAATAACAGCAACTAATCCTAATTTCATACTATGCATACCCTCCGCTGTTCTATATAAAGTTATACAAGTAAGCCTGGGTTCTAGAAAAATATAAAAAAATAACCGTTCTAAAAATTACATTCACATAATCATCCTTGATTTTAACTGGCTCCAGACATAAGACATTTATAATTGTCCATGTTATCATTCAGATGTAAATGTATACCAACCAAAGTAAACTCATATTGGCTGCAATAGGAGTTTTTGTAACTCTGTCGCTTTTTGTATTTCCGTCAACTAGTATGATTGCATATTCTCAGTCTGAGAACCAAACCGAAGGAAAGGAGCAAGCACAAGAAAAGCTATTCGAATTGAGTCAGAAATTTAATCAAATCCTCAATGATTCGGGTGTAAATCTAACACTCCCACAGGGTGGAGATCTATCAAAATTACAAGAATTGAAAGATTCAGCCGCATTCAAAGAATTGTCCGAAAAGTTTTCGCAAGCGGTTCAGGAACTAGGTCAAGGAAACAAGACTCAAGAACTTAAACAGGAAGCTGGTGCTAACCTTGGCAAGTTGATTCAGAAGCTCCAAGATCTAAAAAACAACAGCACTCAATAATACCACCTACTATTCTTTATATATAGCCTGTAATTTTATCAAGGCTATAGAATATTCTTTAAATGACCTTCAATTAGGTGGCGTACGGGGTTAAAATTTTGGAATAGCGTTAGCACAGAACTCTTAGTAATTTACTTTTTGTTGGAAACGTTACTTGGTATACCCTAAAAATATCATAGGTGACTGTTGTCAATTATTTGTTTGCTGGCATTCCCATCTTTAACGCTCTTCGTTTCATAATAAACATTAATGCCACTAAGCTTAGTGAAATAAAGCCCCAACTAGAGCTAAAGCGGGCTACAGACGACAATATCAAATACAATCCTGCAAAAAATGAAAAAGGAAATCCTATAAAAGGAACAGCAATTTGGCATAAAATAAATAATATAATACGAATAAAAACATTGAAGGGGAA
This sequence comes from Nitrososphaeraceae archaeon, assembly GCA_033272285.1. Classification (GTDB taxonomy): domain Archaea; phylum Thermoproteota; class Nitrososphaeria; order Nitrososphaerales; family Nitrososphaeraceae; genus TA-21. The sequence continues at coordinate 3,044 of JASKBU010000002.1, forward strand.
TTCTATTACCGGATGGAAAACTCATAGACTATGATCACATTGGCAATAAAATAGAACGAACTCTTGGCACAACATGCTCAGAAAACTTTTAGATAGATATGAAAGGAAATTGGAAAACTATTCTGCATTAGTATGTCTGAGTTATTGCATTGTTATATAGAGAGGTATATTTTGAGATAGACTAAGTCAGCTAATTATTCTATCCCTAGATCTCCCAGTTATTCCAGTTATTATCATTTCGATTCCGATTATCAGAAATGCAATAGAGATTATAATAGCTAACAACGGAACTCCAACACTTACAGGATGTACCATTATTATAACAGCAAATGCGATGCTTATGGCTCCTACGCCTATACCCAGTACCCTGAAGCGACGTGAAGCATTACTCCTGATACCATGAACTATCCTTGAAACACCACTGAGGAATAATGCTATAGCACCAAGGAAAATCAACAGTCCAAAGGTAAATATTGGAAATTGCATTAGAAATATCGAAAATCCAATTATTAACAATCCAATTCCAATATTAACGAAGCGTAAGGACCTAGATAATTGATGTACTATCCCAATAGCTACTCGTTCGATTCCAATTGCAAGCAATACCACAGAAGTAATTACAATGAAAGCGAAAACAGCAGGTCCAATGTAAATAATTATGGATAAAGAAAGTATAACACAAATTGACCCTAAGACAATGCGCAACATTCGGAGCCAAGGGGGAGATTCTTCTAATTTCTGCAACATCTTTCTCACTAGATTCCAATATTTAAGTCCAACGAGAGAAAAGTAGCCTAAACGAAATGACTGATAGAAACGATGTTCGAGGACTTCTCTAATACCTCACACTCATGCACTATCCAAAACCTGGGAGCACTCTTTAGTATAGGCAAAAGTCTGATTATTGTAGTTCAGCTGGTTAGTTAATAAGCAAATTAATTCTGTGAGGAAAAGAATATTGTTCTTTCAGGCTAATTCCTCGGCTGTTATAGGCTTCATCTTAGTTGCAAGGCGCTTCATTCTGATGGCTAGAATCGCACCTACAATTGCCATCGCAGCCCCCATTGCAAAAAGAATATTCCAAGTAATGGGATCCGGGTAGCTTTTCTCGATACTATCAACGGTAATAGGAATTGTAGCTGATGTTATAATTACAGTTGTTATCACCGGACCTATCGCACCTCCTATAATTCTAAGCATATTAGTAGAAGCCGAGGAGATTCCAGTATATTGCGTAGGTGTAAGTCCAATGATGGTGACAATTACCGTGTTTGGTATCATCGCACTAGCTATACCAAAAATAAAGAGGCCAGTATTAATACCTGGTGGTGCAGAGTGGAAAAACAAAAGAATCAAAAATGAAATGGCACTAACTGCTATACCAGGTACTAACAACTTCAAATTATATCCCTTTCTTTTTGCCACCATTATCCCGATTATCGGCCCAAAGATCATGCATGATAGGCCGAAAGCCAACTGTAAAAATCCAGTATGAAGCGGGTCTAATCCTAATCCAGATGGCGGAGGCGAAGCTCCTAACTGTGGTGTACCTGTAATAACGATATATTCTAAAATACCATAAATCAACATTATGACGTTTCCAGTTAAAATGGCTTTATTAAACCCTAACTTCAAGTTGACCAAGGGGGGTTTTACTCGTTTTTCCACTATCAAGAAAAGTACAAGAGATATAATTCCAATAATAAGAGGCGCTACAAATGCAGCCAAATTGGTGGCAATTGATCCAATAAATGTTATTGCTAAAAGAAAACTGACAATTGTCACAGTCAGCGTTGCAATACCCATATAGTCCATACGTTGCTTCTTAGCCTTGTGGGCATCGGGTCGAGGTACTTTGTCAACCTGATCATGCTCATAAATCTTTTTACCTTCATCTGAATGAATGAACCTCCAACATACTAATGTCAAAATTACTGCAATAGGAGCACAGAAATAAAAGTTCCCCTGCCATCCTGCATCAGCAACTACTACCGGTCCCATTACAGCTCCTAACGCCAAGCCGAAGGAATATCCAGCAAGATATATACTCAAACCAATAGGGAACTTGGTTTTTGGAACACCGTCTCTAATTAATTTAGTTGATATCGGGGTACTAGCTATTGCTACTCCCTGAAGTACCCTGAGCCCAAGTAGTGTTGCATAGTTATGAGTAAAAGGTGCCAGGATAGTGCCAACTGAAAAGCATATCATCATCATCATCAGCATTTTCTTGGCTCCAACAATGTCAGATAACCGTCCCATTATCACCGTCATGACAGCTCCACATATCATGTACGCAGTCATCACCCAAGACGCAGAAGTTTCAGAAATATCAAAGTCTTCGGCTACACTCGGAATTGCGGGTCCCATCCCAGTATTAAGATAGACAAACAAAATGATAGTACCAGTTAAAATCAGAATAGTTTTCCAGGCATTAAACGATATTTGCTCTGTAACAGGATGACTTTCTGGTGATGCAGAAGACACATCAGAACTAACAAATCTTTTTGTATTTAAGAGTATAGTCAAATTCAAATTGATACGAACCTGAAAATAGTAATAGGATTGATTCGTATACCGATCTTTTTTGCTTTTGACAAGTCCTGATGCTACATCTATAGCAGCACATTGGAGTCCGTAGTCAATTAGTTCCTGGCTCTAGTTTCATTAAATTCAATTAGTCGTCTGACCCTCATTATTATCAGATAACTTGTTTTCCCGTCGGATGACCACCGCCGTCAAGTTTAGCAGACTCAGGCAATCTTTGCCTATCTTACTTTTTTTCTATATAAGCTCTCTTATTTCAGTGAACACTCTCATAAGTAAGGAAAAATTCGAAATGACACTCTCTTATTAGATTTATTTGAAAGTATTGGTGAATACCGTCTTCCCGACTAAGTCTTTTGATTGACCAGGTAGGAATTCAGTTTCCAGTTTGTCAAGTTTACCCTTTCCAATTACTAACTGATTATAGTCCTGATCCTTTGAAGGATACCAGTATAAAAGATTGTTCATCTTATCCCATTTCAATTCATTACTGGTAGACCACACTGTAAATTCAGGAGAGTAATGTATGTCAAAAGGAATATAGATGACCGTCGGTTCCCCTGTGAAGACTTTCCCCTTTAGAACAATCGAAGCATATTTTGAATCGATATCAAAAAATATGAGAATAGGTTCTGCTGAGCTTCGCATTGGATATGGGCGAGCAACTGCATCTACATTTCGTGGTTTTCTGTCAGGTCCAAGAAGTGAATAGTTTTCATAATTCCAATTATCCTTGCCCTCCTCCGTATTGTATAGATCGTAGTTCCATATAGTGGCATTAAGAAGAAAGGCTTCTATTTGATTATATTGTAGATCCAAATATTCTCTTATCTGCTCTGCCTCTTGGAATGCCCCAAATTCTGTTATAAACGGAATTAGTCCACGTTCAGTGGCAGCCTGAGATAATTGACTAAAAATCACGGGAAATTCGATTTTATAAGTGTAAAGACTTTCAGGGATTTTTACAAATGAGCTGGCAACAGCCAATGTATCGTAGTAATGAAAAGACAGGACACCGTTATTACCAAATCTGGAAATTGAGTTTAGGTCACTTGGCAGATAGGTTTCCAATTTCTTGGTTACGAGTTTCTTATCTACCATTACATTTTTTATAAAGTCCATTTTAAATGAGCTCTTTACATCAAGGGGGGATGCTCCATAACTCACGGGCATACCGCCGCTATCAGCAGGCATAATCCAATCAACTCTTGGTTCAATAAATATAAAGAGCGTCTTGTCAAACTTTTCAATTTCAGAGTTTACGTTGCGATAATAGTCCATAAGATACTTGGCTTCAAATTCCTTTTTCGGTATAGTACTAGGGTGAGGCTCGTTAAAGGGTTCAATAGCCAAGATGGCTGGATGTCCAGCACCATCATTTAATGATTTAAAGAACTTGACAGTCTGCCCAATAGTTTTCTCTAAATGCGTGCGAACAGGATAGTTTTTAAGACCCTCATCTAAGTTTGTCAAATCATTCTCCCAGAACGATTTCAAGGTCTCTTTTAGGGACTTGTTAATCATATATTTAAATTGCCACTTTTTGTCAGGCTTGGTAGGAGGCTTTGGCTTTTCATGCTCTTCATCAATCGCAATGGCCCAATCAGGGAACCCATCACCACCATATGCTTCATTTGCAATATCCTGATGGAAATCTAAAATTACGTAAAGGTTTCTTGCATGCAGCTCGTCAATTATTTCCTTCATGTATTCAAGATATTTCCTTCCCTCTGGCAGTAACTCTTCTAGATTTTGGTTTGGCCGGGGTTCTATAGCTTTCCATGAAATTAAGAGACGTACAATATTAAACCCAAGGTTTTTCAAAAGATCCAATCCTGTTTTTACCGATTCGATTTCCTTCTTCAAATCAAGTTTGGATATATCATGAACGTCAAGAGGTGCTATTGGAAGATAAGGAGGCATTTTACTTCTTGACCCAAAGTTCACTCCTCTAAATAGAACATATCTTTTCTCTTCATCCCTGAACCAGGATCCGCTCTTCCAAATTCCTTTTCTACCTTCTGCAATAGATTCTTGTTCTACCACAGACCCTCCTGTTAGAGCTTCGGCTCCGTGTCTTTGTGAAAGTGCCTTGCGCCTGCCCCTTAGTCCTGCTAATATTATTTGTATTCCGCTTACAGCTAGGGCTATAATAGTCATGACAAGAAGAAGCACTACGCCAAGTTTCGGATATACCAAGACCAATATAGCCAAAGACGTAATCAATAATCCTAACGCAATGGAAGAGACATCGTATGATTCTTCTTCCTTCTTTTTCAAACCGGTGACTATTCTTATGACACCATTAGCTAGTAAACCAAAGCCGAGAAAGATGATAAGCCATTTTGTGGCAAATTCCGGATAGAAGAAACCTGATCCAATATAAATAATGAGACCCACACCTACACCTATATTGAGCAAGCGAGATGATCTTTTGACACCCTTCGCTAGTAATCCACTAGCCAGCCTCTCTGCTCCAAGTGTTATTAAGCCGATTCCGGCCAAAAATAGCCAGATGTAGGCTCCAGCTGGAGTTTCAATACCATAAAAGAGAATCACAACAGAAAGAAGTAAACATAAACTGCCAACAGCAATCTGCAAACCCCAAAACCACGAGGATTTTGAGCCACTTTTGGATATCTCCATATTGATAAATACTTTTTAAATGACCAGATATAAAGCAATCATTTAAAATTAAGTGAGCACGTAAGAGATCCCTTCGCATAACGGACAGGAGTGTCTTGCCTTACACCGAGGAAACCCTAACTCTATGAAGTATGTCCTGCCAACCTGAAAGTACGGACCAGGTCAATCCGTGGAGTAGTGATGGAGATACAGTCCCCCAGATCTTGTGTCGACCATTCGGTATTATTTCTCCACTT
>JASKBU010000003.1:0-8351 GCA_033272285.1 Nitrososphaeraceae archaeon
TCACTTAAAGCAGCGCCAATAATGAGAACAACTACTGCTGTCCCTAGGCTGTAAATTGCCTCTCTGTATTTTTCAGACCATTTTGATTTAACTAAAGTAACGTTACTCTTTGCAGAAGTTATTTGTATTACCCCTATTGCAGACAGGCATATAGAAGTCGAAAGGCACAAAAGCCATGCTTCAGAAGGCGGCAAAGCTAAACTTTGATTGCTCAGAACTACATGCTCCACACCTACACCCAGTGCTGTAAAGCCAATTATCAAAGGAATGTGGGCATATAGCCAGGTAACATATACTCCTAATTGCTTATTTTCACGAAGTGCCCTAATTTCTGAGCCATCCAGATTATCAAAATATAGCCACCACAGACTAAATGTCATCCCAAGTCCCAGGGCGGCAGTTACCATGGAAGAGATAGTCCATTGATGTGTTGCAATGCCATTAACAACACCCAAAATTGCTATGCCTAAAACGATTATTGTAAACAATCCAAATCGTTCGGGCAAATGCCTTGTATGGGGAGCAAATTGCATTGAAAACTGTTTAGTGAACAACAATGGAATACCTACATCAACGGCTAAGCCAATAATCCATAGAATGAATCTTAGTGGGGGAGGTACGAATACAGATGCAAACCATATTGCTGTCGAAATCGAAAATCCAATGGAATAACGAGCTGTTAGCTTGCGCGCTGCGGGTACGTGTCTCCCTGCACGAAGGTATTCAATTATAAGTATAGCACGACTGGCAGCATATGATAGAGCAAACCAACCTGAATTACTACCCAAGCCATCTGGGATATTAACCGCCATAAAGGCAAAAACACCAATCTGTAAAAGCATAAGAAATCGATGTATCATATCGTCAGTCCCAAATCTTGTTGCATAAAATGTAACACCAATCCATGCCCAGAAAACTGGTATGAACAATGCTACAAATTTAAAAAACCCATTTATGGAAACGTCATGACTAAGATTGATACTCAATTGCAAGACAACTATTGCAACTATAAGGTCGTAAAAACTTTCTAGCCATGAAGTACGGCGGTCAGTATAACTTTCCACTTCTTTATATTTATCAAAAGTAGTAATTATGATTAATTGGTAGTGTTAAAACTATAGAGTGAGATTTGGATCGGAATAATAAAATTTAATTTGGTGGTCCTTGGGTCAGGTACTAATTAACTCCCTGATATCATCTATTTGGTTCTTTAACTACCATGATACACCAATTTGCGTAAGCAAATATTATAAGACACGTGACAACATATTGAACATGACAAAAGTTGCATTAGTAACTGGAAGCTCAAGTGGTATAGGATATGAAACGGCATTGCTGCTTGCGAGGAATGGATTTGATACATTTTCAACTATGCGAAATATGAATAAATCTAAAGAAATAACAGAAGTTTCTAAAAGAGAAAATCTTCCGCTTAGGGTGATGCAACTAGATGTCAATGATGATAGATCAGTTGCTGATGCGATCAACAATATCTTAAACGAAAAGAAATCAATTGAAGTTGTAGTTAATAATGCAGGATATGGATTAATGGGAAGTGTTGAGGACAGTTCATTAGATGAGATAAAAGCACAATTTGATACTAATTTTTTTGGAGCTATTAGAGTCATTAAGGAAGTAATCCCTATAATGAGAAAACAGAGGACTGGGACAATAGTTAATGTAAGCTCAGTCGCTGGACGCATTGGTTTTCCAATGGGTTCGGCCTATGTTAGCAGTAAATTTGCACTTGAAGGTCTAAGTGAATCGATATCATATGAGTTAAAGCAATTCGGAATCAAAATAGTATTAATTGAACCAGGCGTTATTAATACAAACTTTGCTTTTGTAACGCCAAAGAAGGCACTAGAAGCAAATTCTTCCTACTCACAATTAATGAACAAAATGGAAGAAAATCTGTTTTCGACAATTTCGAATGGGACACCCCCAAAAGATGTTGCAACTGTAATACTACATTCAATAACCAAAGAAAGTCCAGAACATAGGTACTTAGTTGGTAATGATGCTGTAGAATTGATTAATGCAAAGAAGAACAGTACTGATGAAGAATTTGAAAAGATGATTGTGGCGAATCTTTTAAAATAAGAAGTTGAACTAGTACGAAGGCTCTATTTGGAACTGGAAATTTATCTGAAGTTTGTGATTTTGAACAACACTGTTAAGCTGACTGAGCGCTACTAGTATTATCCCTCCGAGCAACTGACTCCACTTGGCAGCAATGTTCAATTCCCACCCACTCTGCAACATGACATAAAGGATTCGTACTTTTAGTAACGTCATCCAAATGATTAAGACCCTCATGAAATTTCAGACTAGTCCCTCCGGGCCCGAAATTTATGTTAAAAATGATTAACCTTCGAGATTTTACCTTGAAGAATACAGTTCTAGATATTGGTTTATGTTAATAATTCAATATTTAATAGTTAGCACTAGACCTAAAAGTTAGCATTAGTTTAAATATATGAAAGACGTCGATACAATTATGGAACTACAGGAACTACAAAAAATAGATAATACGCCAAAAATGCTGATAGTATACTGCACACTTGCGGGATTGATATCAGCTCTGATAATTTCGGGACTGCTAGAAGTCATAGACTTTGCATCAGGTACACCAAGCGGAACTTTTTTTGCCGTAATAGGATTATCACTAGGTTTTAACGATCCCGCCTCCGCTCAATACGTTGGATATGGATTACATATATTGACTGGTACTGTAGCTGGTAACATATTTGGACAATTGGCACTATTCTGGCGAAAACTTATTCCATACAACATGAAAAGGGGAATATCTCTTGGGTTATTGCTCGGGATATCTTTATGGGCAGTATTGTTCGCTCCGTTAGCAACATTTGGAATTCAACCTAAATTAGATACATTCATGATCACAGAAGCCAATACCTATGCGCACTCCATAGCAAATCACTTTGCCGGAATGTATTATTTCGTGTTGGGAGCATCGTTACTATTCCATCTAGTCTATGGCGCTGTCTTTGGATTACTGGCAGGAAGAATGACAGGAGTAAAGCTCACAATGCGAAAGGTTATAGATGCCAGAATTAAGGGGAATTAGTCGATTCTCCCCACTTTAACTCGAAATAAAGACCCCAAAATGACTTCGTTGAAACTGCTAATAAATGAGATCGACTCAAATGACTTGGGACCAAACAGACTAGATATGGATAATCATAACAGTATCGATACCAACAAGCAAAAGAAAATTAGGATCCTAGTCTCTGGGGCTAGTGGATTTATTGGTCGCAGGCTTGTTAAAAGGTTGCTGATCTCACCTAGCACAACCAACTGGAGTATAAGATGTATGACAAGAAAAGTACATTCACTTTCAAGCTATTTTCACAATGACAGAGAAAATTTGGAATTTGTGCAGGTAGATGTTCAAAACTATCCTGAATTAGTAAAGGCATTAACTGGTGTTGATATTGCATTTTATCTTATCCACTCGATGGAAGGATCATCAAAGGAATGGAAAAAATTCGAGGAGCGTGATAGAGTTGCTGCAGAAAATTTTGCTCGAGCGGTAAATGAAGCCGGAGTATCGAGAGTTATTTATCTTGGGGGTTTAACGTATGCACCCATGCAAGAATTATCCAAACATATGCGAAGTAGAACACAGGTAGGTGAAATTCTAAAAAAATCTAACGCTGCTGTTACAATATTTAGAGCAGCGGTCATTTTGGGACAAGGAGGCGGATCTTTTCAAATGTTACAATATCTTGTAGAAAGGTTACCTTTGATGGTATGTCCTAAATGGGTATTGACCAAATGTCAACCCATTGCGGTTGATGACGTAGTAGAATATCTGGTCAGATCTATAGAAACGAATGAAACAAAGTCCAAAACATTCGATATCGGTGGACCGGAGATCCTCTCTTACTTGGATATGATGCGACGATATGGTAATACTCTCAAAAAATCGATTAAAATAATTATCATTCCATTCTTAACACCAAGACTTTCTTCTTACTGGGTTGATCTGATAACACCTGTGAAAGCATCGCTTGCACGGCCCCTTATCGACAGTCTCAGACATGAGGCAATAGTAAAAGATAATTCTATTGCAGACATCATTCCACTTCGTTTAAAGAACTTTGAAAACTCAATTAAAATAGCAAGGAATGAGCAAACTGAAAATGAGAGAATAATCAAAAAAGAGCGAACATCTTCATGTTTGAATAAGCAAATATTATTTGTCTCTACTATCGCCCTAGCAATTATAGGATTTACCTATTACTTGTTGGATGCGAGAATAGAAATCTTTCAGCCGCTTTGGGTGGTATTGGCAGGCCTTTGGTACTTTGGTATAGCTTTTTCAATATTCTTTATACATAAAGGTGCTAGACTGGGGTCGATAATAGCTGGGATTATTGGATGGATTACATTGACATTTTGGCTACTTGATAATTTCTATCTAATATTTGGGACATCAATTCTTGCATCACCGCCAGGATATGTCATGACAATTCGAAATTGCATAGGCGCAGCAATAGCAGGTTTGGTTATTGCCTCATCCCACAATCTGTTTCACAAGATACGAATTCACTGTCTTTAGTAGGTCGTGAAAATGTTTAAACATGGAAAAGTCATTTGCTTACGAACGTCGACAAATTCACTTAAATCGATTACTTACTGCGTTCTTTATTAGGGGATCAAGTGTACTAGATTGGTATTTATCAGAGATAAAAAAGTGAAAGGCCATTCATATGCTTATCTTGTAAGGAACGTATGGGATAACAAGAATGGAAAAGTAAGGCAAGAGATTGTTAAATATCTGGGTAGATCTTCTAAAGTAGCGCTCGAGGATATCCCAAAAGAGTTTCAAAAGGACCCAAACATAGTTACGTTTATTGCTTGTCATTCTTCGGATGCAGAAAAAATGGAATTTACCATGAAAGAGGAAATGCTGAAGCTTCTCATAAGAAATGATATCAATTCTCTGGTTGATATATTCGAAAGATATTCTCAGTTTTTTGGACTTCTCAAGTTCTACGAAAGATTGCTTGCCCCTGTGATGTACAAGGTGGGAGAGTTGTGGAAGGTCGGTAAACTGGATGTTGCCACTGAACATGTCTGTAGTAATGCTGCGCATACACTTGTAAAAATAATAAATGAAAGGGTCTCAAGGAATCCTGTAGCGAACAGAAAAGCGCTCAAGATTTTGATATGCACACCTGAGGGTGAATATCATAGTTTAGGATGTATGGTAATCGAATCATTTCTAAGAAGCAAAGGATATTCTGTTTCCAACATTGCACCTTCTGTTCCTTCTGACGCAATCATAGCTTTCGCAGGTAAATTTATTCCTGATTTGATTATGATCTCAATAACTTTAGGCGACAATATTGGCGCCGCAAATAAATTGATAAATAAAATATTAGAGTCAAAGATAAGTGTTGCTCCTATACTAGTTGGTGGTATTGGAATTGAATCAATAACAATAAAAAGCCAAAATGATAAACTCAAAAAAGTAAAATTTTTGAAAGGGATAAAGTTAAGTGGTATTCTTTCGAGTATCAGAGAAGGTACAAAAGACGGACCAAAAGTTAGTGAAACAGTTAAAAAATGACTTTCACAGGTGCAGATACTATTTTTTGTGGTCTTGTTTCAGGAATAGTAGCTACAGCGGTAATGACAGTGACCGAAATCCCATCATGGAGAAAATGGGGATTGCTGGGGGTATTTGAGTGGCATGAAAATCAAGTACTTTCCACTAGATTTTTCCATATTCCCCGGGATAAACTTAGTTTCAAATATATTTTCTTTCTGCATTTCCTAAATGGATCATTGGCAGGTATCGCGTTTCCATTGATACTATCAATTCTCGGCGTTCCTATTACAGGGGATTGTATTCTTGTGCCATCTGTGGGGTATGGATTTATGCTTTGGATTGTCACACTTGTACCGATACACAAGCCAATAACTGGATATTGTGTATGGAATCATCAGTTAGGTCATTTGCCTTCAATTGCCAGTCTTATTGGTCATTTGATATATGGATTAGTATTAGGTATTGTAATAATGATAAAGTACTGATTTCAAATTGGTGATATAATAGAGATATGAGAATCTGGGACATTCCTGCAAATAAATTATGCACGAAACATCTTCTTGGTGAGCATTGTGAATTGCACGGGCTGTGGAATATTTTGACACAAAATAAATCTGGTTATTCAAGACACCCTGAAACCCTAAGATGGAAGGGTAAATTGGCAGCACTATATCTCAGGCATGACGAGCTTGTCGCCGAAATGAAGAAAAGGAATTATCAACACAAAAGCGATTTAAATAGGGTGTTTGCTACTGGCTGGTCAATTCAGGAAAAGTTCGTAGATTCATACGACGAACAGCTAGAGATACTAAAGGACAAAGGATGTAAGTGCAAAATTACCTGAAGTCAGATCTTAAGAGGAAGATACTCATTTGCATTGTATGAAATACAAAAGGGATATCCTTTCTCAAAAATCTCTACACATTCAATTTCTCGCGATACTAGACAAGAAAACATTTTTTCAATAGTTGAAAAATATCGTGAGGTAGTATGATGTCAAACTATGTCTTGAGGTAAGAGAGTAACTTTAGTTTTGTTCTTTAAGAAATCAAGAAGTTCAGTGCCATTGTTTGAATTTGACGTAAATTTCTCGCAAGGGTTATCATCAATACATACTACGGTAATACAATCTCCTCCCGAACTGCATTTTGAAGTCATTTTCCCACTAAGTTGTGCGCGGGTATAGTCAGTTGTTCCAACATATACAAGGACAAGCATGTTGATGCACAAAATAAGACAGATCAATTGGAAACTAGTCGAGTTTATTTTCAGTGATTAGACCTATCCTATTATATCTAACATCATATTTATCCAAGTGCAATGAATGTTATAGTAAAAATGCGGACTGATAATGCGCGTTAAATAAAAGTAGTCAAATATATCAAGAAATTCCTTTACAGTGTCAATGGCCCCTCAGATCATTTAGAAGAAACATAGTTAACCATGTTTCCAAAGTTAAATAAATTATGATTTGGAATGCTGCATCAAGTCCATGCGCTTTTGGAGAAATGTTGTTCCTATATCGTGTACGTTGATAGCGCTCATATTCTCTTTCTGTATATCAAATTCGATATCTGGTCCAACATTGTTTGAGGTACAGGCAAAGTCAGTCGAAATACCATCTCACCAAGGCAAATATCATAATTTTGAGACCAATGCGCAAAATATGGCAAAAAAATACAGAGATGCTACAGGGGAGAAAGTACCAAACCAATACATCGTAGTTCTAAAGGATGACGATATTTTATCATCGACAAATTCTCCAGCTATTGAGGCCATGAAACAAGGGGCTGGATTACGACATATTTTTGATCATTCTTTACATGGGTTTGCTATGAAGGTTCCTAATGATAAGGTACTGCAGGCAGTTATGAAGATTCCCGAAGTGGATTATGTCCAGCCCGATATCAAGGTAACAGCCTTCGTCCAGAGTTTACCAACTGGCATTGACAGAGCAGACGGCGATCTGAGCTCAACTAAATCTGGGGATGGAAGTGGTGTTGTAGATGTTGACATAGGCATCATGGACAGTGGAATTGATCTGAATCATCCTGACCTGAACGTATACAGACAAGTATCATTCATTTCAGGAACAAGTAGTGGTAACGATGATAATGGTCATGGTACAGCCGTAGCTGGCGTTGCAGCAGCAAAAGATAATTCTCAAGGAGTAGTAGGCGTCGCCCCTGGTGCCAGATTATGGGCCATTAAGGTTCTTGACAGTAATGGTATTGGTTTTATGTCTGATTTAATAGAAGGTATAGATTACGTCACTCAACACGCAAAGGAGATAGAAGTTGTGAATTTGAGCTTTGGGGGAGATGGTTCAAGTGATGCTTTTCATACTGCAATCAGCAAGTCTGTATCAGCAGGAGTAACTTATGTAGTAGCTGCTGGGAATGAAGCAAAGGATGCCTCCTCCGTAATTCCAGCTAGCTTCTCAGAAGTAATAGCCGTTTCAGCAATAGTTGACACTGATGGAAAGTGCGGTGCCAAGTCCTCTATATCCACAACAGCTGGAAAAGATGATACTTTTGCAAGTTTCAGTAATTATGGTTCGGTAATTGACATAGCTGCCCCAGGAGTCCTCATCAAAACAACAACAAAAGGAGATTCTTATTCTTCATTCACTGGCACGAGTGCCGCAACTCCTCACGTTGCCGGTGCTGCAGCTTTATATAAATCTCAGCATCCTGAGGCAACACCCTCAGATATCAGGAGCGTCCTTAGAAGTCTTGGTTCGTCGCCGGCTACAACATGTGACGGT
>JASKBU010000004.1:0-3779 GCA_033272285.1 Nitrososphaeraceae archaeon
AATACGAAGAAGACAAGTCGGTCAAAGCATAAAGGAAGAACATGAAGATCCTTAGATTCAAGCAGCGTTTGATAAGGGTAAATTGTAAATATTTTACACCATTCTACTAGAATCAATATTATGCGGGCGGTCTATGTTGTTCAACTACATTAAATATAAATACTAACTAGATTTCTTTTTTTTGGCTGACATAGAGTGGAACGATTTATTGCAATAATTGAGACATTGTTGATACCGATATTACTATTCGGTCCAGGAGGAATTACTGGTCTGTCGTCCAATACAGTTGAGGGTACATTAAATTCTGGTCAAAATCAATGTGAGTCCTGCAGTCCTACCCCAAACTAGTTTAGGTTACTATATTTTCCTTTACCTTCAAACGTTACTAGTTTATTATTTTCAAACTTTTGTTGGGGTTAAGAAAAACCATAAATTTCATCCCAACATGTTAAAACCGATTAAAAATTATCATTATCTTAAAATCCACAGTCATATGAAAAAATTAAATAACAAGTAGCAGGACCAACTACATGCACTGTCCGAATCCCGCCGAAGCCGTAATTCTAGGATTCTATATGAAGATATCATAAATTGATAAACTCTAAGTTTCTACTAGAGGTATCAAGTACAGCTATAGTCGCGAAAAGTCCAAAAAACCATCCTTTAGCCGTGCCTGGATTGATAACTCTTGTAGTTCCAATATATCTGTTATCTTTTCTATGCGTATGTCCATAAATAAAAACATCATACTTTCCAGATTTGATTAACTGGTGTTTTTTTGCAAGGTTAGTACCATGATAAACAGCGAACTTCATTCCATCGTATACTGATTCAAAAATCTCTCCTTTCAGTTCTCCATGTATTCTGTTAAAAGTTGATGTTAGTCCTGGAATATCTGTGTCATTGTTTCCCAATACGCCAACAAGTTTGACACCTGCAAGAGACTCAACAGCGATTGGACTTACAAAATCGCCCGCATGGATTACAACATCAACATGATTATCATTAAATTCTCTGACGGCTTTCAGTATATTCTGAATGTTATCATGAGTATCGGATATTAATCCAATTTTCATTGTCTACTATATACAAGTCCTTTTTAATATAGGGTTATGTGAACTCATAATAGGTGTAGGCTTTTTTATTTGGTAATATAGTATTTGGTTATCTCTGTCCGAATCCCACGGAAACTGTTTTGTTCTGTTTTTTGGTAGCAATCAATATCTCTACTTTAATTAATTTTTGTTCGAACAATTGCGAGGAAGAATACAGCCAAAATTGTGAGCGTTAGAGAGGAAATTACTACATCAGTTATCGGAATATCCAGCTCAACAAAAATATCGTCTAAATAATCTATAAATTGCTGTATAGCAAAAAGAGCAAATATAATTATGGCATATATTGTTATCCTAAGATGAGTTTTTCTATAGGCAGTGACGGAAAGAGCTAATAATAAGAGGGAAATTACTGTAATACCTAGTGCTATTGCCTTTTCTAATCCTTCAAATGAGTCGATTTGAGAAATAAATGAGAAGAGAACGGTCAACAATGTTAGCATAAGATAATCACTTATCTCAACTCCCTGCTACTAGATAATGATAGAAACATTTCTACAACTCTCATACTCCACTTGTCCCAAACGCTCGGATAGTAGCTCCTAAGGAGTGTTAGGATATCCTTGGCATCATCCTGTAACTGATATCTCTTGTATTTTCCATCTTTGATCTCTCTAATGATTTTGAGAGCAATGAGCCTACCCACATGCCAGCTGATAGATCTAGCGGATATCCGTACACTATTGACAATATCTGTTTGAGTTGGACTTTTTTGTTCTATTATAAACATAAGAATTTTTCGTGCAGTTTCATGAGTCAAAACCTCAAGTATTTCTTTTTCGTTCTCTCTGAAAAGACCGGCAGGAAAGTAATATTTATACAACCCACGTCTAGCAGATGTTACCCTACCCATTTTTTCCAATTTGTGTAAATGATATTGAACTGTTCCCATTGAAATACCTATTTCCCTTTTAATTCGACGTAAGTGGCATCCGGGATTATCCTGTATGAAACATAACACTTTGTCAACAGTGTCATCTGATTCATCCATTTAAATGAAGCCACCCAAAAAGTGTAACGAGTAGTAACGTAGTGAATATCCATATGATAAATTCTTTTGGAAAGATACAATTAGTTGTTTTCAAATCAATCCATTTATTTATAATGTATTGGTACAAGAGTGTAAGTGATTAATAGCCTCTCCTCTCATAAACGGTAACTTACTGATATATTTGTATCAAATTTCTTAATAATGATGCAATTTACCTTCATCCAATGAAAAATAAGTTAATTTTGACCTTTGTGGCGTTTATCACAGTGATAGTCAGCGTTTTGATTGTAGCTAGTCTGGGTTCATACAGTCAACAACAAACAGGTATTGGTATTAATTATGTAGTTGCCGCATCAGAAGTGCAAGCACAAACTCCTGCATTTGAAACATCCAATTTTAGTAATCCTTTAGAAATTAATAACAAGTATTTTCCTTTAAAACCAGGTACCACAATGATTTATGAAGGTAAAAGCGAGGATGAACCAACACGTGATGTGTTTGTAGTTACCAACGATACAAAGGAAATCATGGGTATAACCACACGCATAGTTCATGATGATGCCTACGTGAATGAAGAGCATGAAGAAACGACAAATGATTGGTTCGCGCAGGATGACCAAGGAAATGTCTGGTATATGGGTGAATATACTACCGATCTTAGTAACAAGGGAAGCCACGAAGGATCCTGGGAAGCAGGTGTGAAAGGCGCCAAGGCTGGGATAGTAATGGAGGCGAATCCTAAGGTTGATGATACGTATAACCAAGAATTCTTAAAAGGTGTTGCTGAAGATAAAGGCACAATCCTTAGTCTAGATGAAAAGATTACGGTTCCATATGGCACATTCCCAAACGTACTTAAGACCAAGGATTTTTCACCACTTGAACCTGACATTGTTGAAAACAAATACTATGCACAGAATATCGGAGAGATAAAGGCTCTCAGCGTAAAAGGCGAGTCAGAAGTAGAGTCCCTAGTACAAATCAATGGTACCGGTAACAGTAACTCATCAGATACGAACTAAATATTCTCTCGACAGGATATCAGTACTTGTATTCAGAGTAGGTTCCAAAATTAGAATTCTAGTATTATCAGTCCCACTGAACCGTAATAATTTTTACATTTTTTAATATACTTTATTGTGAAGTTTAAAATAATATTACATAGTATTCGTTACTAATTCAAAATACAGTGAATATTCCTAAGATCCTTCATTGATTCACCATGGTTCTATCATTTAAAGAATTTACTACAATCAGTGTTTTAATTCGATAAGTCTTCCTGCGATTAATCCTAAGATTATTCCATAAATAATATGGAAAAAAAACGATCCTATTACTACAACCGCGTTTAGCCCTTGAAAATGCTGAGCTATTACAAAGATATATTGATTTGGAGCAGAAAAGTTGAACATATCTAATTTCGGTTGAATAATATAGGTTGTCAATGGTAAAAACAAAACTAACCAAAGCGATATTCCAGTTATGACTCCTAAAATTGTACCACGTCTGAGACCAAATGGAATCAATCTATTCCAGAATATTCCACCTTGACCAAGCAAATTACCAGCTACCGTACCAGTAGCAAAATGTAACAGGAGACCAACATATGGTGATGTATTAGAATCATAAAATCCTAGAGATGATCCTATTACTGCAAAAAAAGTACCAGGAGG
>JASKBU010000005.1:0-24921 GCA_033272285.1 Nitrososphaeraceae archaeon
AGTTCACCAACAGGAACCTGCTGATTGCTGAGAGGGGATTCTATACTTATTGATATCGCATAAACGCCATGTTCGATACTGATGAACATTATTAATAATACAAGTGTTCCTGATAATCCAAAAAGAAGTGGTCTTTCAAAATTCATATACATTGTAGTCTATCTTATTCCCCTTATTTTTGTTTTTTATATTTTTTAGTACAATTCATGCGACTAACAAATAACTTATCATAAATTACCCAAGTAATTTTTTAAGGAAAAGGAATATTTGGTAGTTCAAAAGGAATGTCATCCCTTGTAGGGTTTAAATCTCTAGGACAATCAGATTTACATTCATCATCGGACGCGTCATTCATGTCGTCTGAGTTTGAATTGACATTTGAGTGAAGCTCATTTACATCAAGATTATTTGAGTCAGTACCTTCAACAGAGGATGTATTGAGAACATTATTTTCATTGTTGATGCCTTTTAATTCAAATGGATCTAATTTCTCTATTTGAGTTTTGAGTGCAATCATTATTTCTTTGTTGGTGGTTTGATTATTAATCAGACTAGCAATTGTATAATATTGTTGAGGATGATTATTATTGGCGTTGTTTGATTTCACGATCAAACTTCCGTACGCATGGCCATGCATAGCCGTCACTGCGAATAAAATACTACTTATTACAATAAGAGCAATAATTCTACCTATCATGACCCTGCAGTAATTCAATTTAGCTGTTAGCAAGTATATTTGGATTAGGTAACGAATTGCAGTATGATAATCAAGGTAAAATTACTAGTACATTAATTAAGGTATAATTTTAGTACGAACATTACTATAACGAAATACACCTGACATATCTTCTATAAAATTGCTAGCTCCAATACAAAATGCACTTTTAATCTCAGCGTTTAAATTCATTCTCATGATTTAGGGTTAAGTTAGATAGGCCTAGACATGCTGTAGAGCAGAGCCAATCATAGTGTGATACATCTCAATGAACTTAACAATCAGTATTTTGGCTTCTCGCTAGAATGAAACGATGTCGTTTTCGAGATCTGACTCAACTATTTACTACTAGGGACTACGTAAAAGTTGTTGACATACATCTCGGAAACCTGATCCAGTTCATGGTCTTCTAGATATTTTCCGTCGGATATCTCTGAGAATTTATCAATTTCTTCTATACTAATCACAGTAGGTAAGACAACTGAAATTGGTTTATGAGACAGAATAAATTTAATTGCAAGTTCAGTAATATCCCATCCCTTGTTATCCGCGATTGTTTTCATATTTTCAACTTTCTTGAGCGCTTCAGATATCCATTCCTTTTTTCTCACGCTCCGATGATCATTTTTATTAAATGTCGTATTCTCATTAACTTTACCGGTCAAAATTCCTGATGCGTCAGGTACTCTGGCCATTATTCCAACATTCTTTTCCTCTCCTGCCTTTAAAAGATCATTTCCGGGATCTTGTTCTAAGATATTATAAACTGTTTGCAAACAGGTAATATTATGTTCCTTAATTGCATGCAGACCTTCGTCCCTCCATCCTATGGCGGGACCCAGAGCGACACCATGACTTCTTATCTTACCATTGGTAACAAGCCCATCGAGTGCAGCAAATAATTCCCTATTTGAGACAGCTTGCATTTTTGGATTATGAAGGCTATAGACATCCATATAGTCTGTCTGAAGTCTCTCTAAACTCTTATCTAAAGCATATTGCAAATACTCAACGTTATGTTTTTGAGGTAACTCATTATGTCCTATTTGTTTGGCGTTATACATATCATATCCCCACTTTGATGAATAAACTACATCATTTCTCATCCCTTTGAAGGCTATCCCGATTAACTTTTCACTTTTTCCCTTCCCGTACATATCTCCAGTATCAAAGAAATTGATACCCTTGTCAAAGGCCCTTTTTAACATCTTAATTGCTTCATCATCTTCTATTTTTTTACCCCACCAATCCAGACCAATCGTCCAAGCTCCAAACCCTATTTCACTGACTTTAATATCGCTTTTTCCTAGTCGTTTGTATTTCAATTCCAAATCTCCAAGAAATTATCATGAATTCTTCGAAAGTCCTCGTCTTTTATTACGGGATTACTTTGATCCAACAGTTCGTTAGCGTCTTCATGTGATTTTCCGTATTTTTTTGACAACTCAATATCAATCCATGACTTACATCCAGCCCATTCTGGCTGCACGTCTACTGAAATACTTTCAGGCAACCTGTAGACTCTCAATAAGAGAGCATTCATTGGTTTCTTTGGATTATATTTCATTCTCATTCTAACGTACTTTTCATTCCATATATGATACTTTTCTAATTTTGATAATACCGAATCATCGTCGAATTCTTGATTAGCTTCCATTCTAGCCAATATACTAATTGTATTTGTTGTTTCTTTGATATTCACATCATTTGTTTTTTGAAATTCAAATTCTTGTAGATAATTTGCCTGTACATATTCCCCGGCTTGATGTTCCAATGTAGGATACAATAGGAATATTTTTTGAGTAACCTCAAAGCCATTTTTATATTCTAAGATGCCACCTTTACGCAGCAATATTGATTGTTTGCCCTCTTCCAAGGCTTTACATACTATTGACCATTCTTTGAGCGCTAGCATATTCAACCTAAGCTCTTAATTATGTCAAAGATTTTTTTATGAACGCAGACTATCATTGGTGTGTCTCTCACGATGTATCTGCTTACCTGCGTTTCTCGGAGTTTAATGATCAATTCCTGAAAGTCCATCAAATTGTCCGTCTCAAAAGCTAGCATGAAGTCCTGATCCCCTATCCCAAATGAGTAAGAGGTATTCAATCTTATCAGTGGAAATTTCCTACCGACATTAATATGCTCTTTCATCATTTCACTTCTTTTTTCATATGGAAGGAGATACCATTCTCTTGATTTAATGAATGGATAAACAATATTGTATTTCAGAGGCAACTCATCTTCCATATAACCCGGAGTAGTTTTATTCGAATAAATTGATGGGCGTGCTGCAGATAGGTATACATCTGACGCGTCAATGTATTTTCCAAGCACGGTAGTGTAAACTTTTGAAGTCAGTAATTGTATTTTTTCTATAGAATCTGAAATACTCCATAGCATAAAGTCAGATTCCTTTCTCAAACCCACCGTGGAGTAAGTTCTGACCTTCATCTTTGTATTGGCGACATCTATTAACGAAGAAAACTCCTTAGCAGCTTCATCCTTTCCGATATCGTTCAGCCACCTCCATTTTGAATCTACTTTGTAAAATGAAAAATTCAGATATGTTTTGGGAATATTGGTACTATCTTTGTTATTCTTTGTCCCACTTTGATAATCTTTTGATTTACC
Organism: Nitrososphaeraceae archaeon; assembly: GCA_033272285.1. Lineage (GTDB taxonomy): Archaea > Thermoproteota > Nitrososphaeria > Nitrososphaerales > Nitrososphaeraceae > TA-21. The sequence continues at coordinate 3,353 of JASKBU010000005.1, forward strand.
ATTACTCATAATAATACAAAAATATTCTGAATATTTAAATCAAATTTTATAAAACTTGCTTTTCATTAAACGACAGTGGGGCTGAAAAAACAAGTAATACGAGCTCAATCGCCCAAAAGCAATTGTAGAAAAGTTAATGGTTTATTTGATTGACGTCTTTAAGCATTCTTTCAATATATTTTCTGTAATCTTTGTCAACTTCCTGAGCAGAAATCAATATTTTACTCTTAATTTCCGAGGATTCTAAAAACATTCGTGTATCCTTAGGAATACAATGACCGCCAATTCCGTCCCTTGGTTCAAGAATATTTACATTCCACTTTGTATTTACCGCATCTCTTAATTCTGTAAATGATATGTCATTTGCCTTACAGAACATATACAGATCCTCTGCAAATGCAATCTGCAGGTATCTGTCAGCATTTTCGACAATCTTACTTAATTCTGCGAGTTCTACGGTTGAAACAGAATACATGGGAATTCCAAGACTCTTGTATGTTTTATCGCCCCTGTAGTATCCTAAATTCTCCTTTTCATCTGCGTGCTCTACTCCGTCATAAAATCTAATACCGGTGCGAAGACAGCAGTCACAAACACCGCCTATCACACGTAATTGATTGACGCCGTGAACATCTTCCTCTAAAGCGTACCACCTGTGCGGAGCATGAACCACGTGAAAACGATGTTCCAGAATTTCAAACATTTTTCTAGTTGTGCCTCGTGGTACGGTACTTTCAATGGATACAAGCTTTCCGTTTGTCGCCTCTTTCGCAATTTTTCTTGTAATAGCCATCAATCCGTCAATTTGTGGCGAAGAAATGTCATCTTCTCTATGAGTGGAGATGCATACTATAAACACGTCAATGTCACTAAAATTGTCAATTTTCTTGATGCCATATTGCTTTTCAGCATTATCCATGGCACGCTCATTGTTGTCATATCCGTAAACATCAAACCCTTTCTCCTTGACATATTTTGCAACAGGCAGACCAAGTTGGCCCAATCCTATAACTAAAATTTTTTCAAATGAAATTTCGTCTTTGGTATGATTAATCAACTTTGCAGCCTCCAAAATTTGAAACAAATGCTATTGTATTAATATTTATCTATTGTCATCTACCTTTACTATGCTTATCTTATCTCTACTCAGAATATTATAAATATGTAATAGAAGAAATTAACATAAACTTTAACACTTCGAATCTTTTACAATATGAATGAAATTTTTTTCGCTTTCAGCGGTTATGAGAAATTGAACAATTTATTAAAGATGGTCAGGAACTATAGACATGGCAAAAACTTTGTCAAGTCAGACTCTGAAAAAAAATAACAATGCTCCCACTTTCAGCTTAAAGGGAACAGATAACAAATTATATTCACTTGAAGATTTCAAAAGCAAAAGCCTTTTGATAGTTTTTATTTGCAATCACTGTCCTTACGTTAAGGCCCGCATAGGAGATCTGGTAGCTCTACAAGGCAAGTTTCCAGAATCAGAATTACAAATAGTAGGGATAAATAGTAATGATCCGTCATATCAAGACGAGGGTTTTGGAAACATGGTTAAGTTTTCCAAAGAACATAACTTGAATTTTCCATATCTTATAGATGATTCACAACAAGTTGCAAAGTCATATGGTGCAGTGTGTACCCCAGATCCATTTTTGTTCGATGAAGGCAGGAGGCTCATTTTTCACGGAAAGATAAACGATGCAATGGAACCTGAAATGACTCCTCAGATAAATGTAATGGAAAATAATATCAAAAAAGCATTGAACGGAGAACCAATAGAAAAAGACTTTGATCCATCAATCGGTTGCTCTATTAAATGGAAAACATAGATTGACTAACTAACCATATCTGAATCTTATTCCCTTTTCACCTTTCGGATGCCTCCATTTAGTTCCAATCGAACATGTCCCACATTCCACACAACCTTCATGTTGTAACACTACGTCTTTTTCTTCAAGGTTATAGCATTTTGTAGGACATAACAATATCATCTTTTTCATAAATTCGCTCCTCTTATCAATAACAGTAATGTGTGATTCAGTGTCGTCATTGTACTGCAATTTTGCTATCCTTTCAGATAGAGTGGGTATTTCCGGCGTGTATGACGAGGTGACTGCTTTGCCAAGTTTGTCTGCCAATTGCATCGGTACTTTAACATAAGTTCTTTCTGATTCTATAATTGGTAAAATCCTTTTATAACCCAGTATATTTGCAAGTCGAAGAGCGGTTTCCCTGAATCTCTTATTTTTCATCATCCGAAGACCAAATTCAAATCCCGGATTGGCAGAACCGAAAGAAATATCTTTTACTAACTCGAGAAACAAACTCAAATATCCCTCGTCTATTTTGATCATTTGCCTAGTGTATGGACTCTCGTTAATCATGGACTGATAGTAGTTTCCTAGGTAATCTGAATCAAAATTATTATTTTCTATTGAGCGTGAAATAGCAATAGAGGCCCTTACTGCATCATCTATACCAACATTGATGCCTTCTATTTTTGGACCTATGAAGATACCCCGACCAGCAGCATCTCCTATGAATAAAACGTTTTTATAATAGGGCCTTTTCATCACGCATCTTTTGCCATCGGGAATTAATTTAGCACTATATTCAAGCTCAACATAATTATTAACAAACTGGACCCCATACTTTTCAGTTAGATCTTGTTTTATACTGTCGATTCTTGATTTGATTTCCTCTGTATTATTGAATCTTCCAGATTCTATCAGCGCACCATTATTTTTGGAAAAATATTTGTACCTCAAGTCGTTGTATGTCTTTATTAGTTTGCTTACGCTGAGCTGAACCTTGAGCTGATCTTCCTTTGAAAGATCGTCATTCTCGCTTCTAGCTGGGACTTCGTCCTTGATATATTCGCTAATTAGCGGATTCTTGATTAATTCGTCAACTAGTTCAGCTGGAGTAACAGGATTTGATAAAAGCGAATTATGATGGTACACGGCTCCAAGTGATAATGTTTCGCGATTTGTATAGAGGAACCCGCCGCCCACATGATTCAACGTAATATCACCTGCGAATAGATGTGCAGCTCCTTCTAACGAATCAAGATGAAATCGCTCTTCTATTATTTTCTCGGGTAGTTTTATTATTACTTTAACACCAAAGTAAACTTCTTCTGGATTGAATTTGCCTCTAGCCGAGGTAATTTCCGCTACCTCAGAGTTTATTCCATCAGCTGCAATTATTGATTTTACTTGGAAATCTTCCAACTCATTTGTCCTAACGATGGTCTTGTTCTCTATCCATTGTATATCAGAAACGTGAACCCCCGTGATAATTCCTCCGCCTTGTTTCTCAGCTGATTCAGAAGCTCTCTCTGCAAGCCATGGATTTAACCTATTTAGAAGAACAGAAAAACCGAAATTAGTCTTGTACTCGTGAAGTGGAGTTAAATCCGTTGTAAAGATTTTATTGCCAGATGTAGCATGAAGATAATATTTCTTTATCAATCTCTCTATTGGCGCACTCGATTCAAAGTCTTCTCCAAAAACGTCTTCGACATTGAAGATCCTTCCAGGGGGATCATTTTTAGAATACAAAATTCCACCCGAAACGTTTTTGGTTCCTATTTTATCACCTGCTTCGATTAAAATAGCACTTTTGTTGAGATCTGATAATTTTTTCAATGCTGATAGCCCTGCAGAACCTCCCCCTACAATAGCTACGTCGAATTGTTCCAAATTTAGGTACTCCTGACAGAAATAGCTTGCATTTGATCCTTTATTTTGTCAACAAGTTTTGGAATAACATCTTCCATTCTTCCCTTTATGAAAATATCTGATTCGTCTACGATAGGGGACTTTTCATCTATGTTTATTGAAATCACGATTTCGGATTCTTTCATGCCTGCTATGTGTTGCACAGCACCACTTAGGCCGATTGCAACGTAAAGAGTTGGCGCAATCTTGCTACCACTAGTACCTATGACTCTGTCAGGAATCATATATTTTGAATCCATACTTTGGCTTACTTGATATGGTTTTTTTGATAACGGCAAAGTTATGCCAATTTCTGCGCCGAGTAATTCTGCAAATTCTTCAATCAGCCTAATATTTTGATCTGGATTATCTTTGATTCCGCGTCCCATACTCACTACTATCTTGCAAGTTTCGTAATCGATTGTTTTTTCAATGAAACTTCTTTTTATTATCTTAATTTTCGGTTCTTGGTCTATCTTAGGGGAATATTCTACAACTGAACCCTTTCTTGAATTATCCTTCTCCATAGGCTTAAATGCACCCGGTATAATACTACATCCTTGTGGATGATATTCTCTTTGAATTTCCGGATTCTTGTTATCAAGACATAGTATTGTTGTCCATAAAAAACCAGAAAAGTCTGGACGATACATTTCTAGAATTTTTTCATATCGCACAGTTTGACCTTTTGTTTTGTGCTCATGTCTAATATCGAGATCACTTATCACAAGCTTATTAATGTCTGATGCTAAACCCGATTCAAGATCTGCTAATACGGTCGAAGAGAGATGTCTGCCAATATTATCGGCAGCAAAAAACATGTATCTTGGTTTTACAAATGTTCCTGCGTATTCAGGTTCTATTTCCTTCGTGATTTTTGCATCCTTTGCAATCTGGACTATCACTCGGGTATCGATATCATTTCGAGGATACTTTAGTTCATCATGGTTAGCATAAATAACTGCATCAGCTCCGTATGTTACTAATTCATCGCATAATTTTCTGACATTACTACCAAGTAAAACAGCTACTACCTTTTCTCTCAGTTGATATTTTTGGTTAAAATCATCCATCAATCTTCTAGCCTCACCAAGCATTTCCAAACTTACCGGTACCACCTGACCTTCAAAATGCTCAATTATAACGTAGATATGTCTATATTTTTCGTCCTTATTTGCGCCAATTTCTTGATTTGTAGAGTTTGACATTTTCATTTACCTCTAGCGATTTCGATTATTTTTGTAACTACTGGAGTTAGTTTATCGGGCTTTGATGGATCTATTGTTGATGTTTTACGATTGGTCTTTGCCCTTGGGATTTTTTCTACTCTGTATACTATGGTTGGAGAACCCGGGAGCCCTACCAGTTTTGGGTCCAAGTCTAATTTTTGACTATCATAAGTTTTCAAAAATTGTGCATAATTCTCCGACTTTCTTCTTGCTTCCTTATTGTACTTATTTGCTCCGAGCCTTTGTGAAACAGTACCAAAAGCCGACTTGTATGAAGGGTCGATAGTTATAAAAACGGGCAGAGGAGACTCTATCTCTTCTATAATAGTATCCATTCCCTGGAGAGAAATTAGTCTTTTTGCAACTACCACTTTTCTGTCCAAATCTATGTCAAAATCCATCACATTGCCAAGGAAAGTGTAACCCAATTTCCAAGCTGTTTGTGGTCCTGTTTGTCCTGTCTCCCCATCAGAAGCTCGATGACCCGAAAAAACGATATCCATTTTATCAGCGCCGAACATCTTTTCAACTCCATTTTTAAGTACCTCAGCAGTTGCGAGGGTATCAGCACCAGCAAACAATCTATCACTATATAAATTTAATTCTTCAGCGTCAGTCAACACTTGGGCTTGTTTTAGGGCAGATTCTGCGATGGGCGGGCCCATAGTACCTATGGAAATCCTTGCACCGTATTTTACCTTGCAATAGAATGCAGCATTACAGGCAATTGCGCTGTGCGGGCCCAAGATGTTTTTTGTTTCGGCACGATTTAGTGTTCCATCAGAATTATAACTAACATTCCCTTCCGAAAAATCAGGTTCTAGTTTTATTATAACCCCTACATTTAGCAAATCTTACTTCTTTATAGATTATCTCAATATAATTCTTGATTTTCCTGAAAATTTATTGCACTTGGGCCAATGACGCTATGCCTATTATTAATTGTATATTCAGCGTTACTCAAAGTTGAATACTTCAACTAACGGTTGTCATCGTATCATATTATACACAATACCTTTAATTATCATATTTAACATATGAAAACAATGGTTGATCTCGTATACGGGCGGGGCATAACTGATCTAGTACGTGAATTTCCTCTTTACATGACATTTTTCCATAACATCATTGATATCAAATTATTTCATAAAAAAAGGACATTGTATGGCTCTGCAGACATTATCAATGTATGCAATCTCCATTGTACACATTGCTATTGGTGGCTCAACCGGGAAGACGAAAATAATGAACTGAGCGCTGAAGATTGGAGAACGATAATAAAAAATACTTTCAAGAAACAACGCCTTTTTGGTGTCACGCTGGTGGGTGGTGAACCTACAATGCGCCCCGACGTAATCGAAGTCTTTTGCCAGGAAATGCCTGGCAGGGTTTGTGTGGTAACCAATGGAACATTTCCTCTAAAAAGGTTTGAAAACCTGTATTTTTACTGGGTATCGTTGGATGGGACTGAAAAAGTGCATGATAGTATAAGAGGACAGGGTACCTATGGTAAGACGCGCGATACTATTTTAGAATATATTTCAGGACCACCTCGCAGAGGAAAACCGGCTTGGAAGGATATTTGGATAACTATGACTATCAATTCATTGAATTATCAAACAGTTACCAATTTAGCTGAAGAATGGAAGGGAAAAATCAACAAGATTGGATTCCAATTTCATACTCCGTTTATGAAGAATGATCCACTATGGTTACCTTTTGGAGAAACAAGAAATGATGTTGTTGATAGAATAATTAATTTGAAGAAAAAAGATCCTGATTATATTGTAAATACAGAGAAACAAATTTCACTCATGAAAGGAAATTGGGGCGGCAATGGCACCGTGCCAGTCCAGTGTCCTACATGGGCAATACTGTCCTTAGACCACAAAGGCAGAATTAAGCAGCCCTGTTGCATTGGAAGTTCTGAAGCAAAAGGATTAAAGCCAATATGTGAACAATGCGGACTTGGCTGTTACTCCGTACTTGTTGCACAAGGTATTAAGGGATTCTGATTTTTACTGCACTTGTTACAGCAGCTCATGGTATTTTTATCGTCGATAACTAATCATTGATCAAAATATGAATTTTTTTAAAGAAACCTAAAGCGATATTGTTGTGTGATCAGTTTAAATTAGTTTGTTTTTATGAACAATTAACGGTTGCCTTTGGTTAGAGTATCCAGAAGAATTCTTCGCTTTAATTTGTCACACGACTATAAAGAGGGCCACGAGTCAATCGACATAAACAAATTCGTCTATGGCAGAAAAATTAAGTATAGTTGTGAAAAGTGCAACACTTCATTTACTACATGGAAAGCTTTGCATGAGCACAAAGTCGAAAATCACTCATACTAAGCGCCTTGATTGATTATTTAGTTAGAATCTTTGTTGCAGGAGTATTCGCAACTGACGATTCTATTTCCTTTAATCTATCAAGGAATCCCTCATTGCTACGTAACTCTTCATACGAAGAATCTGAACGGAGTTTTTCCAAAATCGCAATTATGTCGTCGTTGGTTACGCCGTGTTTTTTATCGTATTCGATGTATCGTAATATCTTTACAATTCCTCCATATTTGTAATGCATCTTTTTTTGATACCTTGTTGCGTCAGGAGACAGACCCTTGACATGCTTAATGACTGTGTTTTCCATGTGTTTAATATGCCAATCTTTCATGGGAAAATTATTTCGAGTCAAAAGAATCAATAATATTTGTATCAAGGGTTATATAATATATTATTATTTTAGCCCCAATGTTTCGTAGAGGGCAAATCTATTATAATGTCAATATCCAGAATAGCCATGACAAGTGTAAAGAATAACATTCAAGAACAATAAAGTACCATTATTACTAATAGGGATATCATTAAGTTTTGCGGCATATGCTAAATTGACATAGAGTCCATTTCAAAGAGAATCTAAAGAATTAGTCCTTTGTATGCATTGAGTATATTGAGAATGCGTAGATTTAATATTCAACGGTATGCAAAAATCTATGCAATATTGGAGATAAATGGGCACTTAATTGCAAGGAAATTTTTTTCTTCAAGGAACGCGTCAAGCTACGATAGTATTGTTCGATTTACGACGTTCTATAAAGATTCAGCTTGGAAGAAAGAGATGGTACGCTTTATTGGTGGGAAAAATAAGATAATTCTTGATTTAGCTTGCGGTACAGGTATTCTTTCAACATTCATCCCAAATGGAACTGCTAATTCAAAAATTATTGGATCTGATCTAACATTTGACTACCTAAGACTAGCGAAAAAGAGACAAAGCTACATGTTGTTGACCAATTCTCTGGCAGAATTTCTTCCTTACAAAGACGATAGTTTTGATGTCATAATCTCGTCATATTTGGCTAAATACACAAATTTATCTGTAATGGTAAAGGAACATTGGCGAGTTTTAAGAAAAGATGGTATCATCATAGTACATGATTTTACATATCCTAATTCTAATCTGGTAAGAATATTGTGGCATGTATATTTCCGCATCTTGAATCAACTTGGAAAAGTAATTACTTCCTGGCAGGATGTGTTTTCTAATCTTGACAAATTAATACAGCTAAACCCCTGGGTAAACAATCTTGTTAGAGAGCTTGATATGATTGGGTTTAGATCTATATCAAAAAATTATTACACTCATGGTACTTCTGCTATAGTCAGGGCGATAAAGTAGTGAAAGAACACGTTAGCCGTCTTAACGAATGGTATGTTCCAAAATTTGGTCCTCTGAAATTTAGGATTTTTGTTGGAATGCTATTTCTTCCATATACTGGAATGTGCATTTCTTTTTCAATAATCGGATCTTTGCTTTCACCAGGAACAATATATTGGGATAGGATAGTCGCAATAATCTTGATTTACTTTACTGCTTTGGGTATTTCCGCACATGCTGCAGATAGTATAGGTTCTAAAAAAAATAAACCATGGGGAAATTATTTTTCTAATCTGGAATTGCTAATTTTGCTCATTAGCGGATTAATAATAGCCTATGGCATTGGTATATACTATATTATTTTTTTTGTTCCATTATTACTACCGATAGCAATTTTGGAAGGTTTCTTTCTATTTGCTTATAACTATGAATTTTGGAATGGATTCTTTCATAATAACATATGGTTTGCAATATCATGGGGCAGTTTGCCACTTTTGGCCGGATATATCATGCAAACAAATTCTCTGTCGTATACAGTATTATTGATATCCGCAGTGCCTTTTCTCATATCCTATACCGAGATAAAACTATCCCGAAAATATAAAGGGCTTAAGCAAACTCATCCGTCTGAATCGAAAAGCATGGAACTCCGATTAATAATCATCAGTACATCTACAATAATATTTACGGTTGCATTCTTAATTCTCAGAGCCCTTCAGATCACTTTTTAATTTTCCAATTCCTTACCAAAACATCATGCATCGCGTGTATAGAATCAGCAGTCTTCAGTCTTTAACAAATAAGGATGTTTCAAGGCTTGAAACTATTGCAAAGAAGAAATTTAATCTCGCTCAAAGAATACTGTTAGTTGATTTAGGAAATACTCAACAACTCTTAGAGGTAATAAATAATACAGAAACTACAGTGAGGGTAATTTCGCAGATCGAAAAAAAAGGTGTTATTGCGCGCAAGTCAACTATACATTCTTCAACAAATAAGATTCTAGTATATGCTAATTCTAAAATATATTGTAAATATTTACCATCTAAGATACTATCACAAATTCGTGAATGTAAGGTAGGTATCGGTAAGATACTTCTATACCATAAGTTAGATATTTTCAAGAATATTACTGAAATAGGATATGTCCCAAGAGTACACATATTCAAAAATTACTCACTTTATCATGATGACCATCTAATTTGCACGATAACAGAAATTTTCCCCTTCAGGATGATTAAATCGGTTTGAAAAATGTTTATTCCTATCTCTAGTTCCATAATTTGAATATTGTATTTCAATGACATTTGGTTCTGTATACAAGATCATTTAAGTAGGCGGGCATAAGCATTCTAGTTTAATGAATTCAAGATTGGCATTAGTTTGTACTGTAGGAGCTACATTATCATTTTTGATAATCGGGCTCTACACAACATCAAATCAGATGGACGCATTAGGGCAGGACAATGCAACTGTCCCGAAAAATGAAACTTCGTCTATGGCTATGATGAATGCAAATATGTCCAGTGGAGGGAAGATACCGTCACTGTCAACACCAGGAGAGAAAGCATTCTATGTATTTACTAGTGAAATTGAAGGTGTTGATGAGGAGAAACTTAAAGTTGCAGGAGATGCGTTCTCGGTAAATACGCTTGTTGCAAACAAGGGCGACAAAGTGACTGTTCATTTCTACAATGTAGATCCGGTCAAAGAGGAAAGACATTCATTCACAGTAGGCGATCCATATGCGGTAAACATTGACGTCGGATTTGCTGAAAGTGGTAATGCTACATTTACTGCAGACAATGTAGGTGTATTTCCATTCTATTGCAAATATCATCTACCTGTCATGGAAGGACAACTCGTCGTATTACCATAAATTTTTTATTTTTTTTCAGTACCCTTTTTTTTATTTCTTATTCTCATTTTTGTAAGTAAATTTCGATCTTCCATGATTATGTCCCTAAGTCAAAATATGATCTCATGATGTTAATTGGATCCAGCAAGTAACAAAAATTTTCAAATCATATATACAATCTTGCAGTAAAGCTTGTGATTGAAATCCAGTTCCGAGTCAAATAATATCAAGAAATATGATCTTATAGTAATTGGAAGCGGGGCCGGGCTTGAAGTTGCACATGCAGCAGCACAAAGTGGTTTGAAAGTTGCAATTGTAGAAAAAAGCAAAATGGGCGGAACTTGTCTAAATAGAGGTTGTATTCCATCCAAGCTTCTAATACACAGTGCAGACATAGTAGAGACAATAAGGACAGCTCATCTGTTCGGCATACATGTTGAAAAATATTCCATTGATTTTCAGAAAATAGTCCAAAGAGTAAATAGTCTTATAGATTCAGATTCAAGCGAGATAAGAAACTCTTATGATAATTCTGAAAATCCAAAATTATTTACCTCTGAGTGCAGGTTTGTTTCTGAAAAAACCTTATTGATAGGCCAGGAGAAACTTTATTCAAACAAAATACTAATTGCCGCAGGAACCAGGCCCTTCATACCACAGATTAAGGGCTTAGAAACAACAAATTACCTTACCAGCGATCAAGCTCTTCGTCTTAACAAACAGCCGAAGATCCTAACCATCATAGGAGGAGGATTTATAGCGGCTGAGCTTGGGCACTACTTTGGATCTCTTGGAACAGTAATCAACATTATCCAGAAAAGAAAATCTTTAATACCAAATGAGGATGAGGAAATATCAAAAAAATTCACTGAAATCTTCTCTACGAAATACAACGTACATTTGGAGTGTACAGCCAAACTAGTAACTAAGAAAGGTGACAAATTTGTTGTACATGCAAAGCGTTCAGATTCTAATAAAACTTTGGAAATTGAATCTGATCAACTATTAATAGCAACAGGGCGTGTTCCAAATTCCGATACGCTTGAATTAACAAGGACAGGAGTTGATGTCGATGAAAATGAATTCATTAAAGTTGACAAAACTCTTGCAACCAACGTAGAAGGTATCTTTGCATTGGGTGATATAATCGGCAGGTACCAATTCAGGCATAGCGCAAATTTGGAGGCTCAATACGCATTTTACAATATATTCAATCAAAAGAAAAAAATTCAAGTAGATTATAGCGCAATGCCGCACGCAATTTTTAGCTCTCCCCAGGTTGCGGGAGTTGGCTATACAGAACAACACTTGAAAAAGACAAATAAAAAGGGATACGCTAAATCCATCTACCACTATATCGATACTGCGATGGGGAAGGCAATAGAAGAAAGAGAGGGATTCGTAAAATTTTTGGTAAGCAAAGAAAACAGAAAAATTCTTGGATGCCATATAATCGGAAGTCAAGCTTCCATACTCATTCATGAAGTTCTTGTGGCAATGAAAAGCGGTGACGGAAGTATTGATAATATCTCAAAAACAGTTCACATACATCCGGCACTTTCAGAGGTGATTTCAAGGGGGGCAGTTACAATATGAGGAAAGATTGCCCAATTGTTTACCCAATGATTCAATCTGAGTTCATGTCTACTAAATCATGCTACTAATTTGGATTGAATTTGGAAAAATCCTTTTTAATACATTTTTCAAAGTTAAGTTGTGGCAACGAAATTTAAGAAAATCAGAGAAAAGTTATCCAAAAATTCGGAAAAAATAAAGTATGCTTCAATTGGCAGTGGTAATGCCGTTGCAATGACTTTGTTCTACGTACTATTGACCTAGCCTCCAATATTTTTTTATGTCCTCCAGAAAGATGTTAGTATTTACGTAATCAACTGACAAGTACAATGTCCATAATTTTTATTGCCATAATTGGAAACAGTATTATCCTATTTTACACATACGCTCATGTGACAAGTAAGGGTAAGCACAATAGATCTCAGATCCTAAATCACGAAATTAATACAAAGAAAAATCAAAAAGGAACTTCTAATATAAACTCGCTTGATGAGGAGAGCGAATTAATTAAAAGAAAATTAGAGGCTGAAAAGGCACGAAAGAGAACCCGAGGGCCGTATAGAAAAAGTCACGTTAATTAATATGCACCGTCGCTTGTATTAGTTTCACATATCTGTTTGACAAAAACTATGAGCACTGAACCAAGACCGAAAATATGATCTAAAACAAGTAGTATGACAAATTAGTAACGCTCATATTGTGTCAAGTTCCTGAATTTTTTATTCTCGATTTTGTTATGGTCTTTGCGAATGAAAGCAGGTGACCATCTGGATCCCGTATGTGGAAATACCTCTCACCCCAAGACGCATCAATTGGCTCATTTTCAAATGATATTAATTTAGATATGTTCTGATCATTTTTAAAATAAGTATACAGTTTATCAACGTCCTCCGTATAAAGAATAATTTTAGCGTCATTTTTTAAATATTTGTCTTGGATATTAGTCAGCTTGTATTGTTCCAGATTAAGATAAACATTGGAATTTTTTCCGATTTCGTACGTAGTAAAGGGTTCATTATGAGGTCCACCATAAACCAATTTAAAGCCAGGAATCTTAGAATAAAAATTACAAGATCTATGCATATCTTTAATTAATAACGTCACTGCGGAAATTTTATAGACGTTCATAGAAGTTAACAGATTATTATACGCATTAATCTGTCATTTAAGAATTTCTTATTTTAGTAACAAAATTAATATCAAAAATATAAACCCCAGTTGCAGTGATGAAAATAACTACTAAGAAGCTACACTACATTTGAATTCTCTCACCAGAACTGGAAAATAAGTTAATCTTGTCATATTTTATACCAAACGTAGCTTCCTTTCCAACAATAAGATTATCCATTCTAGATAGAACATTAGATACCTTTAATGACGATTGTCCAATTCTTAATTCTGCTATCGATTCGTCACCAAGCGACTCAACATAAGTTATTTCGCCTTTCAGCCTTAAACCTTCGAATTTTTCATCAGTTTCTAAAAATATCATGTCCTTTGGTCTTATGCCTAGGATTATTTTTTCTTCGCCCAGATTGGCGATATTAGAGCAAAGTACATCAGGGTTGTTGATGATAAATTCAATATTTTCTTTGTCGGCAGTGCCGTCATCAAGTTTAAGAAACAATTTTTTTTCTCTCGTTATTCTAAATTTTAGAAAATTCATGGGAGGAACGCCCATGAAACTTGCCACAAATTGATTGGCAGGTTCGTTGTATACTTTTTGTGGAGAATCAAGTTGAAGCATTTTTCCCGAGTTCATGATTCCTACATGGTCGGCCATGCTCATTGCTTCAGCTTGGTCATGTGTTATGTAAAGTGTAGTTACGCCTACTTTTTTCTGCAATTTCTTTATCTCGACTCTCATTTCAGTACGTAATTTGGCATCAAGGTTGCTAAGTGGCTCGTCCATCAAGAAGATTTTTGGCTCTCTCACCAAAGCCCTGCCAAGAGCTACTCTTTGCATTTGACCTCCACTAATTTCTTTGGGTTTTCTTTGGAGTAAGTTACTTATGTTAAGGAGATCAGCAATTTTTTGAACCCTATCATTTATCTGTTTTTTTTGTACCTTTCTCATCTTCAATGGAAAGGCAATGTTATCATAGACATTCATGTGGGGATAAAGTGAGTAATTTTGAAATACCATGGCTACATCGCGGTCTTTTGGGGGAAGTTTGTTCACCAATTCTCCTCCAATATGGATCTCTCCACTAGTAATGTCTGTCAGACCGGCAATACATCTTAGTACGGTTGTCTTACCACACCCTGAAGGTCCAAGTAGAACCATAAATTCGCCAGAGCTTATTTCTAGCGAAAAGTTTTCCAGTGCAGCGAAATGTCCATACTTTTTGGTTAGATTTCTTATGCTGAGAGTTGTCAAAATAATCGCCTCTATTTGAATTGATTTTATTAGCATATCATATTAATTTTAGTTCACTTTGTGGACGTATGATAATCTGCTCACTAGAAAATCCTTACAAATCTCATTCATATTTCTCTTTGTTGGTAGCAACAGTACGCAAAAGAGAAATTTTAAGTCTCGCAAGAATGCATTTCAGGACAAATAATGCATATAAGAGAACTTGGCTCTCGTTCACGGATCGTCAATACTTAAAAGCATCACATTCTAGATATTATTCATGAGAAAAGCCGGTCATATTGGAAGAGATTTTTCTGAAGGAAATATCAAATTTAGCAAAAATATGGTTCATGAATTTTTCTGCAAAGATTTTAAATTAATTTTAATCTTGGCATTAGTAGGAGTTGTTTTGATAACACCAAGCTTATCACCCCTTAGAGTGCTTCAAGCGCAACAACCCAATCAAGTTACAATTACAGCTATTGTGGCAGAGCCAAAAGAAAGATGGGATGCTTTGTTTGCTGATGCATTAACTAAATTAAGAGAAAATCATCCGGACATGACTATAAACATTGATTATAGTGTGTTACCATATGCAGATACGCGAAAACAAATTCTAACTGCAATGGCTGGAAAGACACCAATTGATCTCATTTCAGTTGATCAGATCTGGCTTGGCGAATTTGCTGAAGGTGGGTTTCTATCTGATCTTACCGAATTAACAAATTCATGGAATCGATCTTCTGAATGGTATAAAACTAATTGGGATGGCGGTATCTACAATGGTAAAGTATACGGGATTTGGGCATGGACAGACGTGAGGACCATGTGGTATTGGAAAGATCTCTTAAACCAAAGCAGTGTGAATCCTGAATCGCTTAAAACATGGGCTGGCTACCTTGAGGCAGCGAAGAAAATTGAAAACTCGACTAAAGGGAAAGGAATTGAGGCCATGCATCTTGTAGGGGCCAGCCATTCGCCAGATATGTGGTATCCATATTTATGGATGCAAGGTGGTGAGATAGTCAAACAAAAAAGTGGTCATCCTGAGAAAGGCACCTACTGGTTTCCATCCTACAACAGTACAGAAGGTGTAAAAGCCCTCGAGTTTTTGAGAGATCAAGTAAATGCAGGAATTAAGCCTCAGATAAATCACTTCTGGGGCCAAGAGTTTGCAGACAAGAAATTTGCTGTGATGTTGGAAGGCTCATGGTTACTAGGACACTTCAATAGCACTGAATGGAATACCCTTGACAAAAACGTTGGCATGATTCCGATGTTTCCAGTTCCTAAAGCTGGTGACACTAGTGCGACTATGATGGGTGGCTGGATGCTCGGAATACCTAGTACTTCCTCAAATAAGGCACTTTCATGGGAATTACTCACAATAATGGTACAGCCAGATGTGCTTGCGCCTATGTTGGAAAAATACGCATATCTCCCAACTCAGAAACCGATAGCAGAAGGGCAATATTCAGGCCAGCTTGCTAATACCATACCATATTACAAGGAACTCATTTCAATGTTATCATTAGGGCACAGCAGACCCAGCATAGCTGAATATCCTCAAATTGCTGATAACATAAGACAGGCAATCGACGAAGTTTATCTTGGAGCAAAGGAACCAAAACAAGCATTAGATGATGCTGCCAAGAAATCTGCAGAAGTACTCGGTTGGTCTTAATAGCTAAGGAAATACAAATTCCATTATAACCCGCAATCTTAATGAAAGTCACACTAGAGGCGAAAACTGGTAGAATCCAACCCTACTTGCTTCTAGCGCCAGCTCTTGCGATACTAATCGGGTTCCTTTTGTTTCCACTTATATGGAACATATATCTATCATTGCATGATGTATCATTAACTACAATTCTGGGAGATTGGAAGTATGTCGGGCTCAAGAATTTTGACAATCTAATACATGACCAAGACTTTCATACGTCCCTTAAGGTGAGTCTAATATTCGTAGGCGGTTCGGTCGCTCTTCAGTTTTTTGTTGGAATGGTCCTTGCAGTCGTTTTGAATCAACAAATTAGTGGGTCGAACACCATTAGAGCCCTGTTCATAATACCCTGGACAGTTTCTGCAGTCATAACGGGTTTTTCCTTTAAATTCATATTCAGTGATAGTTTTGGAATCATGAATTATGGTCTTGCTCAAATGGGTTTAGAGCCTGTTGCCTGGTTATCAGATCCTGGAATAGTTGTATGGACATTGGTATTCGCCAACGTGTGGCATGGTACACCATTCACTGTAATATTCCTAACGGCAGGACTATTTTCGATAAGTCCAGTAGTTTATGAAGCAGCGCGAATAGATGGCGCAACGAAAATTAAAAGTTTCTTGTACATAACGCTCCCACTATTGAGACCATTTATCATCATAAATCTTATTCTTATCACAATGTGGTCAGTGAATTTCTTTGATTTAATTCTTGTCATGACAAATGGTGGTCCACTTTTCTCAAGTACCACGTCATCCCTGTTCATGTACAGACAGGCTTTTGAATTTGGGTTACTATCCAAGGGCGCTGCCGTAGGATTTTTGTTGATAGCAATGAACTTGGTATTAGCATATACGTATATCAAACTATTAAGGAGTCAAGATAAAACAGTTGAGATCAGACAATGATAAAAAAGCTGTACGAGAATTGAATGGAGATCGCCGAAGTTTAGTTAAACGAAACTACGAGTCATTGATAAAGATGAGAGTTTTATTATGCTGATAGAAAAGACTCTGATTTATTTTGTAATCGCAACTTTTCTTTTTATTACATTTGCGCCGCTTTTATGGGTACTTTCAACCTCATTTAAACCAAATTCAGAAGCCATCAGCTTTCCTCCAAAATTCCTGCCAGATTCACCTACACTAGATAATTACCTTTTTGTACTAACAGATCCAAAACTTGTAACAAGTCTTTTCAATAGCTTGGCGGTAAGTTTGGCAAGTACTGGATTAAGTGTAGTTGTAAGTGCACTTGGAGGCTACGCATTTGCAAGATTTGACTTTAAAGGTAAAAACTTGCTGATTAGCACAATTTTGGGATTGTTTATGATCCCTGTTGTCATTAACATTATCCCATTATACATTATGTTAGCCAACATAGGCCTTCTTAACTCTCTATTCGCATTGGTACTGACATTTCAGATTCTCATTATACCACTCAACATATTTTTATTAAAGAACTATTTTGAAACAATTCCAAAAGAGCTGGAGGAAGCAGCACTTATAGATGGTTGTTCAAAAATGCGAGCTTTTTGGCACGTCATAGTACCAATTTCTATCCCCGGTTTTTTAATAGCAGCTATCCTATCGTTTAGATTTTCGTGGAACGAGTTTGTGTTACCTATTGTCCTATCGAATAGACCTGATGTCATGGTCTTTCAGGTTGCATTGTATCAATTCATTTCACTTTATAGAATTGACTGGGGTTATCTAACTGCAGGCATAAACATTGCACTCATCCCTGTTGTTGTTCTGATGTTATTTTCCCAAAAGAGAATGATAAGAGGTTTGACTCTTGGAGCTGTTAGGGGCTAGGCCATAATAATGTTTAAAAATATAAGTTAGAATCTATAATTCGCAAACATCCTATTCGTGGTACTTGTGGGACACATAGTCCTATTTCAAGTCACGCAACTTTATGTTATAGCTGAGCCCAAACCTGTGAGCTTCATCCCTCAGATATTGTAATATTTTGAGTGATTTGCTATTCTTGGGAATAAGTATTGGAAAGACTGAATTAGGAACAAAAATTTCTTCTCTTTCTTTTGCAATTGATATACACGGGACTTTTAAATCTAATTTTGATATGGCCTCAAGTGCAGAATTAAGTTGACCTTTTCCACCGTCAATTAATACTAAATCTGGTAAATTGAGTTTATCTTCTTTTGAGTATCGACGACTTACTATCTCGCTTATCATTGCGAAATCATTTTGATCTTTTATTGTTTTTATTCTAAATTTTCTATAAAATGATTTCTCAGGATTTCCGTTAACAAATCTGACACAGGAGCCAACAGCTATCGAAAAGCCAAGATTTGAAACATCAAAACAGTCGATGATTTTGGGAAGTGACTTAAGGCTCAATACTTTTTTTAGGTCAAGTAATCCGGGTTCAAAACCTTTCGAGATATACGTCGATAAATTTCTAATAATTAAGTTCATTAATTGCTTTCTTTCAACATCAATTCTGTTAGATAGCGTTATAATGTTCACTTTGTGCGACGCAATCCTTTCTAAAGACTTTTCAAGTACCTGTTTTGAATCTGGTTGTTCATTGACATAGATAAATCGTGGCACTGACGATTTGGAATAATAATATTGCGACAAAAAAGTTGAAAATGAGTTATCCCCAACCAAGTCAAATTGGTATTTTTTTCTATCTCTGATTACTCCGCGATATCTTCTTAAGATCAAAATATGTGCTTTCGATTGCAAAAGGTCATACTTGATACCAACATACTCTTCTTCAGATCTTGAACTAATTGATTGTTCTATTTTTTGTTTTGATCTGAGATTTTCCAGTCTGCTTACAGTATCCCTTATTGCCTTTGCTTTTTCATATTCAAGGGTAGACGATGCACTGGTCATGTCCTCTTTCATTTTTTCTATAAAGTCATCAATGCTTTTTTTTCCATCAAGAATATTTTCTAGCGATTGAACGTATTCCATATATTCATTCTGAGTAACGTTATTTATGCATGGGGCATCACAGTTATTGATAAAGTATTCAAGACAAGGTTTCTTTGGAAGCGTGTTACAAATTCTGATTTTAAAGATTTTTCTCAATAAACCTATCGTTAGTAATTTTGAGCTTCCATGTACAAAGGGCCCAAATACCTTACCCTTAGTACCAGTGAACTTGCCATCTCTATTCCTTCTTGCTACAAGCAATCTCGGAAATTTTTCATCTGAAATTTTAAGATATGTGTACCGCTGTTGATCCTTAAGATCAATGTTAAATAGTGGCCTATATTGTTTTATCAAGTTCGATTCTAACAAGAAGGCCTCAATTTCATTATCTGTAACAAGGAAATCAACATCCTGAATTTTGCTGACGAGTTTAAATGTCTTCCAATTGGAAGCATCATGGTTCTCTCTAAAGTTAAAGTAAGACAGTACACGTTTCCGGAGATTCTTTGCTTTGCCTATGTAGATAATTTTGTCTTCCTTATCTTTCATCATATATACTCCTGGTTCATAAGGAAGCGTTAGTACTTTTTTTCGTAGCCCCTTAAAACTTTCAGATTGGTGCAGGATTCTGTTTGATATAATAGTAGTTAAATGCGTACACCACTTTTATTTTTTCTTATTGTCTGGCTTACAACTAATTTGGATTTAAGATATTTTCCAGTATGACTTGAAACGTGGTTTGATACTTGTTCTGGTGTGCCGGTAACAACAATATTTCCACCATTATCTCCACCTTCAGGACCAAGATCAATTATCCAGTCAGAGGCTGCTATTACGTCAAGATTGTGTTCAATCAGTATGACTGTGTTACCTATATTTACAAGTCTGTCTAAAACATGAAGTAGTTTTTTTACGTCTGCAAAATGTAATCCTGTAGTTGGTTCATCGAGAATATATAGCGTACTTCCAGTGTCCCTTCTTGCGAGCTCTGAAGATAACTTTATTCGCTGGGCTTCTCCTCCTGAAAGTGTTGTGGCCGGCTGTCCTAATCTTATATATCCTAATCCAACGTCATAAAGCGTCATTAGTTTTCTCTCAATAGCTGATATATTTGCAAAGAAATCAAGTGCTTCTTCCACAGTCATATCTAACACGTCAGAAATTGTCTTGCCTTTGTATGTTATCTGTAAGGTTTCTGAATTGTATCTTTTACCCTTACATTCATCGCAAGTAACATATACGTCTGCAAGAAACTGCATCTCGATTCTTTTGACTCCAGCTCCCTCACATGAATCACAACGGCCACCTGGAACATTAAATGAAAATCGACCTGGTTTATACCCCATTTCTCTGGCCTTGAGTGTTTTAGAAAAGATTTCTCGTATGGGACCAAAGGCATTCACATAAGTTGCTGTATTAGACCTGGGTGTTCTACCAATTGGAGATTGATCAATCCCTATCACCTTGTCCAAATTTTGAAGGCCCGTGATTTTATCATGTTCCCCCGGCTTATCCTTTGAAGAATAAAAGTGATTTGATAATGCTTTGAAAAGTATTTCATTTACTAGAGTTGATTTTCCAGATCCCGACACGCCAGTTATTGTTGTCATGCAACCAAGAGGAAACTCTACTGTTATCTTTTTGAGATTGTTTTCTCTAGCATTATGAAGCGTAAGCCAGCTCTTAGGATCCCTTTGCACATTCTTGTGGTAAACCTTGTCATCACCTTTAAGGAATCTTCCAGTTATAGAATTCTTGTTATCTATGATATCTTTGAGAAAACCGTTTGCAACTATCTTCCCACCATGAATTCCGGCACCCTCTCCGATATCGATAATCCAATCTGAGCTTCTAATAACTTCTTCATCGTGTTCCACTATTATAAGCGTGTTACCAAGGTCTCGTAATTTTCTTAGTGTTTCAATCAATCTGTTATTATCTCGCTGATGAAGCCCAATCGTTGGCTCATCAAGAACATACAAAACGCCCGTGAGGTTAGAGCCAATCTGCGTGGCAAGACGTATTCTCTGTGATTCGCCACCAGATAGCGTAGAGGTCATCCTGTTCAAAGTAAGATAATTAAGTCCAACATTTTTGAGAAATTCCAGTCTAGAAATAATTTCCTTAAGTATATTTTTTGCTATATATCTATCAGTCTCAGAAAGAGAAAGACTCATAAAAAAATCATAACACTTGTCAATTGACAAATCACATACATTCATAATCGATTTGCCAGAAATCTTGACTGCCAAAGAATCAGGACGCAGTCGCATACCTTTGCATAGTTCGCACGGGAGCTCTCTTATGAACTGCTCTAGATCTCTCCGTTTTGCTTCAGATTCTGTTTGGGCATACACTCTATCCAAGTTCGGTATGACTCCTTCAAAAGAACTACGATACTCCCAGGTAGAATCAGAGGTCCTAGATTCATATTTGTAATGTATATTCTGATCTGTTCCGTAAAGAATAACACCTAATTGCTTTTTTGTCATCGTCGATATGGGTTGATATAAGTTAAA
>JASKBU010000006.1:0-3694 GCA_033272285.1 Nitrososphaeraceae archaeon
GAGACGTTCTTATAAGAGCGTTGGATCTTCCTTTAGGATATGCAATAAACTGGGGAAGAATCTGGTCACTTTGGCCAGTACATTTGGAGACTGCTTGCTGCAGTGTAGAATTTGGAGCAGCTTCTGGTCCCAGATATGATGTTGAAAGATTTGGAATAATTGAGGCTTTTGGTTCATTAAGACAATGTGACCTGATTGTTGTTCAGGGTACTGTTACAAGAAAAATGGCTCCCAGATTAAGAATGGTTTATGATCAGATGCCAGATCCAAAATATGTCATTGCCATGGGTGCTTGTGCAATTACAGGAGGACTGTACATTGACTCTTATAACGTGCTTCCAGGTGTTGACGGCATTGTTCCTGTTGATGTATATGTACCTGGCTGTCCACCAAGACCTGAAACCTTAATTCAAGGTTGTATGTTGCTGCAAGAAAAAATAAAAAGGTCGAAGATTAGATAGTATGAGCTCGGATCAACCAAACACGAAAAGCGGTGCTGAACATGAAAAGCCCACAAGTGATTCAGCTCAAACATCCCTACCAAAAAAAACTGAGCCTGTGATTCCTGAGTTTGAAGGCGCTCTTGTCAATCAGTTGGTTACAAAATTCGGAGATAAAGAAGTACAAGTAATTTATGCACGTCCTGGGAGAACAAAAATTCTTGTTCCTTCAAATGAGATCATAGAGGTTGCTTCATTTATTAGAGATACTTTAGGATTTGATCACGCAGAATCAGTTTCAGGTACAGACTATCCAAAAGATAATCAGATTGAAGTAATATATCATCTGAGCTCTTATTCAGACGAAAAACTTTCATCGCAGGTTTTGGCACTTTCCACAAGGGTAAATAGAGATGACGCTAGGCTGCCCACTTTAATTAATATTTTTAAAAGTGTAGAGTACCACGAGAGAGAAACATTTGAAATGCTAGGTGTCTATTTTGATGGCCATCCAAGAAATGAAAGATTTCTACTACCAGAAGATTGGGCTGATATTCCTCCATTAAGAAAAGAATTCAGGATAAAAGGTAGATAGGTGACAATAATTGGAAAATCTAGATCACAAATTTGACGAGACTATTAAGAGGGGACTTGAAATTGTAAAGGAGACCGAAGAAGACCGATTAATGACTTTGAGCGTCGGCCCTCAGCACCCTGGTTCAGGACATTTTAGGTTTACCATAAAAGTAGATGGTGATTATATTGTATACTGTGATCCTGACCCCGGTTACGTTCACAGGGGTGAGGAAAAAATGTGTGAATATAGAAACTTTATCCAAAATATTCCTCACCTTGAGAGGCCAGTGATTCATGATTCTACAAATATCACATATTCATATAGTTTGGCAGTTGAAGAACTTACCAATATCCAAGTTCCACTTAGAGGACAATACATTCGCGCATTGGCATCAGAACTCAATCGCCAAGTATACACTCTGTATTGGTTGGGAATTTACGGAATATTTCTTGGACATTCTACTATGTTCATGTGGCCAATTGGAGACAGGGAACTCTTTATAGATCTCTTGGAAGCACTTACTGGGGCTAGGGTCACTCACGCATTTAACATTCCGGGAGGAGTTCGGAATGATATGCCAGAGGGATTCAGAGACAGGTGTTTAAGACAGGTTGCATACTTTGAAAAAAGACTCGCTGAATATGAAGACATATTTTACAATAATCCGTTATTCCGCCAAAGAACCGAAGGTGTTGGAATTCTCACGAAGGAAGACGCAATAAAACTGGGTGTTACTGGTTCTGTACTGAGGGCATCGGGAGTTCCCTTTGATGTTAGAAAGGCAGAACCATATGATGTGTACAACGAAATAGATTTCAAAGTACAATATATGCAAACGTGCGATTCATTTGCAAGATCAAGGGTGCCATTGCTAGATATGAAAGAATCATGTCAAATAATCCGACAATTACTAGACAAGATGCCAAAATCAGGTGAAGTTAGGGCAAAGCTCCAACCAAATCCAAAAGGACCAGCTGGTGAATCATATAAGAGAGTGGAATCTGGGAGGGGTGCATTGGGTTATTATATAGTAAGTGACGGAACACCAAAGCCTTATAGAGTCAAATTATCTGTTGGCTCCTTTAGGAATATGCTGGCACTTCCATTCCTTTTAGTAGGATCAAAATTGGCTGATATGCCATCGATTTACTGGTCATTAAATTATTGGCCTGTGGAGGCCGACAGATAAATTTGCAAAATATATCCAGTTTTCAATTTAAAAACAATATGACTAATGGAAAAATAATAGGTGTTCAGTAAATGATTGTAAGGAGAAGTGTATCATAAATTGGCAACAGCTCCAAAAGACTTTAGATTCGGCAATTTTGTGGGGAGTTTAATACGGCTTATTTTGTGGATACTTGTCATCATCACATTAGTTGGACTTCCACTGATTTTTATCATCCTGTTCTATGTGCCGCTGCCGCCCGTAAAGGGAGAAGTCTTGACACCATATCTTTTCTTCTCGATGATGGTAGATCCGACAAGGACTATACCAATCATAAATTTCTTGATTCATACTGACTTTTTTAGAGTGGCTGTATTTCCCGGGTTTACCTATGCTGCTCTTTTGGCTGCTGCAACGATATTTATCGAACGGAAATTCCTTGCCAAAATGCAATTGAGGATAGGACCGCTTTATGCAGGAAAAATAGAAGGTATTTTGCAATTGATAGCCGACGGATTGAAATTAATTTCAAAGGAAATCATTGTCCCATCTGGTGCTGATAAGCCTATCTTTTGGATTGCCCCGGTTGCTTTTGTAGTTACTTCGGCAGCTGTTGTTGCGCTAATCCCTGCAGCACCAGGTTGGGTTGTCGCAGATCTTGACGTTGGCATAATAGCAGTTTTTGCATTTTTGGGATTTTTCCCACTGATTGCACTACTGTTCTCTTGGGCTAGTAACAGCAAATACCCATTCATTGGCGGCTTGCGTGCCCTGCATCAGATGATTGCATTTGAAATTCCCTTCATTCTTTCAGCGCTTTCAGTAGTAATCCTCGCCGGATCGTTGAATTTGACTGATATAGCAAACGCTCAACATCCATACTGGTTTGTATTCTTTTTGCCAATAAGCGCATTTGTATTCTATATTTCATCACTGGCTGAATTGGAAAGAATTCCATTCGACTTACCTGAAGCTGAGAGCGAAATCGTTGCGGGATGGTTAACTGAAACTTCGGGTATGATATTTGGGCTGATTCAATTGGGTACTTATATTAAACTGTACGCACTGGCTGCTCTATTCGTAATTCTATTTCTCGGCGGTTGGTCAGGACCGCAGATTTTTCCTGACGAAATTATTCCAGGATATACCGGTGATAAAATATATAACGCAACAACAGTAAACGCAATATTCTGGTTTACCCTCAAGACCCTTGGTATGATTATGTTGATCCTTCTCCCAAGAGGTATCAATCCTAGAATTAGAATCGATATATTGTTGCATACTGGATGGTACAAACTAATAGTTTTGGCGTTCATCAATATTTTTGTAGCCCTCTCACTTGTATATGGGGGAATTCTGGGACCTGGAGGTTTACTATCGGGTTGACTAATTCAGCAGGCGGCTTCATAAAGGCAATAGAATCTGGATCAAAGCATCTTCTTATCAAGAGATTTACACTCAGATATCCAGAAAAGAAACTAAAGTTTGTAGGCGATGGATATCAATTTG
>JASKBU010000007.1:0-7122 GCA_033272285.1 Nitrososphaeraceae archaeon
CGTCCCAAGAGAATGGTACCAAAGGATTCCGTTAGTTCGTTTACGTATTTGTTGATTTTGTCATCCTGCAACCCAACCATCCAGTCCATTTCACCATTAGGGCCTGCAATGCAGCCGTCTACGGACATTTGCACCTGTAGTTTTAATTTTCTTAACACACTTTTGTTACTTACCATCTTTTAGGTCAACGAAGTCCCGCTTATTAACCAACCCTCAATCCAGTAAGTTGAAAAGTCCTCTACAGTATTGTTTGCCAACGTGACTGCGAGAAAGCACACCCCCGTTAACCAAGTATTCACCAGAAGAACGGAAGCGACCGATGTACTACAGGTCTGGAGCCGTCGGGAATCGCATTGTTAACAATTCGGATCCAAATTGCATTTGAAAAAGACAAATCAAAATTAGAAATTCCTGGTTTCCTTATAAAGGAAATTACTTCAAAACAAGAATATAGGATAAGTTAATTAATTTTAGTTCGGTCTTTGAATTTTCAACCTTAATCCTGCGTATTAAAATCGCTATAATCCGCGTCTACAAGTTTGATTGAAGCGCGCCCTGCCTCGGGTTGTTCCCTATGCGGCTGGGGCGTCTCAAATTATCGAGTCTCGGTCTACCAAGAGTCAGAATAACCTCCCCGTATTTTTATCCGTGGATTCATGGCACTTGCAGAGTTAATCGAGTGCGCGTTGCTATCTGGATTGGATCTCTTGACTCCTGAAGCCTATTCTATTCGATTTTGTAATTCTATTGATTACCAATTAAAGCATCTCTTGCCATTGCATATTCTTCCGGTCCAAGTAAATCACTATGGGCATCTGAGGTTCGGCCGAGACTTTTGAAATAGCTCTGGGACTCCACTGACGACACAGGTACAATCCCATCGTCAGGACCAGGGATATATAAATTTCCGCCATTACCAGATCCCCAAAAATCTGGCAACCAATCTCCGCTAATTGTAAAGTATTTGGCATGAACATTCCTGGGCGCTTCCTGAACACTTGCCCCGGGCCTCATATCAAAAATTGCTGGAGCACAAATGCTATTCAATAGAGGGAGCGAAGACCCTGCGTTTGGAGTGCCAATCATAATTAAATTAGCAACATTGTCTGTTCCAGTAGCTAGATAAGCTCGTGCATCCAAGCCTCCCTTACTATGAGCTGCGATGTTCACTTTCTTATAATCAGTCGAGTTCAAAATCTTTTGAATTATCCTTTGTAATTCGACAGCGTGAGCAGCAGCTGAACCGCATTCATCATCATAGGTAAACGTTACTGTATAAAACGGAATGTTATCTTCTGCCAATAGATTCTCCCAGGTACGCCATACTGTCGCGTCCTCAAGATATCCATGCACCAGCAGTACAGGAAGCAATGAAGTCTGAGCAAATCCTCCTTGCCGAATGCCAACAGTAACAACAGATAAGCTGATAATTGTGCATAACATGATTTGTAATCCGGTTTTTTGATTCATATTAAGAGAGTAAATATCCGAATATTAATAACTAATTAAATAAAGTAGTCTTTACCATTCGATTCAAAACTTAATTCATGATCAAGCCTTTTGTTCCCCCGAACTTGAACCACCGATCTGTAAATAAGTAGTTATGGTTTGGGTAACTTCCAATCTCGATATTAAATGTCGATTAAAATCTTTTAGTAGTAATTAAAATAATCTTACAATTGCAAAACCAATTATAAAACCTAGTATTGCACCAAATGTGGGAAGCCATTTTCTATCTTTGTGTGCTTTGGGTATCATATCGTAAAAGAGCATATAATATATTCCTCCTGCAGATAATGCCAATATCAATCCTATTATATAATGTAATCCTTGTAAAAAGAATAGTCCTACTAGGCCAAGAATAACAGGAGTTATGGATATAACACCAATAGCGTACAGAGCCCTTTTAGAATCCTTAAATGCTGTTTTTCCTGTTCTCATCTCTTTAAAGGCAGCAATACCCTCTGGTATATTTTGTATACCAATAAGAAGAGCTATCGCAAAAGCGGAACCTGATGCTATTGAAGCACCTATAGCTAAAGATTCTGGTATTGAATCTAAACCAATACCAATTAGTATGTCTGCCCCACCACCTTTACGTGTAGCTATTACATCAGCAATCGTAAATATTATTGCGCCAAAGATAAAAAATACAAGTGTTGGGATTAATCCAATTGATTTTTCTGCTTGAATTACCATTTCAAATATTGCAGCAGCTATTAAAATGCCTGCTCCAAACGCCGTCAAGAATAAAAGGACTGACGTTGAAAAATGAATATACTTTGCAATTATTGCACCAATAAATGAAGTCCCACCAGCAAATAATGTGATACCAATAACCATAAAGATATCAGTAACTGTGATAGCAGACATCTTATTCCAATTGATTGAGATTATATTTATATATTTGATTTAACAAAACATCACGTCGACTCCGAAGGTCATTTAGCCACGCAGCGATAATATAATGATTGTTACTAATAATAGTATACTGTCTAAAAGAAACGTTCAGTTGTGTTTGACTATTAGTAATCGAATCAGATTTGTCATTATTTTGGATTCAGAGAACCTTCTGATACTGGATTATGATATTATGGCATATGTTCCGTATGTCG
This sequence comes from Nitrososphaeraceae archaeon, assembly GCA_033272285.1. Lineage (GTDB taxonomy): Archaea > Thermoproteota > Nitrososphaeria > Nitrososphaerales > Nitrososphaeraceae > TA-21. The sequence continues at coordinate 2,616 of JASKBU010000007.1, forward strand.
TCCCAGCACATCCTTGAAGCTTCTTGGTTTACCATCCGCAAAGACCTCTTTGGATACATATTTCATCGAGAAGGCCAGCATTTGCTCAAGAATCGGAAGTACTGATTTTCCCTTCTCCGTTACAAAATATTCGACCCTTACTGGAATACCCGGAGAGACCTTTCTTTCGATTAGATCATTTTCTAACATTTCTTTGAGGCGAACAGCAAGAGTTTTTGGATTAATACCTTCTATAGTTTCAAATTGGTTAAATCTTGTATGTCCCAAAATAATCATATTCCGTAGGATATGGATAGTAAATTTTTTACCTATCAAGTTAAATGTACAGTCAACAGGACAGCGAGTAGTCATTGAAACCAATTTTTGCGCTTCCTTTTGGTTCAATCTAAATCCGCTCCTTGACCCAAATATCATTCAATATCAGGTTCACTTACACTTTATACCCCTACTTACCGATTTATCACTTACCAATTTATATACTTACTTTTTTATAGTTAAGGAAGAAAGGGAAGTAAATTGAGATTTGGAAGTAGACTTGAAATTATGCCTTTCGTATTAAGAGGCCGCATCACCAATTCTATCTTTGCCTTTACGGCGATTGAATATGAGTTCCTTCTAACCGTTAGCGGCCAAATAAAACATGAATTATTGAAAATGAATGACGCAAAGTTCATAGATATTGTTCATTGTAGATATACGGAAGTCGCAAAACAAGCAGCGAAAGTTGTCACACTAAATAAGGTTTTCATAAATTGCTTTAAGATAATGCTCAAGCTAAGTCAACAGATCTTTAATATTATATTAGCTACCAAATTCAGCAGGTGAATAGAAACGCAACTAGAAGCTCAGAAAACCAAGGAAGCAATTTTAACTGCTCTGGCCGATCCTGAGATGATTAGCATTATCAATTCAACAATGTACCAGTCCAAATCAGTCTATGACATCATCATGGAGACCAAGATGCCTCATACTACCGCATACAGAAAAATTAAATGGCTAGTAGAGCAAGACCTTCTCGTAATTGATAGGATTTGTATCAGTGATGAAGGAAAGAAATACAGTCTGTTTCATAGCGTCTTTAGATCGATAGTCGTAAAATATGAAAATATTAAGATAATAGTAGAGGCGGAGCGAAACATCGATCCTGTTGATAGATTGACGGAAAGATTCTTCTCTCTATGAGTAGATAAGGTTAAACATATAGTTGAGTGATTAGCCTGGCAAAGCTACTTAAGGATTGAATTAAGGCTTTCTACGATTTTATGGCCCGACCTGTAAGAATAGTAATATCTCACGAGCATAATTGAGGCAAAAAGAATCATAGAAACTAGATGTATCTGCATGCCAACATCGTGTAATTCAAAGTGGAAATCAAATGATCGAGACTCGTATAAAGTAGTCATGAATTCTCCGCCAATCCAGATCAAAATGAAGATAGAAATTTGAAATCGGAAGGAATTAGGATTATGTGAATGCCAAGCCAACCACACAAATATTCCCAGTGCCACGAATAACAAATAAAGTGTAAAATTACTCATAAGAGCCAAAACTGGAGATATCATCATACTATAAGTTTCTCCTTTTTGGATCTATCCATATATATGAATGCGCCGCCAAAAATTATTAAAACAACAATAGAAATGGTTCTAAAGAGTCCCTCTCCCAATACTTCCTCACCTGCAAAGTATGCCAAATGATATAACCCGTGAATGAAAATGAAAAGTGATAATAAGACTGTAAGAATTCTAAGATTGCTCTTTAATCTTAAACTAAGGTATATGGGAACTATGGCAGCAGCAAACATGATAACACCACTAGCCAAATGAATTAGGTTTTCATCAAACAAATTAATTAATTTCTATGGGTCACACTAGACATATAGATATTTTGCTCAATACCATATTATGGGATTCACATTTGGGTCCCACTAGGGGGTTCCAAAGATGGGATTTGTCTCTATGTTAATAAAAAAACTGTCATACATATCATGTAATGTATGCACATCATTTTAACAAAAAGATCTTGACATCATGCATCATAATATCGATACTGCTTATAGGTATGAGTTATTCTTCACACTACTTTATCAGGTGGGCTAACTTCGATTATGTATTATAACCGTTCCTGTAGAGCGTGTGGCACTCATTTGGAACCTACTTCAGTTTGTAATGTATGTAAAGAATACGTATGTTGGATTTGTCGCAAATGTTTCAAAGCTGATGACGTTATTCACAAACATAACTATTGTATAATACCTTGCACGGTTGCAGTGGTATCGTAACAAGCTACAAGCAAGAGAAGACGAAAAAATAAGATGGGCATGTATTTGTTCCTATGGAGTAGTACCGAAAGGTAAATCTTCCATCAGATATCCTAGCTTAAGAATTAAGTTCAGCCTTGACATATAGATATTTTGCTGTAATCCAAATTGGAAATCCGACATCTGGATCCCATTTCCTGGTTCCAAAGATGGGATTTATCTCTATGTTAATATAATGCCGTAATAATTATCACTCTATGGATAACCGTCATTTTAATAAAAAGATCTTGACATCATGCATTATAATATCGATACTGCTTATAGGTATGAGTTATTCTTCGCACTACCTTGTCCAATCTATATCAGCCAAGAAGAGCAGTTCAGACGACAAAGCTAGTTCGACCTCTACGGACGCCTCTGATTCTAATAGTAGTTCTTCTATCGCTTTAAATGCATTAGAACTGAAGAATGAAACATACAGATGGCAGAACACTAGTGAGGCAATAAATCCCACACTGCATTTGATAGCAAACACAGATTACCTTATCAAGATAAAGAATCCCACGGATACCAAGCATGAATTAATAATCGGATCAAATGGGACTGAGCTTGCTAAAAGCAATGAGATCGAACCGGATAAGAATGGAAAGTTTACCTTCAATGCTAATTCAACGGGGACACTTGAATATCATTGTGAGTATCATCCAGATACTATGAAAGGAATCATTGAGATATCTAGCCAATAAATAAATAAATACAGGAAATTCTGATATCAAAATAGTTCCTCTTTTTCTTACAATAACCCCGTCGGTATGAGCAATAAAATTAGTCCTGTTACTGGATTCCACTACATATTATACATGATGTAGCTTAAAGTTTTCTCTCCTCAATCAGCAAATTCGAATTCGTCGGTACCCACGACGCTATCGGTTACGACAGTGGATTCCTTAATTAGCTGTCACAGACACTTTGTCAAAAAAATGTGTGGACAAGAAATATCTAAATTAAAACCAGTAGAATTTTCAAATAGCAAAAATACTTATTAATTTCGGTATTAATTTTCTCACGGGGTAAGATTGTAAGAATGAAGCAAGCTGAAACGTCTCTTCGAAGCACAGTAGGTCTAATTAACAATCCTTTTCCAGTACTTTTTACTTGTCCCCATGGCGGGCGGGTTGAGTTTTTACCAATTAGAGATGATTCGAACGTTGATTGTGGATCGGGAGAAATTAAAATTAAAAGTGATAATAATACAATAGAAGTAACAGAGGGTATAGCGCTAAATATATTTAGACTGAGCGCAAGGGATGTTTACAAAACAATAGCAGTCGCAGATCGTTCCTTTGTTGATTTTAACAGAGAGCCTAACTGTGCCTATGCATCGAATGACGTTTTTGCAAAACATCTATACGATGAATACCATAGCGAGATCTCGAATACAATTGAAGAGATGCACGGTCAGAACAACCAGGGTCTTTCCTTTCTGTTCGATTTTCACGGTACAGACAATACGGAAGCCCAAATATTTTTTGGGACCGACGCCAGAAGTAATCCGGACAAGTCAACTATTTGTGGACTATTGAAACAGAATCCTAATGCTTTGTGGGATGAAAATACTGGTTTACTAAACCTTTTACAGGATAAAGGCTACAGCACCATTCCAGCAGACAAAAATGATAGTGAGCACCCGAGCTTCGATGGAGGTCTCACAGTAAAGGAATATGGCGGTTGTGATGTGCCCCAAAGAGTAGAGGCAATTCAGTGTGAAATTACTGCCGATTTACGAGATAGGGCAAAGCGTCTAAAATTCACCGTTGATATGGCTGAGTGTATTTTAAAGTTTGTTAAACCTTATATCTCGCAGATTTAACAAAGTTAGTATTTTTTAGTTTACTTGATCTTATACAATTGCATAATTGCTAATTGAAATCTTTTCTACCTACTTGGTCCCTTCTTTAGAAAGGATTAATGAGTTTTGGCGCCGTCGGTATACGACGGAATATTCATTGGAACCGATTCCTGGTATGTTTATCCTTACTGCCAATTACCTGCCTTTGCGCTTTAAAGCCTCTAGCCTAGATTCTTATCTAAAATAAATAAATCGGGATCAATTCGATAAAAAAATGGTCTATAACTTTGAAAAATATGTTAATATGTTAATACAAGGAACAAAAAAAATAGGATTTTAGATTAGATGTGTTTGTTTTGTATCTTATTGTTGTTCTAGGAATAAAGTTAATCCTGAAT
>JASKBU010000008.1:0-16083 GCA_033272285.1 Nitrososphaeraceae archaeon
AGCTTAATCCTTTGCAGTAATTATGGAATCTGGCTACTTGTCTTTGCTGATCATTATCTCCAGGGAAATTTTCAAGGGGTTTTATCTTCAGGTCCATACAAATCTCGTAGACTCTGTTGCCAAATCTATATTTGAGATATGCATCAAAACCGTACTCCTTGGTCTTGTACAAATCGAGTATTCTGTCATTGTCTTCCATTATATCATGTAATATCGACGAAACTATTTCTACACTAGTTATGTTACGATTAACCGTGAGATAGTGCTTAACTACGTCTCTCGTAACGGGCCAGATGTGTGTTTCAAGAAATGGAGAATGATTGTCTTCCCTTTTTATTCCACTATGGACTTCAGTGGACATATCCATTGCAATATTGATATAATCATCAATCCTTATTCCACTTTGAACTAGAAATTTTTCCAGCTCATCCCTTTTGAGGAAATCCAGAGTCTTCACAAAATTATAGTTAACAACTGCACAACAAAAGCGTTTCTTCTAGCGTAAATTGAACTAACTAAAAGAATTAACATCTGTTGCTGGCATTTTACGGTGAAATATATGAAAAAATCGCTGTATTAAATATAAAAATCATATTATTTTTTGTTCATCGTGTCAATTGCCTTCTTTTTTTCTTCATTTAATTCATCAAGTGAAACGCTATTGGCTAAAATAATAGTTTCACCAACTCCGTCAATATCCGCTTGAGTAAAAACTGCAGCATATTCAGTGGATGAAAGAGCTTTGATTATCGAATCATCTTTAGGCAGCTTCAATTCTAATTTTCTAAGAGGTATGACTGAGCCATAATTATCGATATCAAGTTCAATAACTTTGATTTTGTTTCCTTCTATTATCTTGTCTACCTTTACTAACAAGGCACATCAATATGTTATACGTCACCCAAGTACTTAGGTATTTCACTAGTTAGGTTTAAGGCTGATTAAAAAGCGCTCATAGGATATATTCTAAAACATTGCCATCTATTGGAAAAAATGGGAGTTGAATTATCCGTAATATTGTAATTTGGTAACTGCCATACTCGGATCCGGAATTGTTCATCAATTGTATATTATTTCTGATTTTTCGGCGTAAATGTGATGTATTTCTATGGATATTCTTATTAATGATATTAGTTCTATATCTTACAATGACAATTATGCGTGACGAGCAAAATATCGTGTTTTTACTTCCTATTATAGTAACTATCAATACGGTATTTGTCTTTGGTTTTATCGATCTTGAATCAAATGGAATGATTATTTCGAATTCTATCAGTCTTTATGAAGAAAGGAAGACAAAATCATCTGGATTACCCTCCAGTCACTGGTGTAGAAAATGCTCTTCGGATTCTTTTTATCTGGAAGATACAATTCAGGTTACACCCGACTCAACTAAGCCAACTCTATGTGAAATATACGTATGCGATGGTTGTGGCGAGAAGATTGAATTTTGGAAATATCTTGAAGGATCTCAATCGGCCTGAATTCTTCTAACAGGCTTCACTGACACAAAATACGCAGCATTATTCCCAGCTAAAATTTTAATTGCTGTTTTAAATTGCCGATTGTTTCGTTTAACTGTTTATTGACTTGCTCATATGTTTCTATCTGCTGTTCGAATTTAGATATTTGTTGATATAGTTCTTGCTGTCTCCACATGATTTCGAATATAGTAACATAAGATTTAACAGTTGATTTGATAGAGGAAAAAAAAGAAACTCCAATTGCTTCATATGAAGTTTTTTTCGTATCGTCTTTTAATTCGGTGTAAATTACAAATTTTCTATCAACTAACAAAATTGAAGCCCTGATTCTTGAAGATTCTTCAAGATTCATAATTTCAATTCCGAATTCATTTCTTAATTTTTGTGAAATTAAGGCTATGTCGTCATCAAATGGAGTAAGAATTCTTATTCTTAATTTATCATTTTTTTCTTTTAGTTGCTGCAATATAGGAACCATGCCCATAATTTCTTGTCTATGGAATGCATTAGATGTAGAAAAAATTCCTTGAATTTCGTTTTTTGATGACCCTGATAACTTGAATATCAGATCTTGCACTTGAAAAGGATCTCTAATAACTTGAAATGTTTCATTTTTATCGGTCTCTATGTCATTTTTTATACCAAATTCATGTTCCTTCGGAACAATGATCTCCCAATTAGGATTGTAAATATATTGTTCTTCGATACTAATTGACTTAAACTCATGTCCATATAGATTTGCTAATTTCTTAAATATAGTGATGCAATTGTGGGAATCAAACAGGTATCTATCTCCGTCTATTATTTCCTCTATCGCTTTTTTGTTTTCAATTATCCTACCACATAACGAACATGCACGTTTGTTAGTAAAATTATTGTTATCTGGGATTTTATTGCTATTCTCATGCACAGAAAATAATCCCTACGAGGTCATTTAAAGGTTTAATGAAATATTCAAGAAATCCTAAAAAAATTTAGTGAAAGTATGTAATTTATATAAAAAACATTAATTTACGACCATTAATTATCAAATATTCAATGTAATTACTATCCTGATTGATAATTCTATTGTTTTTGGGATATACTTGAGAGTAACTAATGTTCTACTTTTTTTTACTAGATGATTTCAAAAAACTGACTATTTGTTGTAAGTATATTTCTATTCTCTTTATTGCATGGCATTAGCCTCAATTCAACAAAACGACATGATAACAAGCCAACCAGTAGGACAGGTTCATACAAACGTAAGTGGACAGAGTTTTACTGTAGGACAAAGTTGGGGAGCTTTGAGAAAAGCTTGGAAAGGGTATCGAATAGCAAAAGTACAAAACGATGATACCAAAATGAATGAATATGCAAACAAGATTAGGAAAATTCAGGGTGAATTAAACATCGCCTTATCGTCATTCCCAAATTTGGGAATTTCCTAACTTTTTTTAATAAATCAAGATATTTTTTTATTAATTTTTCCTAACTTTATTTTTAGTTCAAGTCAACTTCGGTCGTGCAAAATATCCTCTACTGTTCCTAGCTTCCTATACAAGTAATAGGATCGTACTTTATACAATGTCCGAAACCTACCTAACCCTGAAATTATTGATACCATGATTAGAATATTGACGAGGTTAAAAATTAATGATTGATTGAAATGTCGTCACATATTCCCGAATACGTAAAAACACCTTGGCACATCAAACTGATATTAAATAATGTGGATAGCTCAATTGCAAATCGATACGGCATATTCTTAAGCTCTGGTTGGTTACTTCTTCTCTTCTGGTTTAGTCTTGTCCTCAAGCAATTTGTATTTTGATAGCATCTTGTATGCGAGGAATACAAGTAATGCAATAATAATAAATTCTATGATGTTTGAAATTAGATCACCGTACTTGAATTCGGAGGGTGCACCGTATATGCCTATGACAGTTGCAGACATGTTATTTAGACTTCCGGGTAGGAATAGACCAATAGTAGGATCAATAATATCTTTAACAAATGAGTTTACCACTTTTGATACTGCCTGACCTATAACGAAAGCAATTGCTAATCCAATTATTCCAAAGGTTATAAGGAATGCGATATACTGTTCTTTGAATGATTTTTTCTCTGCGGGTTGCTCTGCCACGGTCACAAATTTGAAGTAATTTAAAACATATAAAGATTTCATAAGTATCAATAAATAAATTAGGATCATGTAACGGCACGCAGTTGATGGGCGGTTCGCCCTCTTAGTCTAATCTCATTTCGATCAGATTTTTAACTGGCAACTCTTCACAAGTATTACAGACAATACTGATACCGCAACGAATAACCACAACAAATTACATTTACCAAGAGACATATATGTGGGTAAACACTAGTTTTCTAGATTTCGCATTTTATTATTGCTTGAGTGCTTTTTATTGATCTTCAAGTAACAAATCAATTTTTTTGTTTAGGTCGAAAATTTTCTCTAGTAGTTTTTCATTATAATTTTATAATTGTTCGATGCGATTCAGTGTATAATCCTGCTTATCTGAAGTCTTCTTTTGCCTATTGAAAATCCACCAACTAACAATTGCACCAATTAATGCCCCGACAACAATTCCCAAATATGTACCCGAAGAATTTGTCATGCCCATACAATTTGGATATAATTCTGGTATGCAACCCCAGGATAGAGTAGAAAACCACTTGGTTTTGATTATTTTCACTCTATATTTTACTATTTTCTCAGGACATCGCAGATAAATTCTTAAACCAATCATCGATATTACCTACCGCTCCCTGGCAAACCAATTCCTTTTAGCGGAGTACGATAGTCCGTAGTCACGTTAATGCCCTCTTTGGCGGTTATGCTTATCTTTTCCAAGTCTGTTTCGGGTTTTGGATAAAAGAAAAATGATTGACCTGGTGCAAGAGTATCTAGATTCTGAATGTCATTTTTCCCTAAATACACACTAATATTCGAGAGTGAATTGATTCCCACATTATTGACTCTAATTCTGTAGTAAGTTCCAGCGATATCAGTAGTATCCTTCGTAGCATCAACTTCTAATGCGTATGGAACCTTTGATTCTTGTTTTATGAAGAAAATTAATACTCCTGCCAATATTACTCCAAACAAAATATAGTAAAGATAAATTTTTCTCATCATAATTTCTATGGGTATGTCATTTAATAACTTACAATAATCGAAAATATCATAAAAATTTTATAAAAATTAGTATCGTTTCTAGATAGATGATTCATGGAACTAGACCTCCGAAAGAGGTATTCTATTGCTCAAAAATAGTAAATTCGCAGGGAAAATAAAGTGAATATTATAAAATATAAATTCTAAAGTAGTGTTCTTTTACCTGATTGGCTTTTGATATACCCAACTGGGTGGCTACAATTATTGAACTAATCATTGGTATTGGAATTGCAATTGTAGTATTTAGAGTTCAAGCACAAACTTCGAAATTGGCCGAGGAACTACTATCAAAAATTTCTTCAATGACATCCCGGATGGATTCATTATTAGAACAAAGAAGATTAGATGAAATAGCAAAGAAGGAATTTGAATGTAAAAGAATCATTGTGCACCTGGAATATATACAGAAAAAAGAACAAGAGTTGAAGGATTATTTGACCGATTATATCTCGGGAGATACGACAAGCGAACAGCTGTACTATTTTATTAAGCAGAATTTTATGCCTATCGCCAAATTCAGAATTCGTGAGATAGAAGATGCTATTAGACAGGTAGGAGACAAATTAACCGATAATACCCTCAGATTAAACTTTTTGTCATACATTGAGGCTTTCTTGAACCTGAGTGAGCTGGTTCTCGTAGATGGTAAACCGCAAAATGATAACGATCTTGAAAGTTTTATAATGTCCATTAACCTTCAATTAAAAAGAATACAAGAGTTCCTCACCAGATTTAATAAAGAGATACAACAAATTAACAATAATGGTACGTAGTTTTCTTCAACGCATATTTTTTAAAATCTTCTTACGTTTAATTTATCTAATGGGGCACAGTGGAAACAGCGAAACGCTATGTGTGCGAGTCCTCACCAGTCTTACTATTGATGCGCTCAATAAAATAGACTTGTAATTCTTGTGATTCCCAATAAAATTAAATTTCATGAATCAGGTCCTTGAGATTCCTCTTTGGCTTTGGCACCAGCATCTTTACTGGGTATCCTAAGCAAAGAATAGAGGATGGCGAGAGATCTATACCCAATATTTCCTTTATTTTAATCTCATCAAACATGCCTATCCATATGGAACTCAATCCCAAAGCATGCGCAGCAAGTTGGGAATATGCCGCGGCAAGAGTGGCGTCTTGTTGAGAGAATTTTCTGATCGTGTCTGGTGGAAAATTTAATTTTATTCTCTTGGGATCCATACAAAATACAAGTACAACTGGCGCATGCACGTATGGTTGATTGTTAGCCGCCTCGACCAGCTTTGTCTTAATTTCCTCATTCTTTATGTGATATATTTCGAAACCCTGGAAACCTCCTGCAGTAGGTGCAGTATCAGCCGCTGCAAAAATCATTTCAAGCTTCCATTCTTCCACATCTTTATTCTCAAATTTTCTTTGTGATCTTCTATTCAACATAACATTGAAAATGTTCGTCTGTATGATGTCCTCTGTATCATGGGCCGGAACATCCTCTTTGGGGTATAATAACTGTGTATTCTTGTCGGTAAACATTCTTGAAAAAATATCGCTTGGAAAAGACACGTACATCCAATGACATGAAGGTTATTAAACTGGATCAGTGCTTAATCAATTAACTCCAATCGTTCGTATCTAAGAGTAATATTTAATATTTATAAACCACCATTTTTTACCATTAAACGGTCAAAAATGGTTAAGAACGAGCCAAGAGAAACCAGACCTCAACCAATTCATTAAAAACCATCTGTAAACTTTCCTACCTTCAGGATGTGATTGAGACTATTCAAAATCGTGTATTTACAGAAAATTTTGTAAGGACGTGTGAAATATGAAATCAAATTACTTTGAATTCAATTGATATTTCAAAAGAGAACATAAAAATGTATACCCAAGCATTGACAACAATGGAATCTTACCATCGAAATCTTATTACCTCTTGGAATTCCCACCTGAATCGGACATTTGGCAAGTAAGCTATACACGAGCCCGCAGATCATTTTCTATCATAAAATATCAAACGACAATTAAGAATTATGTTAAAAGAAGATATTTAGCTCTGGAAACTATTATTATCACCAAATTATTTTGTCGATTTATTATATTGAAATTGATTCAACAAATTGAGATAGATCTATTCTATAATAATCAATCATAGCAGCATCATACTGTTGAACTATCTCAATTGGTTCTCCTTTATTCTTTCTATTCATAATACGTTCTCTTTGATAGTAGCTTGTGACGTATTTGTAACCACGTCTTCTTGCCTCTTTAAGAAATTCAGATCTGAGCATGTGGCCTCCTTTTTCTCCAAGATATCCAGTTTTAATTGCCATCCATTCCATAAAAACTGAATTCTTTTTACCTAAATTTTGATCCAAGGTACCGTATCTGAGAGATTCCATATGGATTGTATTCATTTTACCTAAACTTTCATCATACCCGGCATGCCCAGGCTTGTGTTTTTCCAAAGGACCTCCTTTTACATACCCAACAATCTGTCCAGCATCACTATTGATTCTTAGAGTTATGAGAATTGTACTTGGATCGCAAATTGACTTACGAAATTCTCTATCATGAAAATTCATAGGAGAACAATATTCATGACGTATCTTCATAATTGTGTCACATGAATCCGTACTTATCTTATCCCCTTCACTGATAGTATTTTCAACAACTGTTACAAAACTAATTTCATTCTTACGCAACGATGCTTTAATCTCGAGTTCTCTTTTCCATGCCTCCCTAAAACCTTCAACATTATCAAAAAAATTCTTCCTGTATCCAACGGGTAAGCTCTGTATTACCCTTTCAAAGGTATCTTTGTCATCCATTTGTTTAAGCGCAGCAAAGTACTCTACAGACTTTTCATTGATCACCTGAGAATGCCATCCAATACCACGGGCGTTGCGTCTTGCCAGTTCCTTGGCATAATTAAAATCACCCAAACAATATCCGGCAATGCGGTCACAAATAGACAAGAATAAGCCAAGCTTCTCATAATGTTCCCTGGTATCGGTATCATCCTGTTCTATGCCCGCCAAGTTAAATAATTCATTCATTCTTTTTAGTGCATGTTCTTTTTGTGCCCCAGAAAATGGATACGTCGTTCTGTGTATCAGGGCAATCACTATATTCAGATCTATTTCGAAAGACTGAATAAGTTTAGCTAATTTTTGATCATTTCTAATAAAGAGCTCAATATTATCCTCATTGGGTTTCTCAAATTCTTTTCTTGGATCGAAATCGTGAAATAATGCGGCCACAAAAAGATTTTTAATATCCTTTAGAAGGATTTTATTTTCGGACTTTTGATTTATTGCAGACATCAATGAAATATATGCAACTTCAAGATTATGGTTGATGGTATGATAACCGGGATAATCTGATCCTAAACCATTTTTAGAAAATTCAGAAACTGCATGTCTTATAATTCTGGATGTAGCCTTCATATCAAAATCCATTTTTGCGGCTAATTCCAGTATTTTGTCCTTATGAGATGCTTCTTCGGTAAGACCAATATTATATCGAGTCCACCATGGAAATAGTCTTATTCTCTTGTAATGTTCATACCACCAGGGTAATCGTTTAGCTGGGGTTAAATGATGTTGTGCGTCAGTTTTTGTGATATTACTTTTATCAAATAGCAACTTAACGACACCCGCCAAATAAAAATACGATTAAATATAAAAAACTTGTTACTCGATTACATTCAAGCACTGAAATACAAAAATTAGAATATTATTTAAAAAAATTACAATTAATTGCCATCCATATTGCATTTTTTGTTTATGTTACTTGAATCTTGCAATCTGAGTTTCATAAAATGCTCAAAAGTAATACTTTCAACTCAATCCAATATCAGAAATTATTGTAGTTTTTAGATCAATACTTGCATAAGTTGAATTAATCAACTAATTTTTCGGTTCCCTTTTGAAATCATCTTGAAGAAATTTGAATATACCACTTTACAATTATTTGCCAGATTATCGAATTCATCTTTTTTATTATTTAAAATAGAATTTGTACTTACACCAACTTCAGTCATCTCAGGTCCATAATTCCGTGTCCAACTGCTGATCATTTCGGGAGTTACTTCTAAATGGAACAAAATTCCGATAGAGTTACCAACTTTAAATGCTTGTGGATACAAATTGGAGGAGGCTAAAACTATTGCTGATTTCGGGAGTTCATAAGTATCTCCATGCCACTGGAATACTTTTATTCTGTCATTAGCTATTCCTTTAAAGATATCATTCGTTCCTTCATTATTTACTTTTACTTCAAACCATCCAATCTCTTTTCGCTGTCCCTTATACACCCTACCTCCTAACGCTTGAGCAATTAATTGTGAGCCTAGACAAATACCTAGTAACGGTACTTGATGATGATTTGCATTTCTTATCAATTTTTGTTGCTCTTCCAGATAAGGCAGATTTTGGTAAACTGACATGTATCCTCCCAAAATGACAATTGCTGCGTATTTATCAACTTCTTGAGGAATACTGTCTCTTTTTACATGTTTAGTTTCAATCTCAAATCCGTCAGATTCAAATAATTCCCTCAAATTGCCTAAGGTCTCAAACTCTGTATTTTGGATAGAAAGGATAACGTTTTTCAACTATATGGTATTTAAAAACGCTCATTATATCTACCTTAGTTACTCAATTCCCTGTATCTAAAACAATCTAAAGTGTGATCATTAACCATACCGACAGCTTGCATCATTGAATAACATATCTTGGAACCTACAAACTTGAATCCTCGTTTTCTAAGGTCTTTACAAATGAGATCAGATTCTTGTGACATGGAAGGAACTTCCTTATAGCTTTTCCAGGAATTTTGTATAGGTTTGTAGCATACAAAATTCCATATATAGGTATCAAAACTGCCAAACTCTTTTTGGATTTCAAGGAATGCATTAGCATTGATAATTGTTGCCTCAATCTTTTTCATATTTCTAATTATGGATGGATTGGAACAAAGTAGCTCAACTTTCATCTTGTCATAGTTTGCTATTTTCTGAACTCTGAAATTATCAAATGCCTTTCGAAATTCTTCGCGCTTACGGAGAATAATACGCCAACTAAGACCTGCTTGCATTCCCTCAAGTACCAGAAATTCAAATAGCTTCCTATCATTGTGCAACGGTACTCCCCATTCTTTATCATGATAATTAATCTCGACCTTTTCTTTTGCCCACTCGCATCTTGGATTCATTTCTTGTACTGAATATATTCTTTGAACTGCATCGTTATAATTCTACTCGCCTCACTCAATGGTTTTTACGACAAGTAGACAAGTAAATCAAGTAAATCGCTAAATGGTGATATTAAATATTAATAAATTTACAAACACAAAAGTATTATATGCAATGAAGCTCGAATAAAAAAATTTATAACTCGTCTGCTAATCAAAGGAACGGCAAGTCGATAGATTGATGCTACTAAAACATTCGATATTGGTAAAGGTATTTGGATTTGTAGCAGTGCTTTTGGTCACCAAGGCAGCAATTCATCAATTTGAATTGGATTTAGTTACAATTGGTCCCTTGGTAACTGCATTCGTAGGTGGTGGTGTAATTTTCATAATTGCAATTATACTTGCATGTACGCTTTCTGATTATAAAGTGAAAAAAATCCCATTGGAACTTGCCGCATCAATTCTTATTCTTTATAAGGACGTTAGGATCGCAAGCATTGACAATGAGAGGATCAATACGATGCGTGATCGAATAAGATTACTTTCAACGATAAATTATAATTTTAAGAGTAAGGTCTGGAAGCAGACGGATGTTAATTTGGCAATGGATGAGATCGATGAAGATATTGTATCACTGGCACAAAAAGGTACTCGGCCACAATTCATAGTAAGATTGAGAAATGAGCTTGCAAATATTGATAGAATATCAAATTGCATCGAAACCATAAAGGAAACGACATTTATACGTGCAGCATTTAGTGTGGCCAATTAGCCGTTGGTGCAGCAATCATAACGTTACTTTTCATGAAGATTGACCGTTTAGTAGATGGTATTATTATTACGGGTGTTATTTCCTTGATACTATTGATAAAGGATATGGTGATCCTTTCGAAGTGGGTAAGAAGACTTACTGACATAGACCTCCGTCTTACGTACAAACTCGAAGAGCGACTCAAGAACCTGTAATGAATACCTTGAATCATCATAATCTTTGAATTTAATAAAAAGTATCAATAGCGATGCGATGAACCTTCGAACATGAATCTTTGAAAATTTGAATCACGATAAAAGATCTTCTCTTGAGAACTTGCCTGCAAGTATTTTTCCAGGTTTTGATTTATAATCTGAAATTCCAATACCAACGGCAATCATAGTTTCCTTATCTTTTGCATGTGGAGACAAAAATTCTGTCACAGCGTCGTCATAAAAAGTTGATCCTGAAGCACCAATTCCTTGACTATATGCAGACAGGTAGATCCTCCCTGCTATGATTCCAGATTCAAATTGGCATAGCCTGTAGCCTCTATTTCCTAGCGTTTCCAGTATTAATTTTAGATTGGACATCATGTAAAAAACAGCACTGGCATCACTAAACAGAGGTTGTTCTAGACATAGATATCCTGATGTATTTCTGTGAACGTTTGAATTTAAGAGATTAATTGAATTATCTTTTCGATTAAAAAAATATGCTCCGCTTTGCAAATTAGCTACTTCATTTGCGATGAAGTAAATATCAATCATAGATTTTTTGTCAACAAAGTCTGAATCAATACGCTTAGTTAAGCTATAAAGAATATTTGAAAACTGTTCAAATGCAATTGGCTGCCTCGAGAATTTTCTAGTAGATCCCCTTGAAAGTATGACATTGGATAGCGATTGTGAAATTATGGGTCTAGGATCTATTTGCTTTGATTCCATGCTACCAGCTTTTTCTGGTTCATGAAATTCGATCATTGGTACCGAATCTGCCCACCTACGTACCTCTTCGCTTGAATTCAACGATGATGCATTATGTAATTCCCAGATCTGGGGATATTCAATTTCTTTGTTCTTTGAAAGTGGAACAATATCCGGAACAAATCTAGACGGATATTCCGTTTTCTTGGGCTTTTCTTGTGAACATCCAATTCCAATTGGTGCTAAAACTACCGACGCTTCTTTTCCTTCATTAAGACACAACATATCATTTACAACTTTGTCAACAAATCCAAGTATCAATTTGGTATCCAATCCGAACGACATTGCAGTTGCAATCAAATTCGCAGCAATCACACCAGAATCCCAAAACCAATGTCTATACGAACGGGCCTGATATTTCCAAGCGTTTCTCCATGCAATAGAGGTTAGAATTATAGTAAACGGTGAATTCTTTATTTGATCATTATCTCCCGCAGCCTCTGCCAATAATAATCTGTAGTCCCCTTCTCTCAAATTTGTTAGGGTGAACTGGCCGGGACAGAAATGATAGATACCTGCTCGCAAACCGTTAATGTTTGTGGACACTATATAGACTTCAATTGGGTATAAGGCGCCAGTTGCAGGAGCAGCACGCATTAAATATTTACCATGAGGAAACTTGATTTGTCTTGTAATTCCTGATGAAAAAAAAAGTAACGATGATAACAGTTTAATATCTATATCTGTATTGGCGCTAACTGAACGAGAAACTTGAACCGTATCTATCATGGTAACAACATTTTGGTCAGGAGTGGGAAAATCTACTGGGAGAGCCATTGATGGAATCTTTGAATAAAATTTAAATGCTTTTGGCTTATTATCCCAATCAAGGTAATGGCTAGATGATCTAATGCTAAATTCAGAATGCTTCGTTTCTTCATGATATTTTAGTGTGTATTTAATATCTTCGTTCATATGCTTCTCTTATAAATTATAGAATTTGTGTTATAAGAATTGATCTTGCTTCCTTGGAGTTGTGAAATTGATTGGTTTGACGAGTGTGAACTATCAGTTGACATAATTATCATTTACTAATCAAAGAATCTATTTCTAAATGAGGCCAGTGTAGTCAATATCGATATCTAAAGCATGACAAAATTTAAATAGTTTCCATTGAAGTAATTTTTAATGACTCTCTCAATAAACTGTAAAGACGCAGGCGATCCGGTTTGTACCCATACTATGTACGGAAATACTGAAGAAGAATTACTTCAGAACGCTAAAGAACATGGAATTAAGGTCCATGGTTACACTGAAGAACAATGGAACGGAGAAATTTCAAAGAACCTGGAACTTTTTAGAAAAGTAATAAAGAAAACTTAGCCTTACATTCCCTTCATATTGTAGTGCCCAATAAAATGCAAGGTTTTTTTGTGCACGATTTTGACTTGGACGTAAAAGTGTAAATGGTATACTTGCTTGTACTCTTATTTAGTAAAATTATGATATCTCTTATTTAATATAAAATCAATTTCGTTACAATTGACCTTAATTATTGGTGATTAAGAAACTAGAAATCGAAAGAATTAATATTAGTCTAGTATCCAAATGAAAACTAAAAATGTCCGAAGAGGGAATTGCAACTCAATTACTGCAGGAAAGTATTGGAAAAAATGTGCTTGTGAAACTAAAGGGAAGAAGATCAGTAAGGGGAAAAATTAAGGGATTTGACAAACAGATGAATATCGTAATAACCGAAGCTACAGAAATTATAGAACAACAAGGCAATAATAATAACAACTCGGAAAAAAAAGAGCAAGAACAAGAGTCGCAAGTAGGTGATGTGCTGATACGGGGCGATAATGTAATTACAATAGCAGTTTTATAAGATATAGATTTTTTCTAACCAGGTTTTTAAGTTTCTATATGATATGTAGAAAATAGAATAATCGATTAAGATTTTCTTGTGTATTATGTCCATCGAATGGTAACAAGTAACAAGATAATCTTCTCATATCTATAGGCTAAACTTCTAATTTAAAATTTTTATTGCGTTGTTGAATTCCGAATTATCTAACGGTGCCACCTTGGCCAGCTCTATATTTTCTTTGACATGTTGAAGCTTCTTTTGTCCAATTAATGGAGCAAGTATGTTTGGAGTGGATCTGGTTATTTGAATTATTTTTAATAGTTGATTATTGTAACCCAAGTAATCGGGTATTTTTGCACCAAACAATTTAGCTTGTAATAGCGGAACACTCGTAAAAACTCCAATTTTTAGTCTATTACATGCTTCAAGAATAGTAAGTTCAGTATCTCCACCAACAGATTGATTCTTCAGTAAATATGCTTCTGTATAGGCTAGATTGTA
The DNA here is from genome assembly GCA_033272285.1 of Nitrososphaeraceae archaeon. Taxonomy (GTDB): domain Archaea; phylum Thermoproteota; class Nitrososphaeria; order Nitrososphaerales; family Nitrososphaeraceae; genus TA-21. The sequence goes on from JASKBU010000008.1 coordinate 13,889, forward strand.
TGGTAGTTGTATAAACCGAAATCCATGATCTTCTCCTCCTACGTCTTCTGCTATTCTTACCATATCTTCCAAAGAGAGATATCCTGTTTCATTTTGGGGCAATCTAAAACATGTCCACGTTGCCATCCCGTAATATCTAATTTTGTTCTTCGATCTATACTCTTCATAAACTTGAAAAACCCTTCGTATCATTTCATCAAAATCACTCCTTGTGATGTCTTCGACCCAGCTTTCATAAGCATTATGAACATACACAAGATCGATAGTATCAAGTTGCATGTTTGTTAGTGACTTGTCAATACATTTACGAATATAATTGGGATTTAATACATTATATCCAGAGCTGATGTCTTTGGAGTCTATGATTCCTTGTGAAATGAACATTTTATGCATATATTCAAGTACATCTATTGTTGGATAATCACCATCATTGGTAATGTATCCATTTTTTGTTGATATAAATACTTGATCGCGCGAAACAACATCGTCGTTAATTAGTTTTTTCATTGCATTTCCTATATTTTTTTCTGATTTCATAGAACGATAATTTATGGCAGTATCGATTATGTTCATTGCCCCGGACTTTACGCATTCATAAATCGCGTTCTCCATATCGTGATCATCTTCCGCCGTAATTTGCCCCAAATAGGTTCCCATACCTAAACTTGAGAAATTTAGGTTATCAAAAGAACGGAAGTGTGAATTTGCTATGTCATTTTTTATAGCATTTTCCTTAAATTTCCATGTGCCTTCTGGAGTAGCAAAGCCACGTATAGGTCTATATTCACTAACCAATAACTTGGACGTACTGATATCCATTTTATATTTTATGTGAATTGCTCAGTAAAAGTAATAATTGCGAATATTTCTACAAAAGAAAATTGATACAATCTCATGTTTCTAGCCCCAAAATAGGATCCGTAAATGTGAGTATTGTTACTCGTAATGGTTTTTAATACCTCACGGAAAAGAGAGTAATATCAAGATCATCGTCTACAATAATAACAATCCTGTTGCTAAGAGTATTTCAATATCGCCTTCTCAAGTTACTAACCATCTGATTAGGTTAAAAAATAATAATTTTTGTTTATAATTTTTTACGTGCTTTGTGGCATCCACAACATAAAATAGTATATGGCGACCGGCGGGGACCAAAATGTCAAATTCTGATGGTCCCACCAGTCTATGTCTACGTTATTCTCATTAAACCAACAAAATATAAAAAAATTTAAACCAGTAGACTGGTACCAATGTCCAGAGTGTCTTCACCGGCTAATGACAATTTTAAGTGCTAAGCCTAATCAGAGACCATAAGATGTATAAGAATATGGCTTGCCTAAGTTTAGGTACAGCCCACTGAAATTAGATACTTGATTAGAAGTTTTAAATAAAAATTAGGTATGTAATCGTATGCCTTCTTGAATTCATTGTTACGATAGTCAATCTGGTTGATTGGTTCTTGTCTTTAACCGGATAGGCACCAATCAATTTACCATAAAAATAGAGATAAGTAAATAACTTGTACGACGTTACCAGATAAATATTAATACATATTTGTGAACAACTTAACTCATAACAATGTCTAAAAGTAATAAGGACCATTTTGAAAGTCTCTCGAAGGAAATATTGAAAATCAATTCTTCATTAAGGTGGATTGCCATAGCCGACTCTAATGGTACTTTGCTCAATATCGCCAGAAGAGATGGTCTTGAGCCCTTAATGACCCGGCAAGAAAATCAAGAATATACCCTAAATGCAATAGCTAGACATAAATCGAGGTTGAAATTTGAGGGCAAACTAGGTAGACTTGTGTATTCTTTGGGTAAATACGAAAAACTCGTAAGGATTGTTACTCCCATAAAAAACAAATATTATGTTCTACTTACAGTTGATGTTGAAGAGCCTCACATTGATTCCCTTATGAGAGAACAAATAATTCCAAAGATAAAAGACAATATTCAATATTTTGAATAGCTTAGACTAATTGTGAATATTAAATAAGTTTCAAGCCGCTTGTACGTATTATTAGTAATATCATCTTATTACATTTTTTCAATTATTATCAGAAATCCTAATAGGAATTATACAGTTTTAAGGGTTATTAGCCCTATTCTTCTTATGACTAACGAAGATCAAGTTGAAAACGGCAAGAAGATAATTGACTCGGAAGTCACAAAAGTTATTTTGAATTCTTC
>JASKBU010000009.1:0-13746 GCA_033272285.1 Nitrososphaeraceae archaeon
GAGACGTTCTTATAAGAGCGTTGGATCTTCCTTTAGGATATGCAATAAACTGGGGAAGAATCTGGTCACTTTGGCCAGTACATTTGGAGACTGCTTGCTGCAGTGTAGAATTTGGAGCAGCCTCTGGTCCCAGATATGATGTTGAAAGATTTGGAATAATTGAGGCTTTTGGTTCATTAAGACAATGTGATCTGATTGTTGTTCAGGGTACTGTTACAAGAAAAATGGCTCCCAGATTAAGAATGGTTTATGATCAGATGCCAGATCCAAAATATGTCATTGCCATGGGCGCCTGTGCAATTACAGGAGGACTGTACATTGACTCTTATAACGTGCTTCCAGGTGTTGACGGCATTGTTCCTGTTGATGTATACGTACCTGGCTGTCCACCAAGACCTGAAACCCTAATTCAAGGATGTATGTTGTTGCAAGAAAAAATAAAAAGGTCGAAGATTAGATGATCCTGTCATAAATTTAAGATCACATTAATGATTGTCATAATGATTTAATTTCCGTCGAATTATTTGGATGATTCTATGTGCTCGATACTGGAGCTATATTATAATTGAAGAAGAGATAGAACTGTGTGTGAAATTAAAGAATAAAATCGAAAAAGTATCTAAAATAGGCGCTATCAATGATGGGGTTTTATTTTAGTTTCAGTTTAATTGGCTTTTACTGAATGGGTTTTTTTCCTTTATTTGTAAGCTAAAAATAGAGTGGTATCCAAGAACTTTCATGGGCAAGAAATTCCACCAACTAGCTCCAGATATGACGATTTGTAGAATTGTAAATGGTATGTGGCAGGTTGCGGGTGGACATGGAGACATCAATCGGAAAACTGCAATACAAGATATGTTAAGATACCATGAGCAAGGTTTCACGACATGGGACCTTGCCGATATTTATGATCCAGCCGAGAATATTATTGGCGAGTTCAGACGATATTTGCTGAAGTTAAAAGGAAAAGATGAACTTGATAAAGTCAAGGCCCTCACAAAATGGGTACCTCGACCCAGCACTATAACACGTTCAATGACTAACACCAGCATAGAATCATCAATTCGCAGAATGGATGTAAACCACCTTGATTTACTTCAATTTCATTGGTGGGATTATAATAATCCGTATTATATGGATGCTCTAAAGTATTTATCTGAACTCAAGGACTCAGGGCGCATCAAACATTTGGGTCTAACAAATTTTGATACTGAACACCTCCAAATAATTTTAGACTCTGGTGTGCAGATTGCATCAAACCAAGTTCAATATTCAATAATAGATAGAAGACCCGAAGTTCGTATGATACCATTATGTAGTAAATATAATATTAATTTACTCACTTATGGAACCATTTGCGGAGGCCTTTTGTCTGAAAGATATCTGGGAAAGGCAGAGCCATCTGGTATCGAGTTGGACACATTAAGCTTACAAAAATATAAAAAGATGATAGATGTCTGGGGAGGTTGGGATTTGTTCCAGAAACTTTTATTGGTATTGGATATGATAGCAAAAAAATATAGTGTAAGTATACCAAATGTAGCCACAAACTATATTCTTAGCAAACCAACAGTAGCAGGAGTGATTATTGGTGTTAGGCTCGGAATAGTTAATCACATAAATGATAATGTTAACGTTTTCAATTTTGACTTGGATGATACTGATCGTGATTCAATAGACGATATTTGCAATAAATCAAATAATTTGTTTGAGAGTATAGGCGATTGCGGTGACGAATACAGATGATCCCGTTTTTTGCTAAAAGTGGCCACATTACCAATGGCTTAATCTATTCTCTTTTTAGTGCTACGATTGGCAATAGCTTTGAAGCCTTTAAGGCAGGAAACAAACCAGCTAGGAGACTTAGTGAAGCAGAAGTTAGCCATACCCTAGTCATATCTGCAGCCAGGAATATGGGAGCTATTTGTGATTGACTTTCGCCTCCATTGTTACCAACTAGTCCCGCGCTCAATATGTAGGCTCCAGCTATTCCACCCAATAGACCGAGACTAGCTCCAAAAATACCAATCATCAAGGCCTCTGTTAGAAATAGGGCAAGTATGTGTTTACTCTTTGCGCCTATGGCTTTCATAGTACCAATCTCTCGTGTCCTTTCTATAACTGAGGTATATAGGGTTGTAATAATTCCAACCGCACCAACTACCAAAGACACTATTGCAATGCTCAAAAGAAAAGCACTTATCCCACCTGTAAACTGTTGGACTGTTTTGATGATAGCCTTAACAGTAGTTATTCCAATATCGTTACCATAGAGCTTTCTAATTTCCTGCTCAATTGTATCTACATAAATCCCGGATCTGGCCACTACGATTAATGAATCAAATTTTCCAGATTTATGGAACAATGCATTTCCTACTTCAGTATCTATTACGGCGGAATTATCTATATTCGGATTTCCTGTCTGTTTGATTATTCCTCTTACGACGAAACTCTTTGAATCTGATTCCCTTTTTCCGGTAGTGGGATCTACAAAAGTGTAAGTGGCCTTGACAGTTTGATATAATCTCAGAAATGGAGCATCCTCCCCAGGAGGATTGGCCAAATCATTAGAAACAATAAGTGCTGAGGGATCATTTTGTCGTACAGTCGATCCTTCTACAAATTCCAGCGTAGGAGAAAGTACTGTTAATTTCTGTGGATCCATGGAGAACACTTGATACTCTTTTGAATCACCTTGAGATTCTAGGATGACTTGTGCCTGATACGATGGAATAACGTCATCTACAAATGGTAAAGACTTTAGTCTATTTTCCACAGCAGCATTTAGCGTAATTTTTGGTGTCGGTGGAGGCCCTACCGCCGGTCCTCCTCCACCTTGCTGTACTTGGGCCGGATTTATGAAAATAATATTTGCTGCAAGATTACTTAGCTGTTTGTTAAAAAATCCACCAAAACCTGCACTGATACCACCAACAGCAACCATTAAGCTACTTCCAACCATCACCATAATAATTGTTAATATGGATTTCATCTTTCTTTCTTTCAGTGCATCAAAAGACAAAACAAAGATTTCCTTTATATTCATGGCTATTTTATCTCACTATTGTTTTTAAAATTCTCATCATGAGAAGCATCCTCACCACCTAATAGTGTTTCAATGTCTTCATCGTTTTGACTATCATCTTTATGTGAACTACTTACTTCATTAACTTTTAGTTCCCCCTCTAGGGATTTGCTCTTTATTTTGGATCTGAACCGTCTTAGAATAACAATACCAATTATTATTGCTACAATGGCTACCATTACAAAAAATATCATAGTGTAATTACCAAGAAAAGTTTGCCCTTGATTACCTGTTGTCACAGGAGCACTAAATTCTACGGTTCCATTACTAATTACTGTGTAACCATTTCTAAGATCGTCACTATATGTTACCTTTAATGATACTGGATAGATTGCCGAAGTAGAGCTATTTTTCATAGCCAAGGGAATACTAAATGGAAGTGGGGAATTTTCTTCAAGATCACCAAGATACTGTGGGAAAGAGGAAGCAGGAATCAGGATATTCTTATTTTTATAATCCCTCGACATTGGCGTTGATGACATAGTGAGTGTTTGATTTTCACCGTTAATGGTCGACGATGGATTTAATAATTCTATAGTGGTGAATAATGCCAGTGTATTCCCTTTGTTCAAAATATTGCCCACCAGATTTGGATTTCCACCTATATAATTAACAGCAAGATCGTTGATATTTACTGTTATATCGCCTATTACGTTTGCTCCTAGGTTTAAGGAATCAGATTTGACTTGATTATTATATATGTATTGTATTGATACTTTAAAGGATACAGGACTGTTAATCAAGGATTTGGAAGCAAATACAGATGTAATGAATTCCTGAGTAGAGAATGGGTTTATTTTATTTAGATTCCACTTTGAATCCCCAAGGATCTTCATAGAGCTGGAATCTGTATTAAGAGAAATTACTACATCTGTAATGGTATTGGTATTTGTGTTAGTAATATTAAACTTCAGATCATCTACTCTGCCTGCTATCAAGGATATGATACTTTTATTTGCATTTGCATTTGTATTTGTATTTGCATTTGCATTTGCATTTGCATTTGCATTTGCATCTGAGGGTAAATCGACGCCATCACTCTTATTATTATCATTATTCTCAATTTCGTTTGGGATAATTCCATTTCCATTTAAGTTGAATTCACTAACTTGAGTCAATGGGTAAGAAAAGGTTTGATTTTTATATTCGTTGTTACCGTTACCCCTATTAGCTGAATCATCTTTACCATTTTGGATTGTTACATCTGATAAAGAAGTACCACTTTGAATCGTATCAGAATTAGTAACTGTGGGCGAGAGAGTTAATCCAGATTGTGGAGAAGAGGGTAAAATATGAACTCCCATTAGCCTATCGATCTCCTTCTTGTTACCGTACGCATCGTTATAAGATATTTTTAGATGTATATTCTCTAATATGCTGCCTACAGAATTGCTAGCGAATATCACAGGATTTATCTTTACGCTTCCACCTGCTGGAATCACACCCACATTAAAGGTCGTAGTTCCTGAGTTTATTAAAGGGATTACTGTAGATTGTTGTACTGTAGTTGTTGAAGTATTGCCATTGCCTGATGAGCTTGGAATGACATTATTATTGTCAAGTTGATCCTGCTGATCTCTAGATGATACCTCTACAATTACTCCTGTAGCAGAAGCAGATCCTTCATTCTTAATTAACGTCTCAACTAAATTAGGTTCACCTGGGACCAAACTTACAACACTTGCAAAAGACGATTTCCCGTCTTGGAATGTGTTGTTGACTGATTGTGACGAGGCCGATACCGAAAATGGTATTGCGTCTAGAATAACTTTACCACTTAGTTTTAATGGAATTTTAATCGTCCTATCTCTTGTATCCTCTTCGTCTTGTTCTGCAACATTAAAATATCGTATTTTGAGAGAAGCTGTATATTCTTTTCCAACTAGAGTATCCTTTGATATTGTTACTGGAAAGTAGAGAGCGAAAGGTTGACCCGCATTGACTTGACCATTGTAAGTGGCTAATGCAGTATCATTATCGATATTTTTTGGAGATACATTAGCCGTAAATCCTGGTGGAAAATCTAATGATGCCCTTATACTTGTTACATCTGAAAAGCCTCTGTTAATAAGAACTATAGCGAGTATCGAATCTCCTTCTCCCGGTCCAACTTCTTGTTTTTGAACTGGAGGTATCTCTTGTGCGCCGGATGAAACGGAAGAGGTCTCGGCAATCACCGATCCTTGGGCGGTTTGATCAGTGAAAAAGGAGTCTACAAATGCAAATTTTGTGGGACCTTCATTTCCTTCAGTATCATTGTCATCCTCATCGTTGCTATTTGAACTAACAGAAGGAGTAGTAACAGTATTTGTATTAATGACAGGGCTTGGTGATTCCTGTACGTTTGGAGGTTCTTCGTCTTTTGGAGGTTGGTCTTTTGGAGGTTCGTCTTTTGGAGGTTCATCGTCTTTTGGGGGACCTTTATTTGATCCTTCCGAAGACTGTTTACCATTGCCATCTGATTTTTTATCATTATCAGTTTTCTTTGATTGATGACTTTGATTGGTATCATGTTTTTCCTTATTTTCTTGTCCTTTATCTGAATCTGCAAAGGTAAAAGATATTATTGCAGAATGCTGGACAAGAATAATACTGGTCAAAAATAGACATAAAAATAGTACTGCAGAGAAAATATTCAGGACGTCAGTGTTATCATATTTCTTGAAGAACATATTCATGTCGCAAAATTTACTATTTGTTTTTCAATTCTTCCGTCTTTGATATAGATAGATCTATCAGTCCTTGCTGCTAAATCAGTATTATGTGTTACCATAATGATAGTCCTTTTGAATTTGTTTGACAAAAGTTTCAATAAACCAAAAACATCCGTTCCTGTCTTTGTATCCAGGTTTCCTGTGGGCTCATCCGCAAGGATTATCGCAGGATTATTCATAAGTGACCTCGCGATAGCCACTCTCTGTTGCTCTCCACCACTCAAGTTAAATGGTCTGTATTGTATTTTGGATTTCAATCCTAGAAAACTCAATAACCGTATTGCTCTGAGTCTTCTTTCCGTTTTACTCATTCCTCCTATGATAGCTGGGAATTCTACGTTTTTGAGCACAGTTGACCTGTTAATTAAATTATAAGATTGAAAAATAAATCCAATACGCTTGTTTCTCATTGTTGCAGACTCCGAATCATTGAGCGAGAAAATGTTAATTCCATTAATTAGTACTTGTCCATTCGTTGGCCTTTCCAAAGCGCCTAACATGTTAAGCAATGTGCTTTTTCCACTTCCAGATGGACCGACAATTGATACAAATTCGCCTTTTCTTACACTAAATGTAATGTCTTTAACACCGATTACTCTACCAGCCTGAGAATCCCAGTATTTCGAGAGATTTTTTACTATTAAGGCAGAATTATCATCATTATAAATTTGATTACTTGTCAAACTATCCTTCCCTTCTGATGACACAATGTGATAATGTCGATTTTATATTGAGCAATATTAAAGCAAATAGGTGTGAGTACGCCTTATTTTGGAAAGCTTGAATACAAAATGTCTCATTTGTGTCCCTTATGCCTACGAAAGAGAATCAAATTTGAATTCAACAAACTTTCTTCCTTTTCCAATACCATCGTCTTTGAAAAAATGGTCGCATAAGCGAGCCTCATAGGCGAGAGGGGAATAATGACTATTTAGAAGCACCATTACATTTTGTCGTAATTAGAGCCATTATGTGTCATTTACTCCAAAGTATGGACAACAGACTTTTATAAACGACTCTATTTGGTATCCACAGCCCCATGAAACAGCCCATCCTAGATAAAATTGATTTGAGGATTATCCAAGTCCTTGCCAAAGATTGTAGGATATCTTACAGAAATATTGGCTCAGTCGTGGGCTTGAGTACAAAGAGTGTTAGAGCAAGAATTATCAAAATGGTATCTGGAGGTGTGATCGAAAAGTTCTTTGTGTACATAAATCCCGCAGTCCTCGGCTATGGAACAGAATGTATTTTGAAGATGAGACATAATGAGTTAGCAGAGAATGTTATTAATCGCCTTAATTTATTGGGCGATTTATTCTTACATGTTAGGCAGATTGGAGGAACATCTGTATTTTCTTTGGTCGTAAAGACAGGATCTGAAAATAAGATTCCGCTATTAATTGATTCACTGAAACCCACTGTGATACAGAGCATGTTTGTAAGCCGACCGCATGTACAGAAAGGACCCAAGGAATTAGATTTCAAGATAATTAAATGTTTGTTACCAAATCCACGTATGAACATTTCTGAAATTGCTAGGAAACTTTCAATTTCGGCAAAGACTGTGAGCAGACGATTAGATATGATGAAAGAAAATAATGTCGTGCAATTTTCTGTCCTGGTGAATCCTGCCTCCACAAGAGGGTATATACAATTTGTTATTGTGATATCTGTTAAGGAAACTCTGTATCAATATGTTTTAGAGCGTATATATCGTGAATTGTCAGGAAATCTGCTACTTCAAGCACCTGTGACTAGTCCAGATAATCTGATTGTACTGATTATGTTTAGTCAGGATATATTCACAGTAGATTCAATTCTCAGAAAGGTTGAATCATTTGATGGAGTCAATAGAGCCGAATTGGATATACTAACTGGGATAACACTTTCCCAAGACTGGATGATAAACGAAATTGAACAAAGATTGAAAAAGGTAGATCAGATATACCTGAAGAAACAGATAAGAAGTAACAGATAGCATTAACTAAAAAAATATTGAAAGGGATGTGATTTAGTCGGGACAGAGAGCTGAGCCTAAGCATTTTTTAGGAATACTAGCAATCCTACCAACATTGTCTCCTCCTTCTATCGCGTCGGAAATTTGTTTGTTGGATAATTCTGCGCTCGCATTTGTCTTGCTCCCAACACTTGTGATATTAATCACATCTAGACCAGTGCTGGGAGCGGATATGTTCTGGTTCACTAGATTTAGTTCGGCAAAGAGGATTATAGAAAGACTGCCAACTGCCAGGATAAAAATTAATAGAATGACTATGTTCATTTAGTCCGAACTTCCGTTTAGAATCAACAATTTACTCGCCAAAGTTATTGTATTTGTTAATACCAACGTCGGGGTATTTGGTGCACTAGATTTTGATTTTGTAATATCAATTAAGTTTAGAACCGGTGTTAAAGGAATAATACTCATTCTAAAGTCTCCCTACTGAACCCAACACGGCACATCAATTATTTATCGCGTTAAGATCACATTAAGATTAGTAGCACGGTTGATTTACTTATATCAATCCTTTAGTATATCTAATAAGAAAATTGTAGCCGATGCTTTGTATTTGTTTGATTAACTTTGTTTTAACAGACTCTCTTTGCAATACAGCTTAGAATAGCATTCTTAATTTGCCATGATGCTCTCAGAAAAAGTTCCGCACACACCGTATGGAGTAGAGTATAACTTAAACTAGGAAAGCTAGCAAACCACTAGGAATATTTTCTATTATTGTCTTTTTGGCTTCAAAGGGATTGTCTACTACATGACCCTTTAATTCAGTAACTACCAGGTTCTTTTGCTTCTCCACTTCATGCAAACCATAGATATTGCCGCACTTGTAACATTGTACCCAACTATCATGATCTGCTGGAATAGGTTTGTCTTTTTCTAATATTCTTGCACCCAATCGATTCTTTATTCCAGAATATTTCTCACAATGAGAACAGAATAGATCTACATGGTCTTCATATTCGTCAAACGAAATAAGAGCAACTCCCTTACGTTTTATTTTACCACTTCTAACTGGTTTATCAATATCTTCAGGATCTTCATCGTCATCTGAAGGAGACCAAGTATAATATATCATAGATAATAATACGTAACATTTACTAATAATATTTTTGATACTTGTTTCATTCTATTATATTCTAACTATCCAAAATATTATAAAGATTGGCAACGTACTTTATTTATATGAGTAAACAAACTACTGAAAAAACTAAAGTATGGAATAACGTAGACTATACCAACACAGAAGCATATCGAACCATTCAAGCATGGAAACAAGCAGCAACAGAAGCAGGACTGACATTAGAATTTCCTGATGACTTTCCAAATAGTCCTGCAAGTCAACTACAACGTTTAAGGGAACTTGATGCAATGTCAAAAGGTGAAGTTAAAAAAACTGTAACAAAAATGGCGCGCTTGTTATATCATTCTACAGAAAATGGTAAAGTTGTTGCAAAAGAATGCTTGACTGTAGGCGGACAGTTCTATATAACAGACTTTAGGAAAATTCCTTATAGCATTGAATATGATGAAGGAAAGTATTACAAACCAAATGTAGTAGGAAATAGTAACCAAAAATTTAACCCTGATACCGGTGAACCCATTGGAAACAGTAAGCTATTAGCAGGACAAAAATTAGTTTACGATTTGGAGTTACCGAAGGATAAGGCAGCAAGAAAAAAATTCATAGATCAAATTATTGAAAGCACAGGATCTGACAAAGACAGTATTATCTATTATTACACACAATTAAATAATACAAATATGCGGGAGAAGAGGGATAACAGTTACTCATATGAAGACTTTGTGAACTGTTCTATAGAAGAGATGAAAGATATGAGCAATAGAGGCGGTGGATCTAAAGGAACTGGATATTGGCGCGATAAGGATAATAAGCTTCGTGATAAAGACGGGAATCTTTTAAGTCCAACATAGGTAAGTAAAGTGAAATAATATGTCTACCCCTGAAGATATCAACATAGGACAAGAACAATTGAAGTTAGATGCATTGAATAAATTATTTGGATGGATAGAAGATAAAGAAACCAGGGCGGTAATGGTCAATAAATATTATAATAATAAAGAACACAGACGGGCACTAAGAGCATTTTTAGATGACATGGTGAAAGCACTTGATGAAAGTACAGCAGAAGATAACAGCAAAGAAGAAACTAAGAGGCAACTATCCTATATTACATAAACTAAATGAACGAATGAATAACTATTGCCTACCCGAATACGAACTTTCAGGAATGCAAATACACCGGCACCACTAAAACTTCCCAAGGGTAAATTAATTAAGATAGAATTTGGAGAACACGAACAAGAAATAAGAGAATCTGGGAAGGAAAACCACCTACCAAGTTAATAGAGAAATGGCGGGATGAGGGAATTAGAAGCAATCAAGAACAATATTACAATCCAGGCAGCATGAATTCTAGAATGAGCAAGATTCAAAGATTGTAGGTTATGGTTCTAATTTAGTTGGCTACTGCTCTAAATGTAGAAACCTTAATACTCATTTTTTAAAACAAAAAATTGCCGGCGCGACTATACTAACTAGATTTTGTGAAGAACATGTGCCCCTGTAATTGATATTGATTCATAGATGGATGTTAAACACTGATGGGCCATGAATTTGCAAGAGCGGCCCACCAGGATGAATAAAGTCCTTACTTGTGCGTGACGTTATACTATGATCAACAAATTATAAAACAGTTAAACTCATGGGCCTCATTATACAATGTAATTTTTTGACACTTTTTCTGTGTCAACATTCCTATTTAAAGTAACGGGGCAGACCGTTAAATAGTATGTTCATGATTAGATGTTATGCCAAATGTAAATACAAAGTTGGCATTCGCCTTTGCTTCGATAGCCGTGCTGTTAGGATCAACGGTGCTAGCCAACTCAATTGCTATAGTAAATGCACAAGAAAATCAGACGCAAGGAAATCAAACGAATCAGACTACCGCCGCTGTAACAGTTACTAAAATAGATGTTGACCCAATGATGAAAGCGTTAAAAGATAACTATCCAAAAATAGGTGACGCTAAAGACCCTAAGGACCTTGTTGATGCATTAAAGGATATCAAAGACCCCAAAGAAGTTGTAAGGAATATGGTAGCAGCGGGACTTCTGGATGATTTGGAGAAATTCAAAGCAATACAAGATTTGAAGTAAATTAGAAATTCCCTTCTCTTTTTTATTACAGACGCATAATTCATTATGATAAAGTATTGAATTTAAAACCTAAAACACTAAGAGGGGAAGGAGACACTTTTCAGAATCTAACATATTTGTCATATTGGATTTTATATTATAAAAAATTAAGAATGGATAGATTATTTTTATTCATCTATCACAATGTTGCGTTTATTCTCGTCTTGAACGTCTTTCGTATTCTCTTAAATTTTCTCTTGCAGTGTTTTCGTATGTATTTGCGACATTAGTACTCAGCCTTGAAAATTCTATCGCGTTGTCTCTTGCGTGCTGCATTGAATTTTTCCATGCATCCATAGATGCAAATAGTATGTTATTCCATAATCTGGTTGCGGCTATTAGACTGTCTGTGATATTGCTTACTGCTCTTGCATAATTTTCTGTAAATGTTTGTGGTGATACCCAATGGGACGCATATGAATTTTGTACATTTTCATTGTATGGTTCCCATAAGGTTCGCATTGAACGGATAACCTCTTTTTGAGATTCTAGAAAATTATCTGCAATATCTTTCATTGCTTGAATAGTCTCTTCTTGATATTCTTTAACGGCTTTAGTATACCGTGGAATTTCGTTTAGTGCTTCATTTGTTGTCTTTTTAACAGTTGATTTTGTTTCGTCGAGAGGGACATTGAATGTTTCTCTATTCTTTTCATCTTTATTTGATGCCATGTGATTATATTAGACACAACATCATATATGTTGGTATCAATTGGTCTTACTACCATTATAATCCGCCACGCCTAAATTATACCGAGGGCTTTACTTCACCGATTCTTCTAATTTCTTCAGTTGCTTGTAATGTTCGAATACAATAGACATAAGAATTGGATGAATCAATACAGGTCTGCAAGCATTACTGCCCGCAGAATTAAACAATCGTGAATAAGAAAACATTTGATCAAATTCCTTTCTGTCCTTCTTGTCCAACCTTTGCCTGAATATTTTTCCACTTGTTTCTTTCCATCTCGGTTGCAATTCGATACGAAGGAACTGTTCGACCCATAATTTCTTATGATAAATATTGAATTTTAAAATCTAAAACACTAAGAGGGGAAGGGGCTAACGATGAGTACCTTCATTTTAAACCTAATACAATTTCAACAAAATTTCCATAACTTTCTTCGCAACTATTTATATAAAAGCGCCCACCAGTGCCTATCACTGTAAACACAGGCAACTGGTGGGGAGCTCGGTTGTTTCTTGTTCATTCGACCGTTGTCCCATCAGTTGCTTTATTATGTTTCTTAAACGTTTTGTTACTAGAGCCTATTATTGTCACGTCTTTTTTCTTTCTTCTAATTCATTGGATAATACTGTATTGAATTCATTTAATATCCTCGGAAATATTATACAGTGAGCCATTAATCTCTTAATGTTCAAATCTCCCATTTGTTTTACCATCTGTGTCATGTTACCAATCATAATTTCCTTCTTGCCATTATATCCATGTGAGTACGAATACAACATATTCTCCAAAATACTTTTTACTAACTTAAAGTCTTGATCTTGATCTTCTATTTCTGCTTTATCGGAACTATCAAATACGTAGTGCATATCGCGGTCTGCGGTATACATATCTATTTCAGCGTCATTCATTTTTTATCACTACTTATCTCCATTGGTGCAATTTGTATTTTTTCTGTTTCACATTTTTGTTTAGTTTCTAAATATGTTCCAATTGCTTCATTCACTGTTGTTTCTAAACTGTTTGTATAAACAAATTCTAGAAAATTTTAGAAAAGTGGGAGTGAAAAAGACTTATACTTTCATAGGCTTAAATGACGGATATAAAAAGAATGAAGGTTATCTTCACTTTTAATTCCATGCGGCAGCGCCTACTGTGTCAGAGGCGAAGGTGAGACCTATTGCGCCGGTCAAGAGTGCACTCAAAATTACGATGTCATATAGTTAGCAGTAATAAAAAAACCTACTGATCATAGTTTATGATTTCTATGCAATGATCAAGAGCTGAATTAATATTGGTATGTTGGTTGTTTTGGCATTGATGCACTTGTCATTTACTTATTTTCACGCCTCCATTCTTCATATACCCTATCCAATAAACTATTTGGTTTCTGATCCTGTATGCTTCTCTAGATGTGAAAACAACAAGACTAAACTTTTGCATGACTTGACCGCCCTAATTGAGACTATTTTAGAGATTACTAATATAATTGGCGCTAATTGACACTATAGAAATTACTATTCTAATGTAGACTAATGTAGACCACTTTAGAGATTACTAATATAATTGGCGCTAATTGACACTACTTTAGAAATTACTAAAGAAATAGTCACAGAAATCTAATCAAGACATGATAAACTCATTACTAGTTTAAGGACTGCGTATGCTGAAGAATTAGACTTAAACAAGAATCAAAAGTTAGGATGATTTATTGGATGCTTTAAGACTCAGTTTGAGAGGTTACACAATAGAATAACATTGTAAAACAGGAAGTCAAAAAAAAGTGGGGTTTAAACGTATTCTTGTATGTTTTCGCTCTGTTTAAGAAACATACCCTGTATGGATTTCCTAAACGGAATGATTTATCAACTACCTATCCTTATAATTGAGAATATGATAGCAGGAATATTGGGCTCATTAGATGGTGCAGTATTAATGAGACCGCAACCTTGATCGGTAGCAGATACTGACATCATTGTATTTATGTTATCATTCACCTTCAATGGCATAATTGCTTGTG
>JASKBU010000010.1:0-35471 GCA_033272285.1 Nitrososphaeraceae archaeon
TCTCTGGATTTCTACTTCTTTTGGAATTAGAGTCGGCATCTGTGCCATTTTAGTTCACACGTATTTTCATCGATCTTTTATAATAACTTGAAGATATAGAAACTATAAGATATAATATAAAATTTGTATTATGATTGCATCCATTTGTGAATTATTCTTTTAGTATCAATACATTCATAATAGATTTAGATTAATCGAAAGATAATCGCCATTGATAATCACAAATGATAATCTTTATTAGGATATTGTCAAGTATTAAATGATTCGTGTCATTTTTTTCCTTTTTATGATCTAGAATCATACTACATAATATATAAATTATTTTACATTCCAGACACAGTCATGAATTTGGAGGGTGGATTTAAACTAAAAGTATTACTACTTTTCATGCTTACCTTGTTTTCTGCCGCTACTGTAGCTCATGGAATAGAAACATCAGGAAATGGAGATGGCACAATCAGTTGTCCTGATGGCAAGTCACAAAAGGGCGAACTTTCATTCAGTGCATTTTTGAACGATTCGCCCATCTTTGGAAGTTGGGAAGTAGTTGTTGATGGCTCTTCTGATGCTAAAACAAGCAATGGCGGATACCTTGATTCTGGAAAAATAGACACGAAAAACTATGATTTGGAGGGTAAAGAGACGACAAGTAATATTTGTGGATTGGATAAAAAGGCAAATATTTCAATCCATGGCGACTGCGGAAACAACGGAAAAGTCCAAGTTCGAGCTGACACAGGTTGGAAGGGAACTTTCGAAGGCAATATTGACTGTGAATAAAGTAGCTAAAGCTGAACTGCTTTACTTCACGTGAGATTCAGTGAATGAAGCAATTAGATTAAGAAAAAGCTTTGAGAATTAATGAACCCAAGACAAGAGGATTACAAAACAAATACAATTAACTTCTACAGGCGCGGGCGGCTAGAGGGATTGCCATTGTTTCTTATTTGATTTTGACATACTTTTTATTTACGACTCATTTCAAACATTGTGTTTGCGTAAGGGTAAGATCATCGTGATAGAAGGAATTGACAAGGCAGGTAAGACAACACAGGCAAATTTACTATTACAGAAATTCAAGAGCAAGTGTGTCAAATTTGATTTCCCCGATTATACAACTCCAATTGGTAAAGAGATAAAGCAATTTCTAGATGGAAAAAGAGTTTACTCCGATCAGGTGAAAATGATGCTTCTTTCTGCAAACAGATGGGAGAAAAAGACCGAAATAGACAGAGTAATTGGCAAAGGAACCACAATTATCATGAACAGATACTATCAATCCAATCTGGTCTATGGAGTCTCAAAGGGATTGGAATTAGACTGGCTTCTTGCGTTGGATGAAGGGTTACCAAAACCAGATCTTGTAATAGTCATAGATATCAAGACAGATACCCTGGTTACTAGATCTAAAAATAGTGTAATTGATACCTTTGAAAAAGACCGCGAGTTAATTCGCAAAGTAAAAAAGACATACCGGCTCCTTGCAAAAAAATTCAAGTGGTATGTTATTGACGGAGAAAAATCAGTAGACGATGTTCATAGTCAGGTACTTAGAATAGTAAGAAATACTGTGAAAATTTAATTCAATGTGGTGTTCAATTCTATTTACACGACATGAAATTCGTTGGAGAAATAACCGATCCCATTCACAAGTTTATCAGGTTTACAGAGCTCGAAAAAAAGATAATTGATTCAAACGTTTTTCAACGATTAAGAAGAATTAAACAACTGGCAGGCGCTCATCTGGTATACCCGGCAGCCCAACATTCACGGTTTGAACACTCTCTGGGAACAATGCATGTGGCAGGCTTGGCAGGAGAACATCTATTTTCTATAGGGGTAATAGACAAAGAATCAATTCAGGAGCTACGTGTAGCATCTCTACTACACGATATTGGTCATGGACCTTTTTCACATCTCTTTGAAGAAGCACTAAAGGTTACAGGCAACAGTAATCATGAAACTCTTGGGGCCAAAATAATATGTAAGACTGAATTAGGTGATATTCTTTCTGATTATGGCTTTTCTCCGCGAACGATAAGTGAGATTTCTTTTGGTAATTCAAAAGTAAAATTCAAAAATGAAATAATTTCAGGAAGTCTTTCGTCGGACCTGATGGATTATCTTCCTAGAGACGGATTCTTTACGGGCGTGGAGTACGGAAAAGTCGATCATAACAGGATTATTAATTCATTCAGGGTAACTGACAGTAAAAGCCTAGCTTTAGACATCTCATCCTTTTACTCATTTGAATCCATGATAATTTCGCGTTTTGAGATGTTCCGGGCAGTCTATTTCCACAAGACAGTTCGATCTGCCGAAGTAATGCTACTGCACTCTATCTTGCTCTCAAGTGATCTATTGAACTTAAAAGGATTAGCGTTGACTGATTATCTGAACCTGACAGATGAAAGCATAATTTGCACCATCTCATCATCCCGTAATAACAAAGCCGCACAAGAAATGATTTCCAACTATTTGGATAGGAAATTACTAAAATGTGTTTATGAGAGATTTATTCGAAAGCGAGACAATTATACAAAGTTAAATAGAGATAAAATTGAAGAATTGAGATTGGAAATTGCAAGATTGGCTAAAATTGATGAGAAAAAAATTTTTCTTGATACCTATGGCATTTCACTAGTGCCACTTGCGCCAAACAAGCAAGAAATGAAATCAATTCTTCTTGTTAGCGAGGACGAATTCTTTAAACAACCAGTTTCTAATTTGCCTTTGGTAAATTCAATAACAGGTTATCTTGATATGATTAGGGTATATACCAACCATAAGGATCGAAAAAAAATTACAAAAATATCAAAGGATGTGTTAGATAAGGAGTTACCCGAAAAGCAATGAAGATCTCCCAGACACTAAAACAAAAGAAGAAAATTCTAGTTATAAAATTAAGTGGCAGCCTTTTTAATTTCAAGACTACATCTCAATCGCTCAAGCAATACGCTAGACTTTTACTGGAAATGCAAACCAGGGTTCAACCAGTTGTAGTCACTGGAGGTGGAATGATTGCTCGGCATTATGTTAACTTGGCAAGATCACTGGGTTCTGATGAAAGTAGTCTTGACATAATGGGTATTGAAATATCGAGGCTAAATGCAATGTTACTGTCAGCAGCACTAGGAGATTCTGTTTATCCAATTATTCCTAGCAGCCTTGAAGAAATCAGTGTTGCCTGCCAGTCAGGAAAAATAATAGTCAGTGGCGGTCTTCATCCAGGTCAGAGTACAAATGCCACAGCAGCGCTTATTTGCGAAAAAATTAAAGCTGACAGATTGCTAAATGCAACGGATGTTGACGGAATTTATGATTCTGATCCAAACAAGAATCCTAAAGCAAAAATGTTCAAAGAAATCACTATAAAAAAATGTATGGGCCTCTTGAATACCGAGAGCACTCAGGCAGGAAGTTACGATCTCATGGATATCGTTGCATTAAAGGTAATAGAGAGATCCAAAATTCCCACGCGGGTCATAAAATCAGACCCCACAGTCATTAGGAACCTTGTAATGAAAAATAATCAAAGTGGAACAAAGATTACTGCTTAGTTTTGTATGACACTTTCATAGGTATCGCTATGAGTGGCTTCATAACTTATCGCAATAATTTGTTTTTAAAGTTATTCTAAAGAGTAACATTCGTTTTTTTGTTTTAGAGCATAATATAATATACAAAATCGAATTTTCATTTATTAATATTCCATCTGCCTAGTAATCTGCGTCAGCAATTACGAGCTACGAAATTATGAAACTGTCTTTATCTGACCCTTAAATTCCGCAATGCCGTCATTTAACATTTTTTTATATGCTTCTTCGGCTTTTTCTTTTGGTAACGGTTTTGATTGGGCCTTGGCGTAACCATCATTATCACACAAAAACAACATGGCATCAGCTTCTCTTTCCATTTTAGCTACTAGCATTTCTTCGCCAACAGGGGCAAACCCATTGCCATCTTGTTTTGTGGTGTACGTTAACATGGCATATCCCGTATAATCAAATAGCTTTAGCTGCGCCTTTTTAGATCGTTCATGACCAAGAATGGAAGCCTTGTGATATTGCATGAACTGTTATGGTTTTCACCTTCTAAAAGGATTTAGATATGAAATTATGGAATCAGTAGGTTCTGCTCATAAGTTGATTCAATACATGCGGTAAACATTAGCACATGCTCGCATCAATATAATTATTATATCCTGATTGCCTAATTGCGAACGTTGTAATGTCTTCATCTGGAATGTCAATAGCTGAACATATCGATGAATTACGAATTAGAATAATTCATATCGTAATTTGCATTGTTATAATCACTATCTTTTCAATGAGTTTTGGTATAAAGGTGGCAGTCCTGCCGATTGAACTTCCATCGCTGGATGCAGCAGGACAGCAAAATAATTTAAAGATATACTATCCATATCCAGCCCCGTTTGACAACATCGCTCTCCAGCTGACAGCTTTTATGGCGGATTCGTTACTTCCGCCGGAGGTAAAGTTTATTCAAACGGCCCCCGGTCAAGTGTTCTTTGCACAGGTTCACATTTCCTTGCTAATAGGCTTGATTTGTTCCCTTCCCGTTGTAATCAGGGAAATATTTGGGTTCTTTTCCCCGGCATTTAATCAAGTATTAAGCAAAAGAAAAACCAAAGATAAAGGTGCGGCAGCATCAGGCAAACAAGATTCTAATGATGGTATACAAAATTATGAGGGATCGATAGCAGAACAAGGCAAAAAAATCATATCGCCATTTTCAAAGTCAAAGATCCTCAAAATAATGCTGCCAATATTTCTCTTATTCTTTTTCGGTGTAGTATTCTGCTACATTTTTGTAATCCCATTTACACTCAACTTTCTCTACAAATATGGAGAATCAATTGGCGCCGAGACATTTCTGACGGTCGATGATTTCATAACATTTGTACTCCAATTCATATTGAGTTTTGGCATAGCCTTTCAGCTTCCAGTATTAATGTATGGACTATCTTTGACTGGTCTGACAGATTCAAGGTTCTGGCAAAAAAACTTTAGATATGCAATAATAATCATTACAATCTTTGGCGCTATAATAACACCAGATGGAAGCGGTGTAACAATGTGGTTTGTTGCGCTGCCCATGATTGCCCTATACGCAGTTGGCATTTTTGCCATTAAAAGAAAAGAAAAAGACAGCAACATGATAACTATCTAGCCCTACTGCAAAATACATTTTAGCTTACAAAATTATGATCATCAGTAGCAAAAGATAATTATCCTTTTTTCATATTTGAAACTAATCCCAGTGAGTCATATGGATCAATCGCCCCTTCTTCAAAATGATAAACAGAATCTGAGCTATTGGAGGGAGCTTCCAGAAAATACTCGTGTCATGTTAATATCGGCAATTTATTCTGGTGAAAACCAGAAAGTTCAACTGAAATTTTACGATCCTACTTTGCACATGATATACTTTTGGCAAGATAAAACGGATCATAAACCTTATTGTTATACTAAATTGGAAAACAAGGAAAGAGCAGAAGAAATCGCAGCAATTGAAAAGAAATTCCAGTTAAAAATAATACCAAAATTAGATTTAATGCTGGACAAAGAAATTCAAGCAATAAAAATAATTGCTCCTGACCCACTGTCAATAGGTGGAAAGGGTGGTATTAGAGAAAAACTCAATGTTTGGGAAGCCAACATCAAATATCATGAAAACTACCTTTATGACACGGGATTAATTCCAGGTTCATACTATACGAGGAAAGGAGACCAAATAATAGAAGACCCGTATAAAATGTCCGAAATAGTACACAATGCCCTGAAAAATTTTCTATGGGATAAAATCCTCGAAACCAAAGAGGCAAGAAATGACAAGTATCGAGAATACGTGAGAGAATGGGCAGATTTACTGAATCAACCCATACCCGAAATGAAAAGAATAGCGCTTGATATTGAAGTAGATTCAGAAGAGGGACGAATGCCTGTTCCGCGAGAGCACGATAGAAAAATTACTGCAGTTGGTATGGTCTCAAATGATGGATTACGAAAAGTATTTCTTCTTGATCAAGACAAAAATCCCAACGACGGAACACAGTTAATCCCAGAAGCAGAAATGTGCAAGTCTGAAAAAGAGCTTTTAGAAAAAACATTCAATGCAATTTGGTCATATAGCGTATTAGTTACCTTTAATGGTGATGATTTTGACCTTCCATACCTTTATGAAAGGTCTCAAGATCCTGAAATTGATCCTGTTAACCATAACATAATACCAAAAGAAGAAATCCCTCTAGTGGTAAAGAGAGATTCATTCGTAAAGAAAGGAATCCAGACAGAACCAGTTCAGCTAAAACACGGAGTTCATATCGATTTATTTAGAACATTTCAAAACAGGTCGATTCAAATTTACGCCTTTAGTCACAAATATTCGGAATTTAGGCTTAATGCAATATCAGAAGCACTTCTTAATGATACCAAGATCGAATTTGATGGAAACATCAGTGATCTTCCTATTCAGAAATTGGCTCAATACTGCCTTAAGGACACTGATTTAACTTTTAGACTTACAAGCTTCAATGACAATCTCTTACTCAAACTACTATTTGTAATTGCTAGAATATCTCGACTTTCTGTTGAAGATCTCTCTAGAGTAGGTGTCAACCAGTGGATAAGGGGAATGTTGTATTATGAGCATAGAAAGATTAACGCGCTGATTCCTCAGAGTGAAGAGCTCCGGTTCAAAGGACAGGCCTCTTCGTCAGCAATTATCAAAGAAAAAAAGTATAGAGGAGGACTTGTAGTAGAGCCCACGCCGGGAATCCACTTCAACGTATCAGTGCTTGACTTTGCCAGTCTGTATCCTAGCATTATAAAAGTCCATAATTTATCGTATGAAACAGTAAACTGTCCCCATGAGTCATGCAGACAAGATCCCAATCAAAAAATTCCTGATACTGATTACTGGACATGCAATCAGAAGAAAGGAATAACTTCCCTTCTAATAGGGTCACTGAGAGATCTTCGAGTTAACTACTATAAACAACTTTCAAAAGATAAAATAATCTCACCAGAGGAACGCCAACTATACACAGTTGTTAGTCAGGCAATTAAAGTTATTCTAAATGCAAGCTATGGTGTTATGGGAGCTGAAATATTTCCGCTGTACTGTCTACCAGTTGCCGATGCCACTGCAGCTATTGGAAGAAATATTATTACCAAAACAATACAGAAATGTAAAGAATCTGGTATAGAAGTTGTGTACGGAGATACCGATTCATTATTTTTGCGAAATCCTTCTGAAGGAAAGATAGAAGAAATTTCAAAATGGGCAAAAGCCAATGAGGGAGTAGATCTTGAACTGGACAAAGAGTATCGCTATGTCGTATTTAACAACCTCAAGAAAAATTACCTAGGGGTCCTGAAGGACGGAACGGTTGATGTAAAAGGCCTGACTGGCAAAAAGTCTCACACCCCGGCTTTTATTAGAAAAACATTTTACAGTATGCTAGAAATATTGGGTAAAGTCAATACAGAAAAGGACTTTGATACTGCTAGAGAGAAAATTAAAGAACTTATTAAAGACAGCGCAAAAAAATTAGAGACAGACAAATATCCTTTGGAGGAACTTTCTTTTAATGTCATGATAAACAAGTCTCCGGAAAAATATGGTAAAAAGACAAATGAGACTGTTAGAATAACATCAATAGACGGCCGTGATTCCTATACAAATTCAATCAAGGGAATTCCTCAGCACATAAAGGCTGCAATTCAGTTCTCCGATAATGGTAGAGAAATTAAGGCAGGTGACATAATTTCTTATGTAAAAACAAAGACTGCTGAAGGGGTCAAGCCAGTTGAACTAGCAACCCACAAAGAAATAGATACTGAAAAATACTTGGAGGCCATGGAAACAACTTTTGACCAACTTTTGACAGCGCTGGATGTAAATTTCAAATCCATAATTGGTAAACCAAGACAGAGCAACTTGGATGAATTGTTCTGGTCAAATTAGAATTGTTATCATCAGTTTGCTTTCAAAATAGATATTAATAATGAGATTCCATCATTTATTTAGGCAAATTGACAAATATTTTAGATCATTTAGATTCTTTCTTTATTACTCCGGAGAGGACCGAAGCTGGTTGTTCCTTTGGTGACATCGATGCGAAAACTACATTTAATGAGGCAAATATTGTGTTTTTTGGTATTCCACTAGAGCTGACAACATCATTTGGAAAGGGAACTAGTCGAGGCCCTGAAGCCATTAGGAGTACTTCTGCTCGTCAAATTGAAACATATGTTTATGATGAAAAAAAAGATATCAGGGATGTTGCAAAAATCTTTGATCTAGGAGACATTAAGATTCCCCGTGATGATGAAGGTAAAGTACATTCGGTCTTTGCATTTCTAGATGAGAAAATTCCAGCGCTGGTGAGAGAACTTGAAAGGACAAAAAAGAAACCGTTTATCCTGGGAGGAGAACATACCATCACGTATTTTTGTTTCAAAGGTCTTTCTGAAAGTCAGCCTCTGTTGATTCACTTTGATGCGCATCGCGATTTAAAACCTGAATATGAAGGTTTGAAACTCTGCCACACTACTCCGTTTTATAGACTCATAAATGAAGGATACATCAAGGGTAAAAACATGATACAAATAGGTATCAGACAGACCGACAAGGAGGAAAATGACTTTGCAGAAAAAAATGGTATTCTTACGTTTGATCCATGGGAAATAAAAAAAAGTATAGACGATGTAACTAAATATATATCTAAGGTTACTTCCAATAGAAACGTATACATATCATTTGACATTGATGTTTACGACTTGCCTTATGTTCCCTGCACAGGAACTCCGGAACCATTTGGATTGGATCCCTTTGAAATAATAAAGATAATTAAAAGTATTGACGATTCAGCAAATTTGGTGGGAATGGACCTTGTCGAAGTTTCACTCAAAAATGGTGATTACAGAGAGGGAGCACTTGCAACACAAACACTTCTGAGAATAATTCCTAGAAAATACGTCTAGTTTGATTTAGCTGGGTTTATTTTTAGATAGATGTGGCTTTAAATTTTAATTTCCCATTTGTTTGTCTTTGCCTTATTGATTGATTAGCCCCATCTAGCTCTTTCGTTTTCTCTATCTTCCTTGGTTGCCTTTTTCCATTCTTTGTAATGCGGTCTGCATAAATAGACTCTCTTGTTTGACGTATTAACTTCCAAATCTGAAGCCATGCTCGCCTTACTTCCGCTTATGGATCTTTCTGCTGGGTTTTCGCAACCACTTACGCTGCAGTTTACTCCTTTGTCTACTCTTCCCATTTGAAAACGATCTAGTTACGAAATATAAAAACATTAGAGTGAAAGGCCCGGTTTAACACGTGATTATTAGGTCGAATCAAGCCATGATTATTGGTCGTTTGGACAGATAGCTAGGCAAATTTAGTGGTAGATATGGCTTGTCTGAAACTTGTGACTTGATGTTTTTTATCAGATTTTCCAGGTTGATACCATACTGAGACTTGGATAATCTTTCTCTAACCACCAATTCTCCTCCCTCTACTTCTTTATCTCCAATGACAATAATGAAATGAATCCACTCTGATTCGGCTTCTCTGATTTTTTTCGCCACAGAAAGCTCTCTATCGTCAATGTCTGCTCTAATATTATTTCTGTCCAATTCACCTAAAATTTTCTGGCTGAATTCTAAATGTTTTGAAGCAACCAGAACAATTCTCACTTGCGTGTGTGATAGCCATAATGGCAAGGCTGGGACTTTGCCCATGGTAACATCCCTGTCCGATTTTTCTAGCAATACAAATATTACACGCTCAACAGCGCCACTCGGAGAGTTATGCAAAATAATTGGATATTTTTTCTCACCATCACTGTCAACAAATTCAATGTTGTATCTTTCGCCATTTTCAACGTCTATTTGGTCGGTTGATAATGCAGCAGCTTTTCCCATACTGTCTACGAAATTAAATTCCCATTTTACAATAAAATAAAAGAATCTTTCTTTCCAAATCTCTACAAGAATTGGTTTCTTCATTCTCGCCGCAAATTCTTTAATAAATTTTTTATTTTGTTCATAAAAATCTGAAGTAAAACGAATAACCATATCCACATCGTCGTTTGGCGAAATACCAAGGCCTTCTATGACTTTCAACGACAACTCAAATCTCTTTACAAACTCTTCTTTTGCCTGATCAATATCTTTGCAAAAGGCATGGCAATCTGGCATGCTAAAAGCCCTGAGTCTTCTGAGACCTGCTAGCTCTCCGCTCTTCTCTCTCCTAAATGAATATCTCGTCAACTCATAGAGCTTTAATGGCAATTGCTTGTAAGAAATTTGAAAATCTTTGGCCATTAGAAACTGACCAAAACATGCCGCAAACCTTAGAAAAAGTTGTTTGTTGTCTGACTGTATATTATATTGTCTGGCTGGAAATCTGTTGAAATAACTATGAATAGAAGGGTGATTGGAATCATACATTACCGGAGTTTCTACTTCAATTCCACCATATTCGTGTATCATTTTAGTAACATATGTCTCTATCAAAGATTTCATTAAACGTCCTTTCGGATAGTATCGCATATTTCCTCCGTCTGAAGAAGGTTCATAATCGGCTAGTGCCAGTCTTTTCATAAGTTTTACGTGAGGTGGTATTTCAGATACTGTTCTCTTTTTTGATAACTCATAATCGGCTAGTTTGCTAAAGGCATTTTTCTTATCAAAACTATATTCGCCTATTGGGATCATATTTCCTTCAGTTGCTAATACATACCAAGTCGAGTTAAGAGTATCTTCTGATTTTAATGCAATTGATTCAGTGTCTGCCTCCACCCCCTCCGTCTTATTCTTGGCTCCGTCAGCATTTTTCTGAATTGTTTTTGCGTGTTCTGCTAGAGGATGACCCTTTATTTTTACATTAAATGACTTTGTCCAACCAAATGGCGCCCTATTTACTGTGCCAAATAGACTTTTTGCCTTTTTTTCGACGGAAATTAAAAGCGCTTGAGCCGTTAAGGAGTTAGCCAAGTCTGAGCTGAGGTGAGCATATGGGTATACTAGAATGTTATCGCATTTTATCATCTCGCTGTACGTTTTTAATTCCTTGCAAACATCATCAATTATCGACCCATCATCGTCTTTTTCAACTGCTATTAATGCCACTATGACATCATTAATTTTTTTACTTGATGTTGAAGAAATTTCTTCTGCTGACTCTATTTCCTTTGAAATCGGTTGGTATTCTATAAAATCAGAGTGTAACAAAAGTATACGCATTTAATGACGTGAACTAAACCTAAAAGCTCAAATAAAATGTTTGGGAAAAAATTTGAATAAAGAACTAATAGTTGGATCTAAGTTCGATAGAGCGTGTTTCAGGGCTCAATTTTAAATTGGTAAACGGATATTTATTGAGGTCAATTCCTCCCGTAAAGTTTTGCTCAAATCTTGCTAGATTATGTGTGGCGTTGTAGGCTAAATTTAATCTGGAAGTATTATCACCGTTCAAAATTTTGACAAGCCCACTATCAACTATCATCATGTATTTGTCTGTCTTAAACGGAGTCTTGCTGTAGAAGTTTTTAGCATCAAATGTTTTATTGAAAACAAATTCTGGAATCCAGAAATACTGGGGATTGCCAATTAATGTTACCTTGTCTGCAGGGATTATCGCAGAAGAATTGGTATTGCTATCGGGTAAGTTGGAGAGAACAAAGGCAAGTGCCTGATAATAAGTTGTATTTATGTTCAAAGTAATCAGCATGGTTATACTGCAGATACCAAATATTCCAATAACTGCTATTCTAATGTACGGTAGCATGTTTTTCATTCTGATATTGGAAATATTCTTGCCGATTTTTTCAATCATATTTGCTCCGGCGACGCAAAACGGAGGTAGTAAGAGAATCAAATGAAATGAAGAAACGTATCCTATTACTTGAAGGAAGACAAAAACAGGAATTGTCCACATCAGAACAAAGTAGTCCTTTTTTATGGCGGCATAGACGAGGCCGCCCATTCCCAAAATGAATAGGACAGGGTCTATCTCGAAAAATGTATTTAACGTATTAATCAATGGCCTGTCTCTACTAACTTGGTAACGAACACCATTTATCCAATTATCCAAATCTCCACTAAGCATGGCGTGAAGCGGCCACATCATTGGAACCAAAAGGACGGGAATTAACCAAACTACAATGTATCTCTTTTTTCTAGTAATTACATATATCATGATAATTCCGAGTGGAATTATTGTAAAGGCAGGTATCTTTGTAAAAATAGCTAGTCCCAGAAATATTCCAGAGATTATAAGAGTAAACTTGGCATATTCGAACCCTGGATGGTTATTGCGCGGCTTGTTTTTTTCTGGTTGCGCTTGTCGTACGTGGCCTTGCTGCTGTTGTTTCTGCTGTTGAGATTGTAGGTTCTGGTGGGTCTGATTATGCTGGTTGTCTTGCTTGTAATCCTGATGCATTACCTCTTGGCGTCCTCGTCCAAGATTCAGAATAAGCAGTATTGACGTTAAAATAAAGGGCAGCTGAATTGACTCGAGAAATATTCTCCGAGTTAGCCAGGTAAATGGCATGACGGCAAACAATACGGAGGCAATAATTGCAACATTCCTGCCATATCTATATTCTGTGATTCTATACAGCAGAAAGGTATCAACTACGGCCAAAATCCCCATAATTACACGGGGAACCAAGTACAGTTGTTCAACAGGATTACTACTACCTAGCACTTCTTGGTTTGGATAATTAATAATGCTAAAAATACCTGCAAGGAACATCTGCCCAAAATATGGGGCACGATATCTGTCCTGAGGTTGCAAACCCTGGCCTGTTTCGGTGGAAATTGCCTTTCTTAGGTAATGGCCTTCATCCGTATGTAAAGAGGGAAATCCTGTAGGATTCCAAAGGTGAGTATAAAAAGAAAGAACAAGAGGAATAAGGATAAATATCAACGATCGCAGTTTGGTTCCTTCTCTTAATTGTAATTGCAGATTCAATTAGCTTCTTTATCGTAACTATGGCGTTTATGCATGAATTAAACCTTATGGATACTGTATGGATACTGCTCTACATGACTCATCCTCTCGGTCAAAGGTTAGTCAGTATTTTAAAAAATTATTTTTTCCTTCTCTGGTCTTTTTTTTTGTCTGTTTGTGGCTTCATGTTACCATGAAGAAGAGGCTTGATTCTCACAAACAAATTAGTTTATTTGGAACCTTTGCCAGAATTGACCGATTGGACGGCATTTTTGAGAATATCAAAGTATTTCGTAGGAATCAAATTCCCGCTGGGATCACTTGTCACTAGATTAAAGTTTTCGACTCTATGTGGCCTAAAATTCCAATACCAAAAAGCCCATCCATACGGATCAATTTCATTGAATTTCTTTAAGATCGCCGTAGTGTCTTCTGGGGTGATATCACTTTCTTCTGGATTTATCTCATAGACAAAGTCTCCTTCTTCGTTTATTACTTTATCTCTGTCCACGTTATTCCACTCTCCAATGTATACAGGAACACCTGAAAGGTTGCCGGCTGCTATGAACATGTTGAGCCTTTCTTCTTGGTAGCTTCCCGGTGATGGCAGCCCGTATATACTAAATTTGAATATAGTATTTGTCTTATTTGCAGGTGTCATTTTTGCAAGATTTGTTGCGTTAACTCCGATGTTACTTTTAAGATCAACAGGAATGCTCATGCTGTACACTATGTCTTTTTTTGTTACCTTTCTCAATTCATCAGCTAAAAATGTATTATATTTTCCTACTTTATCCCACTGGTCTACACTGTGCACCTGTGGTTCACTCAATATTTCATATCCTACAGTACTGGGATGGCTATCAACGGTACTGACTACTTTCTTTAAAAATTGAGATTGCAGAGTCCATCCGTCAGTACCATTTACATCTGTAATCTCTCTGTTCCACCAGTGTGTCCACCATGCTACCGCTGATGGATATTTAGGTCCTCCTCCGCTGCCATAGGCGTATTCTGAATTATTTTGAAACAAGAAATTTGGAAATCCTGTTCCTCTTTGAGGATTAAGCCAGGATGAAGTATGGAACTGGTGATTATCATATATTATTTTCAAACCGTATTTATCAGCAATAGTCGCTGCAAATTTCAATTCATTAATGAACGCAGTAGGATTCTTCACATAAGACTCCCAATAATACACATACCTGACATGGTTCATTCCACCATCTTTTATTATCTTAAAACTCTGATCGTAATAGTTATCAGGGAAAGGATTCTTAAAGTCACGTGTTTGAGGTAAACTTGTGTAGTAACCTAACATGTTTACTCCGATTAATTGTTGAGAGTTTGTCTCTTGAGCATAGATTGGATTTAGATTAGGATTTAGACTTAGATTAGGATTTAGACTGGATATTGATGCAACATTTAGAATCAATAAAAAAAGAAATAAAATTCCAAAAGGAGACAATTTCATTAAAAAATGAAAAACTTTGCTCCCAATATAAATTTAAGAGTAAAATTTCAGGTATTAAGAATGAGTTTCTCTAGCACCTGAAACTAGTTGTCTTGTGGTAGTTAGGTCTTCTATTTTCTTGTTTATGTTTAATACTACTTCAAGCAAATCAGGTTCAATCCTATTTTCCTTTATGAATGAGGCTAGTGCCTGAGTGTCTTTTGGAAGACACATTCCATCAAAGGGTCTACCAAATTCAGTGCCATACTTGCCGATTCTCTTATCCAATGATACGCCCAAACTTACAACTTTATCATCTATTCCCAAGTGTTTGCATATCAAACCTACTTCATTAAAGAATGAAATTTTTAATGACAGAAAGCAATTTGATGCATACTTGATTAGCTCTGCTGCCTCATATGATGTGTTGATTATGTTTTTTGTCAGTGGTTGGTATATTTCCACCAATAATTTTGTCAAATCATTACCTCCCTCCTCTCCGATTATTACTCTATCTGGCTTGAAAAAGTCTTCAAGCGCTGAATTTTGTCTCAGAAA
Source organism: Nitrososphaeraceae archaeon (assembly GCA_033272285.1). GTDB lineage: Archaea > Thermoproteota > Nitrososphaeria > Nitrososphaerales > Nitrososphaeraceae > TA-21. The sequence continues at coordinate 14,996 of JASKBU010000010.1, forward strand.
TTCTGGATTATATGCAATTTCATAGTCAACCCCTCTCTTTTTGATGCAATTTTTTTCGAGGTAGTTTAACACCACACTGCGCATTGTACCAGGCAGCATAGTGCTTCGGAAAACCAGCAAATGACGCTTATTAGATGAATTTAGATAGTTTGCTAGCTGATACAGCGCGGAAAGTATCTGCGAAAGGTCCTGTTGTGAATTATGAGTGGGAGTATTTACACAAACAAATGCAATCTCTGTTTGCGATAATGCATCACCCAAATCTTCAGCGACATTGAAACCATTTGACTTTAATGTTCTCAGCTTTTCCTTTGAAATGTCATAAAAAATTACTTCGTGACCAAGCTTGTGAAATCCCTGGCCCGTTGCACTTCCTACCACACCGGAACCAACAATGCTTATCTTACTCGTGCAAAATCCCTCTTTATTATAGGGGGGTTATAATTAATCATATTTATATAATTCCTTTTGATTTTCAAGTAAGAAATACAGTAAAATTTGACAGTAACCATCTTACATCATTAACTTCTAGATAATAATAAAAGTTACTAATAAATAATATTGGAATTGAGTTAAAATAGTGGAATCCTATAAGGGCCAAATCCATCATAAATATACAGGGATTTTTGGCAACATAATTTTTGATCTAATTCTAATTGGATTTGCGGTTTCACTGATTTTCTCCCCCATGTGGTTTGACATTAATGATATTATTTATCAAATTAATGGCTTGCAAAATTATATAGCTAGGAATTTCTTTCCAACTTGGCTGTCCAATTACTGGCTAATAATCCCCCTAGGTGTTATAGGGATCTGGAGATGGACAGTATGGTTTATCAAAAAAGTAGTTGCTACTCTGTATTCTCCGATAACACCAGAATCAACCAAGACTACTTTGAGAACTGCATCTGATCTGAGTGTATCGGTAATTATACCTGTATATCATGAAGATCAGAAAATCTTTAAGCGGTCCCTTGAATCATGGTGGAAAAATAATCCGTATGAAATAATTGCAGTCATAGACAAATCAGATCCAGCTTGCATTGCCGAGTTTAAAGAATTTCAACAGGACAAGAATAATCTTAAATTAATAATCACTTCAAAACCTGGGAAGAGAGCCGCTCTAGCTGACGGTATTTCAGAATCAAAAGGTCAGATCCTTGCTTTAACTGACAGCGACACAATGTGGGACTCTAATTTCTTGGAAAATGCGCTGCGACCATTCGAAGTAGATCCAAAAATCGGTGGAGTTACCCCCAGATTTCACCCTATTGAAAGAAGAACAATCTGGCAAATGATGACAGATATTTTCTGGGATATGCGAAACTATTTGGATATGCCTGCGCAGACGGCTGGAGGTAGGGCCCTTTCTTGCCTAAGCGGAAAAACTGCACTATATCGAAGGGAAATTCTGGAACCTAAAATCAAATATTTCCTAAATGAAATTATACTTGGCAGGAAGAAAGAGTCAGGTGAAGATAAATGCTTCACAAGACTTGTTCAACAGGAAGGATGGAAGACATATTACCAAAGTTCTGCGATAATTTATTCATCTGCTGCTCCAGGATTTGACCAATTTATCAGGCAACGAATTAGGTGGGCAAGAAACAGTCATAATTCTGACTTTCAGAGCCTTTGGAACGGATGGGTGTGGAAATGTCCATACCTTGCATTCTCTATGATAGATCGTTTCATTTCCGTATTTACGCTACTACTTGGTCCCATTTTTCTATCAATAGCCGTCATTGAAAATCAATGGGGATTAGCCGCCTCTATCATCATTTTATGGCTTGTCGGAAGGACAATCAAAATTTTTCCACATTTGCGGCGTAATCCCATGGACCTTTTCATACTGCCTGTGTATTTGGGAATAAGTTTCTTGATGGCGCTAACCCGATTGTATGCTCTTGTTACTATTCGTGATCAACATATAATCAGAGGTTTTAGAAAGGTAAAAGCAAGTAAGATAAAGATAATCAAGGACTACTTCTTGACCATCGAAATGATAGCAGGAATATTTATTTTTGCCCTTACTTTGCGCTAGTAGAAAACTAAGCGTATTTTCCTTTTTTTTAGGTTTGCGTTTGTTACCTTCCTAGAGAAATTTGAGAATAAATCAAGTTTATAATCTGGTTTGAATTCCTTTTTGGGCTAAGTTTTTCTTGACTTTCTCTAGAGTTAATTTATCATAATGAAAAATTGAAGCTGCAAGTACAGCATCAACATCGGTCTTGTTAAATACCTCGACCATGTGTTCGGATGAGCCACAACCGCCTGATGCAATGACGGGTATTCTCACATTATTGCAAATTGTATTTGTCAATTCTATATCGTAACCATCTTTAGTACCATCTGCATCTACGCTTGTAAGCAGTATTTCTCCAGCCCCAAGCTCTTCTACCTTCTTTGCCCACTGAATTGCATCAATACCAGTTCCTTTGGATCCACCGTATATCATGACTTCAAAATAGTAATCCTTATCAGGTCCGGACGTTGCGGTGTGTTTATCATCAGTTCCGTAATTTCTCTTGACATCTATTGCTGCAACAATACATTGTCTCCCAAAAATTTTCATTAGCTCTGTTACCAGTTCAGGGTTCTTGACCGAAGCAGTATTGATTGAGACCTTATCTGCACCATTAAGAAGAATTTCCCTTGCATCTGCAAGCGTCTTAATACCGCCTCCCACTGTAAAGGGTATGTCTATAACGCTGGCTACTTTCTTTACCATACTCTTCATTATCTCCCTATCCTGTTTTGACGCCGTTATGTCTAGGAAAACAAGTTCATCGGCTCCCTGATCACTGTATTTTTTTGCTAGTTCAACAGGGTCGCCGGCATCCTTGACTCCTCGAAACTTTATTCCTTTAACCACTCTACCATTATCAACATCAAGGCATGGAATGATTCTCTTTGATAGTGGCATTATGCTATTGCTTTCACCTTTTTAATATCCAATCTGTCTTCATACAATGCCTTACCAAGTATAATACTATCACAACCAATTGCTCTAACCCTTAACACATCAATCAAGTTTGAAATTCCACCACTAGCTATTATCTTTGATTTTCGATCTGTATTAATGCTATTTAAAGTAACAATATCTGGTCCCAAAAGAGTCCCGTCTTTTACAATGCTAGTCAGGAGGAAACTGTTTATTCCTAGCTTGTTAAACTTGATTATTGCGTCCTCAATCTTAAAATCTGAAGAGGATTGCCAACCATCTATCATTACCTTTCCGTTAATCTCATCAAGGGAAATGATTATTTTGTCACTGTAATTTTTGCTCAGCATGCGTAACTCATCAATATTACGGTAGGCCATAGTGCCAATCACTATTTTTGAAAATCCCATTTTAGCAACATTTCCAAATTTTTCTACATTGCGGATTCCGCCTCCTATTTGAACCGGAATATTTACCGAATGCAGCATCTCCGAAATTATAGAAAGATTGTTAGAATCATAACCAAAAGCAGCATCAAGGTCAATAATGTGTAACATGTCCGCACCGTCCTTTTCCCATTTTTTGGCTACCTGGACAGGATCTTTACTGTATACTTTTTTGGTCGATTGGTCCCCTTTTGTTAATCTTACTACGTCGCCGTTCATTATATCTATAGCCGCTAATACCTTCATTCGTTTTTTTCACAAACATTGACAAAATTTTTCATTATTTGGGCTCCAATTTTTCCTGATTTTTCAGGGTGAAACTGGGTCCCAAACAGATTATATCGCTCAACTACAACCGGCAATTTTGAGCCGTAATCAGTTGTTGCTGCGACGAGTTTTTCGTCTTTGGGCTCTATATGATATGAGTGTACAAAATATACCCAAGAATCTTGTGGGATTCCTTTTAGCAACTTGCAATCTGTCATAACAATCCTCAAGTTGTTCCAGCCCATGTGGGGAACCTTAACCCTCTTCCTTGGTAGAATCAATACTTCTCCTTCTAACACTTTTAGTCCATCAAGGATTCCTTCTTCACTTTTGTTAAATAACATCTCAAGACCCAGGCAAATTCCAAGTATCGGCAACCCATCATTTACAGCCGTATTTAGTGTTACTGCATCTTTTTGCATAGAACTTATTGCACTATCAAAATTACCAACTCCTGGTAAAACCAGTCCATCATATTTTTCCAAACCATCCAAAGTCCGGATGATGTCTACGGTTTGCGCACCATTCCTAAGGAGTGATTGATGCAAACTAAATAAATTGCCTGCACCAAAATCAAAAATAGCTATCCTTGTCATCTACATCATGTCTTTAGTACTTGGGAGTCCTTTCCTTCTTGGGTCAATAGCTGCAGCATTTCTAAATGCAATGGCAAAACTCTTGATGGCAGATTCCAATTTATGATGATCGTCTTTTCCATATTCTACCAATATGTGTGTACAGGCGACGAGATTTTGCAGTAAGGATCTAAAAAAGTGTTCTATATCCTCCTTTGCAATGCCTTCTACTTCATTTCTTTCTAATTTTAATTCAAATTTAGAGAATTGTCTTTTAACCAGGTCAATTGCTGAATTGCTCCTCGAATCATCCATAGGAACTATAGCATAGCCAAACCTCATTATCCTGGCTCTATTACCTAACGCTTTATCCAATCCTTGTCCAATGCATATGGCGATATCTTCTATCAAATGGTGTAATATCGAGTCATGAGACTTTACATCAGCCTCTATGTCAACCAGACTGTATTTACAGAATGTAGTTATTAGATGGTCCAGAAATTTCAAGCCACTTGAGATTTGAGCCTTACCCTCACCATCCAGGTTAACTTTCAATGTTATTGTTGTTTCAGAAGTACTTCTGCTCAGCGATGCAGTCCTAAGCTTATCACTATCTGACAATTGGTATCTAAAATTTGGTCTTGACTTTATATAATATGTTCGGTAATTCATTAACTTCTTGTGCTATTAAAAAAGTTCCATTTTCCGTGAATAGATTCCTTATTTGATTCGCCCTAGAGTTGGGTGGACATATTCCAATTAATTGTATACCTAGATGAGATTCTTCTCTTGCCTTTAGTACCATCAACAAATCCTCTGCTGAATCGCCAACATAATAAGCATTACAGACCCCCATACTCCTGATGGATTTTATTAATGCCAAAGGGTTGGGTTTGCCCATCTCTCTTTTTTCATCCTCCAAAAAAATTGATGCATCAGTATCAAAATAGTCAAACAACCATTTCATGGAATATTCTGCAGCCACCCTACTTCTACCCGAAACAATTCCTACCCTCTTATCAAAATAGTCTGATATTTTTTTAATCGTTGAATCCCTCACCAATAGCACGTCGTTTTCGATGAGCGGCGAGCCAAAATAATACTGGGCATCGGCGCTGTGTTGTTTTTTGAATAAACTAGGCCCGTAAAAATATTCATCAAAGACCCGCGATACTATGCTACTGTGGATGTCTCCTGGATAATTTAACATCCTCATTATCCTCATTACCTTTTCTTTGTCCTTGGAGTAGTCTAGCAGAAAATTTTCTACAGACTTTATTCCATTTATAGTTGCATTTCCTGTGATATTTTCCAGAAAAATATGTAAATCGGAAATTTTTGACGGTCCACATACGATGCTCAGAATAAAAGCATAACTTGTGTCAGCATCATTGTTAAACATTCCTGATTTACGGAAATTAAATATCATGTCATCTGTTACCAATGATTCTACATTATCGATAGTCGGATTGTTAAGTTTGACAATATACTGAACTGTTTGCTTTATTGATTCGATGTAGGATTTTCTCGTATCAATCAACACACCGTCTATATCAAAAATAATACATGCATCTTGATTCATTCTAATCAAATCTACTTTGTCTATTGAATATTGTTAAATACTGACAATATCTTGTTATTCACCTTTTTTGTACCTACTGTTATCCTAATGCAATTCCCATAGGTATCGATGTTGCCCAAACCTTTTATCAATATTTTTGAATTTTCCAAAGCCTCAATAATTCTGTTATACTCTTTGTTACATCTTACGAATAGAAAATTTGCATCGGACTTGTAAACATTTATTTTTTTGATTTTTGATAGGCTCTGATACATTCTGTCTCTTTCATCTTTTATCAGTGCTATACTCTTTTCCACCTTTTTAGGATTAGAGATTAATGAGATTGCAATAGCAAGCGATAGACTGTTTACTGCATAAGGTAACTGGATCCTATTCTTAAACAAATCTGCAAGTTTTTCATTTGAAACCATATAACCTATCCTTGCACCACCGAGAGCTAGGCCCTTTGAAAAACTACGAAGAACAACAAGGTTTGGATATTCTTTTACATACTTTATCAGTGAATATTTTGCAAATTCTACGTACGCCTCGTCTACTATTACTAGAGTGCTTTTCAAGGACCCAACAATACGCAGAATTTTTGATTTTTCAAATTGATTTCCAGTTGGATTATTAGGAGAGCACAGGTATGCTGCATGAGATTTTTTTGCATCCTCAATAAATTTTTCAGAGTCAAGACTGTTATCAATGCCAGATAACTTTAATTCAGAAACATCTATTCCGTGCAGTTGGCATCTTGTCTTAAAATATGAGAATGTTGGGTATATTGAGGTTAACCTTCTCCCTCTGCCTACTAGTGTCAAAAGTAAATCTATAATCTGGTCAGAACCACTTCCTAACACCATTGAGCCAACGCTAACATCCAAATAATTTGAGAGTTTTTTATATAACCGTTCATATAGCTCAATTGGATATTTTCTCAAGTCCGTTTTTTTCAAACTATTTATCGAAATTTTGGTAAGAAAATCCTTGTCCAAGACAAGGTTTTCATTTGCATCCAATTTAAAAAAGTTACTTTCCGAAGGGACTGTGTATTTTTCAATCAATGAAATTTTCTTCATTTCTTCCACAAGCCAATCTGTCAATTTCTCAATCTCTCCTCTACAGCATAATAGTGGTTTGGTAATCCTTCAGCAAACGCTAGTTCTCTTATGTACTTTTGAACTGATTGAAGACCGCTTTTTGTTACTGTAATATGGTTAACTAATTTTACAAAATCAAGCACTGATAGTGAAGCCTTTGATTTACCAAATTCCATAGTTGGTAACACATGATTTGATCCCAGGCAGTAGTCACTTGCAGACGAAGGGCTGTATTTGCCCAGTAAAATGACTCCTGCGGTATTAATTTTTGAGGCTATTTTTTCTGGATTTTCCGATAAGATCTGTAAATGTTCGGGTGCCAATTCGTTAGCAAATGAAATCACATCTGCTTCGTTTTTGCACAATGCCATAAATGCATTTTTCTTGAAACTTGCCGAGATTATGTCCAATCTAGGAAGTGGGCCATCCAGTAACTTGGTGACTTCATTTTCTAATTTCCCAATTAAATTACTTGAAGTAGTAACAACACCACAAATTGTATCCGGACTGTGCTCTGCCTGTGAAATTAAATCTTTGACCACAAGTTTGGGATCGGCTTTAGAATCTGCGTATATTAGCAACTCAGTTGGACCTGCTATCATATCAATGGCAGTCTTGTTACTAACAAGATATTTTGCAATATTAACAAATAGACCTCCAGGACCTACAATTTTATCAACCTTGCTTATTGTTTTGGTCCCATAAGCGAGAGCTGCTACTGCTTGGGCACCACCGATTCTATAAACTTCGTCTATATCGCATATATCGGCAGCCACGAGAGTGAGAGGATCAATATTGCCATCTTTCATAGGAGGACTTACCACTGCTATCCTGCCTACATTTGCAACTAATGCGGGAACAACGCACATTATCAGGGTGCTTGGATATCGCGCTTTTCCTCCTGGCACATAACATCCAATACTTTCAATGGGTTTGAGTCTTCTCTCAATTTTAACTCCTTGTTCTGATGTTATTATCCCAGTCAATCTATCAAGGAGCATTTTTTCATTTTTTTCAAGTAGCTTTTTTGTTTTTTTAAGAGCGTTTAGTTGATTCGTAGTCACCTGTCGATACGCCTTTCTAAAATCTACTTTTTCTACTAAAATAGAATCAATTTTTACATTGTCAAATTTTTTAGTATACTTTATTATCGCCTTATCTCCGAATTTGATAACATCGTTTATTATTTTTTGAACAAAAAGACTATTCTGCGGTATATGACTTGAACTACGAATAAGAAATGCTTGCCGTTTTGCGTCGTTTACCCTTATCTTTTTTATCACTGACCCATGACCTGTTTTAGTTCCTCCATTGGGAGTATTTGCTTTGGCTGCATCACAACCAATCCCTGGGCTATTTCTCTAAGATGTGGAACTATCTTTATGAATTCGTTTTTGTCAATAACGGTATTAACACCATACCAACCTTCTTCACTCAACTTGCTTATCGTAGGTCTTTTCAGCGCAGGTAGGCTTTCCAATAATTTTTGCAGATTCTCTTGCTTGACGTTTACAAAAATATGTAGTTTTTTCCTTGCTTCTACAACTCCCTTTATCAATGCAAGTATGTCTGCTATTTTTTCAGACTTTGCCTTGTCCTCCAACGAAGTTTTGTTTGCGATTAGTTGAGCACTTGATTGAGCAACAGTTTCTATGAGCTTTAGGTTATTTTGAACAAGTGTAGTTCCCGTTTCTGTTATATCACAAATAGCATCTACATCTTCGGGTGGTTTTGCTTCAGTAGCACCAAAGGAAAGAAAGATTTCAACCATCTTATTTTCGCCAACTCTCAACCATGGAGTAATTATCATTGGTCTTGCATCACCGTAGTATTTTTGATATGCTTTGTTAGAACGTATTAGGCTAGAAGTGGTAGTTAGGTACTCTGATGAAATTCGAAGCGTCCGTTTCTGTTTTGCGAAACCTTCTATCAACTCAGTCAAATTGTTGTATTCTAGATTCTCTGGAATTGCTATCACCTGATTTACCTGACCGTATTCTAGATCCAGTAGAATCTTGACATCCGCGCTAGCCTCAACAATCCAATCTTTGCCGGTAATTCCGATATCGTAAAAACCTTCCTGTACATATGTGGGTATTTCCTGCGGTCGCAAGATTTTTACTTCTATTTCAGGGTCGCTTAGCTTGACCCTGTACGTCCTACCTCGACCTTTTACTGTCTGCCACGCTTCTTCAATGATTTTAAAGGTCGCATCTTCGATACTGCCTTTTGGTATCGCGAATTTTACTATTGCCATCTGATAATCGAAGAATCTTCTTAATGGGATATATTTCTATTGAAAAATTATTTGCAGAGAATATTTGATTTGATAATTATGTTGAAATTTAGTAGGAAAGATTATTCAAGATATTTATAGAACATTGTAAACTCAACTGCTCTTTAATTGCAGCTCATGTAGAATCGCCCTGGCATTGTCTATAGTTATGTTTGATTGTGAATACATGGTTTCAGCTACGATATCAACTTTTTTTCCCATGGCACCAGCCGCAACAGCTATATTCTTTGCATGTAATCTCATATGCCCCTTTTGAATTCCTTCTGTGGATAATGCTCTAATTGCGGCAAAGTTTTGCGCAAGTCCAACAGATGCAATAACACAAGCAAGTTCTGATGCTGATTTTACTCCCAAAATTTTCAAACTCATCTTTGCTGTGGGATGTACCGTAGATATTCCACCTACGATTCCAACTGACAATGGAATTTCAATGCTAGCTGTTAGATCACCTTTGGAAGATTTTGTAAAAATACTAAGTGACCGGTATCTGCCATCTCTGGAGGCATACGCATGAGCAGCTGCCTCAATGGCACGAAAATCCTGGCCTGTTGCAATTGAAACTGCGTCTATTCCATTCATTATCCCTTTATTATGAGTTACCGCCCTATGAGGATCAGAAAACGCAAAAGCAAACGCAGATAATATCCTGTCAACTACCTCAGTGCCGCCAAGTTCTTCCTTTTTAAAAGTGGCCTTGCTAGTTACAATTCTCTCCGTTGCATAATTGGAAAGTATTTTGAGGTTGACTTTCCCATTGCCATTGGTCTTTATTTCTATTTCAGGGCCCAGAAGCTCGCACATGGAATTTATGGTATTCGCGCCCATAGAATCCTTACAATCTACATATAATTCTGAAACAAGCATTTTGGACCTGTCAACATCACTAGTAATTATACGCGTCTTGAGGTCTATTGCTTTAACATTTTTTGACAAGGAATTAGCCATTTTGAGTAAAGATTCCTTGTTCTTTGAGATAGTACGCATAGCTTTCTTGATATCAAAGATGTTTGTAACTTGAATTTGGCCTCTCATGATGGAACTATCAGCAGTTGCCTTGAATCCTCCACAAGACCTGGCTAGTTTTGCTGCATGACTGGCAGCTGCGATAACAGACGGTTCTTCTATTGCCATGGGAACCAAGTACTCTTTTTCATTTATCACAAAATTTACCGCTATGCCAAGAGGTAGTGAATAATTTCCTATTGCATTTTCTACCATCCTGTCAACTTTATCAAAAGGCAGAGCTTGATTTACAGCTGTTGAAATTTCATTTTTTGAAATATTACTTTTTGATGAAATAAATGATAATCTTTCATCAAGGTCCATTTCGTAGAATTTCTTTTCTGTATTCATTGGCATTACCACCCACCACTACTATTATGACTTTGTGAGCCTTAATATTTTGTCGTCGCCTTGCTGAGGTAATGCTCTACCATCAGTATTGCTCGTCAGAACATAAATTAATCCATCTTCAGATTCGACCAGGTCTATTATGCGACCATAACCTACTAAGATAGTGTTTTGACTCCCAGAATCAAAGTCTATATCTCTTAAATGGGATCCCTTTAGGGTGGCGACGATTAAATGATTCTGATATCCCAACTTGTTTGAAAATGCAAAGGCAATTCCGGAAGGTTCTAAGGATGGATTAAAGCACACGAGCGGTGGAGTATACCGATTATCATCACCACTACTGTTGCACTCTTCATGAGGCCATCCATAATTTTTTGCCGGCGATATTAAATTTATTTCATCATTACCCGCCCCTCCTTGATCTGAACTATACAGAGCTCCACTATTGGGAGCCCATGCTAATCCTTGGGCATTCCTAAAACCATATGCATACACCGCTGAATTGGAAAAGGGGTTGTCTTGCGGGACAGTTCCATCTTCGTTAATACGAAGAATTTTTCCTGCCAGAGAATTCAAGTCCTGCGATAGTTCTGGAATTGAAGCATCCCCGGTTGATACGTATAGCTTGCCATCCCGACCGAACTTTATACGTCCACCGTCCCGATAATCATTTCCCGGAATACCGTCCAGTATTGTTTTTGAATCAATTATTCTATTGTTGCTTTCCTTAAGCATCAAGACTTTATTGAACAAACCGGTGCCGTTTGAATAAGTGTAATAAACATAAAACAAATGATTTTGCGTAAAATTTGGATGTAATGTGAGACCCAATAAACCAGCATCCCCTATATTTTCGGCCTTTATGTCACCTACAGGTTCTGTTAAAAGCGTTCCATTGTCAACAACTCTAATACTTCCTCGTTTTTCTGAAATGAAAATTCGTCCTTCCTTTGAAATATCGATAGACCTTGGAGCCTGTAGTCCTTCCGCAATAATCTCAACTCCGCTGGTATTTGTCAAACTCAAATTGGATACTGGTGCAGGTAATGGCACCAAAGTTTCAGAGGGAGAAAACTTCATGGTTAAAATGCTTACGATGATAACCAGTGCGGAAGGGATAACAAGCTTAATTAGCTGTCTTCTTTCCATAGGCTCGATTAGATTTGATTTTTTATAATTCTATTCAATTCTTTGTTAGTTAAATCAAGAATGGGTTGTCGCAATTACCTTACCTTTCTCTACTCTACCTTACTTTTACCTTACTTTACAGTGCCTTCTTACAAACGTAACGCAGATGAGGAGATTTGAACTCCTGCTCGCCCGAAGGCGAATCGGCTTTCTTTCGGCCTGACTCAAGGCCGACGCATTATTGTGTTCTTAAATCTAAATTTAAGAAGACCACTCTGCCACATCTGCTTGAATTTCTTGGAATATTTCTTATTTTTATTTGTTTAAATGCTATAAATGTGGTTCAATTAGCTTTGGTTATGAATAGCATTATTATTTCGGCACCTTACTTGTAAATAGTCAAGTGAATAACTCATGATACCAATTAATAAACCACAGATTGATGATGATGAAAGGCAAGAAATTCTCAAAGTACTTGATGAGGGAATTTTAACATCAGCTTCTAACTTTGGCGGTAAGAGGGTTCAGGATTTTGAAAGATTGTTGGCAGATTTTTTACATGTCAAACACGCAATTGCAGTGAATTCTGGCACTGCCGCTTTACATGCTTCAATTCTTGCCGCAGGCATAAAAGAATCAGACGAAATTTTGATTCCCTCATTTACATTTGTTGCAACGGCAAATTCTGTAGCATGCACAGGAGCCAAACCTGTCTTTGTAGATATTGAAAAAGATACCTATACAATGGATCCTCTTGATTTAGAAAACAAGATTACGAAAAAAACAAGGGCAATAATTCCAGTTCACCTTTATGGTCATCCCGCCAAGATGGATGAAATAAAAGAAATCGCAAACAAACATTCCATAATAGTAATTGAAGACGCTTGCCAATCACTAGGATCGACGTATGATGGAAAACAGACGGGCACACTTGGTCAGATGGGTTGTTTTAGCATGTATGCTTCCAAAGTATTGACTTCAGGAGAAGGCGGCGCAATTACTACTGATAGTGATGAGTTTGCAGAAAAGCTGCGAATGATTCGGAATCATGGAATGGTGAGTGGGTATGATACGCGAATAATTGGATTCAATATGCGATTACCAGAAATTTCGGCAGCTATTGCAAAAACTCAGATGAAAAAGATTCAATCCATGTTGGACAAGAGGGCCAGTAACGCAAGAAAACTAGGGCAGCTGTTAAGCAATAAAATTAAGGATAAAAATATTGTTCTGCCGCACGAAAATCAGAGAACAAAGTATAATTGGTATCTCTATACAGTGGCGTTAAATGATTCTCGAGACAAGGTAAAAAAATTCCTAAATGACAGTGGAATCGGGGCAACTATCTATTATGATCCACCAGTCCATCAAACACCATTCTACTCAAAATTTTATAATAGAGAACTTGAGATAACAGAATGGGCTTCAAAAAGTGTTCTCTCGCTACCCGTACATCCTTCAATTACAGAAAAGGACCTGGATTTTATGGCCAACAAAGTTGAAGAAGCGATATAGTCATAGAAATCATCAGTAGATATCAATAGATCCTAACAATTGGGTCGGCAATTCACATATGGTTTATATAATATTCAGACAAATATCAAAATGATAAACATGCCTATAGATCCGGACTTTCCAAAAAATCATGAAGTCACTGGTAAAATACAACTCGCAGATGGTGAACATTTCCATTTTATGTGGGGACCAGGAAAACTACAAGAAGCTGCAGAAAATGAAGAAGTAAAGGCTGCCTACGCAGCAAGGGGTGAACAAATAGTTCCTCTTGGTGTAAGCGGTACGATGGTAGCAGTTGATTGGGATTCATGTGTTGCAGATGGTGCTTGTATCGAAGCTTGTCCTGTGCAGGTATTCCAGTGGTATAGAACAGAACATGACGTTCCTGCTACAGAGGCAGTAAAACAGACATGGAATGGTACTGGCAAGGACGTCAAAGACGAGCGTAAAGATTATACCGATAAGGCAGATCCAATCCGCGAACACGATTGCATTTGGTGTATGGCCTGTGTTTCAGTCTGTCCGCCACAAGCTGTAAAAGTTGATCAATCTTCACTTGAATTCCATGAAAAGGCTTCAGGAACATTCAATGAAGCTCTGTCAAAGGGTAGTGCTCCACCGCCACACGCGCACTAGGTAATCTTACCTCATTTTTTCCAATAATTATTTTTGCTACTTTTTAATAGTGCCATGTGTTAGGTACGATAAAGACAAAAGTTGATTATCTCTGATTCATATATGGGAGTTTTTATGCCCAGAGATTTTCCCCATAGAGTTTTGAATTTTATAAATGGAAAAGCAAACTTGCCCTTTACCCAAAAAGACGAATTGATTGCGACTTTTTATATCTTTGGTAAGGATCATAAGGTCGATGGTGAATTGGAAATTACCAATGTTAAAGATATAGCGAGAAAAACAATGGAAGGGATTGCAAGACAGGTTAGAATTTTCGCAAACAATCCAATCAGTATGAATCAAGAACTATTGAGAGAAAATTTCAACAAAAGATCGATGCAAATTTTGATAGATTCTAATAGCAAGAATACTGAAAAAAAGGTAAATTTTGACATAACTAAAAGGATATCAAGGGATCCAACAATCCTTTCAGATTGTTACGCCTTGCATCTTGCTTACTATAAACAAGATTATTTTTTCAAGTTGTTTAATCCTCTTCGAGGTAATGAACTACCATCAAATATAGTACAACAATTAGAAGGACGAATGATAATGCTCGGCTTTAATGTCAAGAATTCTTCTAAATTGCCTTATGATGATCCAATCATACCATTTTTCCACTGGCTTGGAGAATTGCCTACATAAATTAATAAATATTTTACATAGGTAGAATTCGCAGAAGCCATCATCTATTGATTTTTGTTTCATCTCTGATTGGTAACTAGATTGACTGGTCGATTGTTTAGAGTCAAATTACTATAATTGATGACAAAGAACATTAAAGCCTTCGTACAAGCATAAGTATGCACAAGGTAGATAAATCGTATGAAACCCTCCTAAATAGAATTCAGGGGAATCTTTCTCATTCATCAAAAAAGGATTCGGCAAGATTGGAGATTCCTGAACCGAAAATTATCTGGGTAGGTCAGCGAACTATTTTTAGAAATTTTATGGAATTTCCCAAGGCATTAAGGAGAGAACCAGAAAAGCTTTTACTTTATTTGAATAAGGAGCTTGCTTCTGCGGGTTATATTGCAGGTGATAGAGTTATTTTCCTTGGCCGCAAGGAACCCTCATCATTTGGGGCCTTAATGGAAAGATACGTAAGGGACTATGTAATTTGTCCTGTCTGTCAAAGTCCCGATACAAGAACAGAAAAAGCAAAAAAACTTGGCTTTCTAGTATGTGAGGCTTGTGGTGCCAGATCGTCAATCAAGGGAAATTACGCCTAGTTTAATCAACAAAGCAGTCAGCCAATAAACCAAGTAATTAATTATGTAATCAATTTGCCTGCAGATAGAAATCGTATTCCATCACCTGACTTAATTTTAGTGAATGAAATTCAATTCTATTTATCATCATCAAGCATTATAATGCCAGCACATTGTACAATGGCTGCATGATATGGTTGGACAAAGGATACAATTTCAGTATAGTGCTAAACGTAGTAATGATAATAGCAGTACTATCATACCCTGAATCCTTTTCCGAATTCAGCGACCTTACATTAGAAAAGCCGAACATTTTACAGATATGCTGCACATGGGGTGATAATTTAGATGACGATGTATTGACATTTCATATCAACAGCAACAGCAACAACAGCAACAACAGCAACAACAGCAACAACAGCAATAATAATGACAATAATGACCAGCGCGATGATTTGGTAAAGAGCTCCTTTGATCAATGGAGCTCCAAGTTAAACAATCTGAAATTTACGAAAGTAATGGATCCATCCGACGCAGATATTTTAGTAAACTTTGAACATAAGGGCAATCAAACTGTCGGTCAAACTACTAGCGTTCTTGACAAAAATGGCTTTATTAAAAAGGTCAGGATGCACATCTCTTTAAATTTCAATGAAGAACTACTGAATCAAGATGCCCTGGGTCTAGTGCTGAAACATGAGATAGGACACGCACTTGGACTGGGACATTCAAACTTTCATGATATAATGAATCCAATAGTTAATTACCAAAATAAAGTCATTACCAATTGTGAGATTGACGCAGTCCAGCTTGCGAATTATTGGAAACTAGTAGCAAATCAGCTGGAACCAAAATTGCTAAAATTACCGATAGAAAAGACTGTTAATTGTAATTCACAAGAATTCTAATCATTCATTATGGCCCAATATAACAAAGAATATTTGATAGATATACAGATAAAGGATGATACTTGCTCAACAGGTTTAGAGAAAAATTAATTCCTTTCACAAGATCGATAGGAAATAATTTTGGTTCACTAGGTTTTTCTCCTACGTTTTGGAGCATGGTTGGATTTGCCTTTGCCATACTATCTAGTGTTTTCTTTGGTCTTTCAAATTTTCTGAATCAACAAGGAATAGAATTCCCCTCGCAAATATTTGCAAGTATAATGTTATTGATATCAGGCTTCTTTGACATTGTAGATGGAAGTGTAGCTCGTGTGTCGAAGAGAACCACAACCAAGGGTGCGTTTTTAGATTCTAATTTTGACAAAATTTCAGAATCGCTAGTTTTCATAGGGATAGCAATTGGAGGCTTGGCAAATCCAATCCTGGCAATGACTGCTCTAGCTACTTCTATACTGGTAAGCTATCTTAGGGCTAGAGCAGAATCATTGGGTATAGAACTAAAAGGTATAGGAATAGGCGAAAGGGCAGAAAGATTACTTATCTTATCTATATGCGGGCTTATTCCAATTTCAGAATCAATTCAGTGGGGAGTAGTAATTATAATATTAATTTCAGCTTTCTCGTTTGTTCAAAGATTTAGGTACGTTCTAAAAAGGATTTAGCTCTCTATCCGAGTCTTCCTGTCCGTCTGCGTTCACTTTCTGATCGAACCTTTACTATTCCTCTATGTACAGCGCAAGAAACACAGTAAAATTTGACATCAGTAGAAGCTGCAATATATGCGCCTTGAGCCCTTAGTTCTTTTGCCAAGATGGGTTCTACTAGTGTAACTCTGCCAGTAATTTTCTTTGCCTTGTCTCTGGGTACCATGGCTCCGCATTGACTACAATGAACTGTTCCTGAACTACCTTTGCCACCCTTTGTTCGACCTCTGCTGGTCCTTTTCTTTGGCATCCATACAAATTCTATAACTTCTTCTTTTAAATCTTCTGATTCTATTTATGTCAACATTTATCAAAGCAATAGAGATACTAATTATCTTCAGCAATGCGGGCTAGCATACTATCAAATTTAGTAGTAGACGAGATCGTATCGCGTAATAACATATCCCGCCAGAGCTTGGGTGGACCTGCAGCATATTGTGGTTTAACTGCTAGAAAATTTGGTTTTGACACAACACTCTTTACTCATTTTGGAAAAGATCTTGATTCAAAATATCTTGAATATTTAGAAAAACATGGAATTATTTTTAATTCATCGAAGCATTCAGAACTTCCTACAACCAGGTTTGTCCTGAGAAACTTTGAAGATGACCGAGAATTAACTCTCAATTCAAACTGCAGTCCAATAAATATTGAAGAGATAAAAAATGTAAAATCAGATTGCTGGATAATAAGCCCCGTTTTTGAAGAAGTTTCTGTAGAATTATTACGCTATTTGGCTACGACAAGTGAAAAAGGATTCGTTATGCTTGATCCTCAAGGTTATACCAGGGCTGTTGATTCGGCTCGAAAAATATCATTAAGAAAAAAAATTGATGTTCCTCTCAATGATTTAAATGGCATAAAACTAGATAGTCATGAAATCTCTTGTCTTACTAACGGACTTTCGGGTAAAGAAGGACTTCGAAAAATTCGAAAGTATGGCATAGATTATGTAATTTACACACAGGATCAAAGCATACATCTTCTCCAAGATGAGCGACTTTATTGGCTAAATGTACCTAAAATAGACAGTCCTGATTCAACAGGTCTGGGCGATATTATTACTGCGTCTTTTGCTTGCACTATTGTAAAAGAGAAAGACCCGATATGGGCACTTTGTTTTGCAGCAGGAGCCTTAACTTCAGCACTTCAAACAAGAGAAATTGGAATTGAAAAAATACCGTCCAAATCGGCCATAGAACAGAACGCTACATATTATTACAATATAATGAATTATGACACAATTTAGACTCGTAAATCAGGTTTAAATTTGAGTATCTATTGACCTTTAATAATTAGAATGAAAGTGGCTATCTCAAGTCTAAGCACAAGGGAGGATACTCTTATAAGTAAAATCAAGAAAATTTTGGACGACGAAAATATCGATTTAGAAATAATAAAAAGATCCGACAAGATGACCACTTCAAATGTGGATATCGTAATTACTGCAGGTGGAGATAGAGCTATACTTGACTACTCTCATTATGTGAAGGAATTCTCTGTCCCCGTACTAGGAATATACGAATCGGATTCGACAGGTTTTCTGGGTCAAATTGACATAAGTGATTTAAAAAAATCAATTGGCAGAATAAAAAAAGGCGATTACGAAATAGACAATGTTTGCCGACTTTCAGTCAATGTTGATGGCAAAGAAGTTGAACCAGTTTTAAATGATGTTTCACTTTTTCCAAGAAAAAGTGCGACACTGATGGAATATATATTAAAGATTAATGGAAACGATCTCTGGCATGATAACAGTGATGGAGTTATCATTTCTACGCCAATTGGATCAACAGCTTACTGTATGTCTGCAGGGGGACCAATGGTTTTACATAGATCGCAGGTCTTTATTATTGTACCTGTAAATTCTATGGACAACACACGAAGGCCCCTAATAGTTCCTAATACAGATAAATTGGAAATCGAAGAGATTCTAAGCAGGTATCTCTGTGAGGTAGTATTGGATGGAGGAAAAAGGGTGGTTGTTAGAAAAAGAATTGCATGTCAAAAACATGAATTTCCTGCGAAATTTGTGAGACTAATTAAAGATTCTCCTATGGATATTATCGCCAAAAAGGTAAAGCTAGCAGGAGAGTTGCTTGATATGCCTCCAAGTGCCAAATTGATTTTAAAGATACTAGAATATGAAGGTGAGTTGAGTCAAAAGGACCTAAGTAAGAGAACGATGCTTCCAGAAAGGACCATAAGATTATCATTAAGTCATCTTATCCAACGAGGGTATGTTAGGAAAAAGACTTCCTTACGAGATGCCAGGCAAAAGACCTATGAGCTTAATTTGAAACTATGACCTAAATACACGATGTTATGAAAGCTTCAAACGCTTCTTCCGGCTTGCCTGGAATACTGCTAAACTCCGAATGATATTGGACGGCAAAAAAGAACTTGTTTGACGGTATTTCAAGAATTTCAATTCTTCTACCCTTATCGGAGTGACCCGATAATACCATGCCACTTTCTTCAATAGTTTGTCGGTAATCTTGATTAAATTCATATCTATGTCTGTGCCGTCGTTGAATCTTGTTATTCTGATAAATCCTGTCGGCGAATGTGCTGGGGATTATTGTTATGTCGTGTTTTCCCAATCTCATTGAACCGCCAAGGTTAACGGTATGTTCCTGCTCTGGCATGAATTTTACCAATGAATTATTGTCATTAGGGTTGAATTCTTGGGAACTTGCATCACTCATGCCGCATTGATTTCTTGCAAATTCAATCAATGACAATTGAAATCCAAAACAGATCCCCAAGAATGGTATATTCTTTTTCCTTGCATGCTTTATTGAATTTATTATTCCTTCGCTTCCCCTTATACCAAATCCTCCGGGAACAAGTATCCCATCATATTTATTCAGTAGTTTTACTTCATTCTGTTTGCCGTTTTCAAATCTTTCAGAATCAATCCAATCTACACTTAATTTCTTGCCCAATTTTGCCGATGAATGCAGCAATGCCTGATACACACTCACATAACTGTCTGGTAAATTTACATATTTACCAACAATGCCTATATTGACATTTCCTGAAGAATTAAAGAATGAATTTGCTACGTTTTTCCATTCGGCCCATCTTATGTTCCGGTCCTTAAGATCGAACTTATCAGAGATTACATCAATTATTCCTTGGTCCTTTAATATTTCAGGGACATCATAAATAGAAGAACAATCATGACATGAAATTACGCATTGCTCTCTAATGCTCGCAAACATTGAAATTTTATGTCTAGCATCTCTATTCAATGGTTTTTGGCATCTGACTGCCAGTATGTAGGGATGAATCCCAATTCTTCTCAGTTCTTGAACACTGTGTTGTGTTGGTTTAGTTTTCTGTTCACCAACCACATCTAAGATTGGTGCTAATGTTACATGTATGAATAATGTTTCAGTATCACCTACTTCTAATTCCATTTGCCTGAATGATTCTAGAAATGGAAGACTTTCAATGTCACCTACCGTACCACCACATTCAACAACTAAAACATCATGCCCTTTTGCTAAATTTTTCAAAGTGTTCTTTATCACGTCAGTTACATGAGGAATTATCTGGACGCACTGACCCAAATACTTACCTTCTCTTTCTGCCTTTATAACATCAGAATAGATCCTCCCAGTAGTAATATTGTGCCACTTTGTCATAGGAGTATTAAGAAATCTCTCGTAATTTCCCATGTCCATATCACATTCACCACCATCATCTGTAACAAAGACCTCACCATGTGCAGTAGGGTTCATAGTTCCAGCGTCATAATTCACATAGGGATCTATTTTCGTGC
>JASKBU010000011.1:0-6435 GCA_033272285.1 Nitrososphaeraceae archaeon
ACAACAACTGTAACGAGAGGACCCACAAGATAATACAGGAAAATAACTGTAAGGCAGTGAATGAATATGAACACATTGGTATACTGGGTAGCCCCGAAAACAACAATCAATTTGTATGCAACAACATCCTTACGTCTCCGGCTAACGGCGATGACGATGTCTTCGGAGATAGTGCATTAGAACCTTAATATACCGTAGCCTTAATAGGTAACAGGTAACGAAATGTAGATACCTATAACACCTTTTTTCTTTAGTTAATAAACAGAGATACAAGACGGCTTCATAAATATCGTCTCGATATATTCGCGGCGTAAGCGTCTTCATTTTGGATGTTTACGAGTACGGAAACACCCAATATGTAGAAGCCCGTTGATAAAAAATTGGTTAGTCCTACTTGAAAAATTATGCTGAAGCAGTGTAAATTTAGGTCCTGCCTTACAAATGCTCGACAATTTGGTTTACCTTTTTCCGTCCTTTGTTTTGTATCATGTATTTACTCTTTTGACATAAGATTCTTAAATTTAGTAACATGCTCTGGTTCTTTCAATATAACGAAAACTAGTTTGACATAGCGACACTGGAAATCTTGTCGCCTGAATCTGTGCTATTGCTCAGTCCCAAAAAATTTATCGAACTAATAAAGCGATCACGCATCTCGGTGTTATCTGGAGTGTCGAAGTTCTCCGGAATCGACAGGAATTCAATCATATAACCATTTTCTCCTACAAACGTTATCCAATATTGTACCTCTCCACTTATCGGGTCTATTTCATCTCTTTGTGAGAACATTATGTGAAAAGAACCTGTTTTATGGCCATCTATTTGGAGTAGAGATGGCGGTTGTAATGTCTCGTATTCAAATTTATGGTCGTCAGCAGTACGGTGCTTATAAAAATTAAAGAACGCAAAGTTAAAGTCAGTCGAACCAAAGCCTTCTAACAAATCATCGTAGAAATGAATTTCTATTTTGCCATCTCCTATTTCTTTATCAGAGACCTCTATCTCAGTTCCTTCTTCAAGTTTATTTGAGTTTTCTTTTAAAGTCCAATCTGAAGGATATTGGAATGCAATTTGATACTTTTCGCTAAGATAATCAGTATATTGCAATGCAAAAGACCCATTGATATTGGCAATAAACAGGGTAAAAGACAAAAAAAATGTCACAATAACAAATTTTGTCTTTGGTATTAATGTTAGAGTGATTAAATATTCACTTCCTTTAGCTCCACAAGGTATTTGATGAGCCTCATAAGATTTAACGATTTAAATAATCAGGAGAATTGATAAAAAATTATTCGAACACTTCTGGCGGCCAAACGTATATCATTATAAATTTGGGACAACCGTAACCACTTTAAACCCTGTATATTTCATCAGTGAAATGTAAAACTTATGATGTGGAATGGAAGAGCGCATGGAATTCGATAAAAAATCATTATTTAAAAAATCAATGTCGAAAAAATAGCTAGCGGCATGTTCCGCCATGTTATGATCAGAACTAACCATTAATCATTGATGACTGCAGGTGACTGCAGGCAGCATTATTTTAATGATAAGCGATTTTATCACGAAAATAATTTATCATTAATAGTGTATATACAAATGCGTCGGCAATTTGAATCAAAAAACCATTTCCTTGCAAATAATTCCCTTATCAATAGTTTATGGTATTGTTGGCTTTTTAATAGCAATAAGTCTCACCCTCATGGTCCTTTCAGCTGGTGACATTGGTTACCATGTTCAATACGTCAATGCAACAGTTTCCCAAACAAATAACTCCTCTATTATCTCTGAAATGATTCAAAATGGTAACGCCTTATTTAACAGATCAGAATATGGTAAGGCGATGACCACTTTTGACCAGGTCTTAAAACTTGATTCTAGGTCTGTCGATGCATTAAACGGGAAGGGTTTGGTCCTCAATAATCTTGGAAAATATCAAGAAGCGATCTCTTGGTTTGATATGGCATTAAAGATTGAACCTGATTTTGTAGATGCTTTATACAATAAAGCTGACGCACTAGGAGAGCTTGGTAGTTATGAAGAGGCATTTATCTGGACTGAAAAAGCTTTGGCGATTGACACTGCCAACCAAAATACTTCAATGTCTACAAGTACGTTGCTTCCAAACGAATAAATTAGAAAAATTTTCATTGGCATTGAGAGGCTGTCCAATTTTCTTTTGAGAATTCGGATATTTCACAAAATTCAGTTAAAATCTTTGCCATCTTGTACTCCATGACTTTTGCGTTTGTATTTACGCCATCGCAATAGACAACTCCAACTTCCCTGCCATATCTGTCTCCTCTACGTTGTCCACTATCCACATCCAGCTCCCCTTTTTTTCCAAGACAAA
This sequence comes from Nitrososphaeraceae archaeon, assembly GCA_033272285.1. Lineage (GTDB taxonomy): Archaea > Thermoproteota > Nitrososphaeria > Nitrososphaerales > Nitrososphaeraceae > TA-21. The sequence goes on from JASKBU010000011.1 coordinate 2,357, forward strand.
GTGATTCAACAAATTTTTTTGCTTTATCAAATCCCGCCTGGCCTGTTTCGGGAGTATCGACAAGCGCTAATCTAATCCTAGTTCCATTAATGTCCAATGTATCTCCATCTATTACCTTTGTTACAATTCCTTCCAACTCTATATCCTCACTCGTATTGCCGTTCTGATTTTGGGCAACAATTTCTTGGATCTTGTAGATTTCTTCATTTTCACTTAGATTGATCTTTGATATTGAATAAACTTTGTCTACCAATATTGAGTGTCCTGACACAACTAATTGGCTAATAAAAAAGACAAATACAATACCAAGGGCATAGCAAGTACAAATTTTTTGCATCCACATCAAATACAATTCAATAATTTAGAGCATTAATTTACTTTGCTGGATTTTTCATCTGTGATAATTGATTCTGCATTTTGTAAAGACGTATTCCAAATTCATAGAACCAGTGGAATATCTAAAATTGAAACCAAAAAAAAGGAACAAAGGACTATTTGATCTTATCTGATCTAGTCAAGGAATTAGACTCAGTGAAATTAGATCTGACCAGGATCTTTGCTCAAAAATCAAGGGATTATGCCCCTTCATATTCACTTTTTTTGAGACACGTTTTGACAAGTACATGCCAAGTGAACTCATCAGGTGCCATAACCTGGAGTTTGGATTTGAAATAAATGAGTCTATGGCCCATTTCACAATGGAGTGAAATTTTGGATTTGATTGCTTTATTGAATTTAAAATAGTTTGTCGTGAAGAAGATATGATGTAATGTGCATGTTCATGCATTTCTTCCCTAGTCGCGTAATCCAGTTTGCCAACCTTGAATTTGCCTCCTTTCAAACTATCCAAAATAGCATCAACATTCTTTTCAGATTCAACAGTATTGATACTCCTACCGATGGTGGACTTTACATGAGAATCGCTACCAACTATTGATATCAGGTTATTTTGTTTAGTAAACCTCTCAGCTAAAAGATTCGAAAAGATATCAACGTTATTACTGTTAAATGATTCAATCAAGTCACATTTCTTTGCATGTTCTCTTATACCGTTTGAAACTGCAAATGGATGCGCGGCACAAGATATGGCATTCTGTTTTCTTATCTCGTCAAGTGTTTCGTCAAGAGTCATACCTGGTTTTATTTCGTCCTGTATTCCGTAAGCCAAAACATGGCCTTTGTTGTTGATTGTTATTTCCTCTGCAGGGTAAATTTCTATGTCTTTGTATTTTGCATGATTTTGCTTGTATTCTAAAATCTGAGGATAACCATGCAGTGTATTGTGATTTGTAACAAAAATGACCTCAATTTTCTGAAGATATGCATTTTCCAATTGTTCTTGTATTGTGACACCACAGTCAAATGGTATTCTTGAAAGATAGTTATTATGATTTGAAAAAACATTATGACAGTGAGTTTCGACCTTCAGGACTTGTGACATTGCTTTGCTGATACAGTCCAAGCAGTCTTTACCTAATATATACTATCTTTGCATGAGCGTAAACAACAAGTTTTTGATGATAATCAGCAAGATATTACATTTATTTTGTTACACATCCGCTCTAAAAAAAGTAAATAATTATTAGCATATTAACATAAAATTATCAAATTTATGGAACATATTATCTAATTTCTATAACTTCTCCTACTATCTGATTCATTGCAGCCTCGGCAATGTCAAATGAATACTCGGCGGTCCTTCGAATATGCTCTAGGATAAGCTTTGCGTAGATGTTGTTGTAATTCTTTGGATTCTTCTCCTTGTCGATCGACGCGATTATGTCATCTTCTATAGATGTGATATTTTCTGATTTATCCACAATGCTGTCTGCAAGATAATAGTCCTTTCTAAGGAATGCTTCTATAGCATCATTTAATAATTGTAATGATAGCTCACTCATTTTTAATATTCTTTTACGTAAATCATCAGGAATTGAACCAATCTGAGAACTCTTTATTGCAATTTCAGAAGCATGGTCTGCAATTCGTTCCAGACTCCTTACCGCTGCGCTATAGCTGAGACAATCAGCTGGACTCCGCAGTCCTATTGCTTTTAGGGTGCTTTCATTCTGCGAGGCAATGACCAGGTTGCGAAGTACATATAAACTGAATCTATCTACTTCGTCATCAGACTTTATTACTGACTTGTACAATTCCTGGCTATCTCCGGATAAAGTAGAAATTGCATCTCTGTGCATAGATGAACCAATTAGAAACATCCTTCTAACTGCGGTATTTATTGACAACTCTGGAAGGCTCAACAAAACTTGAATTGTTACTGTATCAGAGGAGTCGGCGATTATTTCAGTTCCAATAAGATTTCTGCGAACAACCTCTCTAATCGCATCGCGCTGAGAAGGATGAATCCCTCCTGTTTTTGATCTTAAGTGCATTATATTAAAGCCTCTTAGATACATGGAAACTACTGTACGCTTCAATGTTGGACCGCTCTTGTCACTAGTAACAAACGATGTAGCTTCAAAAGCGCTTGGTCCTCTTACAACATTTGGAATTATTGAAAGCGAATTGTTGGCTTCCCTCAATATGGTGACAGGATCTCCCGCCTTTAGTTTTAATTCAGTTACCCACTTTTTTGGAAGCGATAGAACATATGTAGACCTACCAGTATACTGAATCTTCCTTACTTCGTTATTTTCAAACGTTTGCAATATAGATACTTAGATGTCAGTATAATATGGGTTTTATCATTATTGATCTGTATTTACTATGTAGATATATATACTCTATATAGTTAGTTAACGTCTGGGGCTAGCATCTCCCGTAACGACGTAGTAAACACAATCCCCTATGTAACACGCATGATCTGTTATTTTCTCAAGGTAGCGTAGTATCAAAAGAGCTGAAATATAGCATTTTGGCTCAAAGTTTCTCTTCTTGGTCTGCGTCAGTGCCTTTTTTAAGTAATTTCGAAATATCGAATCCACGCTATCATCCATCATGTATAATTTCTGCTTAGCATTTTTGTCAAGCTTTTCTAGTGATTTTACGCTTAGTTGAATCATCTCTTTAGCAGTTTTTGCCATCATTGTAACTTCGGATTTGTCACATTTAGGAATTGGACCTATTGTTTCTAATACTTCTGCTATATCATAGGCATATCTGCCAAATCTTGAGAAACCATATGCAGCATCCATGAAAGACTGAATAAATCTGAGATCTTTGGCTACTGGCTGGTATCTTGCTATCAATTCAGTAGCAAAATCAGTTACTTCTATTTGTAGAAATCTAAGTTTCTCAGAACCTTCAAAAATCTGTGATCGTAACATCATCCCTTTTTCATATGTCATCCCTTTTTCATATGATTCTAAAGCCGAGTTGACCAGATCTTCAGAAAGGTGACCCATGTCCATTATGAGATTAGTAATTCGTTGTAAACCTATATCTAAAAGTCGAGTCAACTTACAAAACTATACTCTATCCAAATTTGCCAGAGATATAGCGCTCTGTGAGTTCTTTTTCAGGTTTCATAAAAATTTGATTCGTTGCTCCATATTCTATTAGATCGCCCAGGTACATAAACGCAGTAAAGTCCGATACCCTGGCAGCCTGTTGCATATTGTGGGTTACTATAATTATAGTAACGCTGTCTTTTAGAATTCTGACAAGCTCTTCTATTTTCGATGAGCCAATAGGATCCAGCGAAGATGTTGGTTCATCCATCAGTAATACTTCAGGCTGCATCGCAAGTGCTCTTGCAATACAAAGTCTCTGCTGCTGACCACCAGATAAACTCATTCCCGGTTTTTCAAGCTCGTTTTTTACTTCTTCCCACAAAGCTGCGTTTTTGAGACTTTCTTCTACAATTTCTCTGATGATAGTTTTGTTTTTCATGCCATTTAGTCTTAGACCTGCAGCAACATTATCAAAGATACTCATGGTAGGAAATGGATTTGGTTTTTGAAAGACCATTCCTATTCGTCTTCTGATGACAACAGGGTCAATTGATTTATCATAAATATCAATTCCATCTACTACCACTCGACCATCGGCATGTGCACCTGGAGTCATTTCGTGCATTCGATTTAAACATCTAAGAAGTGTTGTCTTGCCACAACCTG
>JASKBU010000012.1:0-20031 GCA_033272285.1 Nitrososphaeraceae archaeon
AGCATTATCTTTGATAACGTGAATGATATGAAACCTAGTTAGTAACGGTATAGGTATTGGTTCTAGGTTCTCTGTAATATTTCTAAACGGATCATATTTCCCATATTTAGGATTAGCTGCAGATAGGATTGATGTTCTTGCATTAAGTGTAGCAACTATTCCTCCTTTTGCTACAGAACATGTTTGCTGCTCCATAACTTCGTGGAGTGCAGATCTGTCTTCAGACTTTATCTTGTCAAACTCATCGATACAAACTAGGCCTTGATCTCCCAAAACTACAGCGCCCGCTTCCAACATCATAATTCCGGATTTATCACGGATTACTGCTGCTGTTAATCCTGCAGCAGTGGTACCTCTTCCTGATGTATATAGACCTCTTGGTGCTATTTTTGCAGCAAATTTGAGCATTTCTGATTTGGCAGTTCCCGGATCTCCAACGAGAAAGATATTGATATCTCCTCTGCGATTAGATCCATCAGCTAATTTTTTTGTTACCGATCCTACAATTAGTAAAAGAATAGATTCTTTAATTATTTCGTGTCCATATATATGAGGTGCAAATGATGCAACTAGCTTGTCATAAGCATCCGGCATATCGGAAATAGCTAAGATCCGTTTTGCATCTTCTCTACTTATAAATATTCTATCAAGAATTCTTTCATCTTTACTATCAACAGTTCTTTCATCTTTATTTCCAAAAATTCCGCCAAGATATTCTATATTGTTTCCCTCCATCCGCAGTTTGAATAGACTTGTCCTTATCTGTAATGACTGTTCTTGTTCAATCCTAACTATTCCAGTCAATAAGACTCTATCACCAGGTCTGCAACGATCTACAAGATCATCCATTACAGTAACTTCTACATAATGTGGAAGCTGACCTGCTGGTAAATCTTCTGGCAGTTCTTGAATCCTAACAAGCTGAAAATCTGTAAAAAAACTATTTTCTGGATCCATTTCAAGCTCTTTTTCAGAACACTGCGTGCATCTCATAGGTTTCTTTAGTGTTAGACCTTTAAGTTGAGCTTCATTCAATGTATTACAATTTAGACATGCATACGCTAATTTTTTGGCAAGTGGTTTAATCTCGGAAGTCCTGACCACCATGCCAGGGACGCTTATCAATTTGTTGATTAAATCTGCGCTTATCTCTCTAAGGCCCTTTTGAACCGAATAATTTCCAATTCTTACTTTAATTTTGTCTTTGATTTCTTGGGCATAATCATAATGAATTTCTCTTAATATTGAATATACAGCTTTCTCAAAAGCTTCAAACATATCATCAGGGGTATCAGTAATCAATTTTGTTAGTTCTGGATTATTTTTATCTAAATCGATATAATCAACTCCAATAAACGTGGAATTTGATGCCATCATATTGTTAATTCTGTCAAAATATTTGTAATTTCCATCCTCTTTGAAGGCACGTAGAAATGATTCTAATTCATCTGCTATAGCAGAAGTGGTTTGTTGTTTTTGCTCAGTCATTTACTTAACACCGATTCTTTTAAAGCTAGTGAAGAAGTGTGAACAAAATTATAAAGCTGTCTTTCTTCTGCAGACAATTTTGATTCTGTTTCTGCAGAAAGTGATGAAGCTGCGGCTAATTTCACAATTTTTCCCAGTCTGGATATTACAAAAGAATTTAGTGATACCATTAGAGTTTCTCTTTCTTTTTCATTTAGACTTTCAAGATAATCGTTGACTCTAATGTAAAAGTCCGCATCTACGCCCGATATGTCATGGGGTTTTGATATTCGTTCTCTATTCAAAGCCTTAGAAACATAACTTGATATTTCATAATCTTGAGTTTCAATTAGATTCTTTTTCAACATAATTTTTGTGAGCCACCTTGGCAATGGCAAGATATCGCCCTCTTTGGCATCGATGTTGATATCATTGAGAGATATTTTTACGTCAGACTTGAATGTAACTCTAACTTCTTCAAGAAGATATTCAATTAAGTACCGGTTTCTTAAGCTTTCATATACGCTTTGAGTAAGAATGGCAGCTGATGACATATTGGGAATATAGTCTTAGAATCGGTGTTAAATAAGTACATCTTTAGAGGATATACAGGATATATAACTGGTATTAGAACATCTTTCATGCCGCAAGTAGAGGCAAAAAATTTGTCTGATTTAATGTGGGTAGAAAAATACAGACCTACTAAACTAGATGGTGTTGTCAATCAAAAAGAAATCGTAGAGAGTTTGAAGAATCTAATGAAAGAACCTGCTGAAATGCCGCACTTGTTATTTACGGGTCCTGCTGGAGTTGGAAAAACTACTACTGCATTGTGTCTGTCAAGGCAGCTACTAGGCGAAGATTGGAAGAGAGACACCCTAGAGCTTAATGCATCAGACGAAAGGGGAATAAAGATGGTTCGAGAGAGAGTTAAAGAATTTGCATCAGTTTTGAAGATCAGGACAAGTGACAAAGATGAAAGAAAATTTAGAATAATAATTCTAGATGAGGCTGATGAGATGACTTCTGAAGCTCAGACAGCCTTGCGAAGAATAATTGAAGATAGTTCTGAAACAACTAGGTTTATCATTATATGTAATTATTTATCTCAAATTATTGAACCCATTCAAAGTCGCTGTGCAATTTTTAGATTTAAGAGAATTGAAAAGGAGATAATAGAAAATCATCTAAAATTGTTGTGCAAAAAAGAGGGAGTAAGGTATGATGATAAAGCAATTTCCCAAATTTTTGATTCCACGAATGGCGATCTACGTCATTCAATAAACGTACTTCAAACTGCATCCGTAATGGGATCGATTACCATGTCAAATGTGCTTGCATCATTAGGTCTTTCTGGAAAGTCACAGGTAAGTGACGTAGTTAAACTGGCGTTGTCAGGCAAGTTTAATGAAGCCAGAGTTAAGTTACTAGAATTAACTGCAGTATATGGAATGTCTGAATTTGATTTTTTAAAGTATGCGTATGAAGCTGTGTATTCGTTAAAGTTATCGCATCCTGAAGACTTTGCTTCCTTAATAGCCGAATACGATTATCGTTTGACTCATGGATCGCATCCAGATATACAGTTGACGGCGTTCTTAGCCCAGTTGTCAAAGCTAGGTACTAAACAGTAGCATAACTGACTAGTCTATTTTCTAAATTAATTTATCTGCAGTTCGTATTGACTTTAAAATTACTACTAGTGTTCTATCTCAGTAGTCATCTTCAAACTCTTCTCCACCATCTTCCTCTTCGACTTCATCAAAATCTTCTTCAAGTTCTTCTCTTTCTTCAGCACTTTTGTACGGAAGATCAGCTTCTCCAGCAGAATTACATACAGGACATTTAAACTCAATCGTTTGTCCTTCAAGGTCCAAAGGAAATTCCTTTGAGAAGACCTCATCACATTTTGAACACACAAGAGTAGTTTGGATATTGTCAGCACTGAACTTGTGGGATTGGAGTCTAAATATGGTATTTGTCATTCTTCCTACCTATTGAAATAGTCCTTTTTTATAAGGATTATTGTAATTTTTGTTAGACTGTATGTATTTTAGGTTTAGAATCATATATTAGAGCTAGCAGATGTGATCGTGCGTCATTTTGGTCAACCAGACCACGGTTTGCAACAGTAATTATTGTACTGTCGTTTCTGACTCCTCGCATCTTCATGCAAAGATGTTCTCCTTCTGCAATGACAGTTACTCCTTTTACACCCATATTCATTATCTCGTCTGCAATCTCCTTTGTGAGTCTTTCTTGAATTTGCAATCTCTTTGAATATTTTTCAACAAGGCGTGCAAGTTTCGAAATCCCAAAGACCCTACCTGAAGGAGTGTAAGCAATGTGTATTCTGCCAAAAAAAGGCAACATGTGATGTTCGCACATGCTATAAAAGCGAATGTCTTTAGCAATAATTGAATCAGTTTCTTCACTAAAACTAATTTCCAGTTCAGAGTTCATGCAATAACCGGCAAAAATCTCTTCAAACATATTTGCCATTCTTTGAGGAGTTCCTATCAACCCTTCACGATCTGGATTTTCTCCGAGTTGCACTATCAGCTCCCTTACGAGTTTTTCGATCTTTCTTTTATTATATGCAGTCTTTTTCGTTCTCATTGTTCTTCCTTTAATTATCTAGCACCTATTTCCTTATGTAGCTGTGGTATAATCCTGACCTCAGGAAACACTGGTTGGGCAATATCATAAGTGTCCAAAAGTTTACTGACAGTTGGCTGATCCAAACCATGACTGGGTTGTATAATAAATGCTATGATATCTGAAGGTTTTATTTTCTCTGAAATGTAGCCTACCAAATTCTTGAAACTTTCAAGATTTGTAGAATTAGTTACTACTATTTTAATGTAAGTAGTCTTATTATTTCGTACGGCTAATTCCAGGCATCTAAGCTCATTTTCTAGCAAATTGTCATAATCAGCAGCATTTTCAACCACCTTAGAATCCTCAGTTTTGAATTCAACTTTGCATATATCGATATAGGGTAAAATTTTACTAAATAGCTCCGAATCAAAACACGATGATTCTACGTATGTCTTTAGGTCAGTATGTTTTTTTAAGAAATCTGCAAGTTCTATTACAGCATCAACTTGCAGTAATGGTTCTCCTCCTGTGAAATTTACTTTGTATGTGAATGGTTGAAGTTGTTTTAAAATGAGATCTTTAATTTCATCTAGTTGATAGTCAATACCACTGTCTAGTGGTAATGCGTATTTTGTGTCACACCATCTACATTTTAGATGACATCCCGAAAATCTGATAAACAGAGTCTTCGTTCCGACAAATACCCCTTCCCCTTCAATGCTGGTAAATATCTCACTAACCCTAACTCTCATCTTATTTTCAGTTCTTTGCATAAATTGTTTTATCCTCTATCCCTGCTTTAGTAAATGCCATCTTCCTATTTATACACGATTCGCATACTCCGCATTGCAATATTTTTTTATGTATTTTTTTCCCATTTGAATAACAACTCCATGATTCAAAAATGATATCTCCAAGGATCTCATGACCTATTTTTAACAGCTCATATTTGCTCATTCCTTCTAAAGACGGTGACCATACAGACAGCTTTCTATTAATTCCACTCCTGATTTTATCTTCCTCTCCAATATTCAAGGATTCTGATATTGATTTGATAAATTTCGGCCGGCAATCCGGATAATTATAATCATCAGCGTGTGCACCAAATACAATTAAATCGGAATTTACACTGAATGCCCATGCTGCAGCAATTGATATGAATATCGCATTTCTAATTGGTACTATTATACTAACATCGAATTTGGAAGGAATTGACAATTTATTGCTGGTAAGAACATTTGAGTTACCATACAAATCCTTCATAAAATTAATATCTACTATACGGTATTCTTCCGAACTCAAGGCTTTGGCGAGCTTCTTCGATTGTACTATCTCGCGTTTTGCTCTTTGACCATAGGAAAATGTGATAATCTTTATTGCATATTTCTTGTAACTTTTAACGTAAGCCGCAGCGCAAAGCGAATCCAGTCCACCACTCATAATACATATTGCAATTTTTTCATCTTTCAATTAATGCGTAGATACCTCCGACACCATACGATATTGCCACGAATATTCTAGAAAGTGCTAGTATGTGATGATGAACTAGGTTTGAATGAGTAAACATGTCAACTGAAAACAATACTGGAATCATAAGTATCGCAATTATACCAACAACAAATTGTTCCTTATTATCGTATTTGCTGTATGACTTAATTAATAGATAAGTGGAGATGTTACCAAAACCAATACCCAAGAGTATTAGATATTGTGAAAATGAATGAAATGCAGGTATCATCAAAAAAGGGCCTGCCCAACTTAACCCATTAATAGTTTTAGCCCACAGAGGCCATTTTATGCTGTTTTTCATTCTGTTCCTTATAGTGGGGAACATATTCTTCATTTTCATAAAAGTAATTCCTAAAATCAAAGCAAATACCAAAAGCCATGAAAGTAATTGATAATATATCGGAATTTTATACGTTGACAAGATTTCGCTAATAACGGTTCCAGTCAGAACTGCTATCGCAATAGCTAGGAAAAGAAAACCGGAAACTCTAGATTCAATTCCTACATTTTTATGCAATGTTTCTATAAACTCTGTCTCTTTAATTTAAAGCATCTAGAAAATCTTAAATCCCTCTTACAGTCGTGAATGGTCGTAACGCATAGCTGCAACATATAGAATAGAAGGCCAATTCATATCAAGCACTTATAGTTTTGAGCCACATTTAGGACAGAATTTTGATCCTATTTTTAGAGCATGGTTACAATTAGGACAGTTGTTAGCGGATGCAACCTGTGTGAGATCCTTGAACATATCAGTTACTGCTCCACTTGGCTTGAAAGAGTCATCGGTATCTGGTAGAAAATCGTCCTTGTTTGATTGATTATTTACATCATTAATGTACGTCATCAGTCGAGGTATAGTCTTGTTCTTTCCAGGAACATTTACTTGATCACCCAACCAAAGTGCAAATTTTTTTAGTGTCATCTCAGGAGTTGAGAAAGTTAGAGAATGTGTAGACATATATTCGTCAGTTGCAGCTCTCCCGTTGAAGATCTCCATGATAAATTACAAGAATATCAAGTTTTTAATTATTGCGAATTGCCGCACTTGGGACAGAACTTGGCAGCTAAGGGAATGGAAGATTTGCAGTGGATACAATTCTTTTTTGAATTTTGGCTTTTATCTTCAGGCTTAATTGTTATATCAACAGGTCTGAGTCTGGGTTCGCTGAGTTGTTCAGGTTCGGGTAAATCATATTGATCTGCATCCGTTGATTTGTTGCCAATGCTTCCACCACTGTCAACAAATGCATTCACTCCGAATCCAGAACCAGAGGAAGGCTGTGCAATTCCACCAGTGGGACTTTTCATTGAAGAACCCTTATCTGTTGCAGATTTCATTTCCAATATCACTCTGATGGCTAAAAAATTTAATGCAGACAGGGAAATCATAAATTTTGCAATTTTGCTTAAAAATTCTTTATCACCAATTTTTCCTTTTTTGTAAAGTTGAGTATCATCAATAAACGACTCATAATGTTCTTGAGTCTCGTTTACTAATTGTTTTAACTTTTCGCTCAGACCTCCAAGCGTATCGACGCCAAATGACATAATTAGTAAATTAGTATTGCAGTTTTATAAAAGTTTGAATACGCAAAGAGAGAATTAAAAATACTTTATTTAGAAACATGTGAAGTTAGTTGTTCTGACTAATTTGTTTTGATTAATTCAAATAGCCCCTAAATAATATACTTTGTTTAACCAGAATTCAAGTTATGGAGGGGTGGTCTAGACTGGTTATGATACCTGCCTTACACGCAAGTAGTCATGGGTTCAAATCCCATCCCCTCCATACCGATATTTTCTAAATTATTTTGGTAATTTGATTTGGTAATATCAGAATCCTGGCAAACTGGTATTCATGAATTGAAATACAATAAATTAAATTAAATACCACGACAAAACAACAACACTATCGAATGACACTAATTTCTGGTAAACTGATGTATATTGGTGTCATATCTGTTATTATAATTGCCGTCGCTTCCTATGGATTATTTTTTTTCTTTCAGAGAATCAACGAAACGAGTATAAGAGAAAGTATTTTCGAACAGGAATTAGATCGTCAGATAAAGTCGACGAGCTCAATTTCTCAACATATTGGCTCCGATCTGCGGCTGGTAACTGCCATCCTTCAGCAGTTGGCCGATTCCACATATTTGCAAAATGAAATGTTATCAGGAGATAATGTTACGAAAATACTTGAAGAAAAATTTGAACAGCTTAACTCTGTCACGAAAGTTGATAGCCTTTTAATTACGGATGAAGAAGAGGTCATAACTAACCAGAAGGTATCAAAGGGCTTGAAAACGTTTGTGAATATTGATATTTCATCTAATGAATATATGAAACAAACCAGAGAAAGTCTTCAACCTGTATATTCTAATGGTTTTACAGGAATAGATGGTAAATATAGAATAGTGATAACCTACCCGATAATTAGTATACATGATGGTCATTACATTGGAACAGTAGTAGCTAGTTTGCCTACAATCCAGTTTTTTAAAAACTATGGAAACGTTAATGATATAAACTCACAATTTTTAGTGGCATTTGATACGAAGGGAAACCTTTTGGCAGTAGCAAGTAACGACCTTGTTGGAAAGAATTTTTTCGGAAATGAAACCCAGCAGTTTATCAATTACAATGAGGTTCTGAATAATCTGACCCATCATTTGTTGGCAGGAAATAGTGGATATGCAATGTATGATTATGGAAGGGGGGAGAGATTAAATACTCAAGCCCCAATTCTAGTAGAGTCAAAACCAGTATATTTCCTTCAGATAGTAACACCAACAGATCGAATATATTTAAAGATAAATTCAGTGCTTTTTTCCGAAGGGGTAAAAATGTTCTCCTTGCTCACAGGAACTACAGCTGCAATAATTGTTCTTGTCTTCCTTTTAAGAAAATGGTACAGTATATTGCAAGATGAAGTCAAAAAACGAACTAGAGATTTAAACGAATCCAATTACAAACTGATGGCAGCGAATGAATCCCTTAAAAGTAAGGATGAGGCGCAAAATCAATTCATCAATATAGCAGCTCATGAGCTTCGAACTCCAATACAACCTATTCTTAATGCTATTTACCTTCTTCAATCTCCAAATTTGAGCCAACAAAAGCGAAATCAGTATATGGACATCATAAAGAGAAATACTGAAAAATTGGGAAGACTTGCTGAAGACATATTAGACGTTACTAAAATTGAGAGCCATTCTTTAAAATTAATGGATGAAAGAATTGATTTGTACGATTTAATAGTAAATAGTATTGAAGATTTTAAACGAAATATTCAGTTTATCTACAAGGATCTCATAGTAAGTTATGAAGGTGTAAACAAACCAATTTACGTGAAAGGTGACAGGCTGAGATTAAATCAGGTCATGCAAAATCTACTTGATAACGCTGGCAAATTTACCAAAAAAGGATCGATTACAGTTACAACACAACTCGAATCAGATATGGTTAAGGTTCTCGTAAAGGATACTGGAATTGGAATACATCCTGAAATATTTTCTAAATTATTTTCCAAATTTGTAACAAAATCCGATAGAGGAACTGGACTGGGTTTATTTATTGCAAAAAGCATCGTTGAAGCACATGGTGGGAGCATATGGGCTGAAGCTAGTTCTCATCTGGGCGCAACTTTTATCTTTACTTTACCCCTTTCAGATCAAGATAGTGTTGAGCATAATGATAGGGATTCATCATAGAGATTCAATGCAAATATTGTCCAGTCGAAAAATATTTGTGTCTGTCATCTTAGCTGCCGTTTTGGTTACGTGGATTGCAATAATAATGTGCTCTTCTGTCTCTTTTCAAAATGCATATGCGCAGGCACAAAACAAATCATCTCAAACACTTAGTTCTGCAAATCAATCATTAAAGGTAGCTTATCTAACCGATGGCCTTTTTAGCGATGCTGGCTGGGGGGCGTTTGCTTATAATGCGGGTCAAGAAATAATTTCCAAGTATGGATATGAAGTAAGTTTCCTAGATAACGTATCAATTCCTAATATAGAAACGACTCTCAAGGACTATGCAGATAGAGATTATGATATTATCATAGCACAGGGATATGAGTGGGGAGATCCTGTCATTAAAGTAGCACAAAAATATCCTGATATAAAATTTATTGTATTCACTGGGCAAGTAAAATCTGAAAATGTAGCTTCAATAGTCCCAAGGCAGCAGGAAGCAGCTTATCTTCTTGGTGCGCTTGCAGGCATGCTCTCAAAGAACCATACGATTGGTTTTATTGGAGGAGATGAGAAATATCCCAATCTAAAGAACATTTACGAAGGTTACAAACAGGGAGCTTTGCATGTCAATTCTACAACCAGAGTATTTGAAACTTACTTGGGCGACTGGGATAACGAGTCTAAGGGCAGGTCAGCAGCACTCTCTCAGATTAAAGAAGGCGCAGACTTTCTATTGCATGTAGCTGATACGTCTGGGCAAGGTGTAATTCAAGCAGCTAAGGAGAAAGGTATCTACGCCTTTGGAGCTGTATCAGATCAGAATAAATTAGCTCCAGATACCGTAGTGACGTCTTTTGTCCTAGATCCGATAAAGGCATACGATTCTATTTTTAAGATGATATATGGAAACAACTTTACAGGAATGATCTTTACTCCCGGACTAGAATTGACAGAGAATTCAACTACTGGGGATGGAATTGTATACATTGCGCCATTTCATGGATTTCAGAATAAGATCCCTGCAGATATTCAAGCTAAGTTCTCTCAATTGACTCAAGATGTAAGGAATAAAAAAATTATAATTCCAGAATGATACCTGGATTGGAAACTTTTATTATTACAAATTACAAATAATCTCTGGTGGTAAAAATTAGGAAGTTGAAAGTTCATTATACATCAGCATACATGGTAAATTCATGTGGGTGAGGCCGAACAGCAAGTTCCATGTGTTGCTTTGCAGCATCGTCAACTATACGTTCAATAACATGTTTACCAAATATTGGTTTCAAGAAGTCAGAGTCAGATTTTAATTCCTCAATAGATTCTCTTAAACTTGCCGGTAACTGTTTAATTTTATGTTTTTCTCTTTCAGCGTCTGTCATCTTGAATATATCAGCGTCTACATGATCCTCTATTTTGGGATCATTTGTTTCAGTTCTCTTCTTTATACCATTAAGCCCAGCAGCAACAATTGCAGAAAAAGCTAAATATGGATTACATGATGGATCAGGAGCTCTGAATTCTATTCTTTTCAAATGTGCAAATTTTTCTCCCTTATAATGGGCTGGAATTCTAATTATTGCGGATCTGTTACCAGTACTCCAAGCAATATAAACAGGGGCTTCGTATCCGGGTATTAGTCTTCTATAAGAATTTGTAGTGGGTGCAACGATGGCTGCCAGAGCCTTTGCGTGGTCGAGTATTCCACCAATAAAATACCTCGCTGTTTGAGATAGCTCGGCGTATTTGTCATTTGGATCATAAAATAGATTTTTTCCTTTATTCCAGAGACTTACATTGACATGCATTCCAGAACCGTTATCCAACGCGATTGGCTTTGGCATCATTGTTGCTATCATATTATGTTTCTGTGCGATGTTTTTGACAATGTACTTGTAACTTTGAACTGAATCTGCGGTATTAACCAGAGAGTCGTAACGAATATCAATTTCGCATTGTCCTGCAGTTGCTACCTCATGATGATGCGCATCACAAATTATGCCGAAATTCGAACTCAAAACATCTACACATTCATGACGATAGTCCATTAGGGTATCTCCAGGTGGGCTTGGCAGATATCCTTCTCTCAAACGAAGAGTGTAGCCAACATTTTCAGTTGACCAGGGTGCTTCACGAGAAGTTATTTCATAGCTCTGACTATGAAATGAGGTTAATGTATTTACTTGGAGTTTATCGAAAACAAAGAATTCGACCTCAGGCCCCCAGTATGAAATATCATAACCGTTTTCTTTAACGTGTTTTTCAGCATTCTTTGCAATTGCACGTGGATCGGCAAGATATGAGTCTCTTTTATCACCACCGGATAGAATATCGCATATGAGTCTGGCTGTTGGATACTTTTGTATCCAAGGAATTAATGCATAAGTGGACGGATCAGGTCTTATGATCAAATCAGATTCGTGAATCTCTGTAAAGCCTTTTATTGATGAACCATCAAGTTTGGGAAGCCCGTCCTTAAAATCGTCCTCTCTGAGCATATTAGAGGCCATTGTGGTATGGTGAAATCTTCCGAATAATCCGGTGAACTGTAAATCAACATATTTTATTTCATCCTCTTTGATTTTAAGAAGAACATCGTCAGTAGTGTACGTTAAGGATTCAATTTTTCCATTAACTATTTTATAAGGCAATCAGAACCGATTATATTATTCTCATAATTAAGTTTTAAATTGAGATAGTATGATATCGTTTGAGGTGTAAACTTTGGAGACCTTTTTACATTCTTAAAAAATTACTTGATTAAAATTTTAATAAACTGGTATTTAAATAGAAATTACTAAAAGGTAGAAATTATTGCCAAGTATAGATGATAATAGCAACAGCAAGAATAATTCCGAAAATATGATCGGCTTGGAGTTTATACTGGAACTTTTAAAAAAAGAAACGCAGATTCCCAAGATCCAAGCTATATCACCTGACATTTATAGAAAAATTGCACAGATAATCAGGGACCTTTCGATCCAAAAATATGAAGACTTGGAATTGGACATACATCATGAACTCATCAAATTACTAACACTATCTACAAAATCATTGTTTGAATTAAGAATCCGAAAGCTCTTAGAAAATTCTAATGGTCAACATCTATCATATCCTTCATTATTGTCTAGCGATGACTATTCAAAATTAACTGATGAAGAGAAGTTTATTTTTGAAGAAGAAAGAAAAGTTTCACAAAGAAAGGAACTTATCATAGAGTCTTTAATTGACGGAAATGTGAACAATTTGGATACGATATCAAGAATCATAAGATCCAAAATGATTATAATCAGATTTTTAGAATCTACGGATCAGTTCATGGGGGTTGATATGGCAAAATATGGTCCATTCATTAAAGAGGATATTGCGATATTACCCTTTGAAAATGCAAGATCTTTAATCGAAAGAAAAATTGCCATTGAAATAAATGATTCAAGATTTCACGTTAAGGAAACATAGATATTTGTTCTTATTTATTTTCATGTATAGTAAGTCTTCTTGCCTCACAATGGAATCGATATTGACACGTATATCCTGCTCACGATTTATCCTATAATTTCATTTTTTGCAATAGGTTTTGTAGGAAGGAAATTTAATCTAAATGAAGCACTAAAGTATTTTTTCCAGGGTGTAAGTTGTCTTTTATTTGCGTTATTTTACATTGTCATGATCCCAAGAGGAGGAGCTCAGGGTCTTGCGATAGTTTTGATATTATTTGGGATCTTGTTATTATTTATGGCAAGAAAACACAAGATATCCCCAAAAGATCAAACCTTATAATATGGGGATTCTGGTTCCAAATTTGTCTAGTCTAAATTTAAGAATTTTTATATGAATGAGAATACTTTCTTCTTCTGTACTCAATTAGTCCCATTAACTGATATCCGTACTCTAAATTGTGTTTCACATGATTTATCCCATGTGAACCATGCGGAATGAATTTACCGTCTAATACATTTTCCACATACGTCTTTACTTTTCTAATTGAAATTGTTGCGTGTTGTAGCTGTCTTTCATTTAATTTCCTTCCCAATTCTTTTTCAATTTGATGGCTAAACTCTGCCGTTCCGATAAGTTTTGAATATTTTTGTAATTTACTATAATTTACGCACAAATCAGTTATTTTCTTGTAATCTTGTTCTGGTATCTTTGTAAGCAATTCATTCAGTTCACTTTTTTTCCTACCCGTAATAACACTAAGGCTATTGACAAGGTCTTTCTTGCTTAGGGTATTTTCCTTCAACATATTAGGCGAAGTCTGCAGGGAGTTCGTATCATTTGGTTTTTTCTCATCGATAATGATGGTCTTTTGCAAGTCCGCAACTATAGGTACTAATGGTCCAGACACATCTAATTTATTATTCATTGCGTCGTGCTTGTTTTTCAGATAATATCTTTCCAATCCATAGAGATTTACCTTTTCTCCCCTAATATCATGACCTCTTCTAATTATTGAAATAACATTCAAAATGATTTTTGGATAATAGTTTCTATGGTCGTCATCGACAGTATCATAATTCTCCATTATATCCCTGTAAATACTAAAGATAGCATCGCTGACCACCTTATTCATTAACTGGTTTTCAGAATTCACTTTGGTTTCGTATTGTCTACTATCCAAACCTCTTGCTCCAATCGTTAAAAAGTCACAGAGTTCGGCTTTTGAAAAAATATAATTATTTTCGTCGCATGTCACGAGTATTGCTTTCATAATATTTATCCAAAATTCATCGCTGTTAGAAGTAGCCAGATTTTTCAATAATGACCAAGTATTCTGTTTTATTTTATTATCGGTTATTCGCAATTCATCTAATGTTTGAGAAAGTATTCTTTCTGGATTAAGGGTGATATTTTTGTTTGTCAATAATTGTTCACTCTTATTATGCTATAATACTATATAGTATTGCTATTTAAAGTAAATTTCTAGAAATTAGTTAAAATTGTTATGACGCTAGATTCCTGTTTAATCTAAATCTAATGAGTTTACTTACGACCGGCCGTATTATATTATTTTTAGTATTTTTCCATTGTTTTTTCGAATTGTTGTAGAGAGCTGACTTGAAACTTTTTCAAGCAGGCGGGTAACTGGTACTTTTTTGGTCCCCTTTGAAACAATTTGAATTCTTATCGTTGGGATATTATTATTGATATAACCCTGTGGATGGGTTTTTAAATAAAGTTTGTCACTTGGTGCAGATGCAACTATTTTTGTCAACCTTGATGAAATCATAGCCTCACTAATACCTTGAACAAAGTAATTAATCTCGGCTATTGTAAAATTGCCTATTTCCTCCTTAATTTGGGGTAAAATGCTTCTTAAGACTATTGCTTTCATTTCATTTGGAACGCCTGGTAAGCATATTATCCGTGTTTTGTTAACAGAAAGTAATACGGCAGGGGCATTTCCCACAGGATTCTGAATCGGAGTCGATCCGACTGGAATTTTTGCCATCTTCAATCTTGCTTCATTTAATTTCACTTTTTGGTGCCTGTCATTATAACTTTTTTTTACCATATCCAGTGCGATATTGTTCAAAAGCAAATTTTTTTTCAGTGCTTTACCAATCCCTAGTAATGTTTTATCGTCATACGTTGGACCCAATCCCCCACAAACAATTATCCAACTAGGTTTTCTTTTAAGAGAATCTGTTAATGCCAAATTGATTTCATACAAATCATCTCTGATTACAGTGACCTTTCTTACGAATCCACCAATTCTAGTAATTTTTTTTGATAACCAGTGAGCATTCGTGTTTAAAGTAATGCCAGAAAGTAACTCATTGCCAATACATAAAATTTCAATAATGTGCATTAAATTATCTTGAGGTGCAATTCAATGTTCTGTATGCTGAGAGTTACTGATGTAAACCGCATATTTGAAATGCAAACGTAATATATCCAACTATTTTTGCAGATTGTCTAAACGGGTAGAAATTGTTAGTATCTTTTGGCATTAATTCGTACTTTAATGAAGCAGCTTCTGCTTTTGCTATAGATAGCCGTACTAAGTAATTTTCAAGTATGGAAGCCCAAGGCAATTGAACGTCAGTGTCTTTGCTTATGGCAACTATGGAGATTATCCTATTTGTATTGTTTTTGTCTAGAATCACAGAATATTCATAATCATCTTTTTCTTCCAGTGGATCACGCGTAGTAAATGGATCAATTTGAACATATTTCTTAATCTGTTCTTTCATAGAGACTGACAATTTATTCATTATTACCAGATCTGCTAAAGTTAGTGTTTTTAATTGACTTGGAGACGGGGGTTTTATTTCAGTGGATGCCAGCATAGGATGAAATTGATAAATTGATGATTATATAATTTTTGATGTTTATAAATAGCCACGGGGCTCAATATTTATAAAATTATAAAGATTATCACATACTAAATCTATTGCCGGGGTACCCAAGCTAGGTAAGATATATGATTCCCTAAAAGGGGTCAGCCTCGAGATCAAAATTACCAAAACCGATGCGCAAGCTGATGTTCGCAAGAACTCGTGGGTTCGAGTCCCACTCCCGGCGCTCATATCTCTCGGGTTCTAGTCCGCCTAGTCCTTATAGATACGAAGAATACATTTCTAACGTTAGACAAGAGTATGGAAGAAATTCTGCAAAATGACCAGAAGCTAAAGATTGCAAATAAAACAGAACCTCTCAGTAAAATGCTATTAAATTTCCAGAAGTTAGATTAGTATTATGTTCTCATGTCCAATAACATATGACTCCACGACCATGATAGAAGGTTCAAGTCCCATTCCCTTTCGCGCTTCATGATTGAATCTGCAATGTAAATCGCTCGCAAATCACAATATAGAATCAGCTACATCAGTTAATAATATCGCATATCGTTCATCCAATTGTTGTATTTGTTTCTCGTCCTCTACTGAATTTTTAAAAGCTTCTATCTCATCCTCCGCCTTTCCTTTCTTTTGATTATGTTTCTGTAAGGATTGCTCAATCATCACATTCACGGTATCTTTGATTCCTTGATTTATTAGATTATCAATAGTTTGTACAGAGTAGTCACACCATTTAAAGGAGATTTCATTCTCGTTAGCAGTTCTTTCAATTCTTGTTATATCGATATCAAATACAGTTTCGATTAATTCCCCATAGGTTCTAGTCGACCCATCTCTTTTCCTACTTCTGGGAGTGTTGTCAGAAAGAATGTCATCAATTTGAATTTGAAGATTGTTTTCTTTTGCTAGATTGCGAAATTTTTCGACCAAGCTCTTATAGTCTGATATAAGATGGGTTACTTTTTCTTCGTAAAATGTTTTATCCTGATATATCAAGTCGTTCTTTCGATTTATTACTCCATCATGGTCTGATGCAATAGGATAATGTTTCACAGAAGGCCAAACGTCTACAATATACACTTTCAAGGATGGGGGCAGAATATTGTCTTGCTTCAAATCCTGGTGCGCCTGAATGACTTCTCTTAGAGGAGTATTACTCAATATACCGCCATCCCAAAATCTTCTGTACTCTCCATTCTCAAAATCGATACTTTCTGATTTTGGTTCTGATTCGCCTCCAGGTTTGGTATAATCATACTTGACTGGTACCAACGCATAATCGTAATGTACTGGAACAGAAGAGCTGGCCATTATATGTTCTACCATCAGACCTTTTCTGTATTCTATAGAATATTTTTTTTCACCCTTCTCAGTATATCCAAATCCCACATTATCCGAGTGACTGTCAAAGGTTACTTGCTCTCCTTCTTCAACGTCTACAGCTACTATTAGTAATCTTGGGTCAGCTGCTTTTGGACTTGTTTTTATGGGAAAATCGGTATATCCCTGAATACTTACTTTCAGTGCATTATTGTCATATCGATACCAATCATTTGTTACTGGCCAAATATTGTCAAAAAACCTGTCGTCAATTTCATTTATTTGATATGAAAAGACGTTAGGTGCACCACTGTAAAGGTACTCTTTAGATGAATAATATCTTCTTGCAGCTTCACCTGATGCAATATTTCCAAAATTTGCATTATCCCAAACTGTAATCCAGTCCTTCTCGTTTCCAAAAAAAGGCCAAAAGTAACTAAAAAAAGGTTTCCATTTGGTGAAATTGGGCGATGAAGAGATAAAACTCCAAAAGTCTAGAAGCTTCTTTACTGAACCTTCCCATCTCTGAATTTTTTTACTTTTACTGGCCATTACATGGCCAACAATAATTGAAGCGTTAATGGCACCCGCAGAAGCTCCTGCAACTATATCAAAGATATTTTCGGCATCTGTAATATCCTTCTTCATCCAATAATACAAAGCCGCATACACTCCGGCTGCATATGCTCCTATGGCTCCGCCTCCCTGAAATATCACTGCTCGTTTTGTATCTTTAGGAAGATTTTGACCCGCTTCTTCTTTTATTTGTCTAACAACCTTGGACATGTATTCAGAAGTGAAGACGTATGAAATAAGTATGTTAAGACGTTTTGAACTTCTTACCTCTCATTTATTATTATATAACTTAAGTCTGACACCAAAACGTTGAATAACGTCGTTTTGTTGTTGCTCAATAGAAGATTTTACCAGTAACGATAACGATGATTCCACGACCATGACGGAAGGGTTCGGTCGCACTCACAGTATAAATCTTCAAGATTCAAGAAAATTTAATGATTTAAAGAATGAAAATTAAGGTTACAGAGGAAGCTGGCTTGTACATTGATGATTTCGCAGATTATGCTCTGTAATAAATCTCTTTGAATTCTTCTACTTTATCTTTCTTTCCTCTTCTTTTTTGAACTATAGGCCACTGTTGAGTATAATGCGTAGTAACGTCCTCTATACTGTTAGCGGAGAATGCTAATACATATTCATACTTCTTTCCCCAATTTTGCTCATAATAGTAAGGATGGTCATAAGAAATAGGATAGTCTAAAGTTGAGTCAATATGTACCCATTTTTTCTTTATCAAAGATTCGTTCCAGCAATGGTCAAGATAATCGTGTACTATTCTAGTTTGAATTAATAACGAATTTACAATAGCGCCAAAGAGTATTGACCATTCACTACACCTACCGATTCTTGTTTCTGCAATCCTTAGTATTTTGTCATATCGTGGAAATATTTGGGTTGAACTACATACATCACACATGTGAATTTCTGTTTTTCGAAATGTTCCTGAATCGTCATCTGCAAGTTGAACTCTCATCGGTCTATTACATCTTGGACATTCTAGTTCTTTTGGCATCCACTTCATAAAGTTATTTTTAAACCAATGTAAGAGCGGCTCCAAAGATTGCTCGTCGGCGGTTAATTTTAGTACATTATCTGGTACTAATTGTTTGACAGAATCCAAAATTACCTGGTCGCTATATTGCTCCGATATTCCTTTATACAACCTAAAATTCTCGACATATGATGAGATTTGGTTCAATTCAAGCTACTAATATGAGATTTAAATCGTCCCAAATTTATATCTCTGGATGAATCTATAGAATCTCATGGTTGTAATATGTTACTCATGTTAGGACTGAATCAAACATTCTCTATTTCTATTTCTCTTATACCAAAAAATTCAGAAAAAACAATATTATTGTGTTCTGCTATGATATATGGTTTAAAACAAGAGACATGAATTAACAATGTTACTAATGTTACTAAAACTTATTTTTTGAATACGTACTTCTGTTTACAGCAGTCCCACGGTAACAAGAAAATAGCTCTATAAACTTAATTATTGTCTATTTAAACAATAGCTAATTTCTAATAAATAAGCATGGAGTGTGAAATTCGAACCCATTAGGTATGCTTGATGCTTAGGGTTTTATCAAAATAAGAATTTCAAAATTGTATAATGTTCCAAGTGACCTCGAGTACGACTTAAGGGTCAAGTTTAACAAAGTCAGGATATAACTATTAATACAATGCTGCAAATCAGTGTATGATGAAAAAAGCAATCTATTTTGGAAGTGTGGCTCTGGTGTTGGCATTTGCACTGTTTTATGTGTCAGTGGCTAATGCTCAAAATGTGACTACTAACGCCTCAAACGCCATGGGAAATGCCAGCGCAAATGCAAGTCAGGAAGCAGGAAATATGACGAACAAGACTGGTGGACTCATGGATGGCCTCGGCGAAAAATTAAAAGAAGCGATAGGAGTAAAGTAACTATCATCTTTACAATTTTTTTGATATTTCGCGCATAATACGGGAAGACATGTGATGGCAAGTATTCATTTATTAAAATAACTTTTATTTTGCGATAAATCTGACCGCTTGTAAAACCGAAGCATGAAAGATGAATCTATAATCCTTAAGTAAAAATTTGAGCATTGAAGATTAATGAATAAAGAATTAATCGTCATTGGAGCTATGATATCGATGTTAGTTTTTACTACATCAGCAAACAATTCGTATGCGCAAAATGCTACTGCAAATGCCTCAAATGCGGCCGGGAATATGACTGCCTCAGCCAAACAGAGTGCTTCGGAAATGGGACAAAATACTTCAGCAATCAATAGAACCGAGCTAGCACAAAACGCTTCATCAGCGTTTAATAAATCAGGTATAACTTTAGGCGAAATTGGAAAAAACGCATCTCCTGCGTTAAACAAAACAGGTGAATCATTACAAGAAATGGGAAAAAACGCTACTGAAGTTGGAGGAGCTATACTCAATAAAACTGGTGAAGGAGTTAAAGGATTTCTAGGCGGAGCTGCAGATGTTGTCAGTAATATAAGCAAGGAAGTAAAAGAAGGAGTAAGCGGTAATAGTAGCAAGTAGC
>JASKBU010000013.1:0-118279 GCA_033272285.1 Nitrososphaeraceae archaeon
CTCCAAACCCTGATGCAAGTATCCATAATCTTTACGATGCGTTTTGGTGGGCTGTTGAGACCATAACAACCGTTGCTTATGGCGAATATTATCCTGTCACCTTCTTGGGAAGGATTATTGCGGGAGTCTTGATGTTTGCTGCTATTGGTATACTTTGGACCGTAGTCGCGTTAATTACATCCAAATTCGTAGAACGAAGGTTGAAGCATGCAGGAACCGGCATAATCCAAGATACAAAAGATATGATAAAAGAGAAAATAGACTCTATAGAAAGATTGGATAGTAAAGAGCTTGAAGAACTGGTTCGCTTGATAAGAACACTTAATCATTCAGGTTAAAGTGTGATGGCCTTATAACTAACCGGGATCAACAGATCATTTTAGCTGTACTATTTAGCTGTACTGTTCACCGAATGTAAATGCCGATAGAACTTGAATCAGCGTAGATATAGTGTCTCATTCTTGACCAAATATGCTGTATTTGCCTCCACCGCCCTGAATCGAATCACTACCATCGCCAGTCTTGCAATCAAAAATTAAATGGGAATAATCTATTAACTACAGAATGATTTTGTAATTCCGTAAAAAATTAGATTAGACATCTATTTTACAGAATTGATGTCTATCCTTTTATATGAAAATAGTCATTGAATAACGTGTCTCAATATTCGAATTTGTCGTGCATGAATTTTAATACCACCAATGATCAGGACGGATTTATTTCAAAGGTGGACACTGTATGTAAAACACTTAGGAGTTTTGAAGAAGCATGCTATATTGAAGAAAAGTTAAATGAAAAGTTGGTTCCTGAATTTAGTAAAATTGGAATGCTTGGTTGTCCTATTTCAAAGGAATATGGAGGGCTGGGGTATGATATTCTAACTTATTGTAAGGCCTTGGAAAGAATCGGTGAAGAAGGTAATTCTATGAGAACATTTTTTTCTGTACACACTTCTATAGGGCAGATGTTACTACAAGGCTGGGCAAATCAAGAACAAAAAAAGGAATTCTTGCCTCCAACAACTAATGGTAAAAGTATCATGGCCTTTGCTTTAACCGAACCTCAAGCGGGAAGTGATCCTTCAGCAATGATCAGTGAATACGAAGATGTAGGTGACTGCTATTTACTAACTGGAAAGAAGCACTGGATTGGTAATGGGACGATAGCAAAAATTATTACAACATATGCTCGAGATAAGACAACAGGTAAGATATCTGCATTTATTGTAGACATGGATTCATCTGGGATCAGAAAAAAAGAAATGAAAAACAAAATGGGTTTACTTACCATTAAGAATGCTGAGATTAATTTCGAGGGTTGCCGCATACCAAAGCAGAATTTGTTGGCGAATGTCGGACAAGGACTAAACATTGCCTTCAGCGCCCTGATAGATGGGAGGTTAAGTGTTGCAGCAGGTTCAATCGGAGTGATGAAAGACTGTCTCAACGAAACCTTAAGACATGCATTGTCAAGAACACAACATGGATCTCTCCTAGCAAAGAAACAATTAATTCAACAACATATCTCAAGGATTGTCATAGGTATGGAAAGCTCGAAATGGCTCACCTATAGAGCCGCATTTGCTAGACAGAAATTGCATGATTACGTTGAACAATTCAAATTGGAACAAGAAGGCTGGCAATTAGAACTAAATCGGAGTAACAGTACTTACTCACAATTAAGAAAGGAAGCTGACATGCTAACTACTATTGCCAAATTTCATGCTACAAACATGGCATTTGATTGTGCATCTAAATCACTACAAGTATTTGGATCATTTGGTTACCAGAAAACCTCACGTGTCGCAAAACACTTCCTTGATTCTCGTGCAACAATGATCTATGAAGGAGCCAACGAAGTATTAGAACTCAAAATTGCGTCTGAGGTATTGGGAGATAGTTTCAAGGCATACTAGTAAGCCGAATGCCTGGGATTTATTTATATCCTTTCTATTTATGATACCTGTTTATGGTATCGCATATTAAAGAAACACCTTTCGCAGCTTCCTCCTCATTTATGATTAGTGGTGGCAATATTCTAATTGATTTTATTCCGGCTGGAAGTACGAGGAGTCCTTTCTTAAACAATCGGTTTACGACGTAATCTCTTACCGTTTTTGTGTCAAATTCGAGCCCAATCATTAAGCCAATCCCTCTTACATCAATGAGTCCTTTGATACCACTAATATCAACAAAATTCTTTAGCAACATATTGCCAATCCTTTGGGAATTGGATAATAAACCATCCTTGACAATAATCTCTATTATCTTTGTACCAACTGCCATGTCAATTCTATCTCCGCCTCCCCATGTACTTGAAAGAACTCCAGATTCATCAGGTTCATATTCTTTATTGTATACCGTGGCTCCTACTTGCAAGGCTTTTGCAACAGTCATTATGTCGGGTTCGACTCCATAATGTTGATAGGCCCACCATTTTCCAGTCCTTCCCATTCCACTTTGGACCTCGTCAAAGATCAGCGGAATTTTAAATTTATTTGCCAACTTTCTTAAATTCTGGATAAATAATTTACTTGCCACATTTAGTCCTCCTTCTCCCTGTATTGTTTCAGTCAAAATAAAAGCTACCTTGTGTTCTCTTAGCAAGCTTTCCAATTGATTAATTTGAGGATCAGAATCAGCAGTACAAAATTTGATTCTCTTTACTGGTAACTCTGGAAAGTTTGTCTTTTGTACTTTTTTACTCATTGTAAAGCTCAATGCCCCAAGTGTTCTGCCATGAAAATCACCCTTACAAGACACTCCTGGCAAAGGACCCATTTTCTTGTAAGCTAACTTTATGGCGTTTTCCACCGCTTCTGCTCCACTATTTATGAAAAATACTTTAGAATTTTTTTTGCTTATTGAAAGAAGTTTTTTAGCAATTTTAATGTGCTCTTCGCAATAAAAATCTTGACCGGCCATCTTATGCACTCCATTTTTCATACTACAATAATCTTTGATAATCTCTAAAATTTCAGGATGGGAATATCCCAATGGGCAGGATCCAATATTGGATGTAAAATCTAAAAACTTGTTGCCATCCACATCTTCAATCCGACAACCCAATCCTGTCTTAATCACAAGTGGGTAGGTGAAAGTAGAGTCGTACGATAATTTCTTGAATTCCTTTACTTTTCTTGCAGCCTTCGGGCCTGGAATTTTTGTCATATCCATAAATTCAAACGCCGATAAATAAGACTTGTACAAACAGCACAAGGAAGATTCTGATTATCGACTGTCTTCTTCTTTGGATTCTTTGTTAAGTTTTTTTTTGGAGCTCTGTTGCGGTAAGTAGAGATTTTGGTTTGTATCTATCTAGTAGTATGGAATTCCCCACTACTGTCACCGAACTCATTGCCATTGCAAGTGCAGCCAACATTGGTAACCATCCAAATATTCCTACGCCTAGCAGCGGGACTAAAGCCCCACCGGCTATAGGTATCAATCCTGTATTATACGCAAATGCCCAGAATAAATTTTGCTTTATCTTTGTAACTGTCTTCTTCCCTAGTTCCAGTGCGATAGATACATCTCTGACATCACCTTTTATTAGAATAATTCCTCCAGTTTCCTTCGCAACATCTGTACCCGAACCTATAGCAATTCCCAGGTCTGCTACAGCTAATGCCGGTGCATCATTGATACCATCTCCTACCATAGCTACTGTCTTGCCTTCGGACTTTAATCCTGAAATTACTTTTTCTTTTTGTTGAGGTAGAACCTGAGCTACGACTCTATCGATTCCAAGTTGAGACGCAATTGACTTGGCTGTTCTTTCATTGTCTCCAGTGAGCATTATAACTTCCTTGCCCTTTGACTTTAAATCATCAATTGCAATTTTTGCACTTTCCTTTGTCGTATCAGCAAGAGCCAAAATTCCATACAGTTTTGAATCTGCTGCCAACAAGACAGCTGTCTTTCCTAAATTTTCCAGCTCTGTTAGTTTTGATTCGACACTCTCACCAATTAGAATACCGTTTTCAATCATGAGTTTTCTAGTTCCAACCAAGATGACAAGCCCTTGGTATACGGCCTTTAATCCTTGACCCGAAATTGCCTGGGATATCTCTGGAATTGGAATCGCATTATCTTGTCTGCCTTTTCTAACAATAGCCTGCCCTAAGGGATGTTCTGAGCCTGCCTCAGCAATTGCCGCTAATCTAAGGATCTCCTTTTCTGCGATACCAGATTCAGGAATGGTATGGATATCAGTAACGGATGGCTTTCCTTCAGTTAATGTTCCAGTCTTGTCAAATACTATTGTCTGAATTTTACTTGCAATCTCAAGGTACTCTCCACCCTTGAATAATATGCCATGCTCAGCGGCTTTTCCGGAACCCATCATTAATGCTGCGGGTGTGGCAATTCCAAGTGCACAAGGGCACGCGATAATAATCACTGAAACAAAAGCCAGAAGGCTATAAGTAAACCCTATACCACCTAAAAAGTACCACCCCAATCCAACGCCTATCGCAGTGAGTACTATTGCAGGAACGAAATATTTTGCAACTTGGTCAACCATTCTTTGCACCTGTGCTTTTCCAGTTCGAGCTTCTTCGACTAGATTTATTATCTGTGAGAGCACAGTGTCCTGTCCGACTTTTGTAGCTCTGATTTTCAGTAGACCTGTCTTGTTTATAGTCGCGCCTATTACTTCATCGTCTTTTACTTTGTCAACAGGGATGCTCTCACCTGTTACTGTTGATTCATCTAATGTTGAAGCTCCTTCTATTATTATTCCATCTGTGGGAATGCTCTCTCCAGGTCTAACTATCAACATATCGTTCTCTTTTATCTCTTCAATAGGTATCTTTACTTCTTCCTCTAGGACTTGTCCGGTTGGAATCTTTATTACTCGCAACACTCTTGCTTTGCGAGGTTGCAAATCAAGCAGTCTTCTTACGGCGTGAGAAGCCTTTTCCTTTGTTCTTGTTTCAAGTAACCTCCCTATAAGTATCAATGTAATAATTACAGCAGCTGTTTCAAAATAAACGGAATTAAATGGGAAGAAATCCGGAGCAATCGTTACTGTTGCACTGTATAAATAAGCTGCAGAAGTTCCAATTGCTATGAGTGTATCCATATTTGATGCTTTTGCTTTAATACCATCCCAAAATCCTTTATAAAATCTCCAACCAATCCAAAATTGTAAGGGAGTGGCTAATACAAGCATAATGTAGCTCGAGTTACGCATCAAGTCCATCGGAAGGAAATGACCGAATTGTGCTGGCAACATGTGAGGCAGACTTAAAAGAATAATGGGAATCGTCAGTGCCACACTTGAAGCTACTTGAATATTCAATTTTTTCAGTTCTTTTTCTGGTTCTCTAAATTCGTTTAGGCATTGGCTGCTGCAAAAGAAATATTTCTTACCATTCATTGTATCCCTGATCGAATCGGGTTTTTCTTCCACAAACATACCACATACAGGGTCTTTTGCCATGCAATAAGGGTAACACCGTATCAAATATAACAATAGAACTTTACAAATGTAAAAAATAATGTTGCATATACTTTACTTAATTTTTCTTATACGCGGTATAAAATAGAAGTCCAGAAATTTAAAGACAAATGCTTTTTTTAAGTTTCGAAGATTAAAACACTAATCTGTCCTTTGAAGGGTTCAAACGGCGGTATCACTAGCGATATATATTAATTTTTTCCGCTTTTAGTTCTAGTAACTTAACACTTGCTAACATGTCGGTGCAATATACAGAATAGTCCCCAACCTGAAATAAGATTGAACGATTTACGCGAATAAATCGTCGAGGGACAAAGTTGACACAAACTTATTTCATTAATTGTGCTTTTATTATACTAAATTGATCCTTGTAATTCATCTTTCTTCATAAAACGTTCCACCTGAAGCTCATCCGTTAGTGGTGATATCTATATTCAGAAAACGTATATCTCAAACTGTATGTAATGTTCTTCCTAAATGATTAAATAATAGTAAATAAATCTACGAAAATAATGAACGTGAATATAAATAACGGGATGCTAGTTTTTGGTGTTTCCTTACTCATCGCATTTTTATCGTTTGCAATTTTAAACTCTGCCAGTCAGGCAGCGGCTGCGGATGAATTTACTATTGATACTAAAATAAATCTAGAGAAATTTAGTGGAGCTGATAAACTGAAAGTTGTAGTCTCAGCCAATGGCGATAACAAAACCAAAATAGTACAAGGCGAGGACCTAAAATCAAAAAGCACTACCGTTTCATTTCCATTTGATCAGAAGAACGACATTGTTAGTGTCGGCAAGCGTGATGAGTTTTTTGCATGTGCCTATGACGTTAATGCGGTAACAGATGCAATGAAATCGTATTCTTGCGTCGAAGGTAATATAGAAAATCCCGGTGGAAAAAACACAGTAGACCTGGGTTCTGGGCATTCGGGAACGTTATCCACTGGCTCGTTCCAAACTGTAAGTGGTGGCATTATAAAGGATCCAACTATTAGGGTCTCAATACCACTTTCAGACAGAAAGGATGTAAAAAATCTTAAAGTCGTTACCATGATTAGAGGAGAATTTGAATCCCGGACAATAGATGCACAAAAATTGCTCAAACAATCCGATCATAATACAATAATCGTTCCTTTAGTTTTTGACAATGAACCTGAGATTGGGCCGATACAACTAGGAGATATGTTTTTTGCTTGTGTATCTGCTGACGAATTAAATCCACCTGAAGGAACAGAGTGTGAGCATAGGGTGACAGTACACACAGGACATATACATAACCTGGTGGCAAGATGAATCAAATTAAGAGTTCCTTAAAGTTATCTAGTGATACAAGTTAAATAAAGGTTAGAAAATCGCCGGTGGTTGTGGTATTTGGAAGCGAGAAGCCCCAGCAGCGAACGTTGACGGTGTTAAGTTAGATTTACAAACACAACAAAATATAAAATAATTTAAAACTCCAGAAAATGTTAGACCTAAGCCTCCACGAACTGGATTACCTTCTAACCATTGCTTCAATCTTAGAACTTTGAAATACTATAATATTAGATAATCTAATATTCCTTAGAATTGAAAGGTTTAGAAGATGAACTAGGTCCACTGATTCATAGATTAGAGAAAACACTAAAACGACAAAGTCTAGAAAACAAAAAAAGAAAAAGTGTGAAGTTAGATTCTGATGAATGGTTCAGTGATACAAGGGAAAAAATAATTCTACCGATAATGGTTAAGTATAAAAAATTCATGGAAAGTAAAAGGGAGAGTGTCTCATTGAATTGTACCATAGAAAAATCATATCAATTACACGAAGGTATAACATTTCAATTAAAGGACTCTATACCGATATCAAAACACGACGCTGTAAGAAGGATTACCTTCTTCCCAATGAAAGACAGAGTTCACATTTTTGAGGAGGGGACGCTAGGTGATGATCACCCAGTGGAACTTAGTTACACTAAAGAAGAAATAACAGAGGAATTCGTAAGAAAAAAATTAACTGCTTTGATAAAAGAATATGTTGACAAATTATTGATTAGTTTTAAATAAAAGCATCTAGCAAAATCTCATACCAATTTCGTTCTTTTGATAAGGAATATTGTTTGCTTATTTAGAATGGTAAGAAAACGGTTCTGTTTGTGGGGAGTGGGGTGAAGTAAACAAATGACAGAATATAAGGAAAAAGGAGTTGAAACATGTCCTAAATATGGTAATGACACAATAACCTGGAGAAGAACGAGTAAAATGAATGTATTAGGTTTATGATTTGTGCAAGTTGCAGTAATAAATGGATATAACTGTTTGTTATGAATTCCAAAAATGCACAATGATATTTGCTTTGCTCTAGTTCGGGTACTTTAGTGACGAGACTTATCGTTCTATTGGTAAAAGTGATTAAAGGGAAATGGATCGGTTTAACGATCCATTACTATCCGCAGAATCAAGAAGGCGAGTATTCCTAGACTGAGAACCAGAATCAGATCTAAAACCTTTCTCCAGTTTAAGGGAAGAATGTGAAACATAGATAGAAATTATGCGATAGGATGTTACTTATAATTTCGCTTTTTTGAGTAAAATTTATTATTACGATTGGCGAATTCTATTTAGATTGCCCGTAGAACTGGACGAATATGATATCTCTATATTAAAGTCGTTATTTGATGATGGACGAAAGTCATTTCGTCAGATTTCGCGTGAGACTGGAATCACTACGCCCACTGTCAAGGCAAGATATGAACGATTGGTGAACGTGGGTTTTGTTAAAAAGATAATCCCCGTCATTGATTTAAGAAAAGTTCAAAATGCTAGTAGTCTTTTAGAATTACAAACCGAGAATAATAGTAAGAATCAATTCAAGAATATAAAGAAAGGGATGCAGATTATGCTAAATTGTGATTATTGCCACGGTGTCATAGCTGGCGTTCCGCAGATATTCAAATTTGCAAACTATGAGCGATTCTTTTGTTGCACTTCTTGCAAATCAGACTATAAAACAAAGTACGCTGGCAGAATTCAAGCAATAATAGAAAAGAATGTTTCAAATTTGGTGGAATCAGGATTCCATTAGTATGTTGGGGCAATTTAGAATCAAATCAAGTAGACAATTAGTGATATTATTATTATTGGTTCCAGTAATTTCCTATTATTTGATCCATACTACTGAAGGTATCAATAAGTTTGCAAACCTAAGTGATTTTCCTCAAACTTCGATTGAAGATTTTAAAGATTCTCTTAATAACTTAGTGCATCAATCCCAACATTTGACCAAGTCATATCACGATGAAATTGGAAAGTGGAGAATGCATCAATATGATAATTATACCCTTGCCCATATTACGGATACATTTATTCCCAAATTTGAGAACCTTACTAATATTGCACGGGTTATGACTTATCCCGAAGATTACAAATACGTCCATGAGGCTTTAGTTAATTCATTGAGCTTTGAAACAGATAGTTACAGGCATTTTAGAGAATATCTTTTATCCGGAAACATAACAGAGGATGAAATTTCGAACAAACTCTTTTCACGAGCATTTGAATATGAACAAATTTATTCTGAGTTCCTTTCCACAACCCCACCCACTCCTAGGCAGAATGTAACTACACTAATAAGTCTGGATTAAAAAATGATTGCTTTGAGCAAATATTATTTGTTGATACTACAATAGCGAATCATATACTTGTAATCAAATCTGATGAAACCCTTTGTGCCCGCCTGCAAAGCATTTTGAATGAATCCAGAACATCCATTTCAATTATTCCGGGTAGATGTTCAATATCAGGGACATAATTATTTAGAACAAATAAATTTTGAATTCTGACTTCAATTTTGATATCATTGCTTTTTAAGTCATCGGATTCAGATCTATTTGTAATCTTTACTAACTTTGCAAAATTTTTTTGTTCTTGATCTTCTAGAGGATATTTCTCTGCATGAATAGATTCTTCAATCATTCTACATAATTCTGAAACTTTCATGGCACTTTAAGTAATATGATGATACTTTAATTTATAACATTGTAATGTCCATCTAATTTTTTAAAATAAGGTTAAATATCAAATAACCATATAAGTGCAAGGGTCATTGAGGAAGGAATTTTGAAAAGGAAAATATCTCATTCTCACAATTATGACCCAATTCTTTTAGAAAGAATATTATTTAAGGTCTCTAAGCGATGGATTGCAGGATATTCCAATACTGACGCAATATCCGAAGCAAGTAAATCCAATCAAAAAGGTATGGCCGCGATTCTTAATTACCTAGGCGAGGGATACACACAAGAATCTGAGACAGATAAATCGGTTAAAGAATATCTTACTTTACTCAATTTATTAAAAACTAAGAATGTTCGAGGTAGCATTTCTGTAAAACCAACACAAATTGGTCTTAGTATTGGATACGATGTATGCTTAGAGAATTTTATAAAGATTTCCGAAAAAGCAAAGCAGAATGGCTATTTCATGTGGATAGATATTGAAAATTCTAACTATGTGGAAGATACGCTATCAATTTATCTTGAAGTACTAAGAACAAATAGAGATACGGGAGTAGCAATTCAATCATATCTTAAAAGGAGTTATAGTGATCTACTACATCTTATGGAAAACTCTGCGAATCTAAGAATTGTAAAGGGAGCATACAGTGGCGAAACTGATGAGGCGTATCAATCAAATAGTGAAGTAAGTCAAAATTTTTCAAGACTCATGAGAGTAGTAATGAAAGAGGCTGCATACGAAGGGATCTTGGCCGTTGCTACTCATGATTCCAAACTTATTGATGAGGCACTCTCATTATCATCTAAAGGATCAGAAAAAATGAAGAACTTACAGTTTCAATTATTAAAAGGAATTAGAGACGAGCTAAAACAACAATTGGTTAAAAGTGGATATACTGTATTGGAATACATACCGTACGGTGAAAAATGGTTACATTATTCTTTGAGAAGAATTAGGGAGAGAAAAAGAAATATATTTTTACTTGCCAGATCTCTCATATAATCTTGATTGCTTTAGTTACTCAAAATTGTTATTCTTCAGCCAAAGATAATCGTAGTCAGTATCATATCATCATTACACTAGTCTCCACATCCACATTTCTATTTACGGTCGTTATTACCAACTTTTCAGCTATGAGTGTGTATTTTTAAAAATGGGATTCAAAAATGAAGATACTTTCCAGTACTTTCTTGAGAATAATCAAGAGTATCGATTTCATAGGCTATACGAGAGGGCAGTTAACTCAGTTTCAACCGAATTTGGAAAGACCTATCCTGTTATCATAAATGGTAAAAAAATCTATACTTCAAAAACTATGACTCGAACTTCTCCAACAGACAAAAGAATCACTTTGGGACAAATGTCGAAAGGTAACTCAATGCATGCTAAAAGGGCAATTCAGGCAGCAAGCAAAGCCTTTGAAAAATGGAGTGCCATAGACTATAAAGAAAGAGTAAAGTTGTTTAGAAGAATTGGGTCTAATATGAAGAGACATAAGTTTGAATTATCTGCATGGCTTACTTTTGAAAATGGCAAGAATAGGTACGAGGCAATAGCCGACATAGATGAAGCGATTGATTTTATAATGTATTATTCAGATGAAATAGAAAAAAACAGAGGATTCGTCATGAAGAAATCAACGATCCCAGATGAGCAAAACACAAGTGTGATGAAGCCTTACGGGGTGTGGGCTGTAATCGCTCCTTTTAATTTTCCTGCGGCAATTTTGGTCGGCATGTCCGTTGGCGCTCTCATAACTGGTAACACTGTAGTCATAAAACCGGCTAGTGATACTCCCATAATTGGTTATAAGATAGTTGAAATTATGATGGAGGCGGGACTCCCTGATGGCGTAGTAAATTTTGTTCCAGGCTC
This sequence comes from Nitrososphaeraceae archaeon, assembly GCA_033272285.1. GTDB lineage: Archaea > Thermoproteota > Nitrososphaeria > Nitrososphaerales > Nitrososphaeraceae > TA-21. The sequence goes on from JASKBU010000013.1 coordinate 11,337, forward strand.
GGGTGTGGAAATAGGTAAGGCAATTATTGAAAGTAGAGAGGTGGCTGGCATTGTGTTTACAGGATCAAGGGAGGTTGGATACAGGTTAATGAGTGAATCAGCCAGAACAAAACCTCGACCAGTGATTGCGGAGCTGGGCGGGAAAAATGCAACCATAGTGACGGATAGTGCAAATTTGGATATGGCAGCCGAAGGTGTAGCTAAGGCTGCATTCTCATTCTCAGGACAAAAATGCAGCGCATGTTCACGAGTTTATGTTCAGAGAAGTATTAAATCCAAATTCTTATCAAAACTGATAGAAAAGACAAGAAAATTAAGAATTCAGAATCCCAAACAGAGAGAAAGTTTTGTGGGTCCAGTGATAAATTTAAACGCATACAATAGTTTTAAGAAGTATACTAAACTAGCATCAAAAGATGGTAACATTTTGATAGGTGGTTCGGTGATAAAAAATAAAGATCTTAAACATGGTTTTTATGTAGAGCCAACCCTAGTAGATGGACTTCCAATGCGTCATTCTTTACTGAAAAAGGAACTATTTGTTCCTATTCTATGTATCACAGAATTCGATAATTTTGATAAGGCACTCGAAATGACAAACGAATCAGAATATGGATTAACATCAGGAATTTACAGTAACAAAAGGAAAGAAATTTTGAAATTTCTTCAGGGAATAGAGGCAGGAGTTGTCTATGTAAATAGAAAAAAAAGTTCAACAACAGGAGCAATGGTGGGACGTCAATCATTTGGTGGGTGGAAAGATTCCGGAACCACGGGAAAAGGGACTGGTGGAAGATACTATCTCACCCAATTCATGAGGGAACAGAGCCAAACAATAGCAAATTAGTATCATATTGAGATAGAATAACAAAGAGAAGAATTGAAGATTTTTAGATTCACTGGTGGGAGTTTTGGCCACTGAACAACAACCAGAGCAACCAAAGTACCCACCAATTGGTGTTTAGGAATTGTTTGCCATTGCTCAACAAAATTATTTAATGATCTGCGATGCCTCTTCAAAAACAAATAGATAGTGTTGGGGACAATTTGCACATTACAACAGAGCTTTGAATTCGCTTAAAAGAAACTCTTCTTATCTAGATTATTACTCTACTGGTTTTTCTTTTTTTAATTAGTCCAATGCGTATGACATTTTTTTCAATTATAACAACTGCCGCCGCCAATCTTTTGATAATATTTTTGATGATAATCTTCTGCCGGATAAAATGTCGTTGCTGGTACAATCTCCGTAACTATCTTGTTCTGAAATTTTGAATCATTAAGCTCTTGCTTCGATTTTTTAGCAATGTTTTCTTGCTCTGCAGTATGATAAAAAATAGTGGAACGATATTGAGATCCAATATCAGGGCCTTGTCTATTCTTGGTGGTTGGATTATGGATAGACCAAAACAAATCTAAAATTTCCTCATAAGATACTTCCTTGGGATCAAATTTTAATTGTATGGCCTCAGCGTGTCCAGTCTTATCAGTACACACATCCTCGTATGTTGGATCTGAAAAATTTCCTCCAGTGTATCCAACACTTGTTACTTTTACTCCTTTTTTTTTCATGAACGCATCTTCCACACCCCAGAAACAACCGGCGGCAAAAGTAGCCGTTTCAAGATTATTGTCGCTCATAGTGTAGTGTAGCAATTGCTCGTCCTAAAACCTTTTTCTCGATCATCTCAGGTCGTAATTTACTTCAGAAATCATCAAACTCAAAAACGATCAACTATTACTTTCGCGATCTGATTGGTTTGCTTCTGAGATGAAGATGACAACAAGGACAAAAAGATCCATCATGAAAAAAATATACCGAACATCTTCTACAATATTTGACTCCGTCACTATATTTTGCTCCTAATATGCCTATTTCATCACAGATTCGTTTGCATCCCATTTCATAATATTACTAGATTTATTTTATAACCAGGCATGTACCTAGCAGGGGGTGGGTCTTCAGAAGATACGTGTTTTATTCAATGCGACCTAAGGTCATTGTGAAGATAAAATGAAAAGAATTTGATCATATGTATACATTGTCTTTTACTAGTTTCTGAAGCTTGACTATAGCTTCCGAAAGTGGTTGATCGGTACCAAAAATTATTAGGGTGTGATCACCAGTCTTATTATCAGGCCAGAATTTGCCCTCACAATAAGAGCAGGTGTTGTAGCTGAAATTGTGCTTGCTAAAAATGTTGAAACCATTCTTTGGAAATTCACTTTCATAATAACCTAACCATCCTGGGTGCATATTTCCGTCATTGTCTAAATTATTCGATACTTGATTAGTTGGAGAATAAAATCCTCCTACTATTTCTTTGCCCGTAGAAGTTTCATCCGATACAGTAATTGTCCCTTTCATCCACTCGTACTCCGTGTCTGTTATAGCATAAGTGCCTGCAGGTAATACTTTTGAATCAGATGAATTAGCATACTCCATCTTTCCAGTAGTATGAATCACTTTTCCCGAGCTATCTTTAATATTGATAGTATGAGGATGTGGCGTATTCCATGGTGCATCTGCATTAAGAAATACAATGGCAGTTCCTTTTGGAATTAATATGTGCGATGGTACAAAGTACGGATTATGATCCGTAAGTAGTTTATGTTTTTCATTGGACCAATCCTCATGAGCTTCATTTGCAATAAGAATTATGAAATAACCCACAGACCTTGGCAAATGCATAGTTTCTGTGTCGTAAACTGATTTAGCTTGGGGAATCTCCAATTCTTGTTGTTCCACACCATAGGATCTATTGCTAAAATTCATTAATATAATTGTCAAAAACGCATACATTGAAATTATAAGCGTGATTCTGTAATAATGATTCATATCAATAGACTCCTAGTTACCAATAATAGTAATGATTTATGATCAAAAAAAATGAACATCATGTATAATTTTGTAATTCTCAATTATCCCAGAGTTTATAAGCTCGTCAAATTTGCTTTTATCTGTGTCAGATGTGTTTTTCATTCCAGTGGGCCACAAACTTTTCAACATTGGCCATGAAATCTTTCCTTGACCTCATAAGAAAAGAGTTTCCAAATTCCCAGCCGATAGTGTCACATATATCACATTCATTTTCATATTGGGATGAATAACCATGAGCTTCACCTATAATGCATTTTGCAGGACTGTCAAGTGAAAAATACCACCTCCACCATCGCAATGACAATGGAAATGGAAATCCCGTTTGCCATACTACATTAATTTTATTTGCCCATTTAGGTACAATATCATCAACGGTTAGACTCTTTGATTTTATTTCTTGGAACAAGATTATACTATCCTAGGATTGCGATATTATTAAGTGTTAAAATAACACACCCAAAAATGAAAATAATAATACCCATATTCTCATTCATTTTTTCTAATCGGCACAATGGAAACCGATTTTTTCCTCATCGTCTCGTTAAACAGTGTCCCGTTAAAGAAGACAGTAATGTAAGCTATGTTGTGATTTTTTACCTAGTCGCCTGAGTATTGCATTAACTAGTCAGAATCTATAACCAGAACAACTTTGCAAAATTTCACTTGAGGATCATTTGATCTTTCTTTTCATATGAGTACATTAGATGAATTCCAAATATCATAATCGTAATAGCAATGATCTGACTGACACCAATGATTTCATGAAGAAATATGATTGCGAAAACCAATCCAAAGACGGCGGACAGAGATAACAAAGATGAAGCCTTAACTACTCCAATTCTCTTTATGCTATGTAAATATAGATATAGTGATATAGCAAATCCAAAGACAGCTAAAATGACAATAGGCAGTAATTGTTCACTTTGAATCTTGAAAGGAATTCCTAATACGAAGACCGTTCCCATTAGTATCACCCCTCCTATAAGGGCCTTTAACTGAATAAGTTTTGACACGTCTATTTGTCGAGCTATGATCTTACAAATATTGTTGTCGAATCCCCAAATCATTGTTGATAAGATAACCAACACATTGCCTATATTCATTCTAAATAATGAACTATCAAAATCAAGGTTTGTAGTTACTAAAAATACTCCAGTCAGTATCATTGTAACTGCAATATATCCTAGAGGTTTCAGTCTTTCTCTAAAAATAAGCAATGCAAATAAAATCGAAAAAACAGTTTCTCCATTCGCAAGTAGTGACGTGTCTGCCGCTGTACTTAGACTTAACCCTGTGAAGAAAATAATAGGTGCGATAGCTGCACCGGCCACAGCGCTTGTCAGAATAAGAGCGTAATATTTAGTCGTAATTTTTGATTGTGTTCTTAGGGCGCCGGGAGTAAAAAATATTCCAGCGATTAGATAAATGATTGATGAAAGGATAATAGGATCTATTTCCGACACTAAAGGTTTTGCTAGGGTAGAGACGGAACCAAAGAGTAAAGCAGCGACAATTGCCGAGAGGTATCCAATAATTAAATTTGAGTTGCTAAGTTTATATTTTATCAATCTCTAGCACTTGCACACATGACGCAGACCTTATGGGTATTAAAACTTAGCCCATCTGATACTCATACTATGCACAATTCTGTCTAATCGTTACAATCAGAAATCTTAATTTGGCACTTACGTCTTTTATGACGCCTACTAGGTTACTAAGAAAATAGATAACGTACAGATATTAAGTTCTGAATATGTATCTGGTAGAGCATGAAAATAATAGTTGAATTTATCGGAATCGCGCTTGTAATAGCAGGTCTAATTTTTACGGCACAATCAAAATCACTATTAGGCCCTCAAAGCTCATTTATGTACAATAATCCATCCTGGACAATAAATGGTTCTATGTTCATTATCGTAGGCGTTATCATATTAATTCTGGGTATTATTTTTAGAATCATTCTTCGTTTCAAGCCAAAATCTGAGTGGTAAAGAGTCAATAGGAACTAATTGTTGCTAAATCTAGATAATAACTGGTAGTTACTATTTATATCCATTAAACCTAAATTGTTTATTTGAAATATTTGCCAAAGTTTTTTTATTTTTTACTACTTATTATATTCCTGTTTAGTATTTTCATAATTGTCATCTATGCGCAAGAAGAGAATGATGATCAGAACGTAATATCCCAAAAATCTAATCCAATAATCAATTCGGGGAGTTTTCCTGTAGGAATTGAAATTAATCCAATAACAAATAAACTATATGTTGCCAATCAACTTTCGAATACGATATCAGTAATCGACACCGAGAAATCCAAGGTAGAATCAAATATTGATGTGGGCAATTCTCCATATGACGTAGAAATAAACCCGTTCTCCAACAGAATATATGCTTCTAACAGAGAATCTAACACAATTTCCGTAATCGACGGTTTTACGAATAAAAAACTTACTGAGATACGTGTGGGAAGTTCTCCGGTAGGGATAGGCATTAATTTAGCTACGAACTGGGTTTACGTAGCAAACTTGGACTCAAAAACTATTAGTAAAATAGATCCAATTGAAAATAAAGTAAAAAAATCATTGAAATACGCTTTATCGCCATATGATATCATCGTGAATCCACATACAAACAAAGTATACGTTACAGATTTAGGCAAGAACAGTGTTTTAGTTCTAGATGGAAATAGCGATACACTAGTATCAACTATACCAGTTGGTTCAAAACCTTCTGCGCTAGCTATCAATACTCAAACCAATACAATATATGTGTCAAATTTCTTGAATCATTCTGTAAGTGTTATAAATGGTACATCCAGCAAACTTGAAACCAATATAAAGGTAAGAGACAACCCCGTCGGAATTACAGTTAATCCACGAACAAACAAGATTTATGTTAATAATCTGGCGGATAATTCTGTTAGCGTTATTAATGGAGAGACAAATAAAGTGATTGAAAACATTTCTTTGGAGCCGGCAATTATTGCATCTGGAGTTAATAATCCTTTCATTAATATCCCACTGAAAGTAACGTTCCCACTGATAGCGAGCAAACTGACGGTAGATCCAGTTACGAATTTTACTTACCTGACTAATACTAGGACAAATGGAATAATGACAATCGACGGAAAGATTGACAAAATTATTGCTAAAATATTTATTGATATTAAACCCGAGAATTCGGGAAGTGTAAAATGTAATGATATCATACTAGGAGCTGGTGAGTCTACTACATTGCCTATCAATTCAACTGTCAAGTGTGAAGCGATACCTGACAGGGGATATGATTTTGGACATTGGTCTGTAACGAATAATACAAATGAAAATCCAGTAATTTTTAACGTTACTGGATATGAAACTATTACTGCCAATTTCAAGGGAGCAATTCTGACTGAAACGTTTATTGTACTAGCTTCTGTGATAATAGGACTCGTTTCAACAATCGGGGGTTGGTTCTACAGACAGAAATCTCGGTTGTCCTTTAAGAGAAATCTAACAAATATAGACTATACATATGAAATGTTGTCGAAAAACAACAAAGAAGAATGTAAAAAACAATTAGAACAAATCCAAAGGGATTTGAATTTTTTACATCGCAAGGGAAAAATTAATGAATCACAGTTAGAGTTCTTGGAAAAGAGAATTAACTGGTATCTTAGTCGAGTTAATACTTTGAAATAAGTAGCATCGATGATAGTTAGAGACAATTGTATCATTAAAATAAGACAAGAGTGACAAAATGGAATCAATTAATAGGCCGAATGACTTGATGATGATTATTTCGGGAGAGTCAGGGTAGGTATGCGAAAAAAGGAATCAAATATAAACAAAGAAAGGATATTTCGATTTATCCAAACAAATCCTGGTTGTTATCTACGTCAGATTAGAAATGAGCTGGATTTATCGATGGGCTCAGTTCAATATCACTCTTATCAGCTTCAGAAAGGTGGCAAGATTACCTCAACCAGACAAGGTCTTTATAAGTTACATTTTCAATCCGGTGCCTTTCAAGAGCATGAGAAGACTCTGCTTCAAGTGTTAAACCAAGAAACTCCGCGAGAAATAATTCTGTTTATTGTTGACCAAGGATATCCCACACAAACGGATATTGTTAAAAAATTGGGTATCTCGGCACCTTCAATAAACTGGCACGTAAGGCGTTTGATTGATCTAAATCTAATCGACGAGGTGAGGGAAGGAAAGTTCAAGAGATATAAGCTCCGTGATAATTCAATCGATTCTAGATACATAGTTGAACTGCTAAAGAAACACCATCCGAATCTTTGGAGTAAATGGAGCAGTAGACTGGTTGAAATGTTCCTGTCTTTATCCGAAGCCGAAGAAGATAAGTAGCTGTAGTGAGTAATTTGGAATCTTTTGTTCTTGAAAATGGATTATTTGAGATAGTAGAAAATATACTGTATGTAATCGGAACCATCTTTGCTGCTATACTAATAGCTCTATCTATTTCTGCCTATAGAAACACACATTTAAGAAAACTCTTATATGCTATTATAGCATTTCTTCTTTTTGGTATCTTCCTATTTTACGAATACCTCGAACATAGCATATCATTAGACAATCCATTTACCGATATTGTGTTACCTTCAATGGCCCTTTCTATTCTAGTATTATTCTTTTTGGCCATAATAAACAAGAGATAATTATGATCAATAAGTTTAGTTAACCATATGAGAATCCAAGAAAATGCCACATAAATTGGTCAAGTCATTTCCCAATGAATCTGTTGATAACATTCTGAGCACATCTCGAAATTATTGGTATGATCACAATTATATGTGACCTTCGTATCATTATTGCATCTACTGCACTTTTGCATTAACTTGAAATGAATTATCAAGGATTTTAACCTTTTGACAAGTAGTTCTTGAAATGGTGCAGGAGAATCACTCTTGGTAACAGGCTCCACTAAAGTAGGCTACCCTAAACAGTAACGGCATATTCTATAAGAATATTTGAAGAAAAACCTTGTGATGGGATCAATTAATAGTTATCTATAAATCGCACATATATTGAATCAAGTTCGAAATCACATATTTTTCTAATAGAACAAAGGAGAAAAATACCCTTGTGATATCATGAAATATATTGTATCTAATCTCATGATGTTGTGTTGAAATATATTTTTACGTCTATCATATGCATTGCTGCATTCATAATAATGGGTGTAATGCTTTCACCTAAACTAGGATATCAAAACCAGGATGTTATTGAATTTGATGAAGCAATGTCATCTTTTATCTACAATTCTCATTCCAATCTAATAGACCACTTTATGATATTGTTGTCAACATATGGAAGAGAAATAGTTTGGCCAGCTGTAATTGTGCTTATGAGTATTTTTACGGGGTGGAAAGGAAGAAAAATTGCTATAATTATGATAATTTCTTTTTTGATAATCATGCCTCTAAACATATTATTCAAGTATTTTTTTGAAAGACCTCGTCCATCAATCGAAGTCCAGGAACTTGATATTCTTCCAAAGAATGATTTTGGGTATCCTTCGGGTCATGCTTCTATCGTTAGTGGTGGTGCAGCGATTCTGTTAATATTGTACAGAAAGGAAAAGGAGCTCTTATTTTCGTTAATACTGGCAGCTGAAGCAGCACTGGTATGTATTTCAAGAATTTACATAGGTGATCATTTTTTGTTTGATGTCGTAGGAGGTATATTACTTGGTGTTGGAATTTCGCTTTTGTCAATTTCATTTTCAAGATATCTTGATCCCGTATTTGTTAGAGTACGTAAATATTTTGATAAGGCTCCATGACATGGTGTCGTTATCTTGAAAAGGGCTTTGCCTGAAATATACCATCACTTACCCATTTCATGAATTTTCTATCGGATAGAGACTCTTTCTTTTGAATAGAATTTTTAGCGTCCATTCCAATCACATATCTAAAATCAGGATGCTTAGAATTCAATGCATGTAGTATGGTATTTGCTACTTGACTACTAGAAGTAGGGCTATTTTTCATTGCAGTTTTTAGGAATGAAACTCTCTTTTTCATTAATTCATAATATGGCGACTTAGTATCATTGCCCTTGATCTTTAGATTCTGAAAAAAATTAGTTTGCACAACTCCAGGTTCAACTACTATAACCTTTATTCCAAAGTTCGCTAATTCATATGAAATAGATTCAGATAGACCTTCTATTGCAAATTTACTAGACACATATGCAGAGTTAAGGGGAACTCCAAATCTTCCGACCATTGAACTAATATTAACAATGGTTCCATATCCTTGTTTCCTCATTATAGGAACTATTGCCTTAATAAGTCTGATTATTCCGAAAAAGTTGGTCTCAAATTGTAGCTTGACATCCTCAATTGTAATATCTTCAATTGGACCAAACATACCGTAACCTGCGTTATTGATTAGAACGTCAATTTTTCCCGAATCGTAAAGAATGTCTCGAATAGCTTTACTAATAGCCTCTGGATCCTTTACGTCAAGAGGTATTATTTTCAGAGGGAGTTTTTCTTTATCTATCACCTCTTGAATTTTTTTAGCTTTTGACAAATCTCTCACAGAACCATATGTCTTAAAGTTGTTACGAGCCAGTAAGAGGCAAGTAGTATATCCAATTCCAGAAGAACATCCGGTAACCAGTGCCGTTTTATTAGTTTTCATACTTATTGTTAAAGACAACGATTAAAAAATTTTCGGATAACTAGTTGCGTGGCTGAAATAAGGAAAAATAAATTTAGTAATTTAATTATACTACTACACACCAGATCTTTATGTGCAGCTTATACCAAAGTTAGAAATAAAATCTTTCTCTAATATCATTAACTTTCTCAATGAAGAAAAAGTTGGTAGAGTTGCGTCTATTGATGAAAATGGATATCCGCAGATAATACCAATGAATTTTGTCTATGTTAAGAATAATCAGATTGATACTCAGTCAGATACTAAAAATTTTGGTTCAATATACATGCACTCTTACCCAATCGGAGAAAAAATTCAAAATATCAAAAGAAACTCAAAGGTTGGATTTGAGGTTGATTCTTATGTTTGTTTCTTGCCATCGTATTATTTTCATCCTACCGACGCTTCACAGGCTGATACACTGTACATTAGCGTAGTTATCAAAGGAACGGCATCTGTTGTTCAAAATACCGATGAAAAGGCAATTGCTTTGAACGCATTAATGAAGAAATACCAAAAAGAAGGAGGCTATGAACCTCTTTCTTCAAACATGGGGACAGTTAGGGAAGTTGCGGTTTTGAAGGTTGTTCCGGTTAATCTTCGTGGTAAATATAAGATAGGGCAGCATTGGATACCAAGATATAGGCTAAAAATGGCGAGGAACATTATAGGGAGAGAAAGGCAGACTGATGCCAAAAAAATTCTAGCCATAATGGGTATAGAGATGACAAAAGATGGTGGCCTCAAAGTAATTAAAGAGCCTACCATGTAGTAAATATTCTATATTATGATAATTAATATAATGTGACTAATATAAAATTGAATTAAATATTCGAATAAATTGCGATTATTTTAGGCGATTGAGTATTTATTGATGACATGAAATACCATTATTATACCATTTGCAATAACATATCCTGATATAGGATAGTTTTCATTTGCCATGATTAGGCAATTTAGAACTTGAAACCATTTCACATGTTTATTACAATATGGACTTCCGCAGATTGACGGTAAATATATAACTAAAAAAGACGTATTATAATGTGAATGCACTCAACCGAAAATGAAGATCCATTTGTCAAGATAGCCAATCTGATAGGTGGGGAAGAATATCATAAAGTTGCAAGGGCCCTACTGAATACAGAGGATGCTACTGATGAAGAAATAGCCGGAGCTACGGGAATGCGAATTAATATAATCAGAAAGGTGTTATATGACATGTTTGGTAAAGCACTAATTACTGGTATTCGAGTCAAGGACGAAAAAAAAGGATGGTTTGTATATCGGTGGAGAGCAAAAAGAGATCAAGCGGAAAACTTTATAGAAAATCAGAAAAAAAAGATTCTAGATAGGCTTCAGAAACGATTGGAATATGAAGAATCCTCGGAATTTTACCACTGTGGGAGTACAAATTGTCCAAGAATAAAATTCGATTACGCAATGGAACTATTCTTCAAATGTCCAAACTGCAAAAATCCCCTAAATATGGTAAACAACGAAAAGGTTAAAGATGCTCTAAGATACAAAATAGAACAGATTTTATTGGATATTAGCTCCAAAGAAGAAATATCATCTTAGCCTATAAATTAAAACAATTTCTTTATTGTCTTGTATTATTGATTTTACCAGCTTCATTCTAACTGCATTATGGATGTAGGAAATTCCTTCACCCTCAACTAATGTCTTTGCATCTCTGCCGCCAATTACTATAGGTGCAATCGTAACTATTAATTCGTTGACAAGACCCGATTTTAAGACAGACCAGTTAATTTCTCCTCCTCCCTCGACGAGTACCTTTTTGAGACCTAACTTTTCTAAATGCTGGAATAGATTTATGATGTTCACTTTTTCTCTACCTATAACTAATACTTTGGCCCCTTTCTTTTCTATTTCTTTAATTTTCTTTAAAGAAGCATCATGAGTTACGGCCACGAATGTTTGAATTTTCTTTGATGACCTCATAATCCTAGAATCTAATGGAATTCTTGCTTTTGAATCAATAATAATTCTTGCGGGATTCTTTACCGTTTTGGCGTATCTTACATTTAACATAGGATCATCTTTCAAGACAGTTGATATCCCAATCACGATACCATCTACTGTCGACCTTAACTTGTGGACACGTACCCAATCAATTTTAGAAGAAATTGATGAATCGTTTTTCCTAGTAGTAATCTTACCATCTATTGACATTGCTGCGTTTAGGATTACATACAACCAAATTCATCTCCATCTATAAATTTACCATTTATCATAACATTGAGAATACAACTTGCATTTGCTCTATGTATTACGGAAACATGAGGGTCATGCATGGGGGAAATATCCAAATTGTTTTTGTCAATAAATATAATATCCGCAGACATGCCAGTCATTATGGCTCCAGAATTTATGTCGAGTATTTTTCCTCCGTTGACTGTGGCCATTTTTAGGATCTCTCGTGCAGGAATTGGCCGATCCGCCAATGTCCTGGACACATTCCAGACATAATCTAATTCACGAAACATGTCCGGAGAATTAATCATAATATTGTCTGTACCAATACCAACACAACATCCTGAACTCAACATCTTGGAAATTCTTGGTATTCCAACACCAAGAGCGCCGTTTGCTCTAGGACAAACAACAATTCCAATTTTTTTTCTTGCAACAAGTTCAATATCCATATCAGATGCATGTGTTAAATGAACAACAAAATTTGGCAAGAGCTTTGATACTATTCTTTGAACCTCGCTTTTCCCTGTTACGGTAATTGATTTCTTTGTTGTTTCAAGTGATTCAGCAGCATGAATACCTATCAAAAATTTTTTTTTCAAAGAATTTTTATGGATTACTTTTCCGTACTCATTCAATGAATTATCTGTATTCTCATTAGCTCCACTTATGCCTAACCCATCAGCTGCATTGGCAATTTGAAAAACAAGTTCTATTACATCTGGTGGCAATTTTGGATTTTTGACAAAATCTTTCGATAAGTCATGGTAAAATTCTGGTCTGCCCAACACAATACTTTTGATCGATAATCCTGACATTGCTTCTTTAATTTGATCTATTCCTTCAAGTCCGCCCTCCCTAAAATCTGCAAATGCAACTATGCCATTTCTCATCATGGACATTGCAGAACTTCTCATAAAATTGACTAAATGCTTTCTTTCGCTCTTTCGCAAGATCTTATTTTTGATACTATATATCGGATGGATCCTTGTCTCAAATGCCGAGTCAACTCCAATGTCCTTTCCGAAGGAATCACCAATATGTGTATGAGCATTAATAAATCCAGGAATTGCTAATATGCCTTCTCCATCATAAATTGCTCCATCGGATTTTCCCTTATAGTCTCCTGTGCCAACACTTTCTATTATTCCATTTTTGACCACTACATATCCTTTATCAATGTATTCAAGATTTTCGCCAATGAATAGACTAATGTTACTAATAGTTAGTGCCATTCTATTTCATATACAGGTTGAACTATGCCTTTATCTCTAAGACTTCGGATTGTATCCAAGGCCTCTGTTGCAGCTTGTACTGCTTTTCTACCGGTAGCAGCTCTGCCTATACCACAGTTTAGCTTGATATTTTGAGAATCTTGGATTTTATTAATTATTTCGGATACTTTCTCTTTAGAAACAGTATTAGAAATAACCATAAAGTTATCACCACCAAGAAAAAATGTCATGGATTTTTGCTCGATAAACATCTCAATAATCTTTGAAAACATCTCCATGATTCTTGCTGTAATTTCATATGGGGATAGCATATCACTAACTTTGGTGGAATTATCTATATCGATGTGTAACACTTGAGCGAACATATCCATGGGTGATTTTGCTGAATTATTATACATTAATTGAATTTGTTCACTTGCATATACCAACTTGCTTTTGTTTACCAATCTGTTGTTTTTACGTGAATTGTGCGCTGCAATGTTTGCATCCAAAGGAGTTTCGCCTGTGCCGATAGCCATTGAAATCTCAATGCCCTTGTACATATCGTTAATTTCCTGTTCAATAAATAAGTGATCATCAATGGATAATCCGTTACTAATTGCAATTAGTTCATCAAATCTGTTAAAGTATAAGATACAATTCCTTTTAGTGAAAAGATTTTGCAAATCGCTATAGAAACTTGCTTGAAATATTTGTAGCTGGGCTTCCCTATCGCTTCCCAATTTTAATGTCCATGGACCATAACCCTCAATCTTTATTATGGTAATTTGAATTGTCATTGTTGACTACCATTCTCCTCGTTGTCCTCCAATTCCAACAATCTCGTTACCATTTTGTGTGCAGCTTCGACTGCTCTCTTGGGAACAATTTTGGCTCTTTGCTTGGCCTGCTTTAGTGTCATATCTGGTCCCGTAATTCCGAGTGTGACTGGTTTTTGATACTTTAAAGATAGATTGGAAAGTAACCTAGCAGTGTTATTTGCTATAACTTGATCATGGCCTGTCTCTCCCTTTATGACTGCACCTAAGGTAACTACCACATCAATTTGTTCTTTTTTCAAAAGTTTTTCGATAACTAAAGGCATGTCAAATGTTCCGGGTACATGACATATTTTCTTAATATGCATGTTTAACTTCTTTGAATGCGATATGGCTATTTCGAGCATTTCATTAGTGATCTCTTTGTTAAACTCCGCTACGACTATAGCTAATCTTATTCTACTCAAAATATTTTCAATTCACACATGATTCTTTAATTTGAATGGATTCGACTAATGGGATATTAAATCTTGAAGAGTATTCCATTGCTTTGTCAACTGTTAATGCGCCACCCGTATCAGAATCAAGCATTTCACAAATTACGGCTGTTGGGACTAAATTTGCCAATTTCATTAATTGAATAGATAATTCGGTATGCCCAGATCTTTCCTTAAGCAATCCGTTTGCAGCGATTAGTAAATTTACATGTCCGGGAGATCGAAACTTCTTAAAAAATTCATATTTCCCATAATTATCTATATCAGAACATACTTCTGCCATTTTCATAATTGTAAGTGCTCTATCTTTATCCGTTATTCCTGTAAAGGTATCAATATGGTTTATGGTAATTGAAAATGAAGGTCGGTCACCGTAGGGGGCAATAGAACCTATCATTTTAGACAAGGAAGAGTTATTCTTGGAAGCCAAATGAAGCAGATCATGCATAAATATCAAATTTAATTTTGACGCAATTTCCCCGGATATGGCTAAACAAATTAGTCCACCAGCATCACTTCGCATTGTTGATATATCACGTGGGTTAATATATTGAGCAGGTTTCACCATATCAACCTCGTTTTCTCGAGATTCGCTATCATGAATCAAGATAAATTTCCCTTCCTTTAGGGTCCGTATAGCATCTTCAATTGATATCACGTGTTTCAAAACACTATCTACAAGTAAAAAGTTTACTGATTTTCTGGTAATAACTAATAACGTGGTAATAATTTTGTGACATACTTGCTTAAAATGTCTGCCTCAATATTAACTTTATCTCCTTTTCGTTTATTTTTAAATGTGGTAACGGCCAGTGTATGAGGAACCAGAGCAACTGAAAATCTTGTATCTGAGACATCAACAATGGTAAAGCTTATGCCATCTAGAGCAACAGACCCTTTAGGTACCAAATACTTTGATATCTCCTTACTCACATTTATCCACATTTTGGTCTCAGAGGGAATCTTCTTGATATCTTCTATTTTTCCAACGCCATCTACATGACCTAAGACAATATGCCCTTCAAGTCTATCGTTTATCCTCAAACTCCTTTCTAGATTTACTTGATCTCCAACTTTCAAGATTCCTAAAGCGGTTCGTTTCATGGTTTCTTTTACGACTTCAAAATATGCTACGCTTTTCAAAATCCGTGTTGCCGTAAGGCATGTACCATTAACATTTACACTGTCACCTACTTCTAGACCCTTGCTCAATTTACCCAGGTCTATTTCAATCCTTTTGTCGGCGGTTTTATCATTGTCATTTATTTTGACCATTGATTTGATAATTCCAGTACCTTCTACGATACCAGTGAACATAAAGTATTGATAAACAATTGCTATCGCAAATAAAAATATTTCATAATCTGTGGTAAGATTATATCTGCATTACCTCATGAAATTATCATCTTCTCTGTGATTAGCTATACTATAATAACTTCAACTTACAATAATTTCCATGGAATTTGTAGAGACTATTAGGGAAGACGAATTAGTCAATGGAACAAGTAAAGTAATTTCTGTAAAGGGTAAAGATATTGCGTTATTTAAGATTGATAATAGGATTACTGAATTGGGCATAGTTGCCTGCATAAGGGTCGTCCACTTGCAAAGGGAAAGATAGAAAAAAAATACGATGGCTTTTATGTTACTTGCCCATGGCATGGATGAGAATATAATATCTCGAATGGAAAGGCACTCCTGGATATCATGAACAACAATCTGTTTTTAATGTTCTTATTATTGATACTAATTGAGAATAGTAAGGAAGATCGGTTTTCAGAGCTAAACCTGACATACAAATAATTTTCCTTGCTTTATAACTGTTATAGCTCATAAAGCAATAAGACCGAACTTGCTCTAGCGTACGTGTTCGCATAGTCATTTCAAAGATGTAAACTAGGAAATATTATTTGAAATCAATTCAATAGTATAACCCTCATTGAACTATGTTACCTCAAGTTAATTAACTAAAACGTTGATTTGTAATGTGAGTGTGAAATGGACAATTTTCTTAAATCCATGGAGAGGCTATTTTATAACCAGTATTTCCGCACAGTTAGTTCTTATAAAGATATTATTGGAGCAGAAAAATGATAAGTTTCCCAAGGGATACCGTTGAACGACTTGACCAGAATGTAAATAATACAGTTTATTATATTGGTGATTATGACGCAGTCTCAAGATGATAAAGGAAATATCAATTCAAACAGTACTGATATCTTGAGTTTGATAGATGGTTTTATCGATCAAATATCAGGAATAAAGAGCATCCTCAAGGGTGTTTCTGTCTCTGCTCTCATATTAGCTCCACTTGCAATTGCACTTTCTGCATTTTTAATAACTCATTCTTCATTCTTTACCATTCTTCAAAACGAGTATGATTTTGGGTTTGTGTTAATAATATTACTCGGATCAGTAATTGCTATTTCTTCTGTATGGATTGTTGCAGGTTTACGGCAATATCGTATGATTAGTGATTGGAATAAGAGATATGCCAATTATCTGACCAATAAAGAAGAAATTCGCAAGAGCATCGAATCCGAATACAGCTTCACCGAGGAATCCTAAAATTAACCACCAATCAGGAACTATAATTCAGTTATGATAATAGAACAGAATTAGCGTCCATTGCCATCAGCGGGTCTTGGAAAAAGTTTCTCGTACGGCTCTATTATACTTCTGCAAAATTCCAATCCCTTTTGAGTCGCGCTATAGACAGTTACCGTTCTTTTTCCTAAAGTTTTTTCTGTTCTAAAGATCAAACCATTGAGTTCCATTTTGTCAAATATTGATCTATGCTTCTTTAAGTTCAGTCCACAAAAACTAACCAGGGCAGTCTGATTAAGCTGGCCGTATTCAACGAGCTTCATAATTATGTCTCGAACTATGTAGATTCTATCTCTGTGAGATTGTGAACTGGACACTACATTAGATTGTAGCTGCTCATTATATAGACTGTATTCTAGGAATTTGATTTTCACCCTATATTTACTGAAGCATCAAGAACCACGGAGACGGATACAAAAAGTCAATTTGTTTATACCACTAGATCCAACATTAGTTTTAATTCATTTATTTCTGTCTGAATTAGTCCTAATTCGTTGTTGTCCCTTGCATAAGGAATTAATTTCTCACATGCATTCAACTGATTCAATAAAATATCTCTTTTACCCAAATAAGTAATGGAGTCGGCATTCTCCAGAGTATAGATAACCTTTCCAGAAGACGTATTTGACTTGCACGTCTTTGCAATCATCAGCGATTCATATGAATTAGTCAATTTTGTAATCACTGTTCTCCAAACTTGTTTTGTTTTTGTCTTTAATTTTTCTAAAATTCATCAACACTGATATTGTAGAATGAATTAATAAGCGTCGATTAACCTTGTTAACCTTGAAAATTATTTTTTAGATAAGTTGCAATTCCTTTGAAAGAAACTACAATTCAGTTGACTATATTTTATTGGTTTGCTGCCTTTAATACAGCCTTTGCTTGCTTGTAATGTACGGCATCTATCATTTTACCATCTAAAAGTATTGCTCCTTTTCGATTTCCCTTTTCAATAGAATCCTGTAAAGATGCTAACACTTTTTTTGCCCACTCTATTTGTTTCTTGGTGGGCCGAAAAATATCATGAACGGGATTAATATGAGAAGGATGAATCAATGTTTTGCCAGAATAACCCAGATTTTTTGCAACTGTAGCATCCTTGGCCAGGCCATCAAGATCGCTAACTTTTTGCCAAATGCCGTCCAATGCATCTATTCCAGCAGCTTTTGCATCTACGGCAATTTTTGATCTAGCATAGTTGTAACTGATAGACTTATCATATTCAGAGTCAATATCCATGTCGTATAAATAATCAAAAACACCAAACACCAAAGCTACCACGTCTTCATGGGCTGAAGCAATGGAATTGGCATTAACCACTCCATTTGCTGTTTCTATTGAAGGGATGATTTGGATTCTCGAGGTTAATCTTCTTTTTGGTGCAATCATATGAATTTTGTCAATAACTTCCATTACTTCTTTACTAGTACCAATTTTTGGTAAAACAATACCGTCCAATTCATTTCCTATAACGCTTTCAAGATCACTGTCAATCATACCAGAATCTACTGAATTGATTCTAACATAGATCGGTGATAACTTGTCCTCTTCTTGAGACTCAAGTTGTGCTGCGACTAAACGCCTCGCAGCTTCTTTTTCATTTGAGGGTACGGAATCTTCTAGATCAAAACACAGTATATCTGGATGAAGACCTGCTGATTTCTTTAAGAATCTTTCATTGTTTCCAGGAATGAACAATAAACTCCTGAACATTTACGAACTAAAAAATAAAAAGTTAGAGTTTTTGAGGTGTTGTCACAATCTTACCAATCTGTTCTGCATTAGCCATCATGGTGTGTCCTTTTACCATATCAGAGAACGGAAGAACTATACTAATCAGTGGTTTAATCTTCCCCTTGGCTGTCCAGTGAATCACCCGTTCTAGTTCTGCTCTAGTACCCTGAGTTGAACCGAGAATATTGGTCCCCTTGAAGAATAAGTATCTTAAATCAATAGTAGAATCGTATCCTGTTGTTGCTCCTGTAGCCACTAATGTCCCTCCCATCTTGAGAAGGCCAACTTCCTGCGGGAAAGTTGATTTTCCTATATGTTCGAAAACAACGTCGACTCCTTGTTTTTTTGTTATTTCTCTGACTTTTTTATACCAGTCTGCCTCTCTATGATTTACAACGTGATCGGCGCCCAATTCAATACATTTGTCCATCTTTTCTTTTTTACCTGCAGTTGCAATCACATCGCAACCATATAGTTTTGCTATCTGAATACCTGCCATCCCAACCCCGCTAGTACCTCCCATCACGAGGACCGTTTGTCCGGGTATTATTTTGGCTCTACCTACCAGCATATGCCACGCAGTCATGCCAACCATTGATACTGCAGCCGCTGCTTCATACGATACGGAATCGGGAATCTTGGCGACATTTACTTCCGGTAAATGAGTATATTGGCAGAAACCACCCCAAAGCGGACCAGTTTGAAAGCCCCAGATGAGTCGTTCATTACAATCGTATTCTCTTCCCGAAGTACACATATCACAAACTCTACAACTCATATTAGAATGAGAAACCACCCTATCACCCACTTTCAATTTTGTAACTTCATTACCTGCTTCAACAACGGTGCCTGCTACATCACTACCAGAAATATGTGGCAGTGGTACCTTGACCGGATCGCCCCAAATTGCCCAAAGATCGTTGTAGTTGTATCCGGCTGCTTCTACTTTTATCATAACCTCATTAGGTTTGATTTTGGGAGTGTCAACATCGTCTATTTTCACAACTTTCGGAGGATCTTGACTATACTCTCTAAATACTGCTGCTTTCATGAATTTTTTGAAAAGTCTTAGACTAATATAGTTATTTCTTTTTGCATACAACTTCTAATATTGCTATGCGGAATTGACTAGTTCAAGCGCATAGTTCCACAGATAACTCAGATGTTACAAAATCACTGAACTTGTTATTTTGAATGTTTGACTGATTTGATGACCGTCATCTCAATTCTAGGAGAGTTGCTGGGAAGCTTTTGGAATTTAGACAGGATTACCAACACTTCCCATCGAATGTCATTTAATAGACTAATCTTTAGTTACATCATATGTGCTCGAAAGTATTTTTTACACCAGCGCCATTATCAAATTTACGAAATTTAGAATTTAGAACAGCTTGTAGAGATTGTCAAAAAGATGGCATAGTTTTTGCAATAGTAGGCACAGGTGCAGAAGCCTTCTATCCTTTAGATGGTTAGGCAGCATACACCGCTACCCAATTACAAGATTCGGATTTCTTAATATAGATTTTAGTGACGGGAATCCTCACACTAAATTATCAGGAACTTTCTGTGACAACAAGGGCGACGAAGTGAGAGACCAGTTTACAATTGAAAAGGAAATACAAGTTAAGAAGCTGGTTGACAAGAGCTATTTAATCTGGTAAACTTAGTTTAAATGTCTACAAGACGATAGACATCAAAAAATATTGAAAATCAAGCACGATTTATTCTAAATTGCTTTTTGGGCTGCTGGAGGTTTATCAAAAGCTGCTTCAATTCTTCATCTGATAAAGCCCTGTTCAATTTTCCGGCAGAAGCTGCTGTAATTAGATAATTTTCTACTGCCATTGCTAGTTCGGGTTTTACCATCCTGATGTTCATAAGCCTTTGTCTTGCATCCTGGTCTAGCAAGACCATTAGTGCTTTTTGTCTCATCATTACTTCGGCCTCGCGCCGCTTTGCCTCTTCGGGATTATCTGATGGTGAAACAGACATTTATAACCACAATTAATTATTACTAGCCGTATCTTTGGAGCTCTGGTCTTGAGTTTGCGAGATTCTTGTATATTTCGGTAGCCATTCTGTCGACCTTTTTCATCCCTTCATCAGAAATTGTTCTACCTTTGCTTTTTTTCGTTATATAGCCCGCAACTTCCAACTGTTGCAAAGCCTTTCTTACAATGGCACCACCAGCTTTCTTGTGATGTGCGATATTGTATCCAGCTTGTTTCTTACCTCCGTACTCGCTTCTAAGATTAGAAATACCAATCGGACCGTTAATGTACACTTTCCTTAACAACGATGCACACCTGATATACCACCAATCTCTATTCTGTGGAATTTTTTCTACATGCGAGCCTGTCTTTACGAATTGGGACCACTGAGGAGCCTCAATTTTTTTATCCTTTTTCAAATTTTCTGCCAAATGAGATATTAGATCATCGGCAGGAATATCATAAGCCTTAGCCATAAGATTCTATAACATTCTTGGAAATTCCCTTATAAATCATTTTATTCATATTTCATCAGATATCCAAAGAAAAGCTCCGTAATTAATCAGAATTTTAGACCGCTGACAGACAATAAAATGCTAAGTTCAGATTATTAATAGAGTGGTATGAATTTATTGATAATCTTTAACGCAATAAAGAAAATAAGAGCAATTATTCTGAATTTACCGGCTTCCAGTGAAATGCAACTTATTCCATCAATTTAATCCGCAATTATTTTTCGATAAACATGATTGCATTTCATACAGGTAATTCTAATGCATTTTACCCTGGTTCTACCAATTCTTATTCTTGAATTAACTCCAGGAACTATGAATTGTTTACATTTTTTACAAAATAGTTGGCGAATAGAATACGGCATTCTTACTCTAACACGCATTCCGATTTTTAGAGCAAGCTTTGCATACGTCTGAGATAATTTCTCATCGCGATTTATTTCGTTCAAAGCATTATCGATCAATATTTCTATTCTTTCAGTTGCTATTCTTTCAATATTCTTCTTATTCAATACAATTCAACCCACACTAATTATCTTGACTACATATTGATTGTCGTCTTCCATTAAAATGCTATGAAATAAATTTAATATTTCGATACGAATTCTGTTAATTTGATTGTATTCACTCGTGATTGTTGAAGCAGCAATAGAACTGGTACCACAAACTCTCAGAAACCATCCCTCTGTGAAGAGTCATTGCAAAAGAGTCGGTAGAGATTCTAGCGAAATTCTCCTTGACATTAGTTATCATCATAAAGCTATGGTGGAACAAAACATTAAGCAATGGTGGAAACGAGGTAGACCGGACATAGTACATTTAGATCTGATTGAGGCCCTATCAACCCCTCTATTTAAGGAGAAAAAATTGCAAGTTTACGTATCTACGTTTGACAACAATTTACTCATCATGCATCAAGATTTGAGATTACCAAAGAATTATTTCAGATTTGAAAGACTAATGATCAGTATTTTTAATAAACACAGGAGTAAAGAGGGATCAGATTTAATAGAGTTTAGAGACAATGTGAGTTTTACTGATCTAATGCAGAAAATAATTAAACCTCAAGTAATACTTGGGTTCTCTGTAACGGGAACAAGAACCAAATTAAGCGATATTTTGCACAATAACCAATCCAATTATTCAAAGGATTACTGTTTTGTGGTAGGAGGCTTCCAACGGGGACATTTCTCGGAATCAATTACTCGACTGTGCAACAGTGTTTATTCCATTAGTCCTTTTAGTTTGGAATCCCACGTGGTTATAGCAAGATTATTGTACGAGTGTGAAAATTACGGTTAATGAAATATCGCATCTACCATGAATGCAACAAATAGTGCTGTCAGATAGGGACTGGAAATTTTGAAAAGTAACCACGAAGCCTTCTCGCTTGGTTTCATCAGTAGCCAGAGTGAGGTGATTATCATAATAATTCCTCCTGAGATGGCAGTAATAAAGTAAATCCACCCAAACTGATTCAAGAAGAAAGGTATTATGCTAAATACTACCATCAAGAGAGTTGTACCGGCTATCACTTGAACAGATCTCTTTTCGCCGGCAACGACAGGCAACATGGGAACACCAGCTTTTGTATAATCTTTCCTTACATGCAATGCCAAGCTCCAAATATGCGTTGGTATCCATAGGAAAACTAAGCCTGCCATTGTTAATCCTATTTCTAGGTGTTCTGTGGTAACTGCTACATATCCTATTAATGCTGGAACACCACCAGAGAATCCTCCAAGGATAATGTTGGTCTGACTCTTTCTTTTTAGCCATTTACTGTATACTATAATATTATCGAAAAGACCGAACGCCATGAGTCCTAAAGTTATGTAGTTTATCGACCAGGCACAAAATAACGATATAGCGGCCAAGAGCAAACCAAAAATAAGCGCATTCCTAGGTGAAATTCTTCCCGATGGAATAGGACGAGCCTTAGTTCTATCCATAATGGCATCTATATCACGATCATTGTACCCGGTTAAGGCATCTGCAGCTGCAGATCCAGTAACTATACCGACAAGAAGAAAGACCCATTGAAGCGGTGACAGAAAAGTGTCTGTCGAATACGAAGCTGTTATGGCTGAACCAAAAGCAGTAAAAACTAAAAGATACCAAATTTTCGGCTTTGTAAGTTCATAATAATTCTTTAATCGATCAGTTACCGTAACTTGTGGAATCAATAGTATGTACCTCGACAGACTTATGGTTAGAGGCAATATGAATGCTCATTTATTTAAACATGAATTAGTTAGGAGATATTCAGTTGTGCCTTTTTCCTACTAAGGAAGAAAATAAAATAAGATCACAAATACCTGATACATATCCTGTGCCATTCAAATTTCCTGCGACAAAAAAATTCAAGATATGTACTTGGACTTGGAGTTTTCAATTATGATAAATTGAACTGTCATCATCTATTGTATTCAATATTGTAACTGAATTCATTTTTTCTAAAACTATAAAAGAGGCAAGATAAAATCTATGGTATTCTATTAAGGTGATATGTAAGTTGGAATCAATTCAAGCAACAGCTGGTGGAATGCCAGTTTTGATTTTAAAAGAAGGAACCAAAGAAAGTAAAGGTAGGGAAGCACAGAGAAATAACTTTGTCGCAGCGAAGCTCATTGCTGAAATGGTCAAGACCTGTCTGGGTCCTCGAGGCATGGATAAAATGTTAGTTGATACACTTGGAGATGTTACGATTACAAATGATGGAGCGACTATTCTTAAGGAAATGGATGTTCAACATCCTGCTGCAAAAATGATGGTCGAAGTAGCCAAATCCGTAGATAATGAAGTAGGAGATGGCACTACATCATCAGTTGTTTTCGCTGGAGCATTATTGGAAAAAGCAGAGGAATTGGTAAACAAAGATGTGCATCCTTCAGTTATTGTAGATGGTTATACAGCTGCCGCGGAAAAGGCTCTTGAATTTTTGCAAAAAATAGGCATAAAGATTGATGTCAACGATAAAACTGCCCTGACAAATATTGCAAGGACAAGCATGTATTCAAAGCTCGTTTCTGATGATAGTCCGACATTAGCCAAAATGGTGGTTGATGCAGCAAAACAGGTTGTTGAAAGTCTAGATGACGGCAAGAAGCTAAGAGTGGATTTGGATAATATCAAAGTAGAAAAGAAAGCGGGTACATCCATAAGGGACAGTACACTTGTGAAAGGAATAGTTCTAGACAAGGAAGTTGTCCATTCGGGTATGCCCAAAAAGATAGAAAAGGCAAAAATTGCTCTGATAAATTCTGCCCTAGAGATAGAGAAAACGGAGATGAGCGCTGAGATAAGGATTAATGATCCACAACAAATGCAAATGTTCCTTGAAGAAGAAAATAGAATGCTAAAAGCAATGGTTGACAAGATCAAGGGAGTTGGTGCAAATGTTGTATTATGTCAAAAAGGTATTGATGATTTGGCACAACATTATTTGGCAAAAGAAGAAATACTGGCTGTCAGGCGAGTCAAGGAAAGTGACATGTCAAAGCTGTCCAAAGCAACCGCGGCTAGAATTGTTAATAATTTAGACGATTTTACATCCAAAGATCTAGGTTCAGCCGATCTTGTAGATGAAAGAAAGGTTGAAACGGATAAGTGGGTTTTCATTGAGGGTTGTAGAAACCCGAAGGCCGTTACCATATTGGTCAGGGGAGGATCTCAAAGAGTTGTCGACGAAGCAGACAGATCAATTCACGATGCATTAATGGTAGTAAAAGACGTTTTAGAAAATCCTGTTGCAGTAGCAGGCGGTGGAGCTCCTGAAGCCTTTGTTGCTAATGAATTGCGCCAATGGTCTGGCAACATGGAAGGCAGGGCACAGCTAGCTGTTCAAAAGTTTGCAGATGCTCTAGATACAATACCTTTAGCATTAGCGGTAAACGCAGGAATGGATCCCATTGACACAATGACTACACTTAGAGCGAAACAGAGCAAGGGTTCTAAATGGACAGGAATAGACGTTATGAATACTGTAGTAGCTGATATGCATAAGCTGAACGTTATAGAACCCATAGCAGTTAAGCAGCAAATAATAAAATCCGCGACAGAAGCTGCAGTCATGCTCCTAAGGATTGATGATGTTATTGCATCAAGTAAATCTAAGATGCCAGCTGGGCCACCTGGAGGCATGGGCGGCATGGGCGGCATGGGCGGCATGGGCGGCATGGGCGGCATGGGCGGCATGGGCGGCATGGATATGGAGTAAGTATAACTCTATCTTCATATCAAATTTTTAAAAATCAATTCAAGAATTATTTATCTTCTTTTTTGAGTATTGAGACATTTTAAATAAAGACCTGCGCATATACTCATTTTAGTAAATGTTTGAAAAATTAGAACAGCTTAACTTCGATCAAAAAGTAGTTGTACTTCCAGATTTTTTCTTGGATAGGATCATTAAGATAGATTCCAAAGATGAGCTTTTTAGAATGATCAATAGCAAGACAACGATTGGAGGAGGAAGTATAAGGGGGGCGGATACTTTGGATATTAAAGGAGGGAATGCTGTTAATGTCGCATACTGTTTGGCTAAATTGGGATTATCTGTCAACCTATTTACCATTGCAGACGATTTTGGCAAATCAGTACTCCGTACGGTCTTCTCGAAGTTTGGAAAAAGCGTTGATTTGGAAATAAAAAATGGTAAACATGGTTCTACTACATCGTTTGAGTTTCATGACAATGAAAAATCATTTGCCAATGTAATGATAAGTGATGTTGGTGATAATAAGAATTTTGGTCCTGATCTGATTAGTCAATCATCCGATCTGGATATAATTAATTCTGCAAAAGCCATTGTCCTGACTAATTGGGGGAGTAACCTTAACGGGACTGATTTAGCTCAGCACCTTTTTAGTAATACCCCCAAGGCTTTTCATTTCTTAGACCCAGCGGATATAGAAACCAGAAAAGAAGAATTTAGAGACATGCTAAGGGAGCTTAATCAAGTAATAGACGTGCTAAGCATTAACGAAAATGAATGTACTTCTCTTCTAAAAGCATGTAATCTTGATTCTAGAGCGTCTATAGGACAGTCTGATGCCGAAAGTGTAAAAAAATGTGCAAAATTATTGTCTTCTGAGTTTGACCTAAAGATCGATCTTCATACGAGGATCGGATCTGCATGGTCTGATGGTAAGGAAGTAATATTTGCAGAATCGTTCTACATCAATCCCAAGAAACTAACGGGCTCTGGCGATTGTTGGGATGCCGCAGATCTCGCTGGGTATTTTGCAGGTCTTGAACCATGGGAAAGATTAACATTTTCAAATGCATATGCCTCATTATATATTGGAAGAAATGAATTTGAACCTCCTACGATGGTAGAAACAATGGAATTCATTAGAACAAAGAGTCGGTAGGTTATTGCGGTTCAATAGTGGCTGGTGGTTTACTTGATACCGAGTACGTAACCCAAGTTACTCCATTAACTTCATTAGTTATTCTGTTACTAATGTTAGATATCAGATCATAAGGTATTCTTGACCAATCAGCTGTCATAGCATCTAAAGATTCTACAATCCTTATTGTAACCATATGACCATACACTCTTTCATCTCCGAGGACGCCTACTGCCAAATCATCTCCAACTGCCGCATATGCTTGCCACACCTTATCATACCAACCTGAAATTAGCAATTCATTTTCTACAATACTACTAGCATGTCTAGCGATTCTAAGTTTGTTGCTTGTCACTTCCCCAATAATTCTCACTGCCAATCCCGGGCCTGGAAAAGGGTGCCTTTTCAGAAGCTCATTCGGGATATTTAACAGAGCGGCAATTTGTCTTACTTCATCCTTGTACAAACTCCTAAATGGTTCTAATACCTTCAAATCAAGCCATTCAGGTAATCCACCAACGTTATGATGCGTCTTAATAATTGCGGCAGGACCCTTTGAGAAACCACTTTCAATTACGTCCGGATATAGGGTGCCCTGTGCGAGCCACTGAAATGGTCCATATTCTTTTGTTACTTCCAAAAAGACTTGAGCAAATTCCTCTCCAATAATTTTTCTCTTTTGTTCAGGTTCACTTCTTCCTTTTAATTTTGACAAAAATCGGTCCTGGGCATTAATAGTAATAGTGCTAATACCTAGGTGTTTGTTTATTAATTCAGGAACTAATGTTTCTTCATTTAATCTTAATAATCCATTGTTTACAAAAACACAAGTCAAATTCTTACTTATCGACCTGTTTAGCAGAACAGCCAAAGTAGTCGAATCAATCCCGCCGCTGATGGCGCATAATACTCTGTCATCGCGGACTTTGCTTCTAATATCCTTTATGGAAAATTCAATAAAGCTTTGCATCGTCCAATCTGGTTTTGCATTACTTATGGTCTGTGAAAAATTTGATAGAATTCGATTTCCTTCTTCTGTATGTGATACCTCTGGATGGAACTGAATTCCATAAAATTTTTTATCCCGATTCGCTATCGCGGCCGAAAGGGAATTATCAGTATGAGCCAAGATCTCAAAATTTGTTGGGATTTTTTCAGCTGCATCAGCGTGACTCATCCAACATTTTATTTTCTTATTTATACCTTTAAACAAATCTGAATTATCGTCAATGACTAAGTCAGCATATCCATATTCCTTGTTGTCAAATCGTTTTATTTTTCCATCAAATTTATCGACAATAAGTTGATGACCGTAGCAGATTCCCAAAACGGGAATTCCCATTTCAAAAATCTTCTTGTCTGGTTTTGGAGAGCCTTTCAGATATACACTGGAAGGACCGCCAGATAGCACAATTCCTTTTGGCCCCAACTTTTCAATCAAGCCGACAGGTGAATTATATGGTAAAAGTTCACAGTATACATTTGATTCTCGAATACGTCTGCAAATTAGGTGGCTGTATTGAGATCCAAAATCAAGTACGATAATCTTATCCATAACCACTTTAATTTCCTTTTTCTAACATTCTTGAAAATACCCAAGTTGCTGTATTAAAAATTTCATTAAGCCGTTCTTTTTCTCTATAGTTTGTAATTGTAACGCTGCTGAGATTTCCATGTTGATCGCTATCTACTATGTAATCAATGACTTCGGATGCATTGATTTCGCCTTTTTGGTTCTTTTCTTTGTCTTTCGTCCTCATACCTTCCAAGATGCGATTTAGGAAGAATGACTTGAACGGTGGTGTGTTAATATTTAGATTGATATCATCTACCAATGATATCCTTACATATGTCGAAGTGTATTCAGCATTAGATATGAGAAAGTTATCTTTTACACGTTTTAAGGCTCTAGTTTCTACAGTCTGATTGCTATCATCATGAACATCATGATGATCATCATAGTCTGTATCTGTTGATTTGGTCGTTGACTCTAGACTAGGTCTGCTTCTGGGGATTTCTTCTTTATGATTTGATTCGTACTCTGTTTTAATTTTATCCTTCAAATTAGTACCAGAAGATTCGAGACTTGATGCGGTTATGAAGCTAGTTTTTTTTAGCAAAGAATCAACGATCGAAAGCGTATCACGAAGCTTATCGAGTTCCTCTTTCTTATTGGTAACCTCTTTAATCAACCATTCTCGCACTTCTGCAGCACGACGAATATCCTCTTCTGAAAAACCGGACATGACAGGATTCAATGTATCAAAAACATATAATAGTTTTTCACATATTCGCAAGTGACTAATATGTTTAAGTTGTCAAGCTAATTGTGAAAATCTAAATGAAGCTCTCATGGTTCAGACTTTATACCTTTAATTCTTGTATTTGACTTGTTTATCAATTTAGATTTAGATTGCTTTCCTAACATTTCAAGCAATTTTTTCGCAGTCATTAACTTCTTTCTTTTAATGTCTATTTGGCTTTCTTGATCGCTTGCCGCAAATTTTCTTGGCTTATTATCTAGATCCATACCTACTAAAGTAATACTCTTTGCCTTCATTTCTTCAGCCAAAAACACACTCCTGTCGCCGTCAGTAAATCCTCCAAAATTATACACATTCTCTGTTGGCATCACCTGAGTCGTACCTATTATTTTTCTAAATTTAGGAACATTTTTTTGTAGATTTTCCATATTATCTCCATGGGCGTGGATAACCATTAACGCTCCCATTTTTTCTGCCATTCTTAGGTACTTTGGATTTCCATCAAGATCCGATACTACTATATCCGGCTTTATCTTGCTATTCAACAAAATCTCTACCACACCATCTGCGGCAATCTTTATGTATTTTTTATTCTTCTTGATAAACTCGATATTTTTTTCCAGGCTAGGACCTGCTCCAATTACAAGCACGTGCTTTCCTTGTATCTTCTTTTGGATTTTAGACACCAGTAATGCCTTGTCCTTTATCATATTGCTTAGCATTTCAGCCGCTATTTGATCTTTTTCGGTGCTATATCCAAACTCGGTTCTAATTTGCTGATAAAAAGGAAACCATTCTATGAATCTCACATAAAGAAATAAAAGAAGGTTATTAATAGATTGTTTGATCGGCCAAAAAAGAGTCTAAAAATTGGACTAGTTCAAAGATTTTTTCCATAAAAAGTACTAACTGAATCTAAATTAAATATTATTACTATTTAGATTGCGCGAAAAAAAACCATAACTATTTCCAGTTAAAAGAATTGATGAGAAATGTCTATATTGCATATATTTATGTCTCTGGGATAATTCATTGGGATGTTTCTTGATTTTAGCTCTCTAGCTACCTCGATAGGAATAGGAGGATTAGCTACCTCTATAGGAATAGGGGGATTTTTGGGCTTCTTGATGGGTTACGCCATAAAGAAAATATTCAAAATAATTATCATAGTTTCCGGATTATTGGTAGGTCTCTTGTACTATCTTCAATACAATGGGTTAATTGCACTTGATTGGCCAAAGGTGCAAGGAACCATTGGATCTGCAATGACTAATTTTAACGGGCTTAGTATGAATACACCATTCTTTCCTGGTATCAGCGACCAGATTTTTGACGCAATCTCAAATTCTGGTATTCCACTCACTGGAGGTTTTGCGGCTGGGTTTGCATTTGGCTTTAGCAAAGGCTAGACTATAGATACAAGGACACTTTTCGATGAGCTATTCGTATTCGTGTAACAATTATAACTACTTCTATGTCATATCCTTGATATGAAAAACAAGACATCCCGAATGGTCTTTCCGGGTGAATACATAGCAGAGATTGAGGAATTTCAGGGTGGAAATAATACTTTCACACTTGATGGAACTATCAGATCAAGTGCTATGGGTAAAAAGGAATATGATTTTAAAAGAAGGGCAATTAAGATAGATGCGGTAAATTCGCTAAAAATACCCAAGATAGGAGATGTTGTTATGGGATATGTGGAAATGTTATTTGGATCAATGATTTCAGTAAAGTTATTTTCCATAAACAACAAGTTGTACAAGTCAGGTTTATCTGCCATTGCATCGGCGAGAACTGGAAATAGTAAAGGATGGAATCGAGATCGATACAATAGAAAACCAAAATCGATATACAGATATGGCGATATTATCCGTGGTCAAATTACCAGTCTTATGAATTCCTCGATTCATCTTGCTGTAGATGGAACTAATTTTGGTTTATTGTACTCTTTGTGTCTGAATTGTGGTGGCGACACGGTCAAAATTAACAATGGTATTAAATGCATAGAATGTAGCTCATATGAAGAAAAGAGGGTAGCAAGTGATTATGGAACTAGTTCTCTTAAATCAATATGCTAATTTTTATGGCAAGTAAACATATCTAGCGGTTCACAATAAATCAAGTTCACTTTAGATAAAATTTTTAATACCTTTTCTGTATCCTAATGGGTGAACGGCGCACATTCATTTACAGGGAAAAAGATTGACCCTCCAATTATTTCTAAAAATATGACAGTATCACAGTTGGTTCATTTTTTTGGATCAACAGGGTACAATGCGAGACGACTTTTCGAAGCAGCAAACATAATGAAAGAAATGATTGATAATAGGTGTACAACTTGCTTGACGCTCGCGGGAGCATTAACACCAATAGGAATGGGGAATACGATCAAAACTCTTATCGAGAATGGTTTTGTAGATTGGATAGTAACAACTGGTGCCAATGTCTACCATGATCTCCATTTTGCCTATGGTCTTCCCGTGAGGCAAGGCCATTTTCAAGTTGATGATGATCTGCTTTACGCAAAGCAGATCGTACGCATTTATGATGTATATATAAAGGAAATAGGAACCCTGCAGGCACAGGACATTATCGTTCAGAGAGAAATTAAGAATATTGAAAGCAACAATAATTCTGAATGGTATTCTACGGCAGACATGTCTTATCAACTTGGCAAGGCAGCGTATGAAAATTCAAAATATCCAAATAAATCATTCCTTATTTCGGCATATAAAAATGACATACCCGTTTTCATTCCAGCAATCAGTGATTCTTCTATTGGACTCAATATGCTACCTTTGATATTTGAAGACGTCAAAACTTTTCCCAACGTTATGTTGGATATAGCTGAATCAACAGCGATACTGTGGAAAAGTAAAGCTTCAGGGGGTATTGAATTGGGCGGTGGAGTTCCAAAGAATTTTTTCCAACAAACAGGACCAGCCTTATACCAAATATTAAAACTAAAAGACGGAGGGCACGACTATGTAATACAAATAACCGATGCCCGGCCTGACACAGGTGGCTTATCTGGAGCAACAATACAAGAAGGAAAAAGTTGGGGAAAAATAAAGACCTCTCATAAAAACAATGTAATAGTTTATGGAGATTCTTCAATTTGCTTTCCGATTATCTCCTCTTACGTTTTATCTGAATGCAAGAAACGACCCGGTAAGAGATTATACTCAAAGAAAAATAAGTGGGTGGAGGAAATGAAAAGAGAATACCTGGAAAAAAATAAATAAATAAAAATCATTAAAAAATAAACTAAATAATAATAACAAAGCAAATCTGTCAAATTCATTCAACATAGAAGGATGGCATTTTTAATCAGTCGAGGTGTTCAAATAACACCAATTACTGAATATTGTCAGCCTTTACCGTTATGCCTATGTTGAAAACCATTACGGTATCTTTTATTTCAGTATTATCATATATAACTATATTCAAATTAACTATATTGATATATACAGTCTGTAGCCTTTTAGGTGTAATTGGCATGCGTAAGTGCATTAGAAATTAGAAAAACATAAAGACAAGTCACAGTTTAAGGAAGAAAAGAACTAATGCTAAATTACTCAGATATCATGATAGGAAAATGGGATCTTTCAGACTTAGTCGATGGGAGTCCGAGAAAGGAATTTGCAGAATTAGTTGATAATATTAAAAGGAACGTCAAGGAATTTGAAGATAGTAGGCAACTCTTAAAACCCGATCTCAACACCTCGACGTTTGAATCATTAATTCACAAGATTGAGAATATTTTGGAAAAACTTAGTACAGTAAGTAGTTTTGCTAATCTTAGGTACGCTGCCGATACTGCATCTAACGAAGCGGCAGCTCTTATTCTTCAAACAGAACAATTAGGTTCTCAGATTAGTAACCAGATTTTGTTTTTTGATCTATGGTTCAAAAAGGAACTTGGCAATGATAACGCACAGAGATTAATTGATGGAATTTCTACTGTCTATGGGGAATATTTAAGGCATAAAAGGTTAGTTGCAAAGTATTCATTGAATGAATCAGAAGAGAAGATTATCAACACTCTAGAAGTAACTGGTCCAAGTGCTCTCGCAAAAATATATGATAGAATGACTAATAATTTTGAATATACCTTTATCAAGAAACGAGGAAATAAGAAGACTACTAAGACTTTTACCAACAAGGAAAAATTACTTTCATTAGTAAGGAGCTCAATTGCGAATGAGAGAGAATATGCGTACAAGGCATTATTCAAAACATATGAAAAAAATAGTGGGGTGCTAGGAGACATTTACCAAAACTTAGTTACTCAGTGGAGAGATGAAAATATTTCCATTAGAGGGTTCAAATCTCCCATATCAGTTAGGAATATTTATAATGATATTGATGATTCTACGGTAGAGATACTGTTATCAGTTTGTAAAAAAAATGCAACTTTGTTTCATGATTATTTCATGGAAAAAGCAAAATTAATTGGCGTTAAAAAATTACGACGTTACGATCTATATGCGCCAATTACAAAGAAAAATGCTCTTAGATTTAGTTTTAAGAATGCCGCTAAATTGGTTTTGGATACTTTCTACAAGTTTGATCCAAGATTTGGTGCCTATACTGAGCGCTTATTTAAAGAAGGGCATATTGATTCTGAAATTAGGAAAGGAAAAACGAGTGGCGCTTTTTGTTATACCGTTTCTCCTCAGAGGACTCCTTACGTACTCTTGAATTTTGATGGAAAGATGAGAGATGTTTCGACTATGGCACATGAATTTGGCCATGCAATACATAGTATGTTCGCATCCGATAAACCCATTTTGGTATCACATGCTCCTCTTCCATTGGCCGAAACTGCTTCTGTTTTTGGAGAGATGCTTCTTAATGAACAAATTTACAAGAAACTAAATAGGGAAAAGAAAAAGATCTTCTTGGCTGAACAAATTGATGATATGTATGCGACAATTATGAGACAGGCATTTTTTACAATTTTTGAAATTGAAGCTCACAAATACATAGCAGAACAGAGCGTTACTATTGATAATATCTCAGAGTTGTATATGAGTAATCTAAAAACCCAATTTGGAGATTCATTACGTATTTCAGATGATTTCAAATGGGAATGGCTTTATATCCCTCATTTTTTCCATACTCCATTTTATTGTTATGCTTATTCCTTTGGAAATTTACTTGTACTTTCACTTTACCAGCAATATAGGGAAGAGGGCAAATCCTTTATTTCAAAATATCGCGAAATATTGTCTGCAGGAGGATCTGAAAAACCAGAAACTTTGCTCAAGAATGCTGGATTTAATATCACTGAGGAATCATT
The DNA here is from genome assembly GCA_033272285.1 of Nitrososphaeraceae archaeon. Classification (GTDB taxonomy): domain Archaea; phylum Thermoproteota; class Nitrososphaeria; order Nitrososphaerales; family Nitrososphaeraceae; genus TA-21. The sequence continues at coordinate 45,376 of JASKBU010000013.1, forward strand.
CTGGCAACAAGGTTTTGATCTTGTAAAGACGAAAATTGATAAATTAAGAGTAGACGATGATTCATGAAATGGTAAATTTTTATCTTTAAATTACACTGTGATATTTGGAGTACTCTGTCGAATTTAAATGATGATAAAAATCTCGATAAATACAACATTATAATATTGTGTAGCATCTCTTGTGCGGGTTGTAAGTCATTATAATTCAAAACGTTCAAGAGGTCACCAAAAACTATTTGGTTTTACATTCTTCGAATCAAGTCAATCATGATGTTGATGATTGTTGTCGACTTTTTGTTAAAGAGTTAAGTATGTAGTTATAAACCAAATAAAGGAACTAGAAACTGCTATTAGTAACAGCATCTTTGAACTAATGTTGATAAAAAGTCTAGCAATAACGTTGCTTCTTAGCGTTTTAGTCCCCGGCGTAGGTCATATATATCTAGGGGTTCACCATCCGGGAATAATGATTTTCTTAATTGGAGTGTTTCTAAGATTTGTTACAGACATCTTTTTTCCTTTTCCATTAGATTGGGCAATCTTTGGCATTTACTGGGGCTGGGCATTAATACATGTTTACAGAATTTATAAGGTAATATCTGGGCCAGTAGGACAGGCAAATTAAAAAAGTATGATATGAAGTGCTTCAACGGATCCCTTTACGAAAGTCTAAAGTATTAAAAGTTACCTGATTTTCGAAGATAAGAAACTGATGGGCCCAGACCACAATAATGGCCCACCCGAATGAATCAAGTCCTAATTACGGATTGGTGTTATACTACTTTCGCCAATATATTATAAAAAAGTTAAACCGGCGGGAGTAACGGATTTTGATAAGAGAATCCCACCGGCCTTTGTCTCAAAATGTCATAGGAAGTAATCAGACTTATTAATACAGAATATAAGAAGTTGGCTTGACTAAGTTTACTTACCAAAATTAGACACTCGTATTAGAAGTTTTAAATAAAAATTTGGCACGAACACTATGGCCTATCTTGAATTCATTACTTAGGATAGTTCCATTGGTTGGTGCTTTCTTCACCGGATATGCACCAATCAATTTACTATTAACGGAGACAAAGTAAATATTATATATGATTCTAGCGGTTAACACAAACTTGATAGAATTTCCAATCTAAAATCCGTAATTCACTATGTAATTTATCAGACTCAAATATTGAATACGTTTGATTTATTGCTTGTATATTTTCGTTCATCCTGGATTCAATAAGACTGCAAATTTGAACATCAGGATTTTTCATATTTTCCAGAACCCAATTTATCAATTCAATCCTTTTTTCGAGATCTCGTTTGTATGTACACTCATCTTTTTCACGACAAAGCCAAATTTTTATATCTTTGATTTCCTGTTGTAATACTTGTTCTGCCTTCATTGAATCTAATTGAACAAATTAGGATTTAATGCACGACATATTACCATCAACCTGAAGAAATAGTAAAGAACTCTATTTCGCGATAAGAAAGGTGACGTTTTAATAAAACCAGTAAAACTTATCGAAATTGAGCATTCTATATTGAACTTGGTGAATAAATAAAAATTAAGATCAATTGACCAAAGCAGACTCGAGAAAGTTTTTTTAATTATTATAATTGACTCGACTAAATTATAAGATAGAAAAAATTTATAAAGTTCTACATTACTAACAATTGCTGTTTGGGTTGGGTAAAGATCATCCTTCCAGGCTAAAACAGGAAATTATCGAACGTATCAAATCGATGGTTTTCCTATGCATGTATTGTAATAGTCCAAATCCTATCACATTCTCAGTTGTCGATTTTGAATATCAAACAAGCAGATCCTATGCAACCGCGTTTTTTATTTGTCCTGATTGTCGGAATAAATTTGTTGTAAAAATTCAAGATTTAGGCAAAGTCAGAAAATAAATTAATCTCTAGATTTCTATACTGAAATGGAAATTTCCCACGATCAAGTTTATGCAAGACAAATGGCTAACTTTATAGATTAGTTTTTCGAATTTGAAAATATTGAAAAAGTTTTGCAGTGTCTGCAGAAGGGAATTACCCACAAGTAGTGAATATTATTTATGCGAGAAATGTCACAAGGATTTGATTATTTCAGAAGATAAATTTGATTATATTGAGAATTCAAGACTTTATTATTAGTCTAATCGAAACATGAATTTTAAAAAGCTTGTCGATATGAAAAACTTTACCGACTTGGGTATGTTTCAATTGGCAGCTCTTTACCATGTTCGCTAACGTTCGTCAGCACATTAGAATTAAATAACAAATTTAACCCAAACTGGGGTTGTATAGCAATGACAATAGGGAATGTTAGATTCTGTGAATTTTATAATACCACTGCGGTTACACGATATGTTAAAAGCTTTCATGATTCAATTTTCGACAAAATTATAGAAGCCTCTGAACAACAGGGAATTAGACTTATATAAAATAGACAACCAACATTACCCTATAGGTTATGATAAAATGCTAACGAAAATTGACGATAAATCAATTAATGAACTGGATTTTGTAAAAAAAGGTGGACTTATCCCAGTTGTGGTTCAAGATATAACGACAAAGGACATTTTAATGCTGGCTTATGCAAATAGAGTTGCAATAGAAAATACAGTCAAGACAGGCAATGCTTGGTTTTGGAGTGTTTCCCGTAATAAACTATGGATGAAAGGAGAAGAATCCGGAAATATACAAGAAGTGAGGGATATTCTAGTTGACTGTGATCAAGACTCAGTGATCTACCTAGTTAATTCAAAAAATCCTGCATGTCATACGGGAAACAGATCCTGTTTCCATAATAGGCTATACCCTCAATAAATTGATGATAATTCTTACAATTGTGTAATATTTCTATTGATCTCTCGATTCTTAATATTTTTGATCTAATTCATATTTATTATTTATAAAATTCCCAAGTAAAAAAATTAAGTAATACTAAAATTACGATTAGTGATATTTATTACTATACAATCGTTGATAGTTGAATATACATGGGTTCTATACGATTTCTAAAATGTAGGGAATGTGGTGCTGAATATACTCCGGTATTCAAATACATTTGTGAAGAGTGTTTTGGCCCACTGGATGTCATATATGATGTTCCTAAGGGTTTGAACAAAGACACCTTTTCATCAAGAACCGACAAAACATATTGGCGTTATTTTGAGCTATTGCCAATTGCTGATAAGGATTGCATAGTAAACATACATGCTGGATTTACACCTTTGCAATTTGCGGAGGATTTGGGAACACAAATTGGAAACCTTAAGAATCTCTTTATAAAGAACGATTCTGTCAATCCAACTTTTTCATTCAAAGACAGACCTGCAGGTGTAGCCATTTCTAAATCAAGAGAAATCAAACTCAAGGCAGTTGGATGTGCGTCTACTGGAAATTTGGCTTCTGCGACAGCTGCTCATGCTGCCAAGGCACATTTGCCATGTTTTATTTTTGCTCCTTCTGATATAGGAAAAGTGAAGATTGCGCAGGCATTATCCTATGGTGCTAAATTTGTTGCGGTTGATGGGACCTATGACGACGCCAATAGAGTTGCGTCGATAATAGGTGATTCCAAGGGAATAGGGATTGTAAATATCAATATGAGACCATATTATGTCGAAGGGTCTAAAACATTGGCATATGAAGTAGCTGAGCAACTTAACTGGGATGTTCCAGATCATCTCATAATTCCCGTTGGTAGTGGTGCGATGTTGAATGCAATTTGCAAAGGATTTGAAGAGCTACATGATATAGGATTAATTGGCGATATCTCAAATCTAAAGGTTACTGCTGCACAACCACATGGTTGCGCTCCAATAGTTGATGCATTTAAGAAAAATGCAGGCGATATCGTTCCTGTAGAAAGACCGGAGACAATAGCAAAGAGTTTGGCTATTGGGGATCCTGGAGATGGTGTGTATGTTCTAAGAAGATTAAAACAATACGGTGGGGTTGCTGAAGAAGCTAATGATAATGAAATTATTGAAGGCATTTTGACACTGGCAAAGACTGAAGGTATTTTTACTGAACCTGCAGGAGGTGTTTCTGTTGCCGTACTGAAAAAGTTAGTTGACGATGGATTTATAGAAAGAAATGAAAAAGTAGTATGTTATGTTACAGGTAATGGACTGAAATCTACTGAAGCAATAATGAGTGCATTGCCTAAACTTGATATTGTAAAGCCAGACGTACAAACTGTGTCTGCAATGATTTCATAGGTAGGAGTGAATAGAATGACAAACATTGAATTTATTATTCCATCTGTTCTCACAAAAGGTAGCGGAGAAAAAAAAATTCCATTAGATGCCATAGATCTGCAAGATGCATTTACAAAGGTAACCGAACAGCTCGGAGAAGATTTCAAACGCAAAGTATTGGACCTGAATGGAAAACCAAGATCATTAATCAACATTTACATAAATGGAAAAAATATGCGATTTAGTAATGATGGTATGGCCACGAAACTCAACAAAGGGGATTCTATTTATATTCTCCCTGCAGTGGCAGGTGGTACTGGTTCTGAACTTAAGAACGAAGATTTGCAACGATACTCCCGACAGATAATGCTCGATGAAATAGGATTCATTGGGTTAGAAAAACTAAGGAAGGCAAAAATCTGTGTAGTTGGAGTTGGAGGCATTGGCAATCCTGTAGTTACACTGCTAACAGCTATGGGCGTCGGAAAACTGAAGATAGTAGATAGAGATATTATAGAAATCTCTAATTTACATAGACAGCATCTGTATACAGAAAATGATATAGGTAGCGTGAAAGTTGAAGCTGCAAAAGAAAGACTTCAAAAAATAAATTCAAGTGTTGAGATTGAAGCTCTTCCAAATTCCGTTACTAAATATACTGCCGAAAGCATTGTTAATGGATTTGATATAGTTGTAGACGCACTAGATAGTATAGATGCCCGATATGCATTAAATGACGCCTGCATTAAACTCAATATCCCATTTATCTATGCAGGGGCATTGGGAATGTTAGGTTCTATTTGCACTATAATTCCAAATAAAACAGCTTGCCTTAGATGCATCTTTCCAGCATTAGCTGAAGATGATATGCCCACTTGTAGCACCGAAGGTGTTCACCCATCAATTTTATACCTGGTAGGCGGTATTCAAGTTTCCGAAGTAGTCAAGATTATCCTAAGCGAAAAACCAACTCTAGAAAATAAGCTCTTGTATATAGATCTGAACGATCTCTCAATGGAGAAAGTTACGGTCTTTAGACAAGAAGAATGTCCTTCATGTGGAACAAAGAGAATAGATAAAGATCAGCCGCAAGTACAGCAACTAATAATTGAAGAACTATGCGGTCGTGACCGCGGAAAGAGAACGTACACTGTTACACCCGCCCAAATTTCATCATCGATAGACCTTATTGGAATTGAAAAGAATGCAGGTAGATTGGGATATACAATCAAGACGAAAGGCGAACTCGGGTTAACCGTCGTTAGTAATAATTCTGAATATCTTTCAATAAGCTTCATGACCAGTGGTGCAGCCACAATTGTTGGAGCTAAAAACGAAGATGAGGCATTATCAATTTACAAGAGCTTTGTGAAAGACGTTAATTCATAATTTTTACACGCATTACGGTACAAGATTCTGTGAAAAAGATAAGGTTAATATTAATCATTTAGACTTTCGGAACGAAATTTGTTCCTATTCTTATTGATGAATGGAATTATCTTTTCCTCGATCATGTCATCATAATTTTTCTCTTTATCTATGGTCAGCAGTAAAAAATAATCGTTGCTTATGGGAACGGTAATCCTAGTTACATTTTCATATCTGCCAACAGCATAATTTAGTTTCCCAATTTTTGTTTGAAACTTAACCCTAGTTCTATATCTTGAGACTGCAGAAGCGGCATATTCTTCACTTTCCTCTTCTGACATTAATGGTTCTAAATCCTTGCGTTGCTCTACGTTAATTAAAACGCCGTATTTGTTTGAAATACCAATCCATCTTAAAGAATTATCTAGATTCAATAACTCTTCACTAAAGGTATAAACGAATTCATAGTCTATCGCCATTATATCATTTATCCTTGCTATTTCTAATATTTAAGCAAAATTAACTCATGCGTAAATATGATTTAATCAAAAATATTAGTTCTAAAAATGTAGTTCCAAGAATAAAGACCATGCAAGTGTTCGAAGAACAAAGCGAAGCATACTTTAATTTCATAAACAGACTGCATTCTGAGTCTACGAGAATCTTATAGATTTTGTTTGGGGAAATTTTTAAATCATTACGAAATCGATTTATTATCATTCCTAAAATTACTACAACAGAACATAACCAACCTCATCATAAAATATTTGGTTGATAAAAAAGGTTCAAGGCAATATAAGAACCTTATAACTGCCACGTTAAAACATGCTTGCGAGATCAATGACATAGTCTTAAACTGGAAGAAAATCAAGGAGTTTGTTCATCCGGAAAAAACTGGAAATGAAACAAACGGAAGAGATAGAGTCTTTACTCATGAAGAAATACAAAAAATATTAGGTTTTTGCGATCAAAAAATTAGAACAGCATTCTTACTCTTAACATCAACTGGCATTAGGATAGGTGCTTTACAAACTCTAAAACTCGAGGATTTAGTAAAGATAGATGATATTTACAAAATCAGAGTATATTCAGGTGATAAAGAAAAATACATTACCTTTTGCACTCCTGAATGTGCCAAAGAGATAAATTCTTACTTGGAGTTCAGGAGGAGACGCGGAGAAAAATTAACGGATGATTCATACTTGATAGTAAAAAAATTTGATGTTAAATTTGAGGACTATAGAAGTAAGCGCTTTAACGCCCGTTCTTTATGAGCAATATTGGAATATCACATTATCAACAGCGGTATCAGAGAAATTGATCATATTAACCAATTCAAAAGAAAGCAGATTCCTGTCTTTCATGGCTTCCGTAAGTTCTTTACTAAACAGTTGGTAGAATCAAAATTAAATCCGGAAATTAGAGAAGTGTTGTTAGGCCATAAAATAAGGCTAGCATCTTGTTACTACAAGCCAACCGAACAAGAAATGTTAAATGAATATTTGAAGGCAGTTGGCTTACTAACAATAAATGAAGAAAAAGTAGGTGAGGCCTTGGGGTCGGAAAAAGCAGCCCAAAAGGCAGTAGAGGAATTAGATTCACTTGATCAGTTTTGATACGTTCTTAACCTTTGTTGCTATTTATCTTAGTACAATGAGTGAAACAAAAGACGATAACAAGGGTCTTGAAGAAGCCCAGAAAAATCAAAAAAAGGCCGGTGCGGCTGAAAATGATCCTGAGACGACTGGACCTGCTGAAAATTTGAGAGAAGAAGCAGCAGAAATGGTCGATGAAGATAGTGACGAAAAAGATTCGGTCTGATTTTTTTATTTTTAGTTAATAGCAGTTGTACCGTTACCCTATTTAGTATATCATTAGCCTTTTTATCCAAGTGCCAGTTTCAGAAATTTGGATATTTTTAGCCTTTGTTGTGCATTATATATTTGAGAATATATGGGATCTCCAAGTTTAAATCTCTCACGTGAAGCGAAATCTAAATGTATCGTGAATAGCACCAGTTTACAAGAAGTTGCTAAGAAAAGTTTGGAAGTTTCGGGGAAGAAATTTTCTTTAGGGTGATCCGCGACATTCAAACATTAGATATTATTGTATCGTTACAGAACCTTGGCTGTTACACGTTACCATATAAGTTAATGTTTTGTACATTGTACATTAAATTTTACTGACTTGATTCAGGAATTAGCAAGAAGGAAAACAACGTTCCAAGAGATATTGCGTCAGAGAAAGTTTAGGAAAATTTTTGGACTGTATGGCTATAAGATAATAAATTTATGCGTCGGAGCGCAGGTAAATGGGTTAGACTCTGAAAACAGACACTCAGCGAACTTGCCTTATCAAGTCGCGACTCTCTCTTTGGATTCTGCAACACATGTAATTAACTAAATAAATTGGTAAATATACTTGTACTTATTGGCTTGGTGACAAACCTAATTGCGTCAATACTAATTGGGTACGGTAGAATATTTCGATCCAAGAAAACCATTGAGAAAGAATCTCAGACGCATTATGACAAAAACATCTATGAAGAAAAACATCGACTTATAGAAACAAGAATTGCCCAAGTAGGTGCTGTCCTATTGGCAATTGGGTTTGCAATACAGATATGGGGAAATGTGACAGAAGGCTAAGTACGATTTTTCTCTTTCCAATTCCTTATTTTCATCCATAATAAAGAATACTAGTCAGTCAATTTAAAATCATACAAGTTCTGCTTTTGCAAAGCGTTCCCCTATACTGGTAATTCGTATTTTCGTTTTCTGGCCGGCTTTTGCACCTCCGACGAAAATTATAAATCCTTGGATTCTAGCAATTCCGTCTCCCTTTTTGCTTAGTTCAGTTATCTCGACGTCATATTCCTTTCCCGTCTCAACTGGTTTAGGACTCGAAGTAAAATCCCTCCTGTAACTCATTGTAATAGAAATTGTGCATAATTGCTTATATCTGTTGATATGCTTGAATTTCGCTGGAAATCGGGGAATGAACTAATCCCAATATACGATAGTAAAGACCTAGAAGTTGAAGAAAGATCTTACATGCCACAAATTCTTAAATATTTTTTGACAATAGAAAGGTATGACTACCGAATCTACTCTTTCGGACACAATGTATGATATTTTGAAGGTTATGGGTAAAGATGCAGAGTTTCTGTACGATACTATCGATGTGTACATAAAAGATGCCCAGAATGCAAATAAGCAAGAGTTGGTTGATGTTTGGAAAAAAATAGAGTGACAGATTGTCGCATGTAAACATGTTGAAAGATGCTCTAGAGAAAGAATTTCACGGAGGATAAACTTTAGTTACTATTGAAAAAGATTTGTTTATTCTTCTCTTTATTCCTTATTGCTCTCATCATTAGTATTCTGAATATTGCTATTGCAGCTGAAAGAACTTCGTCGATTAACTGGTCAAATATATGTTTAAGTCCACTTGTCGATAATCTCGTCACAGAACCATGCGATTCGCTGACGAGTCCTAACGGCACCGCGTTGACCGACCCCGGAAAAAAATTTTAGTCTGTCTTATGCTAGGGGCTGTCTAAGTCTTTTGGAATTCCAGAAGAACGGTTGAAGCTCTTGTTACCGTCTTCAGGATGTACTGGCTTCAGTCCACAATTGCCCACTCAACCATAAAAATAACTCGAATATTTTGTTTTCAAAGATTTCGGTTCATTCGTTAGGTAATGACTTGACTTCTAGCCGTAGTGCATACAGATTATCCTTGTAAATGCTCTAGGAATTATCAAGTGAATACTCGTTTGCAATCCGCATGCTTTGAAGATATTATAATTTTCTCCATTGTTATAGATAAGCTGACCACTCATCTTGAGGGATTGTAAAAATATGTTTCTAGTAGGGAAAGAATACTGTGAGTGAGCATTCCAGCCATGAAGCCCAGTGACCACAGATCCCACCAGCAGTCAGATTGCTTTCTGGACTTAATATAATCCGCAACAAATTATCGTATACGATAAACTATAAATAATTTAGAACCGGTGAGGATTGGTCCAGTGACAGAGAATCACATCTGCCTCTGTGTGCAAATGATCCTCGGCAAAATATTTTTATTTTTGGGAAATGCAAAAAAAAGAATTTTGAAGAGCAAACCATCTAAGAATTTGCTCAAAGTATTGTAGTTTATCCGGTTTGATTCATTGTGCCTTGAATGGCGCTCATATTTTTTGCTTCTTCAGGGGACGAGCTAGCATTGGTTGAATTTATAACAGCAGCCGTTGTGTCGGGGCCAGTTATGTTTTGCGAACTGTTATCTAATTGGGCAGTAGCGGTTCCTATTGTTGCCCCCATCAGACTGATAGACGACAAAATGAGAATCCACAGAAAATTTTTCATCACAGATACGTATGGCAATATATTATTTTAAGGTACTACTGGAAATGGTCTACTTATTCAGATTCTCAGTTCGAATTACTTTGAATGATGCTCATCAATAAATTATAAAAAAGTTCAAACTGACTACAGACATAAGTCTGATGGGAGGCATGAGTGAATACAACCGTGCAATTGAGCGCAAGTTGTCCTCCCATCAGTTCTTGAGGAATAGGTAATATATGATGGCAAAAAGATAATAAAAAATTTACTCTTTACCTCCCATGGATTTTCTTAATATCTCTAATTGTTTAGAACGCTCAGATATAATAGACATGAGAATAGGATGATGACTTGCTTTCTGAGTGACCGCTCTTATGCAACCATCTACATTTGCACCATATAGCGTATTTAAGCAATATTACTCAGTAATCTAATAACTTGGGAGAAAAGAAAACAGAAAAAAAAATTAAAAAGAAAAACAAATCTGGAGATACAATCGAAGAGAAAGAAACAAAAGTGAAGGAAGAAGATGAGTAACTGCATTACCTTTAAAAAAAATAGACAACAAATATTTTTTTTTAAATAATTCTTTATCCACTTATTAGCCGGTCATTTCCGTCCGATCAGCCATCGGTCTCAAAGTAGTAACATTCTTGTACATAATTACAAATATGCTTCCTTTGTCTGAAAACTATCTATCAGAGAATACGTCATCGAGTATGGGACGAATCACCAGGATGATATTAGATCTAATTATCGCGTGACGCTATCATCAACAAATTATAAAACAGTTAGAATGTGTAAAAAAAATTAGTGACGGAACCTTGAGGGAATGTCCCTTGATCTAGGTTTCCGTCATTCCTTTTTTGCGAAATTTTTCACGTGCCTCGGGGCTCTCTGCTGCTGTTTCACCTTCTCCAACAATCCTAGTGTCCTGATCTCTTTTGACTGCCGTTGGTTCGTGAGCGGCCATGTCTTCAGGGCTCATTGGTTCCTTACCTCCAGATTCATTATAATCTCTGTTTTTCTTTTCCTCGTCTGAACCCGTATAAGTATCAGTATCTGTAACTTTTTCTGCAGTTTCCTTGACGTCTTCCGCAGTTTCCTTGATTCCTTTCTTTATTTTTTCGAATGTATCTCCAGTCATGAGGAAATCATCAGCAATAAATAATTTAACGATTCGAGATTACGCTATCCAAGTCTTCAGTAAAATATAAAACTGTTCAAAACTGGTGGGAAGAGTGGAAGACTGACAAAATTAATTTCCCACCAGCATATGGTTGCGATAGTACGGTTATATTTTAACGCACATTAAATTATAAAAAAAGTTAAACCGATGGATTTGTACCAAAGTTGCAGTGTCTTCCAGGCTAGTGAGAATTTTGCTCCTAAGACTAGTGATATAGAGTATAGAAAAGAGACTGGAGGTCTTTATTCTTTTGTTACTTGCCACGTCGGATGAATTTCATGCCATCCTTTCGGCTCATCTGTCACCCACGCTCCCCAAATATGCACTTTATCTCCCGCTGCAGGAAGAACTACATTCTGTAGGTCTTGATCACCAGGAACAACTTCCACCACAAGTAAGCCGTCTGTTTTTTCATCGTTTTTATCATTTATGAGGAATTCGTATTTATCTTCTAATTTTAGTAAGAATTTGTAATCTCCATCATCCATCTTCTTGGTATGCATTACATCGCCGACAGCCTCCTGACATTCCGCTAATACTTTAAGATCTTCTGCATTGGAAGCGCCATCGAGCACATTTCCGTCCCTGCAATTATTACTTATCACTTGCTCATGCTCTTCGACGCTTTTTTGATCATCAGCATCAACTTTCTTCTTTTCTTCAAGCGGTATTGGCTCTTTTTCCTCCTCCTCTGAGATTGCTTTTTCCATTCTTTCCTTTAGTTTCTCTAGTCTATCCTTCACTACAGTTTCTTTTTTCTCTATGTTCTTACTCAATTTATTTACTAATTTTTCATCCAATTTATTATCATCGGCCAATTTGTTTTTCATGTTTTCTAATCCTGGATTACAAAGTGCGTCATCCTTTTGCAAGTCTTCCTTTTGTAAATGTCCCACTCCAGGATCACATTCCGATTTATCGCCCTTATCTTGACTTGTTTTGAGTTTAACGTACGTAAGGTAAGTATCTTTGACTAGGTTATTTGAAATTTGAATTGGGTTCGATGATGTCGCTTTTATCGAATTGTGGCCACTATTTGATAGCATCAGTCCTCCTGAAAGTACCATAATTAACAAAAGCGTGGTAATTCGTCGCGAATCTCTTTTTATATCCATCAGGATGGATCGAATTCAGCGATTAATAAAGGTCTCTAATAGAAATTCAAGTAGATAATTAAAAATATTAAGAGAATAATCAGATTCGTTGACATAGGATTCGGGATTCTACTCATTACCTTCTCTTGGAGTTTTTAATATTTCTAGTTGCTTGAAATGTTCAAATACAATAGATATAAGGATAGGATGAATCAACTGGATTCTGCCAGCATTACTACCGCAGAATTGTACAGTCTTAATAAAAGAACATCAAGATCCGGAAATTCAAGCCGAGATAAACAAAGGCAATACTGTTAGAATTATACAGGATTATTAGAAACCGATGGATCCAAGGAGAGACTGAATATGTCGAGGACCCATCAGACGATTAGGATTTTGGATCTCTTTACGAGAGACTAAACTATAAAAAGTTACCTGATTGCTAACATAAGAAACTGATGGGCCCAAGTTTTGATTAAAAAGTACTTTGTAAATTAGATATTTTATTTTTACGCCTATGCCGTAAAACGACTAATAAGCCTGCTAGAAATGTAACCTTTACTATGATTATAATTGCATACAGGATTCCTGGATCCATCAAATATTATGGTTAATTATTATAAAGAAAGGAAATAAAGTTTTCAAATACAGTTTTTGTGACTTTTTATCGAGAAAGAATTAGGTCCTTTTTGATAATTGTAAGTCTTCAATTTCTTCAGTTGCTTGTAGTGTTCGAATACGATAGACATTAGTATTGGCTGTATTAAGACAGGCTTGCAAGCCGTTACTCCAGCGGCATTATACAAGCGGGAATAAGACATCATTTCATCAAACATCTTTCTTTCGCTTTTGTCCAATTCTTGTCTAAATATTTTCCACTTTCTTCTTTCTCTTTCTGATGCAAGTCTATACGAAGGAATTGTTCGGCCCATAATTTATTATCATGAATTAATCAATTTAATATCTAAATCACTAAATAGGGGAGGAGAGCGTGGGATGATTCTAGCCGATAGAAACAAATTCAACACACATGATTTGTCTTGACGTTTATAGTCTGATTTCCCAAAATGCACCAGTTTTGCAGTGTCTGCAAGGTGGAAAAGTTTCTCCAGCGGTTATTGGTATTCTTCTTTCGTTTTCTGTGGGTTGACATGCGCTGTTTTCCATATGTCCCGCAAAATGGTACGTGCCTGTAGAAGGTGCGGATTGGCCCGTATGAAATTTTCCCATTACATCAAATATTATTTTGTTTGATATAAGGTTTAAAACTATAATTAGAACTGGTGGGCTTTAGAATAACAGCACACTGATGTAATAAGTACACTAGTGGGATAACATGAGATACTGATGGGTTGATCAATCTATCGTTCTTTTGATTTTATTAAAACATTTTTATACGAGAATTAAGCAAAATTAATCAAAATCAAAAAAACAAAATTCGCAATTAAAGAAATAATCATGGAAGATGCTCAATTATATCATCAGTATATTTGTAAGTCTTTATCTTGGATTCTAACTGTAAGTCCCGGAGTATGCTGTCGAGGAATTCATCAGCCACGATTATCACATCATCAAAAGAATTGTTTGAAAGGAATTTTTCCAATGAATTAACAAATGTTGGATATTCATTTGAATTGCCGAATTCATATTTTCTCTTGGATATCAAATTGTGAGCGGCCGGATAAATGTCTGAAATTTCAGCAGGAATGATTCCAATAAAAGGATTATAAGTGCAAATTTGATAATCCGAAAATCTGATTGACAATTTATGATATTCTTGAGAACAATAAAAGGGAGAAACTTGCGTATCAGGATATAGAACAAGCTTTTTTTTGTTGGTACTAAATGAATTGAAAATCTTTCTTAATCTAGAAGCTTCTGGTCGATACTGGTCGATAGAATCCATAAAAAAAATTGCTTTTTTCTTGAACAAAGGAGTGCCATCTTCTAAATATTCATAGTTGATAAATAATTTGAAGGCCTCCATTAACTTAGGATGAGCCCGTGCCTTTTGTCCAACATATTCCCAGAGTCTACCATCCATGATAGCTTGTCTTACCGACAGAACTTCGGATCTTAAAACATACAGATTATGCTTTGCCAATTTATCTATCCTCTCATCACGTTCCAGATCAAGAAATTCTTTAACTTTCAAATTAATACAAATTGGACATTGGCATGAAAGATAGGTTAACTTGTCCAGTTTTGACGTTCCATTGGGATGCATGTACCTATTGTCTCTTGCATAAAGCATGTAAGATGCAGAATCGAACGTATCACATCCTAACGCTACCACCAAAGGTATCGTTAGTGGATGACCGGCTCCAAATAGATGAATGGGCTTGGACGTAACTACTGATTTCAAAGCAGCTATCATTTCGGATAAAATTCCAAATTCATAGGACTCTAGTAATTGCACAGGGCTCCCCAGGGCCATCATTTCATATCCCATTTCATCGAGTAACCCAGCAGACCTCTTGACCAAATCAAGATGTTCGGCGCCCTGCACCGGACCCACCCAAACAGAATTCCCGTTATTGTTACTCCTAATGAGATTTAGTGTTTCTTGAGAATTTTTGATAGTTTCATTAACGTACATTTCGGCTACCTCATGTCGCAACCCGTGTCCTGTCGGTTTATCGAGCGGGACACAAATATCACTTTTAATATCCGACTCAAATTGGGCTATGAAGGAAGGCTCTGGTTCAATGGAACCGTATTCAAGAACTTGGTAACCACCGGAGTCTGTCATTATCGGACCATCAAAGTTTATTATTTTATGAATTCCTTTTTCTCGAGCACTATCGCCGTATTGTTTCAACGTGATATACGCGTTTGTGATAACTGCTTCAAAACCTAATATTTTCAGAAAGTTTGTGTCTACAGATTGCGAAACAGGATGAATCACAGGTATGAATGCGGGAGTCTCAAAAGTCCCACTAGGAGTCTTGATTTTTCCTATTCTTCCTGCTAGGTCAGAATATCTGACCTCAAATAACAAATTTACTTCTTGAACTCCCTCATGAATTCTTCATAAATTGATTTAACCCTGTCAGCAGCCAAACCCGTACCTTCCTCTATCCCATGTTCTGTTACTTTGATTTTATCCATCACTATTATCGCATTCACATCCTCCCTGATTTTTACTAGCCCCGGAAAGACTCTTGACAGGCGATCTGCAAGACCCTTAAGATCAAAAGGTTTTTCCAAGAGCTTTATTTCTTTGACAAATGATCCATTTATGACAATTCTCAATATTCCTTGACCTTCTACATTTTCAAGAACAGTGTCCAATCTTTCATCGATAGCACTTAATGTTCCATTATAGTTCTTCTCATAGGATGTCACTATAGAAACTTTTTTTCCTACGAATTGGAGTATTTCTTCATAAAACTTTCTTATAGTTAACGCAGACATTTTTTCAACTAGGAATGTTTCTTAAAGTTCTATATATGAGTTTCAATAATACGTTCAGGGTTTACAGACGCTAATATCATTTTAATTTCCTTATTATGATTTCAAACAGTCGACTACGATTGTTATAAATCAACTTTTTTTAGGGAACGTACGTAATTCATTACTTTTACACCTTAAACAGAGCCTTTCTTCCAAATTTCCAAGATAACAAGTGTAATAGCATTTACCACATTGCAGGCGCGATATACCATCTCTTATTCTTACGAATTTATCTCTCCGTTCTAGGAATTTGCGTGATATTAGATTTTCCAGTACTACTTTTAAGATTGAAGCAATATGCCCTGGTTCTGCATTTCTATACCTGAGATAAGTTTTAACCATATTGCCAGCGATATGTTCCATATCAAATTGCAATACTCCTGTATTATAATTTCTAAACATGAAATCTCTGAAGTACCACTCCGTTTCATTTATTTCAATATCCGTCATCTTGCCAATTATATTATCGATAGAAGAATAAGATTGAATATGTTTACTCATTAGTATTTGAGAAACTATTTAAAAATAATTAATTGATTAAGTAAGTGAATAAGCATGCAATGGAATTTGAATAATTTTACGAAAATAGCTTTTACCAAGTTAATTCAACCATTTGGAGAAGACCTTAATGACGTTGTGAAGATTACCAAGGCTTTTGGTTTCGCTGCTAATGTGTATTCGGGACTATTCAGAAATGAAAGTCAGGAGCCCTACATCAATCACGCCATGAAGGTGGCATTAATATTAGCTGATGAGCTAAAGGTTCGAGACGTAGATACAATTTGTGCAGCAATTCTACACGATGCCATTGACAAAGGTAAGGACGTCAATGAAATTGTTGAAGAGTTGAAATTGAATTTTGGAGAAAGTGTTTACGACACCATCAGGAGCTTAACTGAACCGAAAACAAATGAAGAAAACAGAGAAAAATTACTTGTCAATTATTTTGATAACATTTCAAAAGGTCCAAAAATGCCTCGATTCATAAAACTTGCCGATCGTTTAGACAACGCCAGATTTTTGAAGAATGACAGGAAGAAGGAAAAGGCACTACGATATAAGGAAGAAACGCAGAAATACATATTGCCTCTTGCAGAAAAAACAGACGATACTATGGCATTGAAATTATCTATAGCATTGTACGAAATAAAATAATTCAAAATTCACTTTTCTTGACATCCTCCATCACTATTTTTTTTGTGATTTAGCCAATGTCTTCCACAACCAAATAGTTTGTGCTGTGTACAACCGCATATTGGACACTTTTTCATATCTATTATCTGATATTGGTACTTATCAAATTTACTCAACTTTTCTTGTATCAATTGGTTTTGTTTTGTGCTAAAATTGCAATTATCTGAGAGGTGGGAGATGAAAAGAAAGATAAAAGTAACCAAGTTGGGTATTTCATTACATGACGGAAAACCCTGTGAGGCACATAGACACATTGAGGGAAATGGATTCGATGAAAAAAGAATATCAAATTAGATGTAGCCATTATGAGCTGGAACTAATGAAAAATGAAAATCGAATTACCTGCGTCATATGTGGTAAGAATTGGGATTTTCTGGAAGAAAGAGGTTATTCACATAAGAAACAAGCATATTCTGCTGAGAGGGATTGAATGGTTTTTGTTATTAAGACTTGCGTTAGAAAGAGGTTTATAATATTCTTAAGGTGAACTGGATGAAGAAAAAATTTAGAACTGCATTAGTTCAAATGAAATCGTCAGTTGATAAGAATAAAAATTTGTCTTATTCTTTAAAATTAATAAGCAGAGCCGCACAGGAAAAGGCCCAATTAATTTGCTTTCCAGAGTTTCAGATGGCTTATTCTCCAAGAGAACAAAAGCCAGAAACATTACATGAGATTGCCGAAAAAATAAATGGCGACTTCATATCAGCGCTGTCAAATTCCGCCAAAAAAAATAAGATAAATGTGGTTGCAACAATATATGAAATTATCAATACCAACAAACAGAATCAAAAAGTTTTTGATACAGCTGTAATCATCAACGAGCTCGGAAAAATACAATCCGTTTATAGGAAGATTCATCTTTACGATGCGCTAGGATTCAAAGAATCTAAGAAGCTATTAGCCGGCAATATTATTGAGAAACCAACTCGAACATCTGTAGGCAATCTTGGATTGCAAATATGTTATGATATGAGGTTTCCAGAAATTTCCAGAATACTCACTGTTAACGGCGCTAACATTCTCGTATCCCCCTCTGCTTGGGTAGCTGGATTTATGAAACAGGAACACTGGGAAATTATGTTAAAATCAAGAGCGATAGAAAATGGCGTTTATGTGATTGCACCAAATCAACTTGGTAATATTTATTGCGGTCATAGTATGGTGATTGAACCATTTGGTGCTACCCTCATTGACATGGGAAATAGAGAAGGGATGGAAATTTTGGATATAGATAACTCTAGAATAGAAACCGTAAGGAGAACACTTCCACTCTTGAGGAATAGAAGAACGGATGTCTACAAAAATTATATCAAAGCATTTGATTCCGAGTCATAATTATGAGTAATATTATACCTGTTTTTTGAACAAATTCTATTCATGCATGTTGTCCAGAACTTTTTTCTTGCAAACATAATGCGCAAGATCGGCCATCCACAATGGCAAGTGCTATCCTTTTTAATCAGACCCTTTTGGGGAACCGCCGCCATTGCATTACAACCAGTTACTCTATATTGAGAACAGGCTAAGAATCGTTTTTTGGTTTTAGATGATCCGATAAGGATCATTTCGCCTTTTTGACATTTCGGGCATTTTCCCACTGACATTTTATTTTCAAAACTAGTCAATACATTCTTTATTTCATCTCCAATCGTAGATTCATTCAATTTAAACTCATTTATGGGATTCGACAATGCTTTTTCCAAGTAAACACGAACATCACCAATTTCAAGATCTCCTTCCTGTATTTTTTTAATGCTGGACTCGAGGGAGCTGGTTAATTTAGTCGAAATAATCTCAGAAACAAATTTTTTCATTGTATTGAGTATCGTAAACCCCAATTCCGTCGGTTCTATTCCGTCCTTGTCTTGAAAGATGTATTTGCGTTTTATTAATAAATTTATTATTGCAGCTCGGGTGGATTTTGTTCCAATTCCTTCGGATTCCATTTTATCCAAAAGGCTTGCCTGGTTATATCTGGCAGGAGGTCTCGTATAATCTTCTGACGCTTTGATTTCATTAACTTTTATAGGCTCACTTATTTTAAGTTCCGGCAAATTCGATTCATTGATACTAAAATAAGGTTCATAAAGAGGAATCCAACCCTTATGCAAGATAGCATTAGCCTTAGCTAGAAAATAATACCCATTTACATTTATCGTCACTTCGCTGTATTTTGTTACAGCATTGTTTCCAAAGGTAGATAAGAATCTCTTAATAATGAGATCTAAGATTTTTAGTTGGAGGACGTTAAGTTTCTTTTGTTTTACACCGGTAGGATAAATAGCTGGATGGGCAGGATCTTCTTCTTTACCCTGATAGGGAGTCAAATATTCTCTTTTCAATATGTCATTTACAATATTTTCGTTCGTCTGAAAATAATTAATTTTTAACCGTTCTAGTATTTGTTTGTATCCTATCGAAGGAGGAAGTTTTTGACTTGAAGTACGCGGGTATGAAATTAACGCAGCTAGGTAAAGTGATTCTGCTATCGAAAGGGTCGTGGCTGGAGACATTTTGAAAATTCGATAAGCTTCCTTTTGTAGATTACTAACATTAAATGGCGTTGGGGGACTAATGATTTTATCAAATTTAACAATATTGTCAATAGTACCCGTCTGACTTTTGCAAGCAGATAGAATTTTCTCTGTATCAGATGAATTATGAATTACAGAAATCAAATTAGCTTTGAAGAAAGAATCATCTTTCTCAAATTTTCCTGTAATATACCAAATAGGATCGGGCACATGCCCACTAATTTTTATCTCTCTATCTACTACAAATCTCAGTGTGGGCCCTTGGACTCTTCCAATGGTCAAGTTATAATACTTGTTATCGTGATTGGTAACGTTAAGGCTACTAGCAAGAGCCCTAGACAGATTGATTCCAAAAATAAAATCGACTAGATGTCTAGCTTTTCCTGCATTAGCATTTCTTATATTGGTAAGTTGTAAATTCCTAAATGATTTGGTTAATTCAGAATCAGTAAGAGATGAAAATTTGGCCCTTTTTGAAACTTCATACTTATTATCACAAGCAAATTGAAGAATATTGTACCCAATTAATTCTCCCTCCAGATCATAGTCACATGCATGAATAAATCCAGAAGCGCCATGGGAAATATTTGATATAATTTGCAAGGTTTGAGAAATCCTTTCCTTCTCTCTTACAATTTTAGAATATCGAGGGGACCATTTAACATCGTATATTGGATACTTTTTTCGATTTTTTTCTACTGGAAATATGCCATATAAATGTCCTAGTGCAGAGCAAACGATATAGCGTTGATCATCATCTGAAATAACGTCAAAAATAACTACACCAGGCGCGGGTTCTCTCTTTGTCAATTTTTTAGATCCTAGGACTTCAGATATTCTCTTTGCTGCAAGGGGTTTTTCGCAAATTACAACTTGATACTGTCCGGACCCCAATTGAAATTCTCCTGGCAATTCAAAAATACTTTGGAGTCATTATAATTTAGATTTTGGGTCCTCAGAAATACTAATAGATACGGGTTGTAGTACAATGTTGCTCATTCTGTTTTTCGGATCTTTGGATTTTCTCGAACATTTTTATATTCTCAAAGTAATATTTTTTATATAAATGGTAAATAGTGTATGCGTTCTTGGGGCTGGCAGTACGAAATATGGTAAACTAAGTCAAAGCGTTATTGAGTTGGGACTCGATGCGGCAAAAGGCGCGATTGATTCAGCTGGAATTACACCAAAAGATATCCAGGCAGGCTATATCTCTAATGTGTTTGGAGTTGCGGACAAACAAGTACATATGGCGCCTGTATTGATGAGCAACCTTGGAATTCCTCACATACCAGGGCTAACAATTGAATCTGCTTGCGGTTCAGGGTCTGTGATGTTTAGAGAGGCCTACGCAAACGTCGCTGCCGGCTTTTACGATTGTGTGCTAGCCGTTGGTGTAGAAAAGGTAACTCATACTGGAACTGCTCTTAGTACCACACTCTTTTCATATTGTTCGGACTTTTTTTATGAAGGGGGAAATGGTGCCTCCTTCCCGGGCTTGTTTGCGTCTATTGCCAGAGCTTACCTAACGAAATACAAAGCGACAGAAGAGGACTTGGCACATGTCGCAGTTAAAAATCATGAAAATGGATTGCTAAATCCAAAGGCACACATTAGAAAAAGAATCACAGTAGATGATGTTTTGAACTCGCCAGTTGTAGCATCACCCCTAAAGGTATACGATTGCTGTCCATTTTCTGATGGTGCTTCCGCTGTCATCTTGTGCAGTGAAGACTTTGCAAAAAAGAATGGTAACAATTACGTAAAAGTAATTGGTTCAGGAAGAGGTGGTTCGCCTGCTGCAGTACAATCGAGGGAGGATATCACGACAATACCAAGTACGCTAATTGCTGCAAACCAAGCATACAAGATGGCAGGACTGACTCCTAAAGACATTGATTTTGCAGAGGTTCATGATTGCTTTACCATTGCAGAAATTATTGATATTGAGGATTTGGGATTTTTTAAAAAGGGTACGGGTGGCATTGCTGCAAAGGAAGGAATTACTAGACGTAACGGTGAGATCCCAATTAATCCGTCAGGGGGACTAAAATCCAAAGGTCACCCAATTGGTGCGACTGGCGTTGGACAAGTTGTCGAAGTTTTCGAACAATTCACAGGAGGAGCCGGAGAAAGAACTGTAGAAAATGCTGAGATAGCCTTGACCCATAACTTTGGTGCTACTGGAGCAAGTGCAGCAGTTCATATCTTTCAAAAAGTCTAATTTTGGTGCAACAGAGTGGATAAAAATTCCAGTACACATGAGAGATTCATTGAGACAGCAAAGAATGGAAAAATTCTCGCCAATAAATGCAGGAACTGTGGTAAAGTTATGCTTGAGACAATGTATTACTGCAGTGGGTGCTCCAAAAGTGATTTTGAATTTGTTGAATTTCCGGGCATTGGCACAGTAGTGACTCATACGATTCAGTCAGTAGCTCCCGAAGGTTTTGAGGATGTCAACTCATATGCCTGGGTAGTCTTCAAGCTGAAAGATGCTCCATTTTCAGCTTCAGGCTTTCTGCCAGGAATTAAAATACCATCTGATTTACCGATAGGCTCAACGGTCAAGGTAAAAGGATATGATGCCAAACATGGCCTTACATTAGAAAAACAAGCAGGCTAACTGCATATTTTTAAGTCCAATATTTTCTTTAGCCCGAAGAAGGTTTCGACATATACTAGAAATCATTTAGATTAGCTTTATGTTACTTCTTTGTTGACAGACACTGACAATTATTCTTACATTCATGCAAAACATTATTTTTATTGATGCAGCATAATACACAGCTTCAGAATGATCTGTCTAGTGCTGCTCAAGTTATTAGTAATCAGATTACAAAATTAAACAAGCTCTCAAAGAAATTTGTCATTATGGATACTCACTTTAGAAAACAAATTGTACAAAACATTAAAGTCGGTAATAATGTTCGCGCCAAGGCATTAGCTAATGAGCTTGTAAATATACATAGAATCCAACACACAACAAAAAATATGGCAATGTCCCTTGAAGTCGTAGCTCTTCGCTCTACAATAATAGGTGAATTTGCAATTATCATGGATACGATAAATCCAACTATAGATTTGATAAAAGATATCGAGAGAGATATTTCAATGGTCATCCCCACTGCGCATGAGGTGTTAAACGAAGTTACAAATGCTTCATCTGAGATTTTGAATTACAATGTCAATCCTGAGCTTAAAATATCTATGCCTGTAGACGAAGAGGCGCTAAAGATTTTAGGAGAAGTTGAAGAGAGTGTTGAAGAAGAGACTAGACAAAAGCTACCCGACATACCTGCTACAATTAATGTGATGAAAAATAGGAATGAATTAGAATCCCTATTAGAGGAAAATGAAGTTATGATCTAAATTTGATTTTCTAACATAAGTTGGTATATTGTTTGGTGGGTTAATTGTTTTGTACTGTTAGTCAATAACTATTTACGACCCAATTTTAAATTATCTCAAGATAATATCGGGTGAGATGGAGATAGAGGCAAGCCATGATCTAATAACTCAAACTGAAACTAAGCCTAGTGGCATTTTACAAGCAGCAAAAAGAGTTAGAATGATCTTCTCTGTTATGGCGAGCCCTAACAGAATCGATATACTTCGAATTTTAAATTCAAAAGGACCTTTAACTTATTCTGAATTAAAATCGTTAGCTGGTTTCAAATCTAAAAAGGAATCAGGTAAATTTGCTTACCATTTAAGGAAGCTCTTGAGGCAGTCTCTTGTCGCATTAAATAAGGCGGAAAGGAGATATACGATTACCAATCTCGGAAAACTTGTCTTAAGTCTGGCTAGACAAATTGAAGAAAGATCCATAATTGAAAGTGGCAAAATGTACGTGCGAACTTCTAGACATTCAATAGAGGAATTTAATTCAAATAGAATAACTCAATCATTGGTCAGGGAGGCCAATATGCCTCTTGAACAGGCACATAAGATTACTGAAGAAGTGGAAAACAAAGTTTACAAATTCCAAACGGTCTATCTTACTTCCTCTCTTATTAGAGAGACTGTTAATTCGATATTAATTGAGCACGGTTATGAGGAATTCAGATCAAAACTAGCTAGACTAGGTCTTCCGGGTTCCGATATCTCTGAAATGTTTAACAATCCTTTATATAGCAAAAATGGGGTGGAAGGAATTTTATCAGAAACATCTCTTGCAGTTTTTTCCGAAAATCTGCTGTTCAACATGTTACCTAAGGATATCACTGATATGCATCTTGCCGGCGAACTAAATATTTCAAACACCGGGCTTTGGAACTTGGTGCCTGACACCGTATTTATTGATACTCGCAATTTCGTTGAAAATGGTTTAGACTTTAAAGGAAAATACTTGAATGTTTCAAGATTGAAACCAATTCGGACACTTGATGACATTACAGAGGTTCTACCTGTGTTGATTTCGGTCTTAAGCAGAGAAACTTCAAGGGAGATAATACTCGATAATTTTGTTTCTAGCATTTCAAAGAGGTTTCAGGAGAGTAGTGAATCAATAGAGGCTGCATTTTCTAGGGCATTTATATCATCATCCATTTCAAGATCATTTTCGTCTTCGGGTTATCCAGTAGTTACTTTTCCTATCTATCTTGATGAAAGCTCTATAACCAGATCTATTTTAGCAGCCTATATGAAATATTTGGACCACACGCCTATTCCCACTATTACGTTATCTCTTGTTGGTAAGGACCATGAGTCTCTAGCGACAAATTCGGATCTAATAGCTAGTATAGTCAAAAATGGTGGAATTCTGTCCGCATCCAAGAACTTCAGAAGCCACATGGGAATTGTAAAAAATGCGGCTGACGAGAAAGCTAGTTCGATTGTAAGCTTGCAGTCCTTAGCAATAAATCTGCCAAGACTAGCTTATCAGTCAAATAAAGATGAAACCTATTTCAGAGCCAGATTAGCACTGATGATAAAGCCAGCTATTTCAGCTCTGTTGGCAAGAAAGAATTCTATACTGGAAATGATTCGAAGAGAAATGCTTCCTGTAATGGCCAATATTACTCAAATGATGCAATTAAGCAGGATGAATCTGGTAATTAACCTGACTGGAGTTAGGGAGTCGGTTTACAATATACTAGGACATGAATTTGACGGAGAAGAAGTAATTCAAAAGGTATTACACACGGCTGTTGAGGTTGCTTCAGATCAAGGGAAGCAAGTTGGAGATGATTCTATAAGAATTGCTATGATTACAGATGATAGTAGTACCAGACTAGCTTCTTTAGACTCTGAAAAATATGGGAACATGTATCGACAAGCTGGTGATAAAATGATGATAAAGTCTTATTCACAGGGTCTTCTTGTAAACGGACGAGATTTACTTTCAAATAGTGGTCCTATAATAGAATCAACTAACTCAATAGACGAATTACTGAATGGTGGCGTTTCTATCAATGTTGACACTAGTGATCTGGAGGATAACGAATTGATAGAGTCCATTAACAAATCTTACGGTTTTAATTTCTTCAGACCAATATACAGAAACAAAATTTGTAGCTCGTGCGGCACCAAGATTTCTATGTCCTCCGGAGTTTGTAAAAGCTGCGGATCTACCAATTTTTCCAATATAATAATACCGAATCAATAAGTTTAAACCTCCATTATATTATTTTTTAGTAAAATAATATTTTTAAGCTACGCTCGAGCTGTATAGAACGTTACGGGGAAAAAAAGTACCAATGTGCCAATGACCCGCTAGTCGCTCCACGACTATCGCACATGACGCGGATGGCAGAGGCATGCTACGCCGTGACACCATTTGTTATCTACGTATGGTAGAAGTATAAAAGTACCAGAGCTTAAACTTTTCGCTACTTAAAACACGATGTTTACTTTTCTTTTCTAATAGTCGACTAAGGTCTAATACATACCTTGACGGTAGCAAATTCCTTCTTCAAACGTATAGCCACATAATAGCTAGTTCCTACCATTGCAAGTTTAGCTTAGGTTCAAATGATAGAAGAAGGCAATTCATCCGTAACAGATCCTAAATAGTTATTATGGAATCCATGTGCAAACAAAAATTTTAATAGGTCATTTAGTTGTGTATCCCAAAATAACTTGCGTTGGTTTTAGAATCTAACTAATAGGTCCTCTACTTACAATGAACCTAATTTGTTACCCTAACGAGTATATGTTTTCACTGGCATGTAAACGTCCCAATTCAGTGCATTACATTCTTAATGTATTTTGATAAATCTAAAATCGTAGCGATTTATGTGGCGGGTTAACGTGCAAAACTTCTCGTACCCAACAAGCACTGCATAAAAGTCAGTTCGAAGGTCTCGTACTTTTTTCTTGGTTGTAGAAGTATTAGTTCCGAATGTATCAAAACAAATGGAACACCATTTTACAATAAATCACGTTTAATCAATAAGTTTAAACCTTCATTGCATTATTTTTAATTAAATAATATTTTTAAGCTAGACTCTAGCTGTATAGAACGTTATGGCAAACGAAATTACCGAAATTGATGATTCTTCGCACGCAAATAAAAAAGCTATCGCGCAAATTAGAAAGAGGGACAAAGGACTGGTTGATTTTAATAATTCAAAGATTTCTAATGCCATCTACAAAGCGTTAATGGCAGCAGGTAAAACAGATTACAAGCTTGCTGAAAGATTATCAGAAAAAGTTGTACAAAAAATGGATCAACAATTTTCTGTTTTTGATAGCAACCGAGTTCCAAGTGTAGAAGATGTCCAGGATATGGTTGAATCAATCTTGATTGAAGAGGGACTATCAGAAACTGCCAAGGCATATATTCTATACAGACATGAACGCCGCAAGATCAGGGATGAAAAGAAGAAAATTCTAAATAAGAAGGATTTGGACGAAGTTGACAAGTCATTTGACATTAATTCTCTAAGAGTGCTTGCTTCACGCTACTTGTTAAGAGATAACAATAATGAAATAACAGAAGATCCGAAATTGCTTTTTGAACGGGTCGCAGTTCTCGTAACAATCCCAGATATATTACATGATTCAGAATTGTACTCTAATAGTGAAGTAGTAGTTCAGAATATTACTGAAGCTGAAGAATATTACAAAAAAATTGATGATTTTCATTTGAAACTAAAAATTGGCAATCACTATCTTAACCGGTTTCATTTTGAATCAATGATTAGGCATTACATTAATTTGGCAAAAAGTGGACGTATGAAAGTTAGTTTTAAGAACCTTTTGCGGCTTATTGCCGAGGGGCACCTGTCAAAGTACTCTGATAGAATTATTGAATATTATAATCTGATGGTGACAAAGGACTTTTTACCAAACACTCCAACTCTTATGAATGCGGGGGCAAAACTTGGCCAGCTTTCAGCATGTTTTGTATTAGATATGAAAGACGACATGACAGAGATTATGAAATCTTCCACTGACGCAGCGATGATTTTTAAATCTGGAGGAGGAGTTGGAATTAATTACTCAAAACTTCGTCCAGAAGGCGATATAGTGGCATCAACATCTGGTGTTGCTTCAGGACCGATCTCGTTCATGAGAATTATAGACACAATTACTGATGTAGTAAAACAGGGCGGAAAAAGAAGGGGAGCAAACATGGGGATCATGGAATCATGGCATCCGGATATAGAAAAGTTCGTGACAGCCAAAACCAAGCCAGGCATATTCGAGAACTTTAACGTAAGCGTTGGAATTTGGAGTGATTTCTGGGAATCCATAATTAATGAAAATAATCATAGATACACACTAAAGAATCCAACTACCAATGAACCCGTCAACCAAATTGACTCACATCAGCTCTTGGATTTAATTACTTTCAGTGCATGGAAAAGCGCAGAGCCAGGTGTTATATTCTTTGATAATATCAATAAATATAATCCGTGTATCAACGTAAAAGAAGGACCACTTAGAGCAACAAATCCCTGTGGAGAGCAATCATTATACCCATACGAATCATGCAATTTGGGATCCATCAATTTAGCAAACTTTGTGAAGCGAAATATAGATGGAAAGTATGAGTTTGATTGGCAACGTTACGAGCAAGCAATACGTCTTTCGACCAGATTTTTGGATAATGTCATAGACATGAACAAATATCCGGTTGAAGAAATTGAACATAATACGCAGTTAACCAGGAGAATCGGACTTGGAATAATGGGTATTGCTGATCTTCTATTTACTTTAGAGATACCATACAATTCGAAAGAAGGTTACGAGTTTATGAACAGAGTAGCTGAAGCACTTTCTTACTATAGTATGGAAGAAAGTGTTGCGATTGCAAAGGCAAGAGGAGCATTTCCATTATTCAACCAGACTGATTATGTTGAAGGAAAAATGATACCAGTGGCAGGATACTATGAAATTCCAAAACGATACCATTCTTATGACTGGGACTCACTAGTTGAGAAAATTGAAAAATATGGAATCAGAAACTCATGGACTACCACAATTGCGCCTACTGGAACATTGTCTATGATAGCTGACACTTCAAACGGAGTCGAACCAGTTTTTGCACTAGTTTTCGAAAAACGGGTCACTGTAGGAAGATTCTTTTACACAAATAGAATTTTTGAAAATATGCTTAAAGAAAATGGCTTGTACAATGATGAAATTTTAACGAAAATTGCAAATAACTATGGTTCTGTGAGAGGATTGGCCGAAATCCCCGAAAGGCTACAGAAAATATTTGTAACAGCCATTGATGTGCATTGGACGGATCATCTTATGGCACAAGCAATTTGGCAAAAATGGATTAGCAATGCAATAGCAAAAACTATTAACATGCCGTCTGATGTCACAGTCGAAGATATCAAGGCTGCTTATCTATTGTCACATGAATTGGGATTGAAGGGCGTTACAGTCTACAGAGATGGCTCTAGGCATGAACAGGTGCTACATATAACCGGAAATGACAAAGAGAAAAAATTCATTGTAAAGCCAAGCGCCCATGTGGTTGACCATATTCATAGTAACATTAAGCAAGATTATGTTATGAGCCAAGTTGAAAAAGTGTTTAGAGATACAGAAGAAATAGAGGCAACTGAAACCACAGTAAATGTTTCTCAATCTAAACTGAAAATGAACATGAATACATCGCCTAATGACTATCAGGAGTACGAAACGTGTCCGTCCTGTAATGCAAGGCTGATAATAACTGAAGGCTGCAATATGTGCATAGAATGTGGATTTAGCTCCTGTATGTCGGGATAAATCTCTTACAATTTTTTCTACTAAACAGTTCTGCAGTATGGAGACTGACAACAAATAGTCAAGGTAGTAGCTGTTTCATAGCCTAGATATTTTAAAAGACAAACCAAAATAGATAGTTTCTTATTTTAGTCGCCCAAAAGAAAAATATTGTCTTATGATGTTCATATAGTGGAGAGGATAACCACCTCGTGATCCACAAGTATGATGTTTACAGAAGTCCAAATGTGGGTCTATTCCTACGAGCAAATGATAACACACTTCTGATTCCCTCT
Source organism: Nitrososphaeraceae archaeon (assembly GCA_033272285.1). GTDB lineage: Archaea > Thermoproteota > Nitrososphaeria > Nitrososphaerales > Nitrososphaeraceae > TA-21. The sequence goes on from JASKBU010000013.1 coordinate 74,229, forward strand.
GGATTTGCAGATACGAAAACTAAAAAACTTAAAGAATATCTAAATGTTAAAAAAATAATGCATGTTTCTATCGCTGGGACCAGATTGATTGGACCCATGTCCGTCATGAATAACAATGGAATATTATTACCATGGACAGCTTCAGATGAAGAGATTCAAATCCTTAAGCAGACAGGATTGAATGTAGAACGACTAGAAAGTAAGTTTACTGCAATTGGAAACTTAATTCTAGCCAACGATAAAGGAGCAATAGTTTCAAGTTTATTCAATGGTGAAGTGCACCAAAGTATTAGAGATGTTTTGGGCGTTCCTATTCAAATAATGTCCATAGCTGGCTATGTCCAGGTTGGATCAATGGTTGTGACTACAAATGCTGGAGCTATTGTTCATCCGAATGCCAATGATCGGGAAATAAAGAGCATAGCAGAAATACTTCAAGTCGAAGCAGAACCAGCAACCATCAATGGTGGTTCACCGTTTCTGTCATCGGGTATCCTCGCTAATTTCAAATCAGCAATAGTAGGAAGTTTAACTACTGGACCTGAATTAATAATGATAACTAGAGCTCTAAAGATATGATTCGTTTCGTAAAATCTTTGTGTGAATTGAATTTACATCTTGTTTAATTTGTAGTAAAATTATAACTAAACCATTTATTCAAATTTTACTTAAGGTATATGTTCGGACTTAGACGCGAAGATGATATAGCGTGATCATCGGGGGTAAAAAGAGCGTCTATACTAGAATCCTCTATTTTGATACTAGTAGCGTTGATTTCAGAGTCAGATAAACCAAATCTTTCCTTTAGTACAGAATTTATACGAGATACTTGATCGTAAATTTGATTGGTACTGGAAGCTAATGAAACTTCCAATACTTTCCCTAATATTGCCTTGGGTATTTTTCCGCTAGAATCATTTAATATTCTAAAATCAATTTTACTAAAAAGCATTTCACTGGGAAGTTGGGGCAATGCATTTGCCGTATAAAAAACTTGCACGTCGACCAGATTTGTTTGCTGTTCATTAACAAATCTTAAAATTGACACTTGAGGATTATTAGGATCAGGGAATGCACTAATCATGCCGTCACTAATAGGTAAAGACAATAATACAAATCCCTCCAATAAGTTCTTACTAATGGTAACTAATGGAAGAATGTCTTTGCATGTGATACCTGTAGAGCTTTCAGGTTTAAGGATCTTGATGATTGAATTTGAAGAATTTCCATCATTAGGTATGACATTCCAAAATATTTTAATCGGATAATCTTGCTTGTTAAGTATGCTTATGTCAGTATCATAATGACCTGGTCTTACGGGCCCTTCATTTGAGGATACATTACCACAAAGAAATTTTGGAGTATAAGTTACAGTCTTAACGGAGTAGTTTTTTAGATCTGGTAAAACCGGTGATTGAAATTTGGATTTAGTATCTAACACTACAGTATTATTTATGGGTCTAGTAGTCTCAGTATCATTTTTGGTTGTGGGATCCATGTTTTGACCAAATGTGTATCCAATATCTTTTTGTGTCACAAATCCAAATGTCAATATCAAAACAAGAAATAATGAAAATAATCCAATCTTATTCAAATTGCAAACTTTATTAAAAAATCTCTAATATATGCTATAGAGAAATATAATGAATTAATCGAAAATAGATGAGAATCTTTTTGTAAAAGCGCTATATCATAATATGATGATGGTAATCAATGAAGACTAATAGATTCTTCAATCGAGATGTTGTTTCAATTAAGGATTTTAAAAGAGAGGATCTTGAATATTTATTTGAAAAAACGGATAAGATGAAGAAGCTTAATCCCAAAGAAAAGGACGAATTAGGAAAAGCCAGGATAATGGGATATCTGTTTTATGAACCAAGTACTAGAACCAGAATGAGTTTTGAGGCTGCAATGGCATCGATAGGCGGTAGTTCTATTGGAATATCAGACCTGAAATCGTCTTCAATAGAAAAGGGAGAGAGTTTACAAGACACTGTAAGGGTCATGGATCTTTATTCAGATATCATGATTCTGCGTCATCAACTTGACGGATCAAGCAAATTTGCAGCAGAAATTTCTGATCATCCTATAATTAATGGAGGTAGCGGAAGTGAAGAGCATCCAACACAGGCTATGCTGGATTTATATACAATAACAAAGGAAAAAAAGAAAATTGATGGATTAAGAATTTGTATATTGGGGGACTTGAAATATGGAAGAACAATTTACTCCTTATTATACGGACTTTCTAATTATGATGTAGAAATCATCTTAGTTTCACCGCCAACATTACAAATTCGACAAGAGTCCATTTATGGTTTAAAAGATAAAATGAAAATTATAGAATTAACAGAATTAAATGACACAGTTTTTCAAAATTCAGACATATTGTACGTGACTAGGATACAAAAGGAAAGATTTTCAGACCCACAGGAATATGAAAAAGTTAAAGGCGTGTATACAATTGATAGTAACGTTCTGAAACGCTTTAAACCTGATATCTCTATTATGCATCCCTTGCCTAGAATTGATGAAATATCGCAGGATGTAGACAGTAAATCAAATGCAATTTATTTTAGACAAGCATCTTACGGCAAGGATTTACGATCAGCTCTGTTGGCATTAATATTAAATGAATCTCCTCTTTAGGGGATTTTGTTTTATTTTATTCTTTTATTTGTGAAAATAGATGCATGTTGAGATAATTTTTCAATCTGTTAATTGATATACGTTAGCCATTTCTCGAATTTTTCGTTCTTGCCGTGGACTATTTGATTGTAAACATCCTGTAGCTGTATTGCTATTTTCCCAGTTCTTCCATCAGCAATTTTTATATTGTCAATTTCACCAATTGATTTAATTTCAGCTGCTGTTCCAGTTAGGAAGACCTCATCTGCGTTATACAATTCATCACGGGATATGTCGCTGATTTGAAAGTCAATGCCCAGATCTTCTGCAATATCCAGTACGCTGGATCTTGTAATCCCATCCAATGCACCTGATGTTAATGGTGGTGTTACCAGGATTTTATTTTTTACCATAAAAATATTTTCTGCTGTTCCTTCTACGACCATGCCCCTCATATTCAACATTATCGCCTCATCTACTCCTGATTTTATTGCTTCTATCCGTGCTAATGCCGAGTTCGCATAATTTGCCGCGGCCTTTGCATGAATAGGTAAGCTTCTGGAATCTATTCTGACCCACGATGAAACAATAACTCTCATTCCTGCGTTGTTTTTTGTTTTTATGTGATCTTCCCAATTCCATATAGCGACTGATGTTGATACTTTATTAGGTAAGGGATTTACTCCCATCTTTCCATATCCATAGAAACAAATGGGTCGTATATAACAATCCTTTACACTATTTATTTTTATAGTTTGGATAATAGCCTCCCTAATCTCTTTCTCCGAAAATTCCAAATTCATATGATACATTTTGCAACTATTCATTAGTCTCTTGAGATGTTGTTCTAGTCGAAAAATTGCGGGCCCTTTCTTTGTGTGGTAACAACGAATTCCTTCGAATACGGACGTTCCATAGTGCAATCCATGAGTCAGAACGTGTATTTTTGCATTATTCCATCTAACAAATTTGCCATCCATCCAAATCTTACTTTTATCATTCATTAAAATTCATCTCTATCAATTCTGTTTCTCTTATCATGGATTGCCCTGATTGCATCTGCGACCTTAGAATCGTCTACAATAATCAGTATACGAGAAGTTTCCTCTTGGGCATCTAGGTTCAATATATTAATTCCATGTTCTCCAACAGTGCTGCTTGTAGTAGAGGCAATTTTAGGCTTTTTCCACATATTATCTCCAATTAAAGTAACAACGCCTCTGTCATATACTATTTCGGTCTTCGAATAGTAGGCCTTAAAATGATGTTCGTTACGACGAACGTAGTCTCCATCAAGAAACAAGATTCGAGTGATTTCAATACCTTCTTTCTTATAGGGAGATAATTTAAGAAAGTCATGATATTGCTTATCACTTTCAAGTGATGCTAATAGGTGTGATGCTGCAATACTTTCCATACGAACTATGGCACAGTTTCTCTTACCAGTAACAATCTTAACAAGGTTGCCTGCTTCATCGGCGGAGGTTTTTGATATTGTTGTTGTATTAGATGGATTATTCATATTAGTAATTACAATTGGTATATCCATATTGTTATTATCGATTTCCTTAATTGCCAGAGGATCAAGTATCTTCATACCAAACATACCAGCCAATCTTGCCTCATTATAAGACAGAAATTTGATACTGTCTAACTCTTTCTTTACTATTTTTGGATCTGCACTCAATACAGCATTATCTTTTTCAAAATCCAATTCTGCCTTGTAATTTTCGTTCAACAATATGGCAACATCAGCCGCGGATCTATCAGAACCTCCCCTCTCATAAGTTGTTTCTAGTCCGTCTATAGTTTTTCCTATGAAACCCCCTATAGTTACTACATTATTTTTTTCAATTAATTGATAAAAATGCTCAGATCTTGCCCTGGATTCATCTATCAAAAAATTAGCAGCTTCAAAATTATCATCAGTTATTATTGGCCATCGTTCTAACTCCACATGAGCTGACCTTATATTCTTGCTTTTTAAAACATAGTCCATTAAATATGACATGGGTATCTCGCCGCTATATGCAAGAGTTCTTGATCTAGTAACATCAACAAATCTACGATTTTCTGCCGCTTGTTTGAGGGACACAATTACTTCTTTGTGAAATTTATTGATTTCATCAGAAAATTTTTTGTGATACGCCTCAGTAAGGTTACTTGATGCAATGTTTTCATACACATCGCGTAACACATCAATTTCAATTGGATTGGATTGTGCATAATTCTTTCCAATATGAATTGCTATATCCGTAATTGAGCTTAATTTGTCTCTGTATCTAATTAGGGGTGCAGAAAAAACGGCAACCACCTTACTTCGCCTTTTTATCTTTTCATTTATTCTCTCGATTATTTTGTCAATGCACGCACCATCCTCTCCTATGGTGCTACCTCCAAACTTCATTATTGTAACCGCTCCCAACTAATTATCTTGAAAATGGAATAATCTATACCTTATATTAGGCAACCTGTTAGTCGATATGTCTATTGGTTAATTTATGATTGTCATCTTATCCTTTTAGGAGATCACAAACTACTTGGGATCAAATGATCTAAGATATTGATGAGCAATGGATACAATCAAAATCTTTGTAAATAGGGTTATACAAATGTTTGAAGTGAATAATTCTAATTCCGTCAAGTTATCAATATTTTCCATTTTAACCCTCATTTTCATATCCAGTTTCTTACTTCAGACTTCCTTTTCTTCTCCATCTGACGGTAGCACCAGACAACAGTATCTGTACGACAATGCGAATTTGATAAATAACAAATACAGACCGTTGATTGATGGATATCTCCGTAACTTGGACAGGCAAACCTCCGCAGAAATAGTAATATACACTATTCCAAGTTTTGTTGGTCACGGAATAAAGAAAGACGGAGTAGAAATCAATGATAGGGACAGTCTTGCAAATTATTTGTTTAATGAAGTTACTTTAGATGGAACAAAGGGCATCGGAAAAAAAGGGAAGGATAATGGTGTTCTGATATTATTTTCCTCTGAGCGTGATGCGGCTGGAGGGTCAATGAGAATAGAGGTAGGTAGAGGACTGGAGGGAAACATTACCGATGGGACTGCAGGGGCAATCTTAGACTCTTATCTTGTTCCGGCAAGACAAGATTATGAAGCAACACGAGATCTCGAAGTACTTGATAAAGCATTTCTAACTACAGTGATAGCACTTGGACAGCAGATTGGTTATAATAACGAGGATCAGATATATCGAGAATATGAACCCAGCTCAGAGGCAGACACTTGGCAGGTCTTAATACCATTCATAATTGTTATTTGCTTCGTTGGTTTGTCAATCTATTTGGGTAGAAAACGCAGAGGAAGAGGATTTGGTCTAGGAGGACGGGGCAGAGGTGGATTAGGAGGCAGTGGATTTGGCTTGGGAGGAATTCTGGGAGGCGGACTAGGCTGGTCAAGTGGTGGAGGTTCAGCAGGAGGTTACATCGGTAGAGGTTCGGGTGGCGGCGGCGGCACTTCCGGCGGCGGCGGCGCAGGGAGATAACAGTCACGCTTTTTGTTTCGGCAGATGAGATAATGCAGTGCGTTTAATAAGGTCCTATGAATTGAAAGAAACTTGTAGTGAGATGATGTGAGGACTGCACTAAAAGTTGGTATCGGAATTGTGGTACTAGTGATTATAATACTTGCAAGTCTCTATTCTATGTATATATCAGGATATAACGGCGTACAGGCAAAAGATGAATCTGTTAAAAAAAGAGCTGCAGACGTAGACACCCAACTACAAAGGAGATATGACTTAATACCCAATTTGGTATCGTCAGTCAAGGGCTATATGCAGTTTGAACGTCAAACATTAGAGGATATTACTAAGCTTAGATCACAATGGATGAAAACACCAGATACGGCCCAACGCGTTAACCTAAGCAATCAACTTGAAGCTACCCTGAGTAAGATCATAGCAACTTATGAGGCATATCCTGAGCTAAAGACCGATAGTACGGTAACAAGATTAATGGATGAATTGGCTGGTACCGAAAATAGAATTTCTGTTAGCAGGACAGCATACAATGATGGTGTAAGAGATTATAATCTTCATATTCGAACATTTCCAAATAATGTGTTTAATGAGAATGGCTTTCTTAGTGCAAAAGCTTGGGGGTATAAACAGTATCCTCAGTATGAAGCCACACTTCTAGCCAGAACCATCGTACCTCAAGTCAACTTAACTCTAACTGGTTAGCTGATTGACAAAAATAACCAAAGACATCTTTTTACCTTTTAATAGTAAAGATTGCATTTGAAGTGGAATATACATTCATCAAATTCTGAGAATTAGGAGTAGTCCGGAGGATTTCATTCTCAAGTTCATTGTTCCTTTGAAAGAAATGTTCAAAGAAGGTACAAGACTTTTGCAAGAGAGAACAGGTAAGCAAGGATTGTTCGATAGTATTATGCAAAATTCTAAAAAGAGCAGCTTTTAATTAATTTTCTTCTTTTTTGATTCTGAAATCAAATATCGATTGAATAAACGTTCTCTATTATGGTATTAGATATACCAGAAAACTTGCAGCAACTACTGCAGCGACAATTAGAATCGTTATTAAAATTCCTTTCTTAGTTGTTTTTTTCTTTGCCTTTGGAATGTCACTATTTTCTGACAAATACTCCAAGTAAAATTTCTTACTATATAAGCATATAAACATAAACGAGTCAAGATATTTTTCAGATAACTTTGGTATAATTCAGGCATTGGCAATAGAGCAGAAAAAGATTTTAAGGCGTTCTCGACTGTAAATTAGAAAGTGCTTTGTCAACCTTAGATAACAATTCTACGATTGAATCGGAAATTGGTTTTATTTCATATTCATTGTTTAGAAACCTGAAAACAAATCTTCGAGTAAAGAACGCACGGAGGTAATCAAAATTACCCGTAGCAAAAGTGGTTTCTGGGAAAACTACTCTATCCATTAAGTTGTGATGTGAATAAGAAACGTACCAGTCATCAACCTTTCGTCAAAATGTTCCAAGTGATTTCTGGGTGCCCTAGTCTTAAAGGCTACAGTATCATTTACAGATAGATGCTTCCTTAATTCCTCTCCTCTTTTGGCATATTTTGGATCACTCGTCCAAAATATGATTGAAATTTTTGCGGCCGCTATAAGAAATAATTCGAGGGAAGACCACATTCTATCACTACTCCTATTATTATATGCACTTACAAAATCATTATAGCCCTGTATAGCGAAATTACATTGATTTTTTAGTTCATATAGAAAGTGTTCCGTAAGTGGTTTATCCATAAATCTACGCATGCGAAGTTATTAATTAATTCTCATCACCCGACTTGCAGCACAGAGAAGAATCACCCTATAATACAGCAGAACTTTAAGTGCAAAAGACTAAATATATCGCTAGCGATATTACTAGTGATATGTTATCTAATTGGCTAGCCAGGGTAGGCAGTGCTATTCCAAGAGGCTTTTCAAGACATTACATTCTTGGTCTACTAGAAGAGGAACCTATGACTGGAAAGGAAATCATTGATAAAGCTATTTTACAAAGTGGAGGAAGATGGAAACCTTCACCAGGTTTAATCTATCCCATGTTAGGGAGATTGTTAGAAGAAGGCCTGATAAGCGAGACGGAAAGCGGCAAATACAAAATCACGTCTAGAGGTATAGATATAGCAGCAGATGTAGATTCCGTAAATAACATTATGCAAAAGCAGTTAGATGTAGTAATGAGAGTTGGAAGCGTTGGCAAGTTTATGGCTATGGATATGATAGACAGGTTGTCAGCTATGGGTCTATCTTTGAGTTCTAATTTGGACAAAATGACTGAACAGGAAAGAGAAAAGTATAAACAGTTTCTGGTTAGCGAACTTAAGAAACTACAAGAACAAGAAACCAAGAAAGACGAATTGAGAATAGATTCCGACTGAAGTGGCATTACTGAAATAATTAGATAGATTTATCATGGTATTTGAATCTGTAAAAAGAATCAATGAATTAGTTAAACGAATGAGTATTTTAGAAGAAAATATTGCAGTCGAGACTGAATACATGAAGGAAGTTTACTCGAAGGCAAGTAAATCGATGTCAGATTCACAGCATTACTTTTTAAATGGGGTACAGGCTGCTCCAGTAACAAAATCCTATTTATTGACTAAAAAGGGTATCGAAGTTGTCGGAGAAGAAGCCGTACCAATTTCAGCCTTTATTGATCAAGCGCTTAACTTTGCAAATTACCCTAAAAAAAAGATTGAAGTTTTGATGGTTCTAGCCAAGCATTTGGAAGCAATGCCAATGAATTTATCATAGGATATTGTACGTGACTGTACAGCTATAACGTCATTCTTATAATAGTCCAAGAAATTATTTTAGGTTAACCACTGAAAAAATATAGTACCAATATCTCTTGTGTATTTCCGTGAAACCTGTGTTTAACTTCCCCCGGAACATAAATGAATAGATCTTTCTTTATTTCGTATGATTTATTTCCGATTTCTATGAATCCATCTCCCCCCAAAACAAAATAGACCTCATCTGTTGAATGTGGTTCCTGTGTATCAATTTCGCCTGGTCTTAATCTTAGAATACCGGCCTGCAAATGCTCGAGATCAAAGAAAGTAAGAAAGTTTGAATTATCCAGATCCATTTTAGAATACAGTTTTCTAATTTCAATTATCTTTTCTTTCATTAACGTCCCTATCATTACGGGTTAACTTTAAGATGATCATTGAATGTCAGATGCAGATCATAATACTAGTAGAATAGTCAGATTTTGGATTTTAGTCAATTCTAATCTTGTTTTGCATTCAAAATCATTTGTGGGAATATTTCGACAACATGCATCCGTGGAGAATACACGAGATACCATAAATTTTTGATAAAAAAATTCTGGGATTTTTTCTAGCAAATATTAAGCGTAGCATTGTATATTACCTATTTAGGAATTAGATTCTTGCATTCATTTATCCAATTATCTTATTAATTATGTTGAAGCATTCTAAATATACTTAGTGTTAAATCTCATATTACTTGAACACAGATAGAAAATATCATTCATCGGCAATTTGCTTCCTGCTATCTATTCTTATTATCACAGTCTTTGTCTCTTTCCAATCTTCACAAATGATATTTGCATCAGGGATCAGTATTTATTCTCCCTTTTCGATGAATTACGAAGGTTTTAAATCCCCCTATTTTGAATACTGCGGGATTTTTGAGTCCTGTTTAAGGAACGATATCAGGATATTTCCATTCATGCCTCTAACTACCCACGCACAAGACTCGGCACAAAACAACGAAGACCCTTTCAAAAGCGCTAGTCCTGTGAGTGCAAACCCTGCATCATCCATAATACCTTTTGAGTTACCTTTTCCATAATTGGTAACTAATAAATATAAAGGGTAGGGTATATTAGGTCTTCCCCCTACAATTAGTATTCGATCTTGTATGTTAAATGATAATTTTGTGGATCTGTTTATTGGACGTTTTCATTTATTTAATCTAGGAATTTTTGAGAAGGTTTTCTCTTGCCCACACGTATAGTGGAATAATGGGGTGCTCGAATGGTAGTTCGTCTTCTTCCTTATTGTATCCAAGCATAACTATTCTGCCCGATAACAGACTGCGAAGGTCATGTATCAATTCATTATCCTTTAGTGGTCCATAAAAGAAAAATGAATACTTTTGGTTATAGAATGACACATGCTGTGAAAAGCATTCAGATAATATTACAGGGTCATTTATAATTCCCTTATCATTTATCTCGGATACAATCTTATGATGATGATTTTTATTTTTATCTACAGTTATTTGTAATTGCCTCCGTATGTAATTATCTCGGACAAATTCTGAATCGAATAAAGACTTTGGACCATTTTTGTACTTTTCGATGCTATGTTCTAATGTTTCAATCGTCTTGTTTGCAACTGCAAGAACTTTGTCGGGATGAGGGAGTACTGCGTTATTTCTTCCGTATAAATATAAAAGTGCTATTAATTCATCCTTCCTAACAAAAGGAAAGTCGAGACTTCCTCCCATAAAGGAGGAAATCCTATCTGAAATGTTTTCAGGGAAGATCATTGTCATATGAAGATCGAAGTGTGACATGACGATACTTGTCAGCGATATTATTTAGACAATTATGTTTATAGGAGTGAATAAGAGGAGACTTATAGTAAATGTCGACAATTGATTACTCAAAGCTTGTTCATTTAATTGTACATGGACAGCGTGATCTGATAGATACTCTAAAGCATAAACTCGTCTCACTGGGTTTTTCAGAGGAAAAGTTACTGCCCGCCTCATTAGAAAAAACTGGTAATATCGGTGAATATGTTGCAATGGCTTGGCCTCCAATGCGTGCCACTGAAGTTATCATTAATGAAATAACTGGAATAAAGAAATCAGAGACAAAAGAGAATCCAATGGGCGCTTGGGCCAATATTGAAAAAAAAGAAATCTCAAGAATTCCCTTATCTTAAATAAAAGTAATGCCAGTGACTTTTATATTTGACAATTTTTTTCTAGCATTTTATTTTGAATTATTAAACTAGTTCTTCCCAATACAGCATAAGTGTGCGATATGCTTTTAGCCTTAGAGACCGTAATTATGATAATGAAGAATAATATTTGCACCTTGTGTAACACACAGACATCTACTAAGGAATGCCCTAGTTGTGGAAAACCGGTATGCAAAGAATGCGTGAAGAGCTTTCCATTTTCTGAGGACCTATGTATAGAGTGCGCATCAAAAGTTAAGGCTGGTCTAGGTGGGATGAGAAAGGACGAGGAAATCTTCTAGACGTGCATTTTGTCTGGCTGGTAGAGCCTTAAAACCAACAATAGAATTGTTACCTATTATGGTATTATTCAGACCTATCAGTATTAGCTTTCCTATAGCCATGTGTGAATTGTGGATCGTAAACCTTTGAAAATTCGTAGCTACTTGGGTTAATAACATTTCCAACGATAATAATTGCTGTTTTGGTTATCTTGGCCTCATTCACCTTTTCAGCAATGTTGTCAAGAGTTCCAACTATTATTTTCTCATCGTCCCACGTAGCACGGTAAATGACGGCAACAGGTGTTGAAGTTTGATAGACTCCTCCCTTAAGTAGTTCATCCACAATGTTTCTTATCAGATGAACACTTAGATAAAAGGCCATAGTGGCACCGTGCGTAGCCAAGTTAGAAATTCTTTCTCGATCTGGAACAGGAGTCCTAAACTCTGCCCTCGTAATAATAAGAGTTTGAGTAATTCCGGGAAGAGTTAATTCTAAATTTAGTGAAGAGGCTGCCCCTAAGATGGCGGTTATTCCTGGAACAACTTTACAACGTAAGCCGTCTGTATCCAGTTTATCAATTTGTTCTCTTATTGTGCTAAATAGTGCTGGATCTCCGTCGTGAAAACGAATAGCAACTTTTCCTTGCTTGGTCGAATCCCTTAATATTTCATAAATCTTGTTTCTATCTATTAGAGCTGCGTCATGAAGGACTGCATCTTTTTTGGCATATTCAAGAAGTTTTGGATTGAGTAACGAACCCGAATATACGATGACATCTGCGTTTTCCAATAATTTTTTTGCTTTCAGCGTTATAAGCTCAGGATCTCCTGGTCCCGACCCAACAAAGTAAATAGTGTTAGGTTCAATCATTTTTTCTAGCCACCATTATTGAAAAATACTTGCCAGCGGGATTTTTTGTGTTTCGTAAATCTTTTAATTTCTTTGTTTCTAAAATTTCTTCATCCACAGATACGTCCTGAGCTATAGTAATGACAGAGTTATCGTTAAAACCGGTTTCATAGAGAATTTCTACCACGCTATCGAAGTATCTTCCATCCTTAAGAAAAATTATTGAATCACATGATGCCACGGTATGTTTTATTTTATCCAGGTCGTAGCATGCAGGAACGATACCAAGAGTTTGATCACCTTCCACAAGACTCATTTTTGCCTGGGCTGCGAATGCAAAAAATGACGGGACTCCGGGGATGATTTCAATTTCTATATCATTATAGTTCTCCCTGAATTCTTTGTGAATATAATTCCAGGTACTGTATAAAGAAGGATCGCCTACAGTCAAGTATACGCATTTTTTTCCAGAAACCACAGCTTGAGCTATTAACCGCGAATTTGTTTTCCACTGTAATTTCAGAGAATCTTTATCCTTTATCATAGGAAATATGAGGTTTGTAATACTGGTGGTTGTTTCGTCTACGTATTTTTTTACTATCGATAAAGCAATGCTAGGCTTGCCTTCCTTGGAGGTCGGAGTAAATATGGCATCTGCATTCTTGATCCTATCCACGGCTTTCACTGTCAGCAAATCCGGATCGCCAGGGCCACACCCTATGCATGAAAGCTTCATGTTTTCAGTTGTAAAAAATGAGTTATTTAAAGTAAAGATGCAGCTAGCTGTAGGTTCAACTCGGGACAAAGCAGATAAGGTGAATCATTAAAATAAGTAGTTCACATTTTAGTTGCAGACAAAATCAGAATTGGATTTCTAGAAACAAGCATTGTTCCGCTTGGAAAATCTTTCCCTTTTGATATCATGACTTGAGTAACCTCAATTTCATGCATTTTTTGCTTCTTGAGGGACTTTAGGGCATTGTACATTGTTTCAATTAGTATGGTGTCAATGACCAATCTTCCGCGCTTCCTTAATTTAGACACACAAAGCTCGATAATTTTTTCAGTTTTACCCTTTGTTCCCCCTATAACGATTGCATTAACAGTTGGCAGTGAAGGCAAGATCTCTTCTGCCTTGGAATGAATTAGATTCGCGGATACCCCAAATTTATCCAGATTTTTCCTTGTTAATTCGATGGCGTTTTTATCCGCATCAATTGCGTATACATTTTTAGAATTTACTTGAAGGCAAATCTCTACGGTAATACTACCACTCCCGGATCCTACATCAATTACAGAATAGCCACTCCTGAGGCGTAATTTACCCAATACGATTGAGCGTATCTCCTCTTTTGTGATGGGGACCTTTTCTGACCGTTCGAAAAATTCGTCCGGTATGCCTGGCGTTGAATAGTTCCATATCATTGTATCTACATGAAGAACTTTTGAATCAAATTCTTTTAAACCGTTCTCTCATGCGTGTAAACCAGTATATGTAACAATCAAGAACATTAATAGCAAAAAGATAAAAGGAAAGATCCCATTGGTAGGAATTTTTTTCCTGTCTTCAGTCTTCACTCTCAAGCCAATTCTTTTTGCAATAACATATGATATAATATAGAAAAATAGTCCAAGGGCTATTATTATGGGTATGGACGCCGAGTAGTTTGAAGGATTAAGGATAAAACCAAGGATAACACCGCAGATTACGCCTGTCAAGGCTCTCATATAATATATCTTATCGATTTGTTCCAATTACTTTTTTCACATTAAATGCAGGTTTAATTCCTTTCGATTGTAAATTTTAATTTTTATTTAATTAATATTCATCCTCGTTAAAATCACTTGTATGGAATTATCAGGAATTGAGCTTCATTACCTAGTAAACAAGATTAGTTCAAAGATAACGTCTAGTTACTACGTTAGTAATATCTCCTCTATTACGAAAAATTCGATTCTTTTGAAATTACATCATCCCACGGAGTCGGATATCAATCTTATCGTTTCAACCAAGGGGATATGGATTACGAGCAAGAAATACAAGCAAATGGAAGAGAACCAGCTTCTAAGCATATTAAGTCGCGAAATCGAAAGGGCTAAAATAAATTCTGTATCGCAGCCCGGAAGCGAGAGAATTTTCTTTCTTCATTTCATAAATAAAGACAATAAAGAAAGGAAATTAGTAGTTGAAATTTTCGGAAAGGGGAATATTATTTTATGCGATGAATCGATGAAGATCCTTTGGATTCTGAATCCTGTCGAAGTAAGGCACAGAATATTGAAGACTGGCCTAGAATATGTTCTGCCACCAAATAGAGGTGAAGACGTTTTTCAAATTTCCTTGGAGGGCATGAAAAAGAGCAGAGACATGCAACCAGAAAATACGGATTTAGTAAGATGGTTGGCCAAATGTACGTCTTTACCAAGAAAGTACGTAGAAGAAATATTACTACATTCGGGAAATAGCGCAAAGTATGCAAACAACCTTAGCGATAATGATGTACGTGATATTTATTATAAGACCAAAGAAATTACAAGAAAAGTCATAGATGAAACAAATCATGAACCATCAATTATGGTGGACAAACTCGGTTTAGCAATTGATGCATCACCTATTGTAATGTCAGGAGGCTCTAACGCCAAGAAGGTTGAATCATACATGGATGGAATAGATCAAGTACTTAGCAACGAAATAATTTCGATCGGGAGGAGTCTGAAAACCGAAGAGACAGACAGAAAAATTTTGGAACTTGAACATGATTTAGAAGAACAAAACAAAGCTAAAACGCAAGTAATCACTAGATCACAAAATCTCAGAAGAGTTGCCCATGAACTAATGAATCTTTCTTCCAGGGGTGTCGAAGATATGTACGATAGCACGGTTAGAAGCCTCTTGGAAAATAATGACTCTAAAATTGTAAAGGAAAATGGCATTACCTATTTGAATATAGAAAATGAACGAATCAAGTTCGAATCAAGTATCCCAAAATCTTCATCACTATTATTTTCCAGAGCCAAAGAATTGGAGCGAGGAGCTATCAACATAGACAAAGCTAGTGAAGAACTAAGATTAAGAGTTGAAAAACTACAAAATCAAACACAAAAAATTCATGAAAAAATTCAATTCAGCAAATTAGAATCAAAACAGTGGTATGAGAGATATCGTTGGTTTGTTACTAGTGATGGATATTTAGTAATTGGTGGTAGAGACGCGTCTTCGAATTCTGCCATTATTCGTAAGTACATGACTGAAAATGATATTATCTTTCATGCAGAAATTCATGGTTCGCCTTTTTTCCTAGTAAAGAATGTTAACAATCAAGAAAAACAAGATAGCAGCTATGTCGAGGAGGCTGCCCAAGCAACAGTATCATTTAGCAGAGCATGGAAGGATGGATTATCAAGCGGAGATGCGTACTGGGTATTCCCTAATCAGGTAAAGAAAGGAGCGCCAACGGGTCAATTTCTTCCAAAAGGCTCTTTTGTCATCGAAGGAAAGAGAAATTTTTGCAGAGGTATTGAATTAAAACTTTCAATAGGGCTGGTACAGATTGAAAAAAAATATTCAATTGTTTGTGGACCCTTGAATGCTGTCAGAAAACGAAGCTTGGTGTTTACCTCATTGTTACCCGGTGGGACCGATCCGATGAATCTTGCTAAGAAAGTTAAAAGTGAATTCGTAAGGGCAATTTCTGAATTTGATCAGAGTCTGGCAGAATATTGTAAAAAGATATCCTTGGATGAATTTATAAGAATGCTGCCTACAGGACAATCCAAAATAGAGCGAGCGGAAAGGGGACAAGCCATCAATAATACTATCAACGAATGAATGGAATCAATGGAATCAAGTTAGTTAAATCTATTTTTTTTACCTCCCCATCATTTTGAACCATCAAATTGTACAAATGGAGATTAGAAAGACAATTAAACCAAATATCCTAAATTATATTGTGGCAAAAAAACTAGTAGAACATACAGATGCAAACATGACGACAAGAGTGCTTGTAAGGGATATTATGAACAGCCCCGTAATCACAGCTATTCCAAGCGATAACATTGCTGACATCGCAATGAAAATGAAAGAGCATACTATTGGCAGTGTAATTATAACTGAAAATGAAAAACCCGTTGGAATTGTCACTGACTGGGACGTTGTATCAAAGGTAGTGGCGAGCAATTTGGAGCCATCATCTGTTGCGGCAGTAAAAGTAATGCAACAAATTCACACCGTCGAAGCAGGAGAAGGAATAACTGAGGCAGCGCGGATATTAAGAAAAAATAATATCAAAAGATTGGGCGTTGTTTACAAAGACAGACTAGCAGGAATAATTTCAAGTTCCGACGTTATCGCTGTAACTCCAGAACTAGTCGATGTAGTGTCAGAAAAGGCTGCCATGATTAGAGGGGAAATTGGTAGACCAGCATCTGCTGTGTCTGGATATTGTGATGAATGTGGAGAATGGTCAGATGTGCTAATGTATTCGGAAGGAACATTTACCTGCGAAGTATGCAGGGGTTCATAGTTACATCATACCAAACGCAAAAAGTGAATTATGATTCCAACTGATATTCACATAATAGTGGTTTATCCCGAATTCAGACAAGCTAACTAAATTATTTTTCTTTTACTTGGAATCCCATCAAAAGATTAAAATCACGTAGTTCTGAAAAAGTCAATGAATGAGTTTAAATTCTTTAGAAAGAACCATTGATAAAGTTCTTTCACAAAAAGAATCAGCATTAATTTCTGAGATTGATTCTGCACTCCAGAATTCATTAAAAAATTTAGAATCTTCCAAGACCACTCTTCAAGTTGAATATGACGCTATTATTGAATCATCTAAAAAACAGGCTGAAAATTTAAAACGACAAATAATAGGTTCTAGCACCCTAAACGCTAGGAACAAAGAGCTCATCATAATCGAATCGGCAATTGATGAGATTTTTACTAAAGCGAAGGAAAAACTTGCTCAAAGTAATAATGAAAAAAATTATGAAAAA
Source organism: Nitrososphaeraceae archaeon (assembly GCA_033272285.1). Taxonomy (GTDB): domain Archaea; phylum Thermoproteota; class Nitrososphaeria; order Nitrososphaerales; family Nitrososphaeraceae; genus TA-21. The sequence continues at coordinate 91,484 of JASKBU010000013.1, forward strand.
TTGCTGACCAAGATGATACAAGACAGTGTTTCAAAGTTAGGTTCTGATATTCTCATACAATGCAATAAAGCCGACCAAAAGCTAGTGAGGAAAATATCCTCACAAGAATCAACCGGCAAAAACATGAAAGTAAGTGTATCAGACGATTTTCTAGATATAATCGGCGGAATAAAAACCACTTCAGCGGACGGAACAATGACATTGGATAACACACTGGATTCTAATATTGAAAGCCTCAAACCTTTAATAAGGAAAGACATAGTCCAACTGCTTAGAGGGGAGAACAAGTAGATGGTTGCAAAGGGAAAAATAGTATGGGTTAGTGGTCCAGCAGTTAGGGCTGATGGAATGTCATCTGCAAAAATGTATGAGACGGTGGAAGTTGGTGAATCAAAACTAATTGGAGAAGTTATCAGATTGACTGGAGACGTAGCGTTTATTCAAGTCTATGAATCAACATCAGGCCTCAGACCGGGAGAAGAAGTAATAGGTACGGGTCAGCCACTTTCAGTACTTCTGGGTCCAGGAATTATTGGAAGGATTTATGATGGTATACAAAGGCCGTTGGACGAGATTGCTGAAAAATCAGGAGCATTCATTGGTAGAGGGATTACTACAAGCCCTGTCAATATGAAAAATAAATACAGATTTAATCCCTCAGTAAAAAAAGATGATACTATTTTTGGAGGTTCAGTCCTTGGGACAGTAGAGGAAACTCCTTTGTTAACTCACAAAATATTGGTTCCTCCAAATTATCCTGAGTTGACTGTTACTGATTTTGCCAAGGAAGGAGAGTATGATTTAGAGCATGTCATTGGACAGGCCAGTAGCAAGAACGGAGACAAAATTCAATTAAAGATGTATCATAAATGGCCAGTTAGGAAACCACGTCCATATGCAGAAAGATATGATCCTACAGTACCGCTGGTTACCGGTCAGAGAATCATTGACACTTATTTCCCTATAGCAAAAGGTGGAACCGGTGCTATTCCAGGCGGATTTGGCACAGGTAAGACCGTTACACTACATCAAATAGCTAAATGGGCAGATTCCAAGGTTGTAGTCTACATTGGTTGTGGAGAACGAGGCAATGAAATGACAGAAGTTCTTGTAGAATTTCCACATTTAATTGACCCCAGATCTCAGAGACCATTAATGGAAAGAACAGTACTTGTTGCTAATACTAGTAACATGCCTGTTGCCGCTAGAGAGGCATCAATCTACACTGGTGTTACTATGGCGGAGTATTATCGGGACATGGGCTATGACGTAGTTCTTGTGGCTGATTCTACAAGTAGATGGGCAGAGGCACTCAGAGAGATGTCAGGTCGTTTGGAAGAAATGCCAGCAGAAGAGGGTTATCCTTCGTACTTGGCTTCAAGACTCGCAGAATTTTACGAAAGAGCAGGACGAATCAGAGCACTTGGTTCACCAGATCGTTCCGGATCCGTGACATTGGTTGGTGCAGTATCTCCATCTGGAGCAGACTTTACCGAACCGGTAACAACTCACACAATTAGATTCATCAAGACTTTTTGGGCGCTAGATACCAGATTAGCATACTCGAGACACTATCCGTCAATTAATTGGATGCAGTCTTATTCTGGATATCTTGAAGATATATCTAAATGGTGGAAAGAAAACGTAAGTCCTGACTGGTATGATCTGAGAGCAGAATCCTATCATATATTGCAGCGTGAAGATACACTAAAAGAAATTGTTAGATTGTTGGGACCTGAGGCGCTTCCAGATGAGGAGAAACTTGTTCTTGAAGTAGCCAGAATGCTAAAGATTGGAATCTTGCAACAAAACTCTTTTGATAAAGTTGATACTTATTGTGGTCCAGCAAAACAACTGAAATTGGTTAGATTGATGGTAAAGTTTTACAAAGAAGCACAAAAGGCTCTAAAGGAGGGAAAATCCTTAGCAGATATCAGAGCACTACCAATAATAACCACTCTATTAAAGGCAAAGTTTGAAGTTACAGACGAGGAGGTTTCAAAGTTAGAAGAAATAGACAAGCAGCTATCCGATTCGTTCAAAGGTAACATTGAGGAGGTAAAGGTCTCTGTCTAAAACCACTGGAATAGAATATACGAAAATTGCTGAAATAAAAGGACCACTGATGATAGTAGATGGTGTAACCAAAGCATCATTTGACGAACTTGTGGAAATTGAAACAAATGAGGGTGAAAGAAGATTAGGAAAAGTTCTGGAAATAGGATACGGCAAAGCAGTAGTTCAAGTTTTTGAAGGAACAACGGGACTGGCCATAACTGGAACAAAAGTAAAATTTCTCGGAAAAACTATGACCATGCCAGTATCGCAAGAACTTCTTGGACGAGTGTTCGATGGGCTTGGCAGACCAAATGATGGCTTACCTGATCCTGTTGCTGATAAATTCCTTGACGTGAACGGAGAGCCGATGAATCCACAGAGCCGAGAATATCCAACTTCATTCATTCAAACCGGAGTATCTGTTATTGACGGAATGCTGACACTTGTCAGGGGTCAAAAGTTGCCTATTTTTTCGGGCTCTGGAATGTCACATAATATATTGGCGGCACAAATTGCGCGACAAGCTACTGTTGTAGGGACCAACGAAGACTTTGCTGTAGTATTTGCGGCTATTGGTGTTCAGTACTCTGAAGCGCAATACTTCAAAAGGAGCTTGGAGGAATCAGGTGCTTTGAGAAGAAGTGTTTTATTTATTAATCTTGCAGATGACCCTGCAATTGAAAGGATCATAACTCCAAGGGTGGCCTTGACTGTAGCAGAGTATCTTGCATTTGATCTAGGTATGCATGTATTGGCAATATTAACTGATATGACCAATTATGCCGAAGCCCTCAGGGAAATTAGCGCCGCTAGGGAAGAAGTTCCTGGAAGGAAAGGATATCCTGGATATCTCTATACTGACCTGGCAAATAATTATGAGCGAGCAGGGAGAATTAAGGGAAAGAGCGGAAGTGTTACTCAAATGCCGATATTATCAATGCCCGCAGATGACATTACACATCCTATACCTGATTTGACTGGTTACATTACGGAAGGACAAGTAGTCCTGGGAAGAGACCTTTTTAGAAAGGGAATATATCCACCGGTCAATGTTATGATGTCACTTTCTAGATTAATGAAGGATGGTGTTGGTGAAGGGAAAACTAGATCAGATCATATGGAAGTTGGCAATCAATTATACGATGCTTATTCTAGAGCCCAAGAGGTAAGAGCACTAGCAGAGATTGTAGGAAAGGCGGGTTTAACTGGAGTTGATTTGAAATATCTTGACGCTGGAGATAATTTTGAGACACATTTTCTAAAACAAAGTCCTGATGAAAATAGAAATTTGGATGAAACGTTGAGCAGGGCATGGGATATATTGGCTGCTTTACCAGAAGGGGAACTAACTAAAATTAAAGACAAACATATTCAGCAGTATTATAAGGGAAACAAGTAAACTTTAGTACATCGAAATGTCATTTGGGAAAAATGTTACTGCAACGAAAATAGAACTGATAAAGATAAGGAGATCGTTGCAAGTTAGCAGTATGGTTCACAAAATACTTGATGACAAACGAGAAGTGTTACTAAAAAAAATCGACGAAATGATAGAAGAGGCTAATAAAACGAGAGGTGATATCTGGTCTCCACTTTCTGATATTTACTCTGCAGTCTATGATTCGTATATGTCGCTGGGAACATCGACACTTGAATCAATTTCAGATTCGACTCCAGCTATAATGGAAGTAAATGTTAATGTGAGAAGGATCGTTGATGTGAAAATCCCCACACTCCAGATAAAAACAAAACAAGGAGGTCAGGACCTCTCTTATGGATTTTCAGAAACAAACGTCTATGTTGACAAGGCATCTAAACAGATAAAGAATATGCTTCCGCAGATTTGTAAAGCAGCCGAGTATGAAAATGCTATTTTCAGTCTAGCAAAGGAACTTGAAAAAACCCAAAAACTAATCAATGCGCTTGAATTTGTTATAATTCCACAGTATCAGCATGCGATTGCCTTCATTAAGGGAACATTAGAAGAACGTGAGCGAGAAGAATTTGTAAGACTGAAAAAAGTAAAAGTTGTTTTAGATAAGAAAAAGAATATAGAGTAGACGTAACAATGCATATTGATGGTTGCAAGTAAAATGGAGGCTGATATTATTGCAGAGTATTTTAAGAAATCAAAACAAAATTTACAATCAGAACATGATTCAATGATACAGGATGTAAAACAAGATATTTCTTCCTACAAGAAAAAGGCTTTGTCCGATGTTTGAGTTATACAAGTTAATCTTCGTCAAGTTCCAAAACACATTTTGACCAATTACAGTAGTTAGAAACATCTTATCGATTAGAATCTCTTAATGATATTGGATAGTACAGGTTACTTACAACTCTTTTCCGTATTTACAACGCAGTGAATTCGGACATCATGCAACTTTCTTAGTTATAATTAAATATGGCCTTCAATTTCGAACCAATGTATGATGGGTGTTAACAGAGAAAAAGTTAGTGTTATTCTTCTGACCATTGCTATGACTTTTAGCATACTATTCTTATATAACAATTGGGCATTTGCACAAGCCGAAACAGGGGGAACATCAGATGCAGGATCAGCCAAGTTTATTGGCGCAGGTATGGCATTTGGTCTTGCGGCCGCTGGTTCAGGAATAGGTTTGGGATTTGTAGGCGCTGCTGGTTTAGCCGCGATTAGCGATAATCCAAAAATGCAATCTAGAGTCTTCATATTTGTCGGTATGGTAGAATCCATTGCTATCTATGGTATCGTAATGATGTTCATTATCTTGGGACAATGAGTAACAGCAATCCTCAAAACATTTTTCGTAAAGGCAAAGCTGATATCGTAAAGTAGTAGTAGATTGCAGCCAATTTCTTGAAATGGCTGCAAGAACATATCTCAACCAAGTGGAAAATCAAATTTAGAATATCAAAGTAAGTCGAATTGAAGTAATTACAAAACGTAATTTCTGAATTCTTGAAACGAAGAAAAGGGAAAGATTTTAAGGAGATTAATATTCAAAAAACTCAATACAATGGGACAGGCCAAACTCTTAAAGACAACTTTGATTCTGCCAAGGGTTGAAACGCACGACGCCGTAAGTAAATTGGCAGAATTAGAATGGTTTCATCCATTGCAGAATCCTTCTGAACATGGTAATCCTTACTTTGATGATCTTTTGTTGAATGCTCAAAAGTTATTTCAAGAGATTGACGATGTTATAAGATCTTTAGGCATACCCCTTGAAACTGGTGTCATGGCCACTCTCTTTAAGGGCGCTCCCCAGGAAAAGACTGATTACAAGATAGACGATATTCAAAATTTCATTGTTGAATTAGAAAAGAAAAGTAAAGTTGTACTAGAAGAACCAATATCGTTACTCAAGAGCCAGCAACAAATAGAAAAGGAACTTGAAGAATATCGTAATGCCCTGAACGCAATCGGAAGTGCTTCAAAGCTCCGAATGGACTTATCCGGATTGCGTAGTCTGAAGACATTTTTTGCAGAAATTTTTATCGTTAATACCAAAGATATCACTGAAATTCAAAATAGTCTGACTGATCTTATTGTACATCCACTCAAACTCAATGATGAGAAATCCTCTATTACTGTGATAGGCTCACAAGAAGATTCTGAAAAAATCATGAAAGTTCTTAGAAGTTTTAATGTGCATCCTATTCAGATTCCTCCCGAATTGCCACAGAATCCTGGTTCTGCCCATGAGAAATGCCAAAAGAAATGCAAGGAACTTGAAAAGGCATCTGCAGAGATTACTAAAAAAATAGAGAAATTAAAAGTTAAGCTCTTGCCCAAATTACTTTCATTGTACGAGTCCTCTAAGGTCACAAAAGATATTTTGGAGGTAACTAGAAAGCCAGGAGGAACAAAGAATTTTGCCCTTATTCAGGGATATATCCCAGACGGCATGGAGAAAAAGTTCAAAAATCTCACAAAAAGTTATGTCTCTATTGCCGAGCCGGCTAGTTTAGATAAGGATTCTAGCAATCAACTTCCAACACTACTTCTCAATAACAAGTATGCAAAGACATTTGAAGTAATAACTGAGACCCAGGGACTTCCTAATTATGGTGAAGTAGATCCGACTCCAATTATTGCTTTCGTATGGCCTGTTTTTTATGGCATTATGTTTGCAGATTTGGGACATGGCCTTCTGCTTTTTGGATTGGGAATGTTCTTACGGTACAGAGCAAATGGAAGTCTAAGGACTTGGGCAACATTATTGGCTGCAAGCGGTGCAGCTGCCAGCATTGCAGGGGTAGGAACAGGAGAATTTTTTGGATTTCACATAGATGAGATCGCTATATTAGCACCCCTATTTGCGCCATTAGATGGTCTAGTGGGGGCTCTAAATGTTTCAGAATTAACATTTGAACAGGTAATAAAGATACTGAAAGTGTCCGTTGCTATTGGTATCATACACTTGTTGATGGCATTGTTTCTAAGACTTAGAGCTGATATCCTAGAAAGAGACAAACTTGTCGTTTTAACACATGATATTCCTACTATAATACAATTTCTTGCCATAGTAGCATTGATACTTGCCGCGATAGGTTCAGGATATGATATAATAGGTATGTTTGGAATAACTGGTGTCACTCATAATGAACCGGTACCGTGGTTGACATACTTATTCGGGGACTGGGTAACAGTAGACTTGGTTGCCAAAGCCACCCCTCCTATAATCATTGCAACTGCGGGAATCATGATTTACGGAGGAAAAAAAGAACAAGAACTCGCTGCAAAACATGGTCATGAGGAAGGAGGAGGATTGATGGGAATTGTTATTGAGGTCATACTAGTAAGGATAATTGAAGTTCTTTCTAATGTTATCAGTTATACCAGACTTGGAATTATGTTGTTGGTACACGCTGCTCTCTTGGTAACGGTCAATCAGTCATACGAGCATGGAGGCGGTTTAGCAGTTTTAATTGGAGGCAACATAGGAATCATGCTTATAGAAGGATTAATTGTATATATTCAGACAATTAGGTTACATCTTTACGAATGGTTTCCAAAATGGTATAGAGGCGAGGGAGTTGAATTCAAGAAATTAATTCCAAAGATGCTTTATTCAAATCTTGTCTGGCCAGAAAAACGATCTAGTTAGATACAGAAAAATATTTTTCATAGTTATTAGTTTTAGGCCGGCCCAAACTTGAAACAAGTGAGTGATAAGATCTGTAGTATTGAATAGAAGGTCTTAATTTACATTAATTAATTTTGATAATATTGTTTCTCCTGGAATTTTCTGTTCAATTCCAGATGCTATTGCTGACAAATTTCTAACTTCTACCATGATGAGTTTCAGTGCAGCAAGCACTATCCCTACACTGAACATCGTCCTAAATGCTGATAATGCTCGCTTTAATGCAATGTCTTCAAATCCCTTTTCAATTTGTAATATGGAATCTATGTCACTTGTCGGATTCTGAGGGACAATATCCTTGTATACTGTGTTGGATAATTCACCAATTGCCTCTGATATTTTTTCCGCATTTATCATCTTTTGTATAGTTTCTTTTGTTACCTTCGAAGTACTAGCGACCATGAGATTATTTATGTCATCGGCAGGCAGGTTCCAAAATTTTCCTCGCAGTATGGCAAGTACGTTATAAGAATCAATATCAACAGAGACAATGTTTTTTGCATCCAATGATTGTGATTCAGTATTCATCGCCCTACCCAAATCATGGTAGAATACATGATCTAGGTAAACATCAAAAATCCTGACATCTCCTTTATCCTTGTAAATAGCGGCCGCTTTGGTAACATCCTCTGCAAATTCGCTGCCAGCAAGAGTAGAAACCGCTTCCTCTAATGTCTTTGAAACAAGTGCCTTAACCACAAGATCTCGTCTACCTACTAGTTCTTCAGCCCTCAGGTTTATCTTCGGCAAAAGTTCATCATAGGATTTTCCCAGAGCTTTTCCCTTTAAAATCATCTTTAAATTCCATGTTAAATGCTTTACAAAATATGCACTGATAATTCTGGCTCCGCCTGAAACGTTGACCATTTTTGAATGTGTGTTCACGAGATATTCTTTCAACGCGTTTTCAATCTTATCTGCAGTATATGGCTTCGTGAGCTTGGCCAACGCATCGAGGTAAACGGTATTTTTCATCCTTGTTACTAGTTCATCCATGTCCCTTGATTCGGTCAACATCTGGAGTTCATTCTTTGTTAACAATCTCCCTTTTAATCCATGAGACACGACAGTACCGAAAATTTTTCCTGGCATGCTTACCTTGCTCATTGATTATGGCACATCCTCTGTCATTACGTAATAATTCTGCATCAATTTTAACCTTGCCTGAAGAACTATCACGTATGATTATGTCCTTATGAATAAAAAACGAAATAACCAGCATGCAACGAAATCAAGCTAAATTTCTATGGTCCTAGTGACTGCAAAATTAATGTGGGTGTAGAAAAAAAAGAACATGATTTGTAGTTTACAGCACTCACCTCAACTTATATCAATCGAGATTGTAGCTGGTTATAAGATAAAGTTTTTTGAATTCAAAAATTTCCTGATAAATTTTCTATGTATGGACCCAATTCAAAACTAAATGATATGGCATAGTACATGATATTATTAAAAGGAACACAAATTCTCAATTCGAAGAATGTTGATCTCGCCTATCAATTCCGCACATTTCAGATTAAGGTATCAAAAATTTTCATTTAATCATGCCCAAAAAATGCTAGATCGGTCAGTTAAACTGAATAATCCTTATTATTGCCCAGCTAACTGTCAAAAAAAGTTGAGATAGAGCGAGATAATGGATGGGCAAATCCTAGGGTGACAAAGTGTGTTGAAAAGCCCATGATGGCCCCTATCACTAAATTATCCGTATGCCAATAAATTCCCAAAAATATTCCCAAAGCAGGAACAGTAAATAACAGCGCAAGAATTACGCTTACACTTACCATCTTGATCATGATATCTGGCGTAACATTTTCCATTTTTTGACAAGGAAACTGAAACTTTAGACTCGTGCTGGACAATTGACAAAATGCAATCTTTTGAGACCTGATATATGTATTGATGTCTTAAAAATTATTAAAAATTTTCCAATGATTGTATAATTTAACTAGATATCGCTCACATTATGAATTTTGTAATAGCAGAATAAAGAAAAAAATCAGAAAAAGCATTGTTACAAAATTCTAACTAATTTCTTTCTCTTGAATATTAATTGCTTGATAACCTAGATGAGGTATCATTGAATCAAAAGATATTAGCGCGCGTAAATTTATTGCAAGGTATATCTTTAAAAAATATAGCTGGTTAAAATGAAACTCATTAGCGCTAGAACATATATTGTTTATTGTCTTTCATTCAGTCCAAATCGAAATTTTCTTACCACTAATACTTATACTATATTGAAAGTCTTTTAGAGATCTTGTATGAAAAACCCATAGCTACAAAAAGTGTAATGACTCCAGCAAAGATGGTTACTATCAAATTTGTCTTGATAACGTAGTGGAATAAAACAGTACTGACTATCGCCGGCAATGCTATAATAAGAGCTAGAAATGTACCATTTATGAAAATTTTTGACGTAGAAATTCTTTTATTATCACTTCCAGAATTTGAGTCCAACTTTAACAATAGTATTTTTATATCCTATAAAATCCTTCAGGATATACATCAAAACCAGGATGAAATGTGAATTTTTTCTGTGGCGATTTGTACACATTTCAGATTTCAGAGTAAAATCCTTCAGCTGATACTGTTCAGGATATACCCATCGAGAAAAAGTTATCTTTATTCTATTTGAGTCATATTGTCTGCACTTAATAACCCGAATAATCTTAGTTATGCTGAAATAACTGATTGGTGGATAATTATGATACATTAAAATGAATGTAAAAGAAGTTTGTCTACAACTCTGTACCTGTACTTGGTTAGAGATAATGACATGTATTGGTGTTACCCTGTATCTTGTCTATAATTCACAGTATTATCTTGCTCTTATTACTATAGTAGTTTTTTCACCTCTTATTGGATTTCATTTTGCTATATCAAAACTAAGTAACGACGAATATTGTACTAGTTGTCGGAAATGAAACATAGCCATCGATTGCATTAATTTCTCATTAAGCACTTTATCACTACTATCTACTGACAAGAATTCAAATTAGAAAATCAATTCATCAATACTCAAAATTCTTCCGCAATATTTGCATTTTAGGATAATTTTCTCTTTATCAATAACTTCAATTACCGATTTAATATTCTCACCGATAGTTACGCATCTTAAATTCGGGCATTTAAAAATTCCAGTGATAAAATCAGGCAATTGTATTTTTCTTTTTTCAGCTAATTTGTAATCCTTGATGATGTTAATGGTAGCATGTGGCGCTATTAACGACAGTTTATTCGTTTCATCAGTTTCGAGATATCTATTTTCTACCTTAATAATATCTTTTTTTTCGAACTTATTGCTCGGAACATTCAAAGCAACTGTGATTACATTCCCTTCTCTTCCGGTAATATTTAACGCCCTTAAAACTAAAAATGCCTTACCAGACTCAATATGATCAATTACCGACCCATTTTTGATTCTCCTAACAATTAATTCAATTGAATTGGACAGATTTCTTTACTCCGTTCCATAGTATATTGGCTATACTATAAAAATATGAAATTCGCCAATTGTGCATTACCTGGAATGTTAAGGAAGGCTATCAAATAATATTTTGCATCATCATCTTTTTAAATTCGATATCCGACAAACTCTTTTTAGCTTCTAATATCATTGCAGCGTCATTACCAACGACATACCTCTGCTTCGGTTCATCAGCCTTTAAAGCCTGGAGTATCACTTTTGCAACTTCAACAGGAGGTGTAGCGTGTTCTTGCATTAATTCAATATTTTTTTGAATTTTCTTTAGGGAATTAGAATATGACAAACTCTTTTCTGAAGATTTTTCTGACACGATGCAATTATGAAAAAAGTTTGTTTTGATCACTCCTGGCTCAATTATAATCACTCTTATTCCAAAAGGAAACAATTCGTACATTAAGGACTCACTAAATCCTTCGATAGCAAATTTTGTACTCACGTAAGCAGAAATACCGGGGAATCCTACCTGTCCTGCTCCTGAGCTTATATTGATAATAGTACCGCTTTTCTGTTCTCGCATTAAGGGAATGACTTTTTTAGTGACAGTGAGGACCCCGAAAAAATTAGTCTCGAATAGACTCCTTATTTCATCCAATCGAAGCTCTTCAAAAAAGCCTACCAAACCGTATCCTGCATTGTTTATTAGAACATCTAATCGTTTTTCTTTAGTTTTGATTTGATTTACCGCATTTTCTATTGAGGACTTGTCGTTTACATCAAGCTGCAAGATATTTAGGTCAAGTTTTTGATTTGCAATTTTATTTTCTAGAGTATCAGAATTCTTTGTATTTCTCACACCAGCATATGTACAAAACCCATTTCTTGCTAACGTTAATGCAGTTTCATAACCAATTCCACTAGAGCAACCTGTAATGAGCGCAACTTGACGCATTATATTAATACCAATTTATTTTTTATATATCTTTAGACCCAAATTATCATTTCTAGATACATCCGACTGTTGTAAAGGACAATTTGAGTTTTGACAAAAATTAGATTAAAAACATTAAATTATCAATGAAATGGATCGATATCGATTGTCCGAAGCTGATGAAGAACCTCGTTCAAGCACGGGAACCACACCTCATAACCAGTTGATTAGGTCTCTGGGACTTTTAGATATACTCATGGTCGGAATAGCTGCAATGATAGGTGGTTCGATTTTTGTTCTGACGGGACCTGCAATCGGACTTGCAGGAAGCGCTGTTATTGTAGCATTTATTATTAATGCTATAATCACGCTGTTCACTGCCATGGCATATGCAGAACTTGGCTCAGCTATGCCTGAAGCAGGAGGTGGATACCTGTGGGTCAGAGAGGGCTTGCCTAGGCCAAACGCATTCATAAGTGGATGGATGGCTTGGCTCGCACACATAATCGCTGGATCATTGTATGCAGTGAGTTTTGCTTCATTTCTTACAGGGCTACTGGAAATGACAAATATTTCGAAAGATCTTGTGCTTTTGAACGTTATTCCACTAGAGAAGCTGATAGCGGTCGTTTCAATTGCTGTTTTCACTTATATCAACATTAAAGGAACATCTGAAACTGGCAAGACGGGCGTTGTTATTACTATAATTCAGTTAGGGTTAATATTCATTCTAATCACAGCAGGTTTGTGGGTTATGAGCGGTCAACCTAACTGGCATACGAATTTTTCAGATTTTATGCCAAAGGGCATCACTGGAATAGTTGCTGCAATGGGTTTGACTTTCATAGCGTTTGAAGGATACGAGGTAATCGTTCAAACAGGAGAGGAAGCTAAAAATCCAAAAAGGAACATCCCGCGAGCAATATTCATATCGTTAACTGCTGTTGTTGTTCTATACTGCTTGATTGCCTTCGTATCTATTGGTGCCATATTTCCAGAAGGCATTCAGTCATGGAAATACATTGGTCAGGCTGGTGAGCTTGGAATAATGAAGGCCGCCGAATTACTTGTGCCATACGGAGCATTTATCGTTCTAGGTGGGGGTCTTATTTCAACCCTTGCGGCATTAAACGCAACAACGTTCTCATCTGCGAGAGTTGCTTTTGCTATGGGTAGGAATTACAATATGCCCTATCAGCTGAGCGCTATCCACAAAAGGAACAAGACACCATATATTGCAATACTAGTATCTGGTATCATAATGGCAATTATGGCTTATGGGCTTCCTCTCGGGCTGATTGCCACTGCAGCAGGCGTTATTTTTCTGTTGTTATTTACTCAGGTCAATATGGCTGTAATCACAATACGTAGAATTTATGGAGACAAGTTAGATTACGGCTTTAAAACTCCTTTCTTTCCTGTAATACCAATTATAGGTATCTTTCTAAAACTTGGATTAGCTGTATATCTACTTGTAACTCAACCTTTAAGCTGGGCAATAACTGTGGTATGGGTGGTAATTGGATTCTTTGTGTATCGAATGTACACATTTAGGAAAGAAATAGATCATTATGCACCAATTGTTACCAGCGAAGGGGATCTAGAGAGAAAAGATTACAGGATTCTTATTCCATATACCCCTGAAGATCCAGATAGATTACTAAAGTATGCGATAAGGGTAGCCAAAGAAAGTATAGGAGAGATTAATATTTTGAGAGTAATCACAGTTCCAAAACAAACACCGCTGTCCGCTGGAACGGGTTATGCTGAAACAGCCAGGAAATCATTTGAACCGTTAGATAAGCTAATCGATAATGAGAATATTCTAAATCATTATCTCGTAAGAATATCACATGATGCAAGTGAAGCAATATTGGCTACTGTGGAGGAACAAAAAATAGATTTATTGATTACAGATTTTGAAATGTTTAGAAACAGTAAAAAATTTCAAACTATACTAACATGCGATGTTCTAGCAATACTGTCAGAAGGGAATGAGGAGCTAACATTTGAACCAGACCGGAAAAAAGGCCGTAAAGATAAGAAAAATTTGGTCGTTTTATATGATGGGGGAGATCATTCCGACGTCGTTCTGAAGGCAACGAGCTGGTTAGAACGTTCGGGACAGTTCAAAATTAATGTGTTATATATCAATACCAAAAATGATGGCGAACAGGAAAAAATTGTAGGAATAACAGACGTACTAAAACAAAAGGAATATCTTGAGCAGGTCGGTATTGAATTTAATGAGATTACATTATCAGATAACGATATGCAATATAGTAATGAAGCAGCAGATACAATTTTGTCCTCCTTGGGTAATTTTCAACCCGACGTTGTCATAACGAGTGCAACTATTTCAAAGTTTAGTTTGTTCAACGATCCCCATTTTCTAAATATGCTATATGAGCTCAAATGCCACGTTATAGTAGCAAGACATTTTGCTATTCCTGGGGTACACACAATCAAAACTCTAATCCATAGATTAAGATATCTAGTACTTGAAATGATTGAAGACCTCAAAAAAACCAAACAGGATTCGACAAGCTAACGTAAACTCGCTTATTGTAGATAAAATAGCTAAGGTTTTGACTTCCAATTCTTGTGTGATGTCATAATTATTTTTACATTTTTGCGAATATCAAGATTTATATAGATTAATTTACTTAGGTAAGCCTAATTGTTTTATGTCACTGAAAAAAAGTTATTCCATCAAAACCCATTATACGAGGTAGAAAAAATGAATGAAAATTTTCTATTGGATTGTTAATAAGAAAAAAATTTCATTATGCGTATGGATATTATATCTCATCCCCAGTCTCTTGTCTAGCTCTGTATATGGAGCACAGAATATCGAACTTAGTTCTAGTGACCTAGTTTTAGTGACAGTAAACCTACAACGAATACTGGAACAAATGAACTTGGTACAAGCTAGTCTTACAAATGAAGATAACACAAGAGCTTTTGAACATGCATACATTTCACACTCAATAATATTTCCATCAATTAAAGACAAACTAAAAGAGATAGATCAAAACTCAACTGATAGATTGGAATCGCTTTTAATTGATTTACCTATAATGGTAAGATCATCATCTCAGATGTCAGAAATAGTAACTAAGATCATTCAAATAAAAGATATCTTGAATGGTATTAATTCAGCTATACTGGATCCAAATAGTTCTGGTTACAATTCCACCATTTCATCAACTATTATTGTTTTGTTAAACGACACCTCAAAATTCTATCAACTATCTGATTTTGGTAACTCTAAGAATCCTTCGAGTATAGTTGATTATGAAAACGCCATGGGGATGGTTGATATCTCGCACATATTGTACAAAAATATCTCTAAAGTCTTTGATGATTCTAAACAAAAAGAATTAGAGTCCTTTTTCGATGACCTGAAAAATTCCTTACTTTCTAAATCAGATATTCAAAGCATAACAGTACTCATTAATGCATTGCAAACCAATTTAGCTGAAAATGAATCCGATACTCCGTCCAATGGTTCTTTACGGCCATATTTTGCGAATATTAAAAATTTATTATCGGATATCGACGTAGCCATAAGAAACGACTCTGATTATTCTTCAGCCGAAAAGTACGCAACTACGGCATACCTGGATAATTTTGAGTATCTCGAAGCTCCGCTTGAAAAAGTTGATCCAATACTTATGAAAAACTTGGAACTAATGATGAGAGAACAACTCCGAGAATTATTAAAAAATAGCCAGCAATCAGAAGCGATTGTCCTTTTGAACAATATCACTACAAATCTTTCAAAGGCCGCAAACCTATTGAATATAAATTATGAAAACCTCGAAACAAGTGATACGGCAGGATATTCAGTTCCTTTGAGAGAGAATACTCAATTAAATAATCTAACTGATATTACCGGACTAAGTAAGGGATTTGGTACTTACTCTGGAATAAAAAAAGGCTTTGGCGTTAGTACAGACTCTGAGAAGACGGGAGTAAGGATTGATATAGATAGTCTAAGGATCAAATTGGTTGAACTGCTTCAAAAGTATAAGGAAGGAGAAAATGACGAAGCATTTATGGCCGCCAGATCAGCATATCTGGACAGTTACGAAAGAATTGAAGTTCCACTTAGGCCGATAAATCCTGACTATACGCTTGACATGGAAATAAAATTTGCAGAACTCCGTAATTTGATCCTACAACATCAGCCTTATACAAGAGTTGAAGCCAAAGTTGTAGAAATTAGAAGCGGACTAGATGAATCTGAAAGATTGGTTACAGGCACAGGAACATTAGCACCATCACTTGCATTTTCCACTTCATTTTCTATAATATTCAGAGAAGGGCTTGAATCTGCACTTATTATAGGTGCTATCCTCACTTATCTTGAAGCATCACGAAATTCACATTATAAGAAACATGTCTACCTAGGAATTGTGATCGCTATTATTGCGACAGTCATTACATGGTTTATCGCTCAGTTTGTTATAGACATCACCGGTGCAAGTAAGGAGCTAATCGAGGCAATAGCGGGAATTTTAGCTGTTGCAGTATTATTCTGGGTAAGTTTCTGGATATTAAATAAGGTTGAAACTAAAAAATGGATTGAATTTGTAAAGGCAAAAGTTTGGCAGGCAACTACAACGGGAAGCGTAATGGTCTTCGCAATGTTATCGTTTTTTACTGTCTATAGAGAGGGGTTTGAAACTGTCTTATTTTATCAGGCCATGTTCTCTTTTGCCAAAAATATGGAGACATTTGTATTCTTGGGACTAGTGTTAGGACTGGCTGTGATAATAAGTGTTGTATTTATTATTAGAAGGCTCGGCAAAAAATTACCATTGCGTGTTTTATTTGGCCTAACTATGGCGATAGGAGCTTACATGTCAATCGCTTTCATCGGAAATGCAATAAGAGAGTTTCAAGAAATTGGTTACATTTCAACAACACACTTATTTGGAATTATACCACGTTTAGAGATTAACTTGGCAACAATGACAGGTATTCATCCCACACTAGAAACAACTATTGCTCAGATATTACTCTTATCAGTTTATCTTGTAGGATGTCTTTATATATTAATATTGCAACCACGTAGAAAGAAGTTGGTTGAAGCGTCTAGAAAATCTATGGCTAATTTGAAGGATGGGGAGAAACGATGATATGTTTTAAAACTAAATTTGGGAACAAAATAGTCAACCCTGCATGAAATCAAGAAAAATAATTAGGCGTAAAACTAATAACTATATTGTGATTAAGACTATGTTAAATATTTGGGATCGTCAACATGAATTCTGATGAAGAACTTTATCTGGGAACTGCTGAATCCGAACATATTGAAATGTACCTAAAGGCCATTTGGCACATGCGTGAGAAAAATGAAAAAGTAAAAGTTAGTTCTATTGCTAAGATTTTAAATGTAAGGCAACCATCTGTTGTCCAGATGCTTCACAAGCTGAATGACGCAAATCTAGTTGACTATGAGAAAGGCAATGCTGAAATGAATTTGACAGCTGAAGGAGAAAAAATAGGAGAACAAATGATTAGGAATACGAGACTTTTGGAGGTCATGATGAAGGAAGCCTTAAAAATCGAGATCGATGAAGAGATGGTGTGTGGAATTGAACATCATATGAAGGATATATTTACCGATGCTTTATGTACCCTATTAAAACACCCTAGGTACTGTCCACATGGTTACGATATCCCTATGGGTAACTGTTGCAAAGAATAAATCGCTATGTATATCTGCAACTGTATTTGAGCATAATCAATGATTTATCGATATTATTAAGAAAGATATTGTATGTCAATTAAATTCAATGACTCATGGGATATGTTTAGGGGTAATATAAGAAGAACGGGATCAACAGGAACTAAACCCGTAACCAAACCCTCGCTTTACTGGACAATAGAGCTTGGTCCGATGGTGTCCTCCCCCGTTTATGAAAAACGATTTCTATATATTCTTACATTGACCGGACGTATCTTTTGTTTGGATATGTCAAAGAGAGAGATTAGATGGCATCACAATATTGGAATTCCCATGGTTTCATCACCATTAATTTTAGGTGATATGATAGTATGTGCTACGTTTGGTAACTGGATACAAGGTGATACTTCACAAGATAATATTATTTTAGCACTTGATAAAGATGATGGCCGTATGATTTGGGAGCATCATGCCGGCGGAGACTTTTTTTCTTCACCATGTCCTATAGGAAAGAATATAGTCTTGGGGTCCATGGATAATAATTTGTATTGTATCGATTCGACTGGAGAAATAATCTGGAACTATGAGACAAAGGGTCAAATTTGGTCCTCTCCTTCTTGTCATGATGATTCGATATATTTTGGATCAGATGATGGGTTCATATACTCTGTTGATTCAGACGGATCGCTAAAATGGAAATCAAAGTTAAACGGTAAAATAAGATCTTCTTCTCCTTGTCTTTATGGAGATTTAATTTTTATTGGCACATATAATGGTGGAATATACTGTTTAGACAATTTTAACGGTACTACCAATTGGTTTAAAACTATAGAAAAACCAGTTTTATCATCTCCCCTTTTGGTAAAAGACAGAATCATATTTGGAGCTTCTGATTGTAAACTTTATTGCTTCGATTTGACAGGCTCTAAATTATGGGAATTTGAAACGGGTGGAAAAATCTGGTCATCTCCTGCCTGCAGTGAACACGATAAATTATTGTTTTTTGGAGGATTAGATTCATATATTTATGGTATAAATTTCTATACCGGAAGCCAGGAGTGGAAATTTCCTACGATGGGTAGCATTGATTCTTCACCATGCATTGGAGATGGGATGTTATTTGTCGGTAGTAGAGATGGTATTTTGTATAGTTTTGAAAAACATATAGAACCAGTATATATCTCCTGAGATTCAAAGTATTTGTTACCCATTGGAGGAATTCAAAAAATGAATTAATTAGTACTATTTTTCGCTGATATCCTGAAAATTGTTCCATCGTGTTTGTAGTTTGTTAGAACGTAGAGATTGCCATCAGGCCCTAATACGAGATCTGTGATTATACCAAAATTTCTACCGAATATTATACTACCAGTTTCAGAATTTGTGTCTGCTGTCTTATCACTCAACGGACCAGAAAGAACTAGGTGTGTTCTAGTCTTGTCCAGTGGAAAATTGAAAATAGTGCCATTCTTAACACTACCTACAAAGAGATTATCTTTGTATTTTGATCCAAGATTGTCAGTATGCAAGAAAAGGACAGAAGTAGGTGCTATAGTGTCTATCCATATAAATTCGGGATCCCTGTATATGCCCTTTCCTCCAAAGGTTTCCAAGTTTTCTGGATTAAAACCACGTGTAGCTTTAGAAAATCCGATTACCTCTTTCCATCCGCTATTAAATCCAGGTAGCACAAGATTAATTTCATCATCAGTGCTGCGACCATTTTCGGTTTCCCAGAGATTTCCTGTTAACGAGTCAAATCCAATACCAAAACTATTTCGTATTCCATACGCATAATACTTATTCAATGGGTCTTCGTCTCCTAGAATTCCTTTATCATCAACAACGGCACCATCAAAAGTAATTCTAAGTACGCCCCCTCTTCCATCTGGTGGAGGGCCACCCTTGTTATTCTGAGCTTTAGTAATAAAAGATTGATTTTGAACATAGTTTAAGTTACCAATGACAAGATATACACTCTTCTTATCCGAGCCTATCTTTAATACTCCGCCATTATGAGAAGGTCCGGGTATCGTAGGAAGATCCAGGAGCAATTTTGGATTTACCAACTTACCATTATCATATTCATATCTATAAAGGCGATTTCCAAGAACCTCACCTCCGTCAACATTCTGAGTTTCTGTGTAGAACAAGAATACATACCTGGGTTTATCTGAAATTGCAATACCTAACAATCCTCTTTCACTTACATTTGCCACGTTGACGTCCAAAACGGTTCCAACTACAGTACCGTTTTTTATTTCCTTTACTTTTCCTGTATTCTTCTCTAAAACCAAGATATCATCAGGTCCTAGAAAATTCATTCCAGTTGGGAACTTAAACCCAGTAGCGTATTCTTGAATCTGTAACTGCGAATCGTTAACCATAGGCAGTTCAAGACTCTTATCCATTTGGCCAAATACATTGATATTTTGACCTAAAAGTATGAATGTAGACCCAACTAAGATAATGAAGGAAATTAAGCAACTACATTGTAGAGATGAGATTTGCAAGTAAAGACTTCAGGAAGTAACTGGATTGAATTATTTATTAACGTTTACTATTTGAGGTTAAACAATATGGAAAAATTGCTATTCGCCAGAATGTATAATTAAGATAGTAGCAAGAGATGCTGATTTAATGATATGGATCTAAATTGGGTAGCCTCAGACGTAGGAAAATCAGACGAACTGAAATCGGAGATTACATACAACATCGCGTTAAGAGAAGAAAATCATCTGTCAAAATCATCCATCAAAGCCGCTGTATTTTACAAAACTCTATCATGTCTCACGCGCTATGAATCAAGTCATTAAATAAAAATTAGGATTCTTATTATTGAATCATTAGGTGGTGTCTTAAGTAACTTTCTTATTTAATTACCATATCGAATAATTTTTGAAAATTCATATTAATCATTTTTCTTACCTTACAACTGTATGAAAATTAAAGCCAATTTTAGAATTCTTTTACTTTTTGGGATATTCATGATATCGGGCGTGGTATCCAACACAGCATTGGCACAAATCCCTGCTGCAACTGGGATAGGCGTAAAAATAGACACTCCAGTAGATTCAGCCAATTTGCCGGCTGGTGATTTAACTATATACGGTACGTCCTCCGATGATGATACTACTAACTGTCAAGTTTATGCTGACTGGAACGATCTGAAACCTATGCAGAATGTTTCTGCTAATGGCCCTAAGGGCATCTCTGATTTTTCGAAATGGAGTTTTACATATACTAGCAATTATCACAATATAATTGAAGGCCAGAATGAACTAACTTCAAAAATAACATGTTATGAAAGCGGTCCAAGTGCCTCCTCAAAATCCTATTCTATTAATGTTACTGGAACAAAAGCGGTGAGTAAAAACCCAAATGATACTCTTCAACAAACTAAAGAAGATACAGTTGCTGAATCTAGCAATATATTATCTGTAAAGAGTAATAATAACGATAACAACGATCTAAACGATGCAGCTCAACAATCTAACCAAGAAAATATCTCAAATACCGATACTGAAGCCACAAATGTTGATACAGATGCTAAAGCCACAAATGTTGATACAAATGCTAAAGCCACAAATGTTGATACAGATGCTAAAGCAACAAATGTTGATACAGATGCTAAAGCAACAAATGTTGATACAGATGCTAAAGCAACAAATGTTGATACAGATGCTAAAGCCACAAATATATTACCTGTAAAAAGCAACAATACCGACAGTACTCCTCAACAAACCAATGAAGACACAGATAATGAGGCTAACAATATATTACCCGTAGAGAATAACAAAAGCAACAGCGGTACTTATAAAATTCTCCCATTATATTCCGAATCAAATGAAAAATCAACAAAGTCAGCTTCTTCCGAAGGTTCTGACGGAACAAACGTAGGTAGCACTGGTACCGTTGAGTCAGAAGATGGCTCTAATTCAAAAACAATTGACACTACCGATACTGGTACTTCTACTACCCTAGGCACACAACAAGAAGGTCAAACAGAAGCAAATACCTCCCCTATGAGTGGATCCAAAATTTCTGAAGGCACAGATCAATCAAAAGTTGATAGTAATACTAACACCTATTTTACGTATGAACCTGACCTAGGAGAAGATCAAGGATCAAGCAATAATCATGACCACACAATCGGGACTCCGGAATCTGATAATTCTATATCAAATTTTAATAACGAGGACAATTCGATTTTCGGACTTAAATTCAAACACTTTGAGAAATCAAACGATGAGCCAGTGCCCCCACCGGTTCCTTCAGAAAAATCACATGATGATAAGCTGGAACAAAAGATAGAAAAATTAAAGGATAAAATTGCCGATCACGTGCATTTGTTCGATCTGATTGGATAAGTTAGAATTTTAGTTCCGTAAACTTTAATTCAAAAAAATTGCTTGCTATTGCTCCACTCAAACCGTTCAAAAGACATCGAAAATTTTAGCTAAAAAATAAAATTTGTGACAACTTTGATCAAGACTTGTGTAAGGTTCACAACGATTGGTAACTTACATATACGATACATTGATAATGATCAAAGTGGGTCACCTGTTTTACTCATTCATGGTTTAGGAGGTTCCTTGGAAAGTTGGACTTACAATATTGAATCTTTGTCAACTAGATACAGAGTAATTGCCTTGGATCTTCCCGGCTTTGGGTTGAGTGATAAACCCAGGATTGATTATACTGTTGATTTCTACGTAAATTTTCTAATTAAATTTATTAAAAAATTAAAAATAAAACGCCCTTTTTTAATTGGTTCTTCCTTAGGAGGCCACATAGTTGTCGAGTTAGCCATTAGAAATCCAAAATTAGTTGACAAAGTCGTTCTAATTAGTCCTGCTGGTTCACTTCCAAAATCGTTTAAAGGTACTTTAGAATTGAAAAGATATATTAAAATCGTTGGCGCCAATTCAGCAGTCGAGGTAAGGGAAATACTATCCTCTATTGATAATTCTATGGTTAACCGCACTTATGCGGAAGCGCTATACAAAAGAATATTATTACCGGGTGCAAAGTACGCATTTATTTCCGCACTAAAGGGCAGTGCAAAAGCTGCAAGATACAATAGTAAACTTGAGAAAATTAACGCAAAGATGTTACTAATTTGGGGTAAAAATGATAGGATAATACCGGTAAAATTTATCCGCCCTTTCTTGGAACATGGTGATTCAAGAATCATTGTATTCGAAAACTGTGGCCATAGACCTCATGTAGAGAATGCGAAGCTGTTTAATAAAGCAGTAAAGGATTTCTTAATGGAGTAAAATTGATTGAATTTATGCAACAATGTTTCATAAGATTAAATGATCCTTCCACTATGTGAATTTATGAGTAAAAAGAAAAGTATTCAATTAGTTAAAAAATGATATCGTCATTTTTAAGTGATAATAGACTGACAATACTTATAAAAATTAAATTAGATAAGATTTTGTGAATTATTATCTATTAATATTATTTTCCGTATCGATTTTCCTATCGGCGGTTGTTAATTTTAACATATACGGATTCGAAGTATCAAAGATAAATTACATGAATGATAACAATGACTTTGGTTTCATTCCCATCAAGAGTAAGATTTTACCACAATATGACGATTCTAATCCGCAAACAGAAAACAAAGTTGAACCAAAAACAGTCTCGGTAGCAGAAAATACTGATACTGATAAGTCTAATGCAACAAATGTAGTTGCTTCTGCCGCGGGTGTAAAGATATTGTCGCCGAGTAGTGGAAAGCAAATTCCTGTCGGAAATCTTACCATTTTTGGTATTTCAACAGATAATGAAAAATCCGATTGTACTGTTTCAGTAGATTGGAATAATCAAAAGCCATTCCAAAAAGCCAAGGCTACTGGACCATACGGAGAAGATGATTATTCTTCATGGACATACACATATTCCGCTTCATACCACACAATAGGAAAGGGTCTGAATGATTTGACGTCAAAGCTCGAATGTCTAAAAAATTCCAAAGTAACCACAAAATGGCACAGTATCAATGTATCAGGTGTAGTTACCAATGACTCGAATCTGTCATCGGACCTGGTGTTTCATGATCCTCTTGGAATTCTCCCACAATTAAATACCATTTCAACTAAACCTTCAGCAGATATGTCAGTTATATCCAGTAATGAAACGGAAATAGCACCTTCGAAACTTTTTGCAAACATGGAACTATCCAAGGAGGTATTAGTTCCTGGAGAAATTCAAAACTTTACTATAAAGACTTCAGATTCAAATTCACAGCAGATCGCAGCAGCGAATATTAGTGTTAAAATCATGCAAGGTACAAAGATATTAAAGGAATATAATGGTACTTCAGATACATCTGGTATATATGCTCATTCATTGAATATTAATTCAGATACTCCATCTGGTAAGTACGATGTACTTGTTTCTGCGTCAGCTGATGGCTATGTACCGGCCTCACTAGCGGGAAGTTTTCAAGTTCAAAGGCAGTTGTTAGTTGAAGCAAGTTTATTAAAGCGCCTCGTTATGCCAGGCGACCAACAAACCATTGACGTAAAGGTTGTGGACGCCAATACTAAAGAATTAGTATCGGGGGCAAATGTTATGGCACAAATTGGAGAAAAAAATGAATACAACGGGACTTCAGATATTTCAGGCGCATATTCTCATACTTGGAACATAACTTCTGATACTCCATCTGGTAACAACGATGTATTGATTTCAGCATCTGCTAATGGCTATGAACCGGCTTCACTTACAGGAAGTTTTCAAGTTCAAAGACAGTTATTGGTCGAAGTGAGCCTATCAAAGGATCCCGTAATACCTGGAGAAGAACAGGCTATTGACGTAAAGGTTCTAGATGCAAATAGTAACGAAGCCGTATCAGGCGCGGATGTGATGGGAAAGATTGGAGGAAAGAAGTTTTCGGCTACAACCGATGAGCATGGAGCTATATCTTATTCATGGGATACTCCTCCTATGAGTGGTGGGAATAGCTATCAAGTAGTTCTTGATGTTTCATCTGATGGTTATCCTAAGGAAATGAAAACAGTGTCTTTCAAAATGGACAAACCACAAAACCTTTTGGAACCACCGATCAGCGATTACCAAAATAATGTTGTTAAAGTTAAAGATAGTAATAACGACCTGAATAACAATTTGGAGTCTACAGGTGATTTTCCACAATGCAGGAATCTTATTTCTAGTATAGGTTGTAATATTAAAGGCAATGACAAACCTGCCACCGATGACAAACCTGCAGCCACCCCTGTCACCGATGACAAACCTGCAGCCAACAGTGACGTTGAAAATCTTGCATCTGGAGACGTTCAAGACCAAAAAAGTGCCTATGATTTCCTAGCATCAAAAACCAATTGAGGCAATCTTTAGAATAAAATTTCATATACAATAATCGTTCATCTTTACTGTAAACAGAGGAATGCTTGATACAACGCTAACCTAAATTATGCGAGTTGGAGAGCAAGTTACGATGAAATGGAGTCCCACACTCAATGAATAAGAAATTATTTGTAATCCTAAGCAGAATAGTTCCTGAATTCTAAATCAAGGAGATTTAGTAAATCTTTCAATAATATCCTTTTGTTGTGGATATATTTCGGTCAGTTTTTTTCTGTTACCTATTTTCCAATCTTTATAGTCAAAGCCGGGGGAGACGGTGCATCCTACCAGTGAATAGGATTTCTTTTTATTCACCGATGCTGCGAACCAACAATCTGACTTTACTGCTACTTGGAACTGCTCTCCGGCATCAAATTTTGGACCTAGAACTGATTTTTTCAATTCGCCTTTTGCATCTATTATGTGAAGTGTCAAACTACTGCCTGAGTAGAAATGCCATATTTCATCTGACTTCATAATATGAAATGAGGCAAATTGTTTTCCAGTTAATAGATAATAAATTACTGTGCATGTAGACCTATGACCAGTATATCCGGGTAACCTGACGTTCCTATCAGATCTATATGTGTTGGCATAATATCCACCTTCTGGATGTTTATCAAGTTTGAGTTTCCTTATCCAAAATTTGGCAAGTTTATTCAAGATATGGGATGGATTAACAGTTCTAACTTAATCCAATATCTTTAGATTTTTTGACCAAGTCTCTTTTTCACGTTTACCTGTATTATTCAATGAACTATAGGGTTTTTATCTCACACCGAAACTGTAGATAAAAGGATCAAAATCTAATTTTCTATCCGATCCTAATAGACCTCACATGATATTTTTCTGAACAATAGTCTATCTAATTATTCGGAATCAAGTTTTGATGAATTTATATATCTGTTTAAATCTCAAATTGTGTCATATTCCTTGATTTAAGGACAAGGAAATTCTTAAAGGAAAATATTATATAACTTAGATGTAGAGTATAGACAGTTGATAATGGCAATACAAATTATTTTACTAGCGATTATGATTACAGTCTCTGCTACTTTAACGCAAGTCACTTTTGCAGATGCAGGCGATCAAAGTAATTCAACTGGTAGCGGAGTATCTGATAAAAACAAGGATGTATTTGCGTTATTACAACTTGAGAAAGAAGTGTCAAAACATGAAGGTTCCTTGAAAGAGTTACATTCTGGTAGCAAGAGCCCATTCGATTTATTGGGAGAAGTAAAAGACGAAGGAAAATTCAAGCCAGAGTCTGGTAGTTTTTTACCCGAATTCGATGATACTTCAAAAGATAACAAAGGATAAAAATATTTTTTCTTACCCGAAACATTACATTATACATCAGTATTTTATGTCATTTATGTTGTCTCGTGAAATTATCTAAACCTCATAGCGCCTAGTAGTATTTTCTTTATTATTTTTGACACCAACACACCACAATAATGTTCCATTTAGTCAATTTGGCTCCAGTAATTGTTGAACTTCTAGTTCAAAAATATCTTTGTTCCAGTAATTTCTAATAGAGTCGGATATCAGAAAATATTTATTAAATCAACATACATCAAAGTCGTATTTATCTTGCCAATTAATAAATTTAGAAATATAGGCTATATTATAGGTTTTGTAACAATATTTCTCGTTTTTTCATCAAATTTGCTAATAAATCAAAATCATCTATTGGCCAACTCTCTACTAAACAAGGGTTCTTTTGAACAATTAGATAGATATCGGATAATACCTATCAAGGATAAAGAGGGAGACGTCGAAATATCAAGCCTTACTTCTAATCCCAATCTTCAGGAACTGAAAAACAACCTGTGCAAAAATAATGTTGTTGACAATTTGGGAATTCCTCTGTGTAATGCTTTAGACAAAAAGGAAGAAACATCTACTAATGATAATAATGATGGTAATGATGATACCAACAAGAAAGAGGAAAAGAAACTCTTAAAGCAACAACAACAAGAAGACAAGTCCAAGGAACAGCAGCAGCAGCAAGAAGAAGACAAGTCCAAGGAACAACAGCAGCAGCAAGAAGAAGACAAATCCAAGGAACAACAGCAGCAAGAAGAAGACAAATCCAAGGAACAGCAACAGCAGCAAGAAGAAGACAAATCCAAGGAACAGCAACAGCAGCAAGAAGAAGACA
>JASKBU010000014.1:0-4513 GCA_033272285.1 Nitrososphaeraceae archaeon
ATCCAATAATTATTCCGTTAAGGCCAAAAAAATTATAGAGTATTATTGACAAGACAAGTTGAGAACCTCTCGAACCGATTATGTTAATAGCGTACTTTGAGTATAACTTTCTACTCAAAAGCTCATAAGAGGACATCATCCAGAAGGCCATCCCCAGTACAAATAGCCCTAATATCCAATTAAAGAGTGATGCAATTATTGCGCAAATCGTTGCTGAAATTAGGATAACTTGATTTGCCTGTATGTCAATTTGCTTGTGACCCTGCGGAATTAGAGTGGTTACTGCAGTATTGAGTCCAAGTAACGATACGCTAGAGGAGAGGGAGGCAATGGCTATCACATAATTTATTTGTCCATATTCGTGAACTTCCTGGAACATGGCAAGTAACAACCAGAATATTCCTGTGAGAGTTGCCCCAACAAAATTACCTAAAGTAATATAGATTAGTCCTTCATGATGACGAACCGATTTGAATATCTTGATTCATCTCCAGTAGTCGAAATTAATTAACGGCATAATTTTGATGATTGTAGGAGAATTCATGTGGACCATTCAAATTATGCCTTCTTTTCAGTGGATTTTGAAATCATATTAAACCAGGCCCTTGCTTCACTTTTAACCATGTAGCAGCTAATTCCAGATAGGAATGCAAGCAATAATTTCTTTTCTTCCTCCAACAATTCTAATGCAGTTTTTCCGTTTATAGCAATATATTTCAGTAACTCAGCATAGGGTGGGAAAATAAACGCATCGTCACTATTTTCTACAGCAAGGTCAAGAGCGGTATCAGTATCTAGTTGAATAAACTCATTACCTTCTCTCTTCAGGAAATACAGACTATCCACTCGAGTATCCTTCTTTATGATGGCATCTTGCAAAATTGTATTTATACTATATTTCGGTGGTCTAACTATGGATTGACCAACTGTATTAATAGTAAATATCGGCACATTTAGCTTGCCTAACTTGTGCATAAATGATCTACCTGTTTTTGAATGAACCAAGCTTCGTACCCTCATGCTGTGATCAGTGTCACGCGTATTAGAAACACTCACAGCAGTTTTAAAAGTGTGTGAACTTATAGTCATTGGTTTAGGAAAACACATTGCTTGATTAGGCAATTTAATTATAGTCATATCGTCGGATAAAAATGAAAATCCATTTTTTACACATTTTAAAACTGTCGTGGTTTTTCCGGTGTCCGGAGGTGCCGACATGAGCAGTCCGGATTCATTCTTGTCCAGACATGCAGAGTGTAGTAGTATAAATCCTCTTGAAATGAAAAGGAAGCGAAGTAATGGTTCTACCAGGTTTACGTAGAGCACATGTTTGGACTTGGATATCAATTTGTTAATAGTTACTTCAATTTTCTCTCCAAAATTAATACTGAATTGAGCGCCTAATGACCCTAAATGTTCCGTATAGAGTATCTTATGCGAATTAGCAGATCTATCTTCAATTATCTTTCTAGAAAATCTCAGTCCTCCGGGAAGAGAGTCCATAGTTCTAACAGTTAAATCAGGGTTCTCAAATACTTCTGATTTAAAGTATTCCAGCTCATACAGAACCACATCCGATTGAACTTTTATTATGTCATGAATATTGTAGTAATTCAACTGAATTTAAATAAATATATCAATCTAGGACACTATATTAAAGTTATAGTTATAGTTTTGACTTATTGAACCCACATATCTCAGGGTCTATACGGAACATCCGAAACTCTGAATTTGTTTTTTTTTAATTCATGATATTACTTATTTCAAAATCTTCGAGTTGATTGTCATAGAAAAATTGATAATTATTAACAAAGATAGTTATGTTTGTATAGTAATAAAGAGTTTTATGTTCAATACTATTAAAACCTAATTTAGGTAGAAATTATGCTTTTGTATTAATATCTTGTTTTCAAGTATCAAAACGTGTATTCTGTAAAAAAACTAATTACTAGACATAAAATTACGTCTTACCCAGTATCCAAGCCTTTCATAGTTTTGTTAGTATTCGTGATAACTTATGATGTTTTGGCGGTGACTCTTTTCAAATGAAGAGAGTTCCGAATTCAAAGCCTTTGCTTGTATCAGCAATATTGGCTATACTGTTTTCATTTAATCTGTCAATTCCTCAGCTAATGCAAAACTCAGAAGGACTTCCATTTACTTACGTATCTGAAAGTGCCGCAAAAAGTAATCCCTTTTACAAATCGGCTGCCGGCCAAGTTATATACGATTATTTTCCCACTACTGAAAAGAAAGATCCGAATTCCAATACTAATGAGGTGATTAATCAGCTTATCGATAGTCTGATTCAAGAAAAAGTGGCAAAGCACGAAATATGTGGAGACAGCCAAGATAATGATGGAAATGGAAAGACTGATGAGTACTGTACTGTAGGTGATATCCCACAGGGCGACGATAACAATCAATCTCCTCCAGTAGTTCCCGAACAGGAGATATGTGGAGACGACCAAGATAATGATGGAAATGGAAAGATTGATGAAAATTGTAATGTAGGTGATGCCTCACAGGATGATGTCCCACAGGGCGACGATAACAATCAATCTCCTCCAGTAGTTCCCGTACAGGAGATATGTGGAGACGACCAAGATAATGATGGAAATGGAAAGATTGATGAAAATTGTAATGTAGGTGATGCCTCACAGGATAATGCAGTAATCAAGGCCAGTGATGAAAAAAAAAGCTTTGACAAATTTGGCGTACTGAAAATCTTTCAGACAAAAAAAGACGGTCAACAATGGTATCTTAAATCTAATCCCAATAGCGATCCGCAGTTCTCACCTCAAACAACGCTAACAAAAAACTCTGATGGTTCCTTTAAGATTAAATCCATGAAGGTGAGAATGGGAGTATTTACTTCCTCAGGATTTAATCCCGAAAAAATTGATACTTTAGATCACAGCAAGATTGCAATGGCCGAATACATGCAATCTCCAAACGATTGGAGAGATGTAGAAATAACTGGATACGTCAAGCTGAACAGCGGTAATAATGATAATTTTGTTTGGTACGCAAGAGGGGCAAGACATACGGGGTTCGGAGCTCCTGCAGGATGCGAAGGCACCGCATACAAGGGAGACTTGTTTTACGATGGTAGTACGAGATGGACTAAAGAACAATGGCATACAGGCGGATATGCATTTGGTGAATTTGGAAAAAATATTGGACCCATAAGCGGCAAGTGGGTAGGATTAAAAGTAATCATGTATAATGCAGTTGAAAAAGACAAATCTGTAGTAAAATTAGAGCTTTGGGTAGATAAAAACAACAATAATAATTGGATAAAGGCAAATGAAAAAACTGACAAAGGCGGATGGGGAAATGCCGGAAGAGAATGTGGTGGTAAAGCCGATCAAATAATAACGTGGGGTGGACCAATAGCTGCGTTTAGGTGGGACGGAGCTACAGACGTGGATATCAAAAAATTTAGTGTAAGAGAAATTGTACCCCACATCTAGTTTATCCCACTCCACCAACTCCTCATGTTTATCTCAATAACAAAATTAATAAGAAAAACAAACTCTATATGTAGTGAAGTATGTTTAATGAAATTATTATCTAGATCAAGATATACTGTGGTTGGTGTCAATGAATGACTTTACAAGAACAAACTTCAAGATATTCAGAGGTTGAAAAAAGTAAATGGCTCGCGAGAGTACTGATGGTCATTGCTGTAGGATGTGTCCTAGCAGCTAAAATTTATTTCACAATTTCACTTGTGGATCCATTAGTAGGTATCTACAGTATTCTCACTAGCTTTGTTTTACTCTGCATTCTAATTCTTTCCTACTTTAAGTATAAAGATCCATACCTAAACGCTAGAAATATTGATGTGTCAAATGGTCCTCTAATAAGTATAGTAGTACCTGCAAAAAATGAAGAAAAAAATATACGAAATTGCGTTCAGTCCTGTCTGAATCAAACATATGAACAAAAGGAAATAATCATTGTTAATGATGGTAGCACAGACAGAACTGGTGAAATTCTAGATGAAATGCGCAAGGAAAACAGAACAGAGAGTTTTCGAATATTGCATTTATCAAAGAGTGTTGGAAAGAAAAAGGCTGTAGAAGCAGCAAGTGAGATCGCCCGCGGAGAAATATATGCCTTTATGGATAGTGATTGTGATATGGCTTCCGACGCAGTCGAAAAGGCTGCGAAAATTTTTAATAACGATAGAAAATTAGGCGCCTTAACTTGTCATGGTAGGGTAAGAGATGCCCAACGTGGTAATACTATAGAAAAATTTCAACAGGTCTACATAGATATATCTTGTAGATCAATTAAAGCAGCCGAGAGTTCCTTTAGATCAGTAACATGCTGTTCTGGGTCACTCAGTTTTTACCGAAGAGTTGCAATTCAGGACTTTATTCACGAGTGGGCCAATGATAGATTTTTAGGAATAGATTTTAAGTTTTGTACTGATAGAAGAATGACGGCACATGTATTGGGTACACGTTCAAAACATGATATCTCTTTAGAAAAAAAGCAAAAT
>JASKBU010000015.1:0-15172 GCA_033272285.1 Nitrososphaeraceae archaeon
CATCATGGATAGATGTAAACCATGAGATTATGAATAAATATTATACCAAGATGTCAAAGGAATTGTACGATTACCTATTTGATCTACGCGGGGCGCACAATCTATGGTATGTTTACACAAAGAATTTAGATCATACTGGTAAAATTAGACATGCGTTAACTCATAACCAAAAAAAGGACCAAACCAAGTATGATTTTGAACAGGTAATGGATGAATGTGGATACGGATATTTTGAAAATCAACAACTTTCCAAAAATAGTGAGATCAAATCCAATTTAGTTTCCTTATGGAGAATTGAATTTGGATAAGAAACATAGTTGACATACACAAAGATATATTTTGGAATGTATTGATGTTACCATTTTTTATTTTTAATATTTCGAATGTGGTAATAGAGATACTGTTGAGCATAGCCGCCGTATTTACCAAAATGCTTTCTCATTATTTCTGATAAAATTGAATATTGGTTATTGCTTAGTTTCTTGTTTTCATTCATAAACGTGACTTTTCTTCTGTCGATTAATTTTTTGTAGTACAATACTATTGCACGACCCATCCACACGTCAATTGGAAATGCCTCCGTCTTTTCTAGAGAAAACAACAAGATACAGTCGGCAATTTTGTTTCCAATTCCGTAAATACTTGTAAGTAATGCTCTGGCCTCATCATATTTACAGCGATTTAATTCATCAATTGTTAGCTGTCCTGAGACAATTTTTTCTGCAATAGATTTAATAGCTTTTGCTCTATATCCAACACTACAGGAACATAATTCGTTGATGGATGCGTTGTACAAATTCTTCATTGAGGGGAAAGTAAAGAATATTTGATTATCAATCTCTTTTTTCGTACCAAATTTCATAGACAAATTTTTTAGCATAATACGTATCATTGAGATGTTTGTATTACTTGAACATGCAAAAGAAATCATACATTGGTAGGGATCCTGACGTAACAGACGTAATCCGTTATATTTTTTAACTAATTGAAGCAGAAAAATATCATTGGAAAAGTTGGAAAAAATATTGTGAATATTATCGTCTAACCTAAAAATGAAATTTTCCCAATTATCGAACCCTGGCGTTGAATAATATATTACTTCATTATTTTTAAATGAAAATTTCAGAACATGATCTCTATAGATTCCATACCATGTATTTTTATGTTTTTCCCATAAAAACATCTGTCCACTATTGATACTAATTTCAGGATTAAGTTTTGAATTTATCAGCATACGGGTTTGTTATTAAACGGCATTTGTATCTGAATTTAGCAATCCTCTTGTTTTCTCCAAATCGGCTTCTAGAACTTGAATTATTTTGGGAATTTCTTTCAGTGAACAATTCAAGCATATACATTGTAATGACAGTGGATATGTAAAATATTTTTCTTGGAGTGGAATTTCTTTCTTACATGTTATGCATTTTTTTATTTTATAGGGATCAGTATTTTTTACTATCATTAGAAATCAGGGTAATGCATTTTACACAATCAAAAATATATTATATTACTTCGTTGTATCATTGACTCTCTTGACTAGGTTGACTACCATAATTACTGTCTAATGCAATCTTCAATTGTTTAAAATATTTGTTAGTGACTATATCGCCGTTATCGCTTATTGAAATCAAATTAAAATTCGGAGTTTGTGTTAAAACATAGTCCCATTTCCAGTAAGCTAGCCCCCAAATACCAAGATCCTTGAAAATCTTGACAAACTGATTCGCTTCCTGTTGATTAATGTCACTCTCAAAAGGATTTATCTCAAATACTGTTGCTCCTTCTTCATTAATGGTTTGCTCTCGTAGAACATTGTTCCATTCTCCTATGTATAGGGGAACACCTGTCATATTTGAAGCCTGGAGAAAAGTAGTCAGCCTTTGTTGTTGATATGAGCCTGTTGGTAGTCCGTATATGCTTATCTTGAAAACTACGTTTGTGCTGTTTTGAGGTTTCATTTTTGCCAAGTTTTCTGGTGTCAAGTTTATTGGGCTTTTCAGATCTACTGGAATATTCATACTATAAGCAATTACTTTGTCCGTGTATTTTCTCAATTCATTAACAATAAATGTATTGTACTGACCAATCTTTTCCCATTGATCAGCGTTGTGGACTTGTGGTTCACTAAGTATTTCATAACCTAAAGTGCTTTTATGACTGTCTAAAGTATTAACTATTTTTTCCAAGAATTCAGCTTGTAGAGTCCATCCATCAGTACCATTTGCATCTTTAACAGCACGATTCCACCAATCTGTCCACCACAGTTGTGCGGGTGCATATTTAGGTCCGCCGCCGTTTCCAGCAATATAAGATGGATTGTTTTCAAAGAGCAATGAAGGGAATCCCGTTCCTTTTCTTGGATTAAACCATGATGAGGTGTGAAATTGATGGTTATCATAAATTACATTAATGTTATGTTTATCCGCGGCTTGTGCTACAGATTGCAATTCAAGCATAAAATTCGTGGGATCTTTTACATAGGCTTCCCAATAAAATACAAAACGCACATGATTCATACCAGCATCTGAAATTAGCTTGAAGCTGTGGTCAAAATAGTTCGGTGGCATAATACTTCCTATAGTCCTGCTCTGGGGCATGCTTGTATAGTATCCTTTCATATTTACGCCAAAAAATATTTGATTTGTCTCCACGCCGTGTGAGACGAGTACGAATGAATTAGTTAGCAATAAGCTAAATATTGCAACAAATAAAGCAATCCTAAAACTAATGAGGTATTTTGTTAAATTAGAAGTCTGCATCCAATTTAGAATAAATATCAACATTATAAAATAGTTTCCAGCCAATTACTCTCATTGCATCAGATCCAGATTGGACTTGGTATATTTTCCTAATTTATTTCTACAATTTGCCCGTTGTCTGGAGCTATTGCATCAAATCCATACTTTTCTTTGATTTCATCGGCAAACGTGGTACATGACATATCATCTCCATGAACTGTAAGAACTTTGGGATTGCCTTTGATTTTGCCAACTATTTCAAACAGTTCGCTTCTGCTACTGTGCCCTGAGAATTCGAAGTGTTTTACTTCAGCGAGACTATTTTTCGTTCTTCCATTATATGATACAAGTCTTTTTTCAAGTAGAAGTCGACCTGGAGTACCTTTACCTTGGTACGAAACTAAAGCTATACCATTATTAGGACTTTTTGCGATTTCCTGTAAATAGAACAGCGCCGTTCCACCTACCAGCATTCCTGCAGGAGAGATTATTACTCCAGGTTCTTTTATCAACTGTTTTCGCCTATGCCATCCCTGCACCCATTCAATCTCAGACAGGATTTTTTTGAACACTTCTGGATCCCTCAGAAATGATGGATTTCTTAACATTATTTCATTGGCTTTCAATGCCATCCCATCCATGGCTAGTTTGTATTTGAAATTACTGGCCTTCAAAACATATGCAATCTCTTGTGCTCTTTCAACGGAAAACGCGGGTATGAAAAGGGTTCCTCCTCTTTCAACAACATCATGAGCAAACTCTACCAGAGCTTTTTCAGATTGGTCTCGTGGTGTCTGTTCTGTTTGAGAATATGTACTTTCAACTATTAAGACATCAACTTCGGGCAAATCCAAGTCTGCCGATCTCAGTAATTTTGACCCCCTGCTGTTTATATCACCCGTATAAAAAATTCGCTTGCCCTCAGTTTCAACAATTATCGACGAGCCTCCTATGATATGCCCGGATTCGTGCAAGGTAATTTCCATGTCATTTATTAAGTGCTTTTCCTTATATTGCAGGGTTTTTGAATGATTCATCATATTATTCAAACCTGCATGATCAAATGGCAGATAATCGCGAGAGATTTTGATCATATCCTCGATAAGTAAATTGGAAAGTTCAAAGGTTGGATTTGTTCCTAAGACGGAGATGTTGGCATTGGATAAAAAAAGTGATGGAATAAATCCAGAATGATCCAAATGAGCGTGGGTAAGAACAACAGTACTGATATCTTTTGGTCTAATGTGAATTGGAAATGATGGCTCTTTCTTTAATAACACTCCATAGTCTAACAAGATATTGGAACCATCTGATGTTACCATAAATCCTGAACGTCCTACTTCTTTACCGGAACCTAAAACCGTTATTTTCATATAATAATAACCTGTTTAGGCATACATGTTTTAAGTCTTTCATTTTATCTTCTCTGTGGGATATTTTAACAAAATTGAAACGACAGGATAAAATTAGAGTTACGCTTATCTTAACAGTTGTCAAGAATTGTCGTTACAGGAAATCCAGGAGTTGGAAAACTTACACTCAGTAGTATGCTTTCAAAAAGATTAGGATTTAAAATAATCAATTTAAATCAATTTGTGATAAAAAATAGGCTTGTATTCACAGATAAGACATTAGACGTCTATGATGTCTACCTAAAAAAGGCAACGCTAATGCTAAGAAGGGAAATAAAGCAATATCAGGACACAATTATTACGGGACACCTTGCTCCTTATTTGTTAATGCCCGATCAGGTTGATTTGGTCGTAGTTTTACGGCGTTCACCCGAAAATCTTTTACAAACTTTTAAGAGAAGAAATTATGATTTGAGGAAAATAAGGGAAAACATAACAAGCGAAATTCTAGGTATAACTTTGTATGATAGTATAAAAAAATTTGGTAAAGAAAAGATAATCGAGTTTGATACTACTACAACACCCAGTAAAGATATAATCAAACATTTAATCGAGGCTTTGAGTGATGAATCAAAAAGGAAAACTGAAAATATCGATTGGATGTCTACCTTAAAAGACAAGCAGGAAATATTAAAATTAGTATCATATTAAATCCAGCAAAAAGTGTGATTGCAATATAAAATACATAGCTTTATGACGCCAAAATCTAACAGGATTTAAATAATAAGTGATGATGAGAAAAATATCATACGGTTTTTGTGATGAGTAGAATAAGAATTGGTGTTGATGTCGGAGGCACCTTTACAAAATCAGTAGCAATAGATATGAATACCGGCCGGATAGTAGGAAAAGTTACGGTTCCCACGTCACATTTCTCAGACGAGGGTGTATCAACGGGTATTGTAGAATCCTTAATCAAACTCATAAACAAAGAGAGCATTAACAAATCAAACATTGAATTAATTTCTCATAGTACAACACAGGCTGTTAATGCATTATTGGAAGGAGACACTGCAAAGGTAGGAATAATTGGTATGGGAGTAAGTTTGGAAAAAAATGATATCGTTAAAAGAACAAATTTAGGCGACATTAAACTCGGACCTAATAAATACTTAAAAAGTTGCTACAAATTCCTGGATACTTCAAAGTTCTTGGATAGTCAAGAAATCACACAAATAATAAATGAATTGAAGGAGGAAGGCGCAAGAGTCCTTATAGTTAGCGAGGCTTATGGTGTAGATGATCCAAGTAATGAATTATATGTCATGCAAAAATCAGATTTACCAGCAACTGCAGGACACGAACTGACAGGAATATATGGTCTTGAAATAAGGACCCTGACCGCTGCGATAAATGCAAGTATATTACCAAAAGCTATTGGTACTGCAAAATATGTAGAAAAGGCTGTCCGAGAGCAAAAAATCTCTGCACCAATCACAATAATGAAGGGAGATGGAGGTTTAACTGATATGAATACTTTTAAAACTAAACCAATTTTGACTGTTTTATCCGGACCGGCGGCAAGCGTCGCAGGAGCATTACTGCACTTAAGAATACTCAATGGAATTTTCATTGAAGTTGGGGGTACTTCAACAAACATTTGTGTTATAAAAAATGGTAAACCTGAAGTTAAATATGTCACAATCATGGACCATCCGACATGTATAAAGTCCCTGGATGTGAGAGTAGTCGGAATTGCTGGGGGTTCTCTTGTGAGATGGTCAGGTAAAAAGATAACCGATGTTGGACCTAGATCCGCGCATATCTCCGGCTTGAAATATTCATGTTTTGCTGAACCTCAAGATTTAGAAGGAGGACAAATAGTAACATTTATGCCCAAAGAGGGAGATCCGATTGATTATATAGGAATTGAAGTTGGGGCTGGAAAGAGATTTGCGATAACCACTACTTGTGCAGCCAATGCATTAGGACTTATCCCGGATAATGATTATGCAAAAGGTAACAAACAATCTGCACAATTAGCGTTATCAATTTTAGGACAGAGATTAGGTATGAACATGGAAGATGTAGCACACAAAATTCTTGATTTATCAACCAGAAAGATATTGCAGGCAATTAGAAATTTACTAAAGGAATATAAAATAAAAGATGAAAAATTTGTCCTAATTGGCGGTGGAGGAGGCGCTTCGGTTCTTGTACCATTGATTGCAGACAAATTAAATGCTCAATATAGAATTGCTGACAACTCAGAAGTTATCTCATCTATTGGTGTTTGTACAGCATCTATACGAGAGGAAAGGGAAAAATTAATAGATAATCCTAGTCCTCACGACATATCAGTTTTTATTCAGGAAGTTGAAAAAATCGCTATTTCAAAAGGAGCGCTTCCTGAATCAATTTCTACTCAATCTGAATATATTAGCGAAAAGTCTCTCTTACGCGTTACTGTTTATGGCAATATGAAGTTAGATGTTGGAGGAAGTGATACAAAAGAAATTGATGATGAGCAAGCAGAAGTACTGGCTTGCGAGTTATTTGGTATCAACGAAGGAGTACATAGAATTTTTGATATGAAGGATTATTACATATTTGCTTGTGAAATCCATAAAAAGAAATTATTTTTAAAATCAAAAAAGCAACCTGTTTTAGTTCTTGATAAATACGGTCATGTAAGGGTGTCAATTGAGAATGCAGAAGTGTATAGTGGTGATCCCAAAGAAATGAAATTTAAGATTCAAACATTAATTAAAGAACGCGGTCTCTCCAAAGATGAGCTTGCTCCTCAGATTCATATCGTTGATGGAAAAAGGCTATTGGATTTTTCCAGTTTGTCGTCTACGACACATGTCCTAAAAGCAGTAACTGAAGAGCTTGATAGAACTATCAACAATCAAGTTACAATTATTATAAAAGTTTGAAGCTGTTTTCGAATTTGATTACTTTCAATCAATGACTTGAAAAATAATCTGATATAACGCCACTTAAATCAACTTTGGCAAACTCATTTGGGATTGAATTTGTAGATATTAGTTCCTTGATGTCAGCTTTGAGTAATTTTTCCTTCGCATCATCGAGTAGGAGCGCGTGAGTACACAAAACATACACATTAGCAATATTATTTTTTTTCAATATTTCAGTAGCCTTTACTATACTACTACCGGTACTTATCATATCGTCTACAATGAGGGCGTCTCTTTTATTCACAGATTGTTGATCATCAATTGAGATTGAGATATCACCCGTGAATCTATCTCGTGTCTTGACTAGAGACAACATATTCGTATTGATTATCTCTGCGAATTTCTTGGCCCTCTGTATTCCCCCTTCATCAGGTGAAATGACTATAGGGTCGTTTAGTCTGAAATTTTTTTTAGCAAAATTTGCTAAAGATGGGATGGCGGTGAGATCCATTGTTTCATAAGAGTAATTAACTGCACTTGGATTGTGGCTGTCAATAGTTACCAATTTTGTAGTTCCTAATGTTGCTAGAATTTCCCCTACTAAATTATTAGTTACTATCTC
This sequence comes from Nitrososphaeraceae archaeon, assembly GCA_033272285.1. Classification (GTDB taxonomy): domain Archaea; phylum Thermoproteota; class Nitrososphaeria; order Nitrososphaerales; family Nitrososphaeraceae; genus TA-21. The sequence goes on from JASKBU010000015.1 coordinate 7,634, forward strand.
TCCTTCGACAAATACCTTATCCTGTCTTGTGTATGCTAAATATGGACTCACTACACAAATATCACTGGCACCGTCTTGTTTGCATTTATAGATAATCATGAACAATTGCATGAGATGTCTGTCAGTTGGAGGATATGTAGAATGTATGATTATGCAGTTGTTTCCGGCTACACTTTCTAGCCTAATTTTGCTTTCTCCATCAGCAAATAAGCGCAATTGCACGTTCTTGTACTCTACGTCCAAGTCTAACGAGATCTTTTTTGCAAGGGAAGAATTTCGATCATCTGAAATTATTACAGTATTATTTTTTTGCAATGTAAGAATATGAAAATATTTTCAACGACTATTTAAAAGTGTTAAAAGAGTTAAAAGAGTTAAATCAAGTATACCCAATTGTTATATCGCATACGGAACGTAAAAGGTTTTCATATCTTCTGCTAAATCTACATTAGCATGGATGTCTCTAGCTTCATCTAAAAGAATTGCCGGATCATTATATCTTGAACTAAAATGTGTGAGAATAAGCTTGATACAATTTGACTCTTTGGCGAGTAGAGCAGCCTCTGCTGATGTAGAATGGAATGTCTCGATTGCCTTATGTTGGTAATCGTGAGCATAAGTTGACTCGAAAATTAGGATATCGCATGAATCAAAAAAATTTCTTAATTTGAAAGACGGACGCGTGTCCCCCGATATTCCTATTTTGCGGCCTTTTCTTTTAGGTCCAACTACTTCGTCTGATTTTACTAAATTACCATTTACAATTACATCTTCACCATTTTGCAACTTGTGATATAAATCTCCTTTAGGAATGCCCAGTTTCGTTGCTTTATCTATATTGAATATACCTGGCCTTTGATGCTCTTCAATACAATAAGAGAAAGCTTGTACTGAATGGTCAGCTCTACAACAGCTGATTTGGTAATCATTTTCGTTTGCAATAATACCTTCCCCCTCTATCGTGTGAATATCAATTTCGTATGAAAGTTCAATATTTATAATGTGAAAATTCTGTTTGATGAATTCTTTCAATCTTGATTCGCCATATACATCAATTTTTTTTGTGCGTCCCAGAAGAGACATTGTTTGAAAAAATCCTAAGAGCCCTAAACAATGATCAATATGTAAATGTGTTATGAATACTTTCATTTTCTTATTAACTCCAAGTTTGGTTTGAAGGAAATTTTTTTGCATTCCTTCACCGACATCAAATATTAACAGCTCATCAGCTCTTTTGAGGACAATTGAAGATAAGCTTCTCTTGTGAGTAGGAATAGCTGCTGAGGTTCCAAGAAAAACAATCTTCATGTCGACCATAAATAATATATCATTAATTAATTTGGTAAATTATAAGCGTTTGTTTGGACAGTAACGTGAAATCAATTTTTGGATCGGAGTGATTTAATGTGTTATGATTTTCATAAATAAATAAAATTACTCTGAGAAACTGAGCACCAAAGGATTAATGGTATAGTAAAGCATTAATAAATGAAAACTGGTCATCTTGTTGATTAGCTAATTATTTTGAAAAAATCTTTTAGTAGCACTTTTTGGTTTTGAGACAGCACATCGTATGATTCGATAAACTCTCTTTCTATGCTTATCTGTTCTTTCAATACAGAACGAAATTTATCGATAGTTATCGGAGTTATGTTATCAATCTCACCCGTGCTGTAAGCGTAAATATATGCACTAATAATTTTTATTACAAAAGATGGTATTGTTTTTAATAGTAGTAAAATACTTTTTTTCATAATATCATTACCAGAGGAGTTGTTATTCATAGAATTGAAATAGGATTCAAGGATTTTCATTCTAATATTTCCCAATTCCTCAATTGATGATGCAACCAAAATTCCGGTTTCTGTTAATTCATAGAAGGGAATTCCCTCTAATTGTAGTGCCTTGGGACCTCGTCTTAATGGCAGACGGCCTCCTTCTTTAACTACTCCTGATGGTATCAAAACTTCATCGAGATCTTTGAATATTCCAGAGTAGATATTTTGCCACAATATACCGTTATTTTTTGCTATTGCATGGGCAATTGATGTTCTTGTTCTAAGCTCTGGATTTTTTTCTAAAACTAAGTGCGTAATAATACCTCTCTGCCTTTTAGCTTCACCTGTAAATTTATTTTTCTTTGTTTTAAAAGTGTCAAATATAGCAATGTGAGCTGTTCTCTGCTTCAAAAAGCGCTTTCACCATCTATTGTCAGCATATTTTCCAATTACCTAATCAGTGTTTTATATTCTAATTGCATGATTTTTGATTTTTGATTTTAATTTGTTTAGTAATTAGCAAAATATCCGAATTCTATGATTTTTAATATTTTTATTGCGTATGTAACAAGTTTCCAATTCGCATTATTTTAGGCGTGAAAATAGCTGAATATCCTGAACGCAATATTTCAAATCTGTCCAGAAATTCAGATTCAAATTTTTAAAATTCTAATTATGTAATTTTTCTTATTATTTCTATCCTTCTTATGAGCATATGGTTTCAGAAACCAATTGAGCTAAGAGCTAAATGAAATCGATAATTGTGTGCTGATCTTTGATGTTTTGTTTAAAAAGTAAATTTAGTTCTGTTTGTAATGTGTTAATCCTGCTTGTCAGATATTCGTTTATCTTAAATTCTGAACAGATGTTCAATGCAGTCTGTACATATTTTTCAACCGAACCCCGTGTGACAGTTAGTAACAATACATTATGACATTCCAGACATCGACCTGCAAGTGGCATTCGTCTGTATTTTTGTCCACATTTGGTACACCTAAATGATTGTGATGAATAAGCCCTTAAGTTTCCCATTATATCCGGTAAAATATGGGTCGTTAATACCATGGACATTACTTCATCCGCGTCAACTGCGTTGATTAGTTTGGCTGTGCTTATCTGCATCTGTAGTTTTTCTTCCATAGTGCTCAGGGTTGAATACAAACTGTGTGATTCATCTAACATAATATTGTCCGTAGTATGAGTGAATTTATAATCAAAGAATTGATTTGGATGACCTAACCTTTTTTTGACAAGATCAATGTTGTCAAATAGATTGGTTTTTTCCATATTCCAAGAAGATGTATAGAAATCCAATGGGTATCTTTCATTGACATCTATGTTATGGGCCTGCCTTTGAACTTCATGTGGAAAAACTAGAGGTTGAATAAGTAAAGGTGCGTCCATTAGGCCACCAATTCTATCTGGCAAATATTCCTTTGAAAAGTTTAGAAAAATATCCATTAGTAACATTATAGAATCTGCGTCACCATCACAGTCTCTTCGTTTGGCAGAATGCCAGATTGGCGAACCTAGGCATACTTGGGAATTGACGAATCCAATTACCCTTCCGATTATACCTACCGATGTGTGCGGTGCTAAACCAATAATAAAGTGTCCAATCAAGTCGTCAATTGAACCTATTTTATAAAACGCATCAAGTCCATAGAATCTAATGAGTTCTTCATCTACGAACTGTGCAATTTTTACTAGGTGTTCAGCAGCGTGAATTGGGATTATTACATCCTGTATGAATAATTCTAGCAGTTGATCAGTTGACTCCAAGTTATTTCCTACATGGTCTCTATGATATCCCAGATCTCTTAATTTTGCAATATCTGTCTTAATCCATTTGGGCTTAAAATGAGTTAGAGGTTCGTTTGTAGCATCAAAGCGTATAGTTCCATCCTTAAAAGTATACAAATTGTGTTTTTGCCTTAAGATACCTTTCTCTATAGGCTCTGCACATCGATTTTTGCCCATTAGGGATTTGACACCTTTAAGTGGCTCTACTGGTTGTATTTCCAGATGTCTTTTGGCTTTTTCAACCGCTGCTTTGAGAGGATAATTGGTAGGCGAGTGTGTTTTTAGACGATTCCCGCAAACAGGACAATGTCCACTTGACTCCTCATCATTAACTTCATATCTACAGGTTGAGCACATTATTCGAATAGGTGTGTTAGAGAGACAATCTTGACAAGAAACAGATAGTGATGGTAATTTACAGTTGCTGCAAAATCTGTTAGCAATTTCAATATATAGCGGTCTTTGCATCGCTTTCAAAATATCCCTGGTTGGCCCGCCGTTTGTCCCAATCGGGAATAAGACATGAACAGGAGGTTTCATTTTCCTTTCTGCAGCCTTTTCCGGGCGCCCAACACGAACCGCGATTGAAGAAGAAAATTTTTCTTTTATACTAACATTTAGTAACTGGGAGATGACATACAAAATATGTGTCTTGGTAGAGTTTGGATCAGTGTCCAAGACAAAGCTTGATTCCAAGAGTTTGTTGATTTTTGATCCATAATCAATACACTTTGTTATCAATTCCCTGAGTATGTAGAGTTGATCAGGATCGTCTATCGTTATTCTGCTGCCCTCAAGAGAAAGCGAATGAATTATCCCAAGTTTTTCAAGAGTTTCTTTTAGTTCTGAATCATAAAGTAAAGAAGCTCTCTCATTTGTATTTTTTATCGACTCTCCACTTTCCATCAATTTCGTTATTAGATGGTTGAATTCATCTGGAGTTAATGCAGTCCAGTAAAAAACATATCTTGGATAAAGAGGTATTTCGAAAAATTGACTAATCTTAAATGCTTCAATAATTGATGGTTTCTTTTCTAATGGATGTTGAACTAATTCGGTTAACCTTTCCCTATCAAATATTTTAAAATATGAATCAGGGTTCTTGCTGGCAAGCTTACTTTCTAATTCCAGAGCCCAAATCTCTTCAACATATGATGAAGGAAGAAGCTGGGTATTGTTTTCAAGGAAATCGCCATAGCTTATTAGAATATCGCCTAGATAAAGAATTTTTGTAACCTTACTTGCTATGGATTTTGCTTGATTTAATGTTTCTATTTTCATAACGCTTTCATCATTGAGTTTTACTATTGGTGGCTCGATACTGTCTACTAGCGCAATAGTGGAGGCCTTTCCTGGTGCATCAATTTTTATTTGTGTGCCTACGGCAATTGCGTAGTTTAATAATATTGGAATAGTTGGGTGTATTCCGATTGTGGCAAATCCAGTATTGCAGCATCGACCATACCGTAATCTAAAACCGCCGATCTTTTTCTGCATTGAAAGAACTGGTCTTCCAGTGATGACTTCAGTCATCCTGTGGGATACAGTATCATCCTCTGCAGTTTGAATTGCTCCTTCAAGAGTTTTGAGCCACTCCCATCCTTCCAGTTTCAGGGTCTCCACAATCTTCAATAATTTCCTGCTTCTACCTATCAAACCATCATTCATTACCCTTAGTGCACCTCCACGAACTCTGTTCGTAGAAACCCTTTGAAGATTCCGATGTCCAACGACCTCTACAGGATCCGTGTCAACACCATCAATTTCTACGGGAAGAGAACTTACGCAATGGATGACATCCTTGTCTGAAACCTTAAACTGGAAATTTCCTACTTCTCTTTCATAAATCCTTAATTCTTCAACATATCTACTAATTTCATCGTCAAATGAGTTTGCTATGTACTTGTCTAATCCTACAATTCTTCTCACGTGATCAGCTATCAGCATAGTTACGGCAGCTTCGGTTCCACCTGCGGATCTTATTGGACCAGCAAAAGAAACTGATAAATATTCAGATTTATTGGCATTTGTTTTTATTTTAACATCGTAGATTCCTTGTAGAGGAGCTACAGTAACACCTTCAGTTACAACGGATAGTCCGACTCTTACCGCATTGTTTAGTCTTTCTTCAATAGTGATTCCCCCGTATTTTCCAAGTACAATTTCCTCGGCTATCTTTAATGCAGTTAGTTCTTTTCCCAGTTCTGGCAGCAGTATTCTTAACCTACTGGAAATATCAATTTCGTGTATCTTTGCTATCCTGTCTGGTAAGTCATAACCTATCGGCGATTCAACTTTATCAGAAATATCGAGACCCTTTTTTTTAGCTTCTTGAGCTACAGAAAGGGCGTCTTCAATATATCTTGAAATTTTTTGGTGATATTCTCTATAATATGATGGAATTTGAGTATCCTGGTTTTCTTTGGTATGATTAGTCAATTTCTTAATGCTTTGATGATGTTAACAAATTCTGACTCCCAGTCTTTTTCTCTTTCAATCATAGTACCGATAACTATGATATCTGCTCCCGCATCAGATATTTTTTTTGCCGTTTCCGCAGAATTAATCCCGCCACCAACTATCAATATTCCTTTATAGAATTTTTTTACGGTGCTTACCATTTCTGGTGGAATATTTTGTGATGCGCCGGATCCAGCTTCAAGATATAGAAATCGCATGCCCATATACAGAGCAGCTAGGGCGTACATTACTGCAATATTTGATTTGTTAAATGGGATGGACTTAGCTTGACCGATGAACCAGGCAGTAGACCCATCTCCAATTATGAGATAGCCGGTCGGAATGGCTTCTATATCATATTTATGTACAACTAAGGCTCCTTGCGCTTGGGCGCCTGTGATATAATATGGATTTTCAGAGTTTAATAATGAGCTAAATAAAATTGCGTCCGCATCTGGTGATATACCTGTGATATTTCCTGGAAATAAAATAACAGGAATCTTGACATTCTTCTTTAATTCCGTCACAAAACTAGACAATTCAATTTGATCTGAAGTTGATGAGCCACCAACTAAAATTGCTGAAGCTCCTAGCTGTTCTAATTTTTTTGCCAGCTCTATTGTTTTAAAGGAGTTTTCAGAGTCAATAAGTGGAAAACATAAGGTCTTTTGTCTCTTGATTTCATTCAAAATGTATTGTTCTGTGCTTTGTATTTCCATCATTTCTCAAACTAATTACTCGTATAATAATAATCTCATCAGACAATGTAGACAAGTCTATACTCAACGGACACAACTCAACTAATACAGTAGTAAAATAAATTAATTAGAGTACTATACAAATTTGTATAGTATATGGAAAACGACAATCTTAATTATACTTCAATTTTCAATCATTTTATTGAAAATTCTATATTTACAAAGAAACAAACATCAATTATTTCTAATAAAGTACTGCATGAAAAACCTGCCAGAAACATCTCCGCAGGAGCGTATTATCGACAATTAGGCCAGTGTAGAAACAAGGTAAAAAGGACTATTTACACATTATTACTATTGCGACTGCTTAATGTGGTCGATGTGGAGACCTTTGCGATACTGAATCAGTTGAACGATCAATTGAATGTGATATTAAATAAACCTAGTGACGAAATCGATAACTCTACATTAAGTAATGTGATATCCTTGATGGATAATGTGATAAGGAAACTAGTTTTAATATAGAAAAAATTTAATAAATGTCCGTGTTTAATCACATGATATCACATGAATATATTGGGCTTTAATTTGGATTATTCGTTATCCGATACTTTGATTTCAATGATATTTTTCGTATTATCCTTTTTCGCCTTTTTGTATATTGGTTATTTAAGAGACATCAAAGGCCGGGATGAACGAGATTATAAGATGAAAGATATGTTGATAGAGGGATATTTACACAAGTTCGATGAATATAACGAGATTATTTCCGAACTACGAAGTAAATTGGATGTGATTGA
>JASKBU010000016.1:0-3304 GCA_033272285.1 Nitrososphaeraceae archaeon
ACTAAATAATATTATTAACAAATCTGAGATCAATAGAATATTTATTATGATTGATGACCTAGTCGGACTAGTGCCTGATGTATGGAATCAAATTGATTACTTTAAAAATAAAATCAATAAATAAATATTTGAAATATTGAAATAAAGTAATTCTTTATTTTTCCTAGGAGAAAATTTACCTTCCATGTTCACTTTGATGATGCTTGAATAATTCCTCATCAGTTTTGAAGGACGCGCCGCAATCACATGTAAACATTTTTTCTTCTCCATCGTCTTGATTCGGTTTTGTTACTGTGCCACTTAACAGATCGCTTACTGGTTGTCCATATTCATTAAGATATTGATCAATCTGTCTATGACCGCAGTGATCACATATTCGGTCTCTCATACTACCAGTTTGTCTAAATGGAGGTTCAATTTTACCTTTAGTAGCGGTATCCCCTGTATCTCTAAGATAACCCTGTTTGCACTTAGGACACAATTCTAAATTTTCAGACATGCCCAAGGTAAAAGTGAGATGACTATTAAACATTGAATCGGTAGCTCAAAAAAGATAACCTTCTCAATTGAAGAACAAAAAAAGCTAATTTCTCCACTTTAATTTCTTCATTACAAGGACACCACAAGGTTCTAAAAGATATGGTTTGAAGGCACTAGAAGAAAGAAAGCCAAAAGCAACCAATTCGTTTTACTTTTGGTAATTACCAATAGTTCTCATAGTGAACTTATTTTGTTGTATAGATCTCATTAGCATTGCTTACACTTAATCCAGGTTCAGGTCCTCCACCAATCACAAAAATTCTGTTATTTATTGAGACGGCTGCCAAGCCGTGACGTGAGGTTGGCATGGGTTCTTGTGATGTCCATTTACCATCTTGAGTATCAAATTTTTCATTGTTACCGTATGTGCTGGTAAGATCCTCTCCTCCAAATACGAAGATGTTGTTATTTACTGAGGCGGCCGCTATCCCACTTCGTTTTGACTGCATAGGCTCAACCGTAGTCCATTTTTCTGTTTCTGTATCATACATTTCATTAATATTTACGTTTACTAAAGGTGAAGATCCAGCTATCCTTCCACCGGATACATATATCTTGTTGTCAACCGTTGCAGATGCAGCATGATGTCTGCCAGTAGGCATCGGTGTTTTAGAAATCCAGCGGTCTGTTATGGGATCATAAGCTTCATTTATATTCAAAATTCCTTCTTCGTCTTGTCCACCCAAAGCATAGAGAATCCCGTTAACAAATATAGCAGTTAAGGCGCCTCTTGGAGTAGGCATAGGTTTACCCTCTGTCCACTCATTCTTTATTGGATCATAAATGAACAATTGATTAGATGGAATCCATTCTGCCGAAATAAATCCACCTACAACGTATATTTTTCCGCCATAACTCGTGGCAGCAGTATGATGCAATGGCTTCGGTAAAGGAGCAATCGATTTCCAGGAATCATTCTTGACATTGTAAACTTCAACGACGTCCAATGCATCGCCAGATAGATCAAAACCGCCGATGACGTAAATATCATCCCCTATATTAGTAGCAGTAATTTCTGATCTTGCAGTTGACATGGCTGCTCCCTCAGACCACGATTGTGCTAGAGCAACTGAAGTCAACAATGAAATGAAAAGACCTAGCAGAATTGGTAAAATTAGTATTCTAAAAAGTAATTGTTTCATATCTTAAATTACGTTTTCTAATTAATAAAATTAGTTACTAGATCCCAACTATTAACTTCCCGATGATCGAAGACCTCTGGTTATACATTATTTCTTATTGCAGAAAAAAAGATAAGACTTACTGGCTCTAAACACCATATGATAAAACCTACTACATGAAGGGAACAAGGAAATATGAATCCTTCCAAAAATATGTTCATTTAACCAGTGTTAAAAAACTTAGATGAATGTATCAGATTGCTTATCTATTTGTATGTTCGAATATGTGATGTAAGTAATGCAAACAAAAGGATTTTTCAACCTAGTCATATCAACATTTGGGACATCTTTACTAGCGTTTACAGTTGTGATTAGCTCTATTGCCTCCAGTTCTGCTCAAAAAACTTTAGGAAATGAAATGGAACAGACATACACATTTATTAAAAAATGGGGAGGGGAGGGAACTGGAGATGGCAAGTTCTTGCGTCCTCACGACTTAGATTTTAGCCCTGATGAAAAAATTCTCTATGCTGTTGACAGGGATGGTAATAGAATTCAGGCATTCGACAAGAGCGGTACATTTCTCTCTGCTTGGGGTGAATTAGGAAACGGCAATGGACAGTTTCACGTACCATATGGGATAGATGTTGATATTGAGGGTAACGTATGGGTTGCTGACAGAGCAAATGATAGAGTGCAAAAATTCGACAGTAAGGGTAAATTTATCTTAAAATTTGGTAACAAAGATGCTGAACCGAGTAATGAGCCTGGAAAATTTGATAATCCACGAGATGTTGCTGTAGATAAGGATTTGAGGTATGTATATGTTGCAGATTCTAAAAACAATCGTATCCAAAAATTTGATCTAAATGGAAGCTTTATCGAAGAAAAGGGTAAATTAGGTAACAAGCGTGGTGAATTCAATCTTCCCACGACAATCGTTATAGATTCAAAGGGTAATTTCATAGTAAATGAAAGGGGAAATGAACGTATCCAAAAATTTGATAGCAATTGGAATCCTGTTTTAATGTGGGGCTCAAAAGGTAGTGGAAATTCTGAGTTTTGTCACATAGAGCATATTGCTGTTGATAAGTATGACAACGTGTATGTAACGGATCCGCAATCTGATCCTGGCTGTAGTCAACAACCCCGAGTTCTAAAATTTGACGCTCAAGGTAATTTCATTACAAAATGGGGTTCCTACGGAGAAGGGGATGGCGAATTCGTAGATCCAGAACACCTGGCGATAGACTCTGAAGGACGTGTATACGTCTCCGATAGAAAGAATGACAATATCCAAGTATTTGAACCAATAATAGACCGATAATAAAATAAAAGCTTATTACTAGTTAGTAGAACCCTACTTCATACTAGCTTCATATCTCGATGAACCCGATGCATGCGTTTGAGTCATCACGATTGCGTTTTATTTTATGAAATTGAGCCGAAATTTTGTTTCAAATGGCTCACAAACCTCCGGGTCTGTTCCGATATGTTTTTGGGAGAAAAAAAATATCAGAAGAATTTGGACTAGAGACTTGGAATCTATGAATGTCATAATCACAATCACTGAAAGAAAAATATTCGCTTCGATACATAATTGTGAAGTTAGCCGGCGATTGTATTTTCCATGTCATCGGTAG
>JASKBU010000017.1:0-5362 GCA_033272285.1 Nitrososphaeraceae archaeon
CATGGTCTACTATTTCGATTTTCCGCAGTCTAACTTGGTCTAGCAATACGCGAATTATTTCCTGACCAGTCCAATCTTCATAGAATACAGTCCTTCGGTAAGTGTGGGCCCCAAAAAATCGCTGTGTTAATCTGCCATCCTTCTCCCTGTGAAACCTAGCACCCCATTTAACTAGTTCATTTACAGCATCAGGCGCCTTCTTGCAAAGTATTTCAACTCTTTCATAATCAGCGAGAAACTCCCCTTCACGTAGTGTATCGGCAGCATGTACCATCCAGTTATCTTCTGGATCCATAGTACCAAGGGCTGCATTGATACCACCTCTTGCAAGTACTGTATGAGGATCTTCTTTCTTGCTCTTACTAATTATGAGAACGTGAGCTCCGGCATCATGAGCTTCAATTGCAGCTCGAAGCCCAGCAGAGCCACCACCTACAATTAGGACATCGCATGAGCGGCTAGAGTCTATATTCACATTTTTAGACAATCTTAGTTAATACAAAGCCAATAGCATAAATTGAACCTTTTGAAAAAACTGTTCAAAATGGTTATATTATTTCATTTTCTTATCCAAATGGATTTGGATTGCATTCTTCAATGTGTTAGTAACGATGTGAATAATACGAGGATCATCTATTTTAGGTATGATATAGTCATACTTCAAGTATTTACTATTCCAGCAATCGCAGTTCCAACAGATACAAGCATTCCCTCAATCAAAGTCTTGACTCTAAGATCTAATAGTGAACGCAATATAGCTGGAAATACCACAGCATTATTCACTTGATTTGCAAAATCTGATCGACCTGTAGCAACAACACTTGCTCCTGCTTCCAATGCATCTGATGGAAGTATTTCCGGGTCGGGGTTACTAAGAGCAAATACAATTGGTCTACTGTTCATGGACTGTACCATTTCTTTGTCTATTAATCGGGCCCTCCCTGATACTCCAATAAAAACATCATCTCCTTTGAGGACATCAGCAAGGCTGCCACTCAATTTCAAAGGATTAGTTTTATGAGCTATTTCTTTTTTATATCGACTGTTTATACCCTTAATCCTGTTTTCATATATTGCTCCCATACTGTCAGTTACGATAATATTCCTACATCCTGCCTCCTTTAATATCCTAAATATACCATATCGTCCGAACTAATTGTTTTAATGATATACAAAAAAGCATTGATGATTCAATTTGAATTTATAAGCTTTGGGAGATCTATTTTTGATTGCTTGCTTCGTATGGAGTGGCGCTTTTTCCGAAGTTATCAATAGCGGAGTCGCTATTGCCATCATATTTATAGTTGAAGTAGGAAGTATCCTCGGTTGACAAATGAATGCTATTAATTTTGTAAAACTTAATAGAATCAGATTAAGAGATGGGATGCGAGAGACAGCCACTACCAAATTTAGAGAATTTTTTGCATCTATTCAGGGAAAGGTCAGCGGACTCAAAGGTTATACCATTCTTGAGAACAGTGATGACAATAAAGAGACTCTTGTATTGACATTCTGGGGATCAAAGGTAGACATGGATAATTATTATTCAAATGGTAATTCCAGTCTTTCGAATCTTGTCGAAGAAGTCAAACCAATGTTTGAAAAAATGCCAGAAAGAATCAGTTACAATGTAGTGTCACTCGATATGCCGAAGTAAACCAAAAATAGCAAAGTCTTTCCATTCCTGAAGAGCTAGAAGTTAATTTCTAGCCATTTCTTAGCAGATTCAATGTCTTCTTGTGTGAGGTTATGTCCGGAATCTTGCCATTTCATCGTGACATTAGAACGCGCTTTGTTAAATATTTTCAACAGACTTTCTGCCTCTTGTTTACTAACAATAGGATCACGCAGACCTTCCAATAATATTACGGATTTCTTTGATAGGTCGGGTAGAACATCTGGAACAAATGGTACCATAGCTCGAAACAAAATTGCACCAGCAAGAACTTCTGGTCGTTTTAATAACAGACTGGCACCTATATTTGCGCCATTAGAATAACCTACTGCGACCAATCTTTTTAGATCAAACTCATATACTGAAGAAGATTTTAAAATAAAATCAGCCAACTCATCAGTTCTCATCTTAAGATCCTCCAAGTCAAAAACTCCCTCTTCTAGTCTTCTAAAAAATCTAGGCATTCCATTTTCAAGAACTTTCCCTCTTACACTTAGGATTGAAGCGTCAGTTGCCAATTCGTTCCCCAAAGGTATAAGGTCATTTTCCGTACCGCCTGTACCGTGCAGAAGTAATAGAGTTAGGCTGGATTTTTTGGCTTTACTATTATCAGAATTGAACCGATGAACGAAATCAAGATCATTATTCATTATTTTTTCGAACTCCTGATTGCGTACTTGGATATGGCAAACTTAACCTTGGTAGTATCTTTTCTAAATTCTTTCTCTCAGATTCGAGCCATTCAGGTAACATTAGGCGAGTACCGAGTTCAGATGGTTTCTGGTCTATAGTAAAACCTGGTGGATCTGTTGCTATTTCAAAGAGAATACCTCCTGGTTCTCTGAAATATACTGAGTGAAAATATGTTCTGTCAATTACTGGCGTGGCATTGAGTCCGGCTTTGATGATACTGCTCCTAAGTACTTTTTGTTTTTCGTCTGTCGGAGTTCTAAATGCTACGTGATGAACACTTCCTTTACCTATGTATCCAGATGGAGTATAGGGTAAGCACAGTACATCGACAATACTTGCCCCAGTTTCTGAATTCTTGATTTTGTAACGAAAGCGACTTTTTTCCTGTCCTATGAGTGAAAAACCCAATTCTTCTTCTAGAATGCCTGCGGTTCGCTCAAAACCTTCTTCTGATAGTGCCACGGAGTAAAAGCCCCTAACTGCATACTCAAAGGGTACTCCGCCATCATTCCGAACGTTTAGGTCTCGATCCTCTGCAGAAGAATGAGCTACAAGCTCCAATTCTAATCCATCTGAGTCGTATACAGTCAATACCTGTTCGTCAAAACGATTGAAGGGGCCCTTAACTGTTACGTCGTTATTTTTCAATCTATTTTTCCAATAATCTATCGAGTTTTTTGGAATCAAAAAAGATGTAGTAACAACTTGTCCTGTTCCTCTATGACCCTTTGGTGCATCGGACCATGGAAAGAAGGTCAGAATAGTCCCAGGACGTCCCAATTCGTCTCCAAAATAGAGATGATAAGTCGTTGGGTCATCAAAATTTACTGTCAACTTTACCAATCGTAGCCCTAATATGGAAGTATAGAAATTAACATTTCTCTGTGGATGACCAGCTATGGCCGTTACGTGATGAATCCCGAAAATGTCTGACATTAACTTGTTTTGTCATTCCTGTTATTTTTCTTTGATCTTTTTTAAGAGTCGAATGAAAGAGGCAGCTGCTCGATTCTCGACTTATTTTCTCATACGATAAGTTGAAGGTACTAATATTAGAGTAAATTCGCCCATTGCTTCGAGCTTTGTGATGAGCATATGATATAACCTACAACTTTCAGATTAGAGTTTCAGTTGATTCACAATAAATTGAGGTAATTTAAAATAGATTTTTCTCTTTGTTGTACATATGGTTGATGAAAAAGTCGGACATGAGATTCATCTGAAGCAGCTTCCAGTTGGGCTCCCTACTGAAAACAACTTTGAATTTGTTCGAGTAAATGTTCCCGCTCCAAATGAAGGAGAATTCTTGGTACGAAACATATGGATGTCTGTAGATCCCTACATGCGCGGACGAATGAATGAGATTAAAAGTCACTTACCGTCATTTCAATTAAACAAACCCTTAGACGGTTCATGTGTAGGCCAGGTTATAGAATCAAAGAATAATCAGTTTAGAGTAGGAGACTATCTACTAAGCAATTTTGGATGGAGAGAATATTGGCTCTCTACAAATGGTAATGGTATCACAAAGGTCGATCCAAATATGGCACCCATACAATCCTATTTGGGAGTGCTTGGTATGACCGGTCTTACGGCTTATATTGGACTTTTAAAAGTTGGCGAACTAAAGGAGAATAATGATGAGAACACTGTATTTGTCTCAGCAGCATCAGGTGCGGTAGGTTCCGTAGCATGCCAGATAGCAAAGATAAAGGGTTGTCATGTTATAGGGTCTGCTGGATCCCACAAAAAGGTAAAGTGGTTACTTAATCAAGCTGGAGTTGATTATGCTTTTAACTACAAAGAATTAGAAGATAATATTTCATCTGAATTAAAGAAATTTTGTCCTAACGGGATTGATGTATATTTCGATAATGTCGGTGGAAAGCATCTAGAGGCAGCCCTTGATAACATGAAGATGTTTGGTAAAATTGTACTTTGTGGTATGATATCGCAATATAATCTACCTGCATCTCAGCAATCAGGACCTTCCAACCTGATTTTAGCAATAACCAATCGACTCAAGATCGAGGGATTTATTGTAAGGGATCATTATCATGTACTTAGTGAGTTTCACACAAGCATGTCCAAATGGATCAGTCAAAAAAAAATAAAATGGCAGGAGACGGTGGTTGAAGGTCTTGAAAATGCACCTAAAGCTTTCATAGCGTTATTCAAGGGTGAACACATCGGCAAAATGCTCGTCAAGATCTAATCCGACTTGACTTATAGTTGTACACTTAGTTGTGCAAACTGAGATATATTGTTGTTAGGAAAAAATGCAATCTTTTAGACGGATTCATATCTACTTGGTCTCTTCTTTGGAAAGTGTCGTACCAACATTAACATAAAACTATGTTACTAAACATACTAGCTAAAATACAGGTATAAAATGGGACCAACAAAAAAGTACCTAATGGGTTCAGTACTTTTTTAAGCCAGATTCGTGGGATTTGAACCTTGCCGATAAGTGGGTCAATTGCCAATGAAGTATTTCACATCTATTATGCACCAACTAGAACTTGATCTGGGAAAATCTCCTGAGGACCAACCATAGTATTGGAGCACCGAATGCTACAATAGAATATGCTAAAACAGCATTAGAATATTCCAATTTAAGTAGGATCAGAAATCCAATGGCCCAAAATATCATAAAACATCCAGGAACTTGTACACGTCTTGCATTGAAAGCAGATTGCCTTAGTTGCTCTTTCGTGGGTTCATCATCCTGATAGAATGGTTTGAGTAGATATGTTGCAGACAAAAGGTACAAGAATAATGAGACGATTAGAAAAATAACCGCACTTGCTTCAAAGTAATAATCGAACCACTCTTTGTCAATATTTGGCTTGGGTTCTGTCAGATATAACACTAGCAAAATCGCGCTTATGCCGATGAACCAACTTGTAATAATGGTCTGCCTTTCATTTGCGATTTTCCACCCACTCAATATCATGTTCTATCTGCCATGCATTTATAAAAGTTAGAAAAACA
>JASKBU010000018.1:0-40498 GCA_033272285.1 Nitrososphaeraceae archaeon
TCCTTATCATTGCTACTGCTAGTTTACGATCCCTTATTATCGTCATTGCTACTGCTAGTTGACGATCCCTTATTATCGTCATTGCTACTGCTAGTTGACGATCCCTTATTATCGTCATTGCTACTGCTAGTTGACGATCCCTTATTATCGTCATTGCTACTGCTAGTTGACGATCCACCTTCTGCATCGGTAGCTTGATCATTATTGTTAACAGTGCTCGCGTCGTTAGATGACTCTCTTAACGTAAACGGATCTAAATTTTTAGATTCAACAGCTGAATTTGCATTGGTTGATTTGTTATCTAAGGAGACGTAATTTAGGGCGGATTGAGCATTGACATATGAAATACTATGTATGCTGATGAATAGCAATAAAGTACTAAGACCAATAAGCAACGTAATCGTACTTCTCATAATCCACCTGAATACACTTAATCTTCGCACTATATTAAATTAATGAATTTCAATATCATCGACTATAATATTAGTCTATTAATTTTCTACCGAAAAATGTACTAGATAACAAATCGTACCAATCTTCCCTCTAGCTCATAATTTATTGATACCACCATTAGTAAATAGTGTAAGATCTAAGCCTAAATTGAGTCTTTATGCGCATTATTATTGCATATTTGCCTGCATAAAAAGCATCAAGTCTAGGCAGAATGCAATAAAGCTAGAGAATGTATGAACTTTAACCAAAATATTGATTTATTGCAGACTCGAAAGATCATTTTTTACACTGGAGCCTGATATTAATGTATAATGATACGTTACTATGAAAAGTAAATGTAATACAGTTTATTTGAAGAATCTGACACAACTCCTAACTCTGAA
Organism: Nitrososphaeraceae archaeon; assembly: GCA_033272285.1. Lineage (GTDB taxonomy): Archaea > Thermoproteota > Nitrososphaeria > Nitrososphaerales > Nitrososphaeraceae > TA-21. The sequence continues at coordinate 837 of JASKBU010000018.1, forward strand.
TCTATTAATAGTGGCAACTACTATAGCAAAAAGGACCAACAATTTCCTGTCGTCAAACGTTCTAGCAAAATCTAGTGATACATTACCAATCATACTTGTTCCCATAAGTATTGGAAAGAAGCTTGTTCGCATAAGTATTAGAAAGAAGCTTAATTAATGGATCACTTGATTTGCCTATTAGCTATACGCCAACATTGGTTCATTTTGAAATACCACGAAGGTTGTTTATATTAATCCAACATTTACACAAAGTTAAATACCTCTTAGCACCTCTTTAAACGCTTAAAATATCTGAAAATGACTACGATCTGTTAAGTATTTCTTAAGAATTACAAATAATCTTGATAGATCTTGGAGATGTGTTAGTGAGCTAGATATTTCTTGGAAAATAGATTATTATAGTTCTAGTTTGGATCATAATTGTGAGCATTACTAATCTGAATACCTTTATTTTGTATGAGTCTATATTGCAAGATTTTAACATTACCGACCATGAAACAACAGGAGGTATATTTTGATAATGAACATCGCAGACTCTGAGGCTCCCTATGAAATAACTGCGAAAACTTGCGAGTCCAAAGGGAATGGGAGAAAAGTCATATACTCATTTGTAGAGTCATTTCACAACCTGTCCAAAGATAAGAAGGATATAATAATTTCAGAAATACAAGCTTGCGAGAGATTACGAAAGTATGCGAGAGATGAAATCGATAGGGAAGTAATTGGGGCAGAAATATCGGATCTAAAGATGGCATTGGATCTATTGACATAGATAGATACAAATTTTAATCTCGCTTGGTTACATGACTTTAATATCCCTACGTGATTTCAACGAGATACTTGAGGGTAAATAATAATATGTCTTGAATTATTTTTGATACTCCTAGTATAGAACTTTACCAAAAAACATATTTATTGTTGATAAATGATAAAACTTTCAAGTTAGCTGAATCGACAGACATACTAACGTGTATTTCTCTTCTTCTTCTTCTTAATCACCCTATAAAATAAGTCGGCCATTACCGGTAGCTCTAGATAATCAATTAGTATGGCAATCCACGATAGTACATAGGGAAATTCTACTAAACTGGATTTGAAAAAACTAGTGTATACAACTTCATCGGTAATCCAGAAAATATGAATAACTTGTACCCCAAGCAGTCCTAAGAACAAATAACTTTTGTTGGCAGTAGATTTTTCCCTACGTATGTTGTAGGAATAAAATACTAGACCCGATATGAGTGCAGGAATTTCAATATAGTCAATTACTACAAAAACTGGTAACAGATTATTTGGCGCAATGAAGAAACTTTCTCCAAAAATCTTTTGTAGAACAACGTCAGTCGTAAGCCAGTATAAATGAAGTATCTGCAAAGAAATCAAGAAAAATGTAATTTTTAGATTTAGATTCTCATACCGATGATAAAAATTGACGAATTTCTCTATCAAATCGAAGTTAGCTTTATGCCCTAGTCTCACTATGAAACTGTTAGCGAAAAAATATAAGTAGATATCATGCAAAAATATGAAACAAAGATAAATTGTTCTTATATTTAGATCAAATTATTAATTTCTTATAAATATCCGAATTAAAAATACTAAAACATACATCATCATGTCTACTGTCATTCATTAGAAAAATCTTATATAAGATAGATACTATTCTTATTCATGATATTCAGAAACGGCATAAAATCATTAGCTTTACCTGATGTTCTGAAGGATTTAATCATTGAGCATTCCCTTGGCAAAAAACAGATTATTAATATGAAGGTGGATGATCTAGCCTTTACTTTAGAGTGTGATTTTGAAACCGCGAAAATAATCCAAAATTCTGTAAGAAATTCGTCTAACAAACCAATGTTGCATGAAATGACCGAATTGGCATAAATGCCAATATGTTTGATAGGCGTCTACAAACGTCGGTCCGAACTTAGTTTTTGATTATTAAACTATTATTTTATTTTTAATCGAACGATTGGCCATCATTATTGGGCTTATCCGGATGCTTTCTTATTCTCTTGAGAAATGCCTCTTGACGAGCAAGCAGATCGTCTAACAATTCTGTTCCCATATGTGAAGTGTTTGGGATATCTTGAAGATTGTCAGTCACACTCCCTGAAGTCACCTTACTTTTATCTTTTCGAAACAACGTAGGAGGATTAATACCGAAAGGGTAAGTTACTGAGGGTAGATAATTGACTGGCATATTCAGTTTATTTAACCGTAAAAACCTGTCAATCAGGTTTCGTGGATCATATGACATGATTATTCTGTATCAGGTTGACTATAATAGTTTAACTTGCGGTCATCCTTACTTCTACCAAAATCTCAGTTGACTCCAATTTCAAATTATTCACTCTGACTCGGGTGTGGTTGACCCTAGTTCGGTCAGTGAATTCACAAATTAACAAATTAACAAGGTTCCGAAAATTACATAAGTCTCGGCTGCACATATTATAATACGAAAAGAAATATGTCAACGTGTATTTGTGGCCACGACATAAAGTGGCATTGGATGGACATGCATCAGCAAAGAAGATGTGTAAATCATATCTCAAAATCCGATGCTTGTCCATGTTTGAAGTATGTGGACGAAGAAGAAATAAAGTCGGTTGTGCGATAACATACCGCTTTCTCCCATACTTACCAAAATCTAATCTGGTCTTTTTGCACCGCACTTTTCATATCCAAGTTTGTAATCGTGAGTATCAGGTTCTTCCATTCATTGTCTTGTTCCTTTCCATTCTTTTAGGAAATTATCATATTGTGAAACTGTAGCTTTAACTACTCCAAGTTGATACATCAAAGCAAGATCATCGCGAATAGCCTTATGCTCGGATATTTTTCCATCATCACCGATTGTGAACATATGTACTGCTTGATAGGATATTTTGTTTCCTGAAGGTGGAATGAAACCAAAGAAGCTTCCGGTATGTTTACCTACAACAGATACGATCGCAACTACTTTTTTGTTTGAGGACACACTATCTACCAATTCATAATGTAGATCCGAAAAGGCTTTACGGAGGTTGGTCACTGTATCTGAAAATTCTTCGGGGCCCCTCATTTTTGATCTAACAGGGTCCATCTGTGATTCATGATTATAGTATGTAGGACCAATAAAATCAGAAACATTAGTTGTATCACCTGAATTAATGACGTCTATGACGTTCCTTACGAATTTGATATTATCATTGTGTGTATTTGACATAAGCTTTACTCTACTCCTTTCTATATATCACTTCCTAGATGTAAACTCTAAACACCAGTGTATATCACCTACTGTTACTATAATAGTATCAGCTTACAATTAGCAGTAATGTGATAGCAATAAAGTATCAAGAACTATTAATCAAAATCTATTCGTATGTATTCTTACAGGGACAATCTGATATTATTATAAAATCGGTTAGGCGTTTTTTTAGTTCACGAATAGCTTTAAATCTTTATCATTTGACTTATTTCGTTATGTAGTTGTATAAACGTAAATCCGCTTGGGGTAGTCTTGAATGTTCTATTGATAGCATCATACTCAAGCAATCCCCGTTGTATCAACATTTTTGTATATTCTACAACTTGGGCGTATGTAAGATATGAACCAAACATTATCTTACTGCGAGTTATCGTTTCTCCAGAACCGGCAGTACGAAGAATTGATGCAAAAATCTCTTCTCTACTACGATATGTCACACAGTTAATAAGACTTTATTATTAATATAGATTTACATCTCTAATTACGAACCATCGAAATTTATTCAAAAGTGAATTTTTTTTCTTCGATTAGAAGATAAAGTAATTCAATTATATCCTTCTGATATGTCATCTCGAAATATTGTGTACATAAGAGAATTTGACAAATTCGATGATAATGGAGATATAATATGCAGAAATACCGGATGTGAAAATTTGATTAAATCTCCATTCAGAAAGTATTGCTCAAAAGGATGTAGCAAACAATTCGAAAAATGGTATTACCATAATTTTTACTGGGATAGAGTGCGTTCTGATATTTTTAAACGAGATAACTATACCTGTCAGATTTGTAAAAAAAAATATCCCTACACATACAGAAGAAAGTTTGCAAGGTCCAGAGGTTTGGAATGCGATCATATTATTCCAAGATCCCTATATAGAAAATTAGGATATAGGTTCGATTCGCTTGAAAACAAGGTTAAGATGACTACCGAATTCCTGCATAATCATGATAATTTGAGAACTCTATGTAAAGAGTGTCATAAGACAGTAACAAAAGATTACTTGCGCAATAATGTAATGCATACGAGGAGCAGGTAAGCACCCAGCCTGATTTTCTCAAAAAAAGTTTAGTCTTTTTTAGTCTTTTTCCTCTCAATTACGTTACCAAGCTCATTTCACTTTTCTTAATTGGTTTCTTTCATTTACCGGCCATGTTCTCCTAGATTGCACAATATAATTTATATTACTTAGTAATGTTACCCGTTCGGTTGCTGATAGGTCACAAATATTTATACTTTTATGTCCTTAGCATAGTATGGTCTTAAGCACACTCGTTTACATAGCACTGATAATAATTGTCATCATCGTAATTGTCGTCCTCCTCAGGTTCCTATTTAACGCACTATTCGTCATGCCAGTAACATTAGAGCATGAATATATCATGAGATATGCCACTTCGCTACATCTGCCTACCTAGCGACCCGCAGCTTCCTCTGAAGTTGTAACGATAACTTGACGCTAATTTTTAATTTTATGGTTTTTTATTCGATAACACTATATTAATTGCCCACGAACTCTTTGAGCCAGCTGAGAGTATATATAAGATACTTACGTTTTGCACTAACATGACTAGTGGAAATCGATGTGAGCATTTTGTTAGCGCAAACGAAACTTTAAATCCAGAAACGGCCGGATGCGAAGAATGCCAAATAGAAGGGACAAACTGGGTAGCCCTTCGAATGTGCCTCACGTGTGGCCATGTAGGCTGTTGCGATTCTTCCGTCGGTCTCCATGCGACAAAGCACTATAAGGAAACAAGTCATCCAGTAATGGTGGCACTACCTAGTAAACAATGGAGATGGTGCTATGTTCATAAGGAATATTCCTAATACTTCCGTCTCTTTACCTTACTACTACTGTGCTCCTTTAGAGGGTTTGCGAACTTGTAAACCATTTCTACAAAAATGAAATTTGATAACCTCATGCACATAATACATGTAAGTTACTAATAAAGAGATTAAACCTCTTTCCAAATCAAATAACATATGTCTTAAAACAATCTAGGTTGAAAATGGAATGGGAAACGGGGAAATGAGCGAATGGTAATATGCAACTGATTTAAGCCATGATGATTACATAATATCATGGAATCTGAGATGGTATGTGATGGCTGTAAAAGAAAAACTTTTTGTCTAAATCAATTCCTAGGAGAAATGATATGCAATAAATGCCATGACGAAATGATAAATACGGTTCAAATTCCTTCAACTAGCATTTAAGGGGAACATGAATGGAGAACATGTCTGAAAAAAGCCGACTTTATGCTTATTTCTTTAGTATTATTTTGCCAGGACTGGGGCAAATTTATCTTAATCATAAGAATAGAGGATTCGTAATTCTCGCAGGCGCAGTGATATTATCTATAACTTTATCATTCTTATTCGCATTTCCATTAAATTGGATAATCATGGCCGCCTACTGGATATGGCAAGTGTTTGATGCATTTTTCCTCTACAAATCTAAAAACGAAGTCAATAAAAAAAACTCGCTTGGTGAATCACGAAATACTGAATTCCACCATACTTGAGTCTCTTTTAATTAACAATGTCAAATGAAGCTTTTGACAAGTTTCTGTTGAAACTTTTCGAAAAAACTGCGGTTAAGGATGAGTTAACTTATTTCAACATGTACGAGATCGGAAAAGAAATTGGAATATATGACGAATCCGAAATAAACAGGATAGTTAAAATTCTGCATAGCGATGGATTTGTAGCGAATAAAAAAGAGTTAGATTCAGAAATTCGAATTACGGACAAGGGAAAGAAAAGATTAGAAAATAATCAAATCTAACTTGTTACGCATGGTAAAATCCTTCCATTATGATTTCCTTCAATGGTTTTCTATGACTAAGTTTTTCCTTCTCCTGTAACTCGGGGAGAAGATTTTCTCTTTGTCCTTTTTTACCAATTGCGATCATTGCCATAACTTCAAAATTAGAAGGGATTCCCAAATCCACACCTGCCTTTTCATAATCAAATCCTTGCATTCCGTGGGCAACAATGCCTCTGGATGAGGCCTCTAGTGCTAGATTTTCCCATGCAGAGCCTGCATCAAATTGATGTGTTATTGCGGGTTTTTCATTAAATTCAAAGTTTTTTCTAGATATTACTAATACCAATAACGCAGCATTCTTTGCCCAAATCTTATTCCCTTCTGCCAACAAATTAAAGAACCTGTCCCAGTGTTTTGTGTTTCTTTTGGCATAAATAAATCTCCATGGTTGATTGTTATAAGACGAAGGAGCCCATCTGGCTGCTTCAAAAAGTGACATTATATCGTCGTCGTTTAGCGTCTCTCCAGTCATAGCCCTTGGTGACCATCTGTTAAGTATGAGGGGATTAATTGGATAATTAGGTTTCCTTACGGACTCACTTTCTCGCTTTTGCACTATAAAATCAGCTCCACATGATAATTAAATAAATCTTTTACTTGAAATCTTGATAACAATAATAATAGCAAATTGTTCATATTAGCTGTTCTTTATCCCTTATTACTGATATGCATTCATTCATTGAGCGACGAAAATCAGTAATCGTAAAATATCATTAACCCCATCATCCGCACTTTAATTACAATTACTCAATTTTTTAAATAATAGACAAAAGTAACAACTATGGATATTGAAGGAATCTATATTGAAGTTACAAGGATTACTTGATCGGGGCTGTAAGATCGAAAAGATATATCCCAGCGTTACTGCTTCAGATGCCGAAATTAACATAGTAACAGTAGAGGTCAGGTGTTCTGACGGGCAAGTTCATAAGATCCGAGCTTATAGAGAAGAAGCTAATGATTTAAGGGAATTTATACGTACAGAGCTTTGAAAGGTTAATTAAAATTCAGGTAAGATATTCTAACTAATAGGCTTTATGTCGGTACATTTAATATATTTCAAAGACAAGTATTATTTGAATGCCAAAAACAAATCCTGTTTCACGCCTTGATTTTTTAAAATTGTTGGGAACTGCCGGGACAGCATTTATGTTATTACCGTTAGTACCATTAGGAAGAGCCCTAGCACAAACCGTTCCTATGACCAGTAAACCTCTAATAATAAAACGAGTTAACAAGGTCGGACGTGACGGAGTAGCATTTTTGTATCCGACTAAACCGAAAGGCTTTGTTTGGTATATGAATCATGATGAACCCTTTGATTCGCATTTTGAGAGAGGTGGTGGTTCTACTTACCATAAACTAGTAAAGAACAAAGACGGATCATGGACAGCTAATGATAATAAAAGAGTCAAGTTTAATTTGAACGTTGATCCTGACTATAAAGATGCGATAGGCGGCTGCAATATGAGTTTTAAGGATTCCATGGCCCGAGGTTACACATATGATAAAAGCGACCTTGATAACGTCGAGTTGACAGGTTTCTTTAATGTTCACAAGCCTACAGAACATGATGGTATCTATCTAAGGGGTCCATGTAATCACCATGATGAAGCCGATCATCTTTGTTGCGAAGAATTCAACTACGACTGTGAAACAGATTGCAATACTACTACTGAAAGTTCAAAAGTTAAGTTCACCAAGCAAAGTCCAGGGAAGTATTATAACGATCCCGCCGGAGTCAAAACGATAGTTCCTCCTACCATATTGGCAGGTCATGGTTGGTTTGGAATTAAGTATATTCACGTTATATTGTCTCGTCATATGGGTGCTCCAAAGGTCAAATTGGAGCAATGGATGAATTTTAATGGTGATGGTAAAACATGGATCAAAATCAATGAAGTTATTGATACTAGATCCTATAAGTGGGGACCAAAGGCCATATGTGAAGGCCAGGATTACGAGGTTGGAGCCTGGGGTGCACCTCGAATGGTATACAAGTGGTATCGTGGAGATGTCGACTTTAAATGGTTTTCTTGCAGACAAATAAAGCCCAATTTAATCCAAACGTAATCCTCAAAGCGATCGGAGATTTAAAATGATACTAGATACTAGAGATAGAGACCTTACCATAAAATATGAACTTTGAATTGCGAAATTAAGAAATTTAAGATTATTCTTCATAATTTACCAATACTTTAAATAGTTCACATCATGTGTTACTTTTGAATGAGAACATCAGTTGAGAAGTCTCCAGGCTGGCTTCGAGGAATACAGAATGGCCTTGGTATTATTACGGTTATCTTATCTATCTACACTTTAGCAATTCCAGCCAGCAGTTACATTTCTGGCTCTAATAGTGATACTTGCAATTATTTTGTTTATCGTGGGAATTGAGAAGATCATCACTGGAATTTTCCTTCCAGTTAAAGGAAAATGGGTAACTATAGGTCTTGGTATACTCATATTTGCTGGTCTTGCTATTTCATTTCCAGCAGCTACCGCATTGATTGTTACTATCTTTGTGGGTATTGGTCTTATCTTCAATGGATGTGCAAGAATAGTTGAAGGTATATCCGGCAAGCATTCTGGGTGGGCAAAACTCTTCCTTATTGCTGTAGGAATATTGTCAATAGTCATAGGTATTGTTGTACTGGCATCTCCTCTATTTGGAGCAGTCTTTGTTGGACTAATTATAGCAATTGGGTTGTTGATAACAGGAATTCAAATGATTGCGGTCGGAGCTGCCGGCAGAAGTATTATACCCGATTCGCCTTCGACCATCTAGAAGTAAAGCTCTTTTTAGCCCAAACTTTTCCAACAATAGATTAGTAGTATAAAGTCAAAAAAAGACGCTACTCTAAAAAAATTGTTTGATTATTAAATACTATATTTTGCCACTATTTATCTCCACTAGGAATCAGGAAATCGACCGCAGTGAACAGCCCCTCAAGCTCTTTTGAAATCTGATCTGAAAATACACCTAGTATTTCAAAATCAGCCGCCTGCATTCTTCGAGTGCTAAACATAGCCAAAACACCAATCACGTTACCTTTGATAGTAAGAGGATAACCAGCAAATGATTGGAGTTTTTCTTTTTTTGCCCACTCGGGATATCTTATTCTCTTGTCATTAACAACATCGTTTGTTATAGATGGTTTCTGAGTAATTACGATATTTCCAATTTTATTAGAGTCGGCAGGAACCCTCGAGAATTCTCCGTTTATATTCTTGTACTTTCCGGCGCTAAATTTTAGTACGAGATATTTGCGTTCCTTGTCCAGTAACCATATACGAGCGAACTTGGCGCCAAAATATTTTACTAAACTTTCAACAATAAACTGGAGTTTTTCATTTAAATTTTGGTATTTCTTCAACGAGTTTAGGAGCTTATAAGCTCGCCATTTTTGGTCTCTTATTTCCTGATCATCATACAGTGTATAAGGAGTAACCTTAACCATACTAGATTCATAAGACCGAAAATCGTCGATTAGGTCAACAAACCTATTTAAGAAATTGGAACTTTCAAATTCATATTGTTCTACAGAATCAAAAACGAAATGGCAAATCCAATCATAATCTCCTGTCATTCTTGCGCAATAAATGCAAAAGTATGATTCGCCACAGTATTTCTCCAGACGCGAGATCATAACAGAGGTATTAGCGCGAAATCTAAATTTTAAGAGAATTGTACGATTTATCTTTTCAGACAGTAAAGTTGGATTTAGCAGAAGAGAATAAGCTAGAATTATGTTAGATTTTTCTAATCTCTTTAGTCTATGTCGTACGGTTCTATCTGTAATTTTATATCCTAATGCTTGCAAATGTCTCGACATTTCATATGAAGATGTGCGTGAATTTTTACCCAATTGCGATAGCAAAAATCTGTCAATTTCGTCTACCATTGACTAAGAAACATTACCTTTCTTTTTATATATTGCCAATTAGGAAATATTTTTGAAATATGAATACAGTACCAACATAATATTTGCTTGCGCGATTGCCTAATCGGAAATCCAGTTATCAAATTTTTTCCGCAGTGCATATAACATTATCTTTCCTATACAAAGATATGAAAATGGACTTTTTTGAAATAGAGCGCGTAATAGAGGAATTGGCAAAAAACTATGCGGCTCGCTGTACTACAACATGGTTCAAAGTATCAAACAACAAAAATCCTTCAACAGAGCAGTATAGAGAAAAGGTGGTAGAATTTATGAAACAGTTTGAGGCAATTTTGTCGGGACAATTACCACCTAGCGAACAATCTGCATCATGCCTAGAGTATGCAAAGAAACTACTTCAGACCCAAATTTCGCTGATAAGAAGAGGTAACAACAAGGAAGTAGAAAGACGCTTTCAATACTATGTCAATTACAACTAACATTGACAACAATCAAATTGCATTGTGAGTTTTCAATAGCTGGAGCAATAGATAGAAAGGAAATAACATGAGATGATAAACTATACCACTCTTGCATTACCCATCATAGCAGTATTGGCTATTGGCGGAATAGTTAGTTTTTTTGTTGTATATTCCTTCTATCCCGAAAAACATGAAAATATAAAAATTGACGGCAAATGCTACGAATTGGTGGATGCGGCTCATGAGAAAATTACGGAACTAAATGCAGAAATGAAAATAAAAACAATGTTGCTTCAGATTAGTAAAGTGGACCCCCCAAATGCAAGAATACCAATAATTTTTAATGGAAAAGATTCTGAAGTTAATAATTTCATAAATACATATAATCTAACGGTAACTTCAAATCAAAAAGTAATGTATTTTCCCAATATTAACGGAAGTGTTGTTACTGCAGATATAACCAAACCTGATTTGCTAAAAATTGTAGAACATCTTAGTCTGTTTGATGTCTTTCCATCATCAAAATCAGTAGTTGGAAGCATAGGCATTCAACCAAATAAGTATATATCTCCTTCTGAGGAGAAGAATGTTTCTTTAGAACAGGACAAACTCATGAAAAATAAGTTGAGACAAATTATTGATACATCAGAGGGTGTAGAATCAGCAGAATGTAGAAACGATACATAATCAAATCAATAATACCTTTACTAATTGACTCTACTATATCAAATTGCCTTTTCATCTTCGGCTCCTGTAGCAAGATCTACTGCGCGAGTTACTGGAACGATGAAGATCTTTCCTATTTTGGAATTGTCTCTAATGATTTTAATTGCTTCATCTATTATTTCGTCTGGTAATACGACTACAACTACATATTTATCACCAAATTCAGGAGTAAATATTTGGGTGCCTAATGAGGCATGAATACCTGCTGGAACAGTTTTGCCACGTCCTTTTACCTTAAAGACAGTTAAACCGCCAACTCCTATTTTCTTTAGTCCTTCACTTACCTTTGCAATATCATTTTCTGCCATAATGACTTCTATTCTTATCAATCACCTTCCTTAACAAATCGCTATTAAAATAATTATCTCTATCATAGAGCAACTTTTTTATAGAGATTTGATTGTATGAATACGATTTGGCTATAGACACTGGTGATACAGCTTGGATGTTAATTGCATCCAGTCTTGTTTTGCTAATGATTCCTTCATTAGGACTATTTGAAGCCGGACTGCTCAGAAAGAAAAACACGGTTTCAATTTTCATGCAGATATTCTTTGGGATGGCACTTCTAAGTGTAATGTGGTTCATTTTTGGCTTTAGTTTATCTTTTGGTCCTGATACGTCAGGCTTGGCTGGAAACCTGGATTGGACATTTCTAAAAGGTATTCCATGGGATGATGCGCTAAAACAATACGCTCCAAGCATTCCGGGAGTTTTGTTCGTAAAATTTGAAATGATGTTTGCTGTAATTACCCCCTTACTTTTAACCGGAGCTATTGCTGAAAGAATGAAATTCAGTGCCTTTGTCTTGTTTATAGCAGCCTGGAGCTTACTTGTTTACTATCCGCTGGTGCACTGGGTTTGGGGCGTCGGAGGGTGGCTTAACATTATTGGAGTAAAGGATTTTGCAGGGGGCATTGTTATCCACACAAGCGCCGGAATGGGTGCGCTTGCCGCAGCTCTTGTTTTAGGCAGAAGAAAGGACTTTGGTCCTTCGATTATGGTTCCTCATAGCATTCCACTTGCGGTTCTTGGATCATCTCTCCTTTGGCTTGGCTGGTTTGGTTTCAATGCAGGAAGTGCTCTAGCGTCAGGAGGAGTTGCAGGCAACACTGTTATTAACACTCACATGGCTTCGGCGGTGTCTGCACTAATATGGGTAGGACTTTCATGGATGAGAACGGGAAAACCAAGCGTAATAGCTGCAATTAACGGTGCAATAGCAGGACTTGCAGGGATAACTCCGGCTTCTGGCTACGTCAGTGTTGAGCATGCCTTTGTTATTGGTATTGCAATTGGTATAGCCTCTTATCTTGGTGTACTCTTTCTCAAAGACAGACTCAAAATTGATGACGCACTAGATGTTAGTTCAGTCCATGGAATTGCGGGAATAATCGGAGCTATATCTATAGGAATTTTTGCTTCTACTGCAATAAATCCTACTGGTGTAAACGGTCTCCTATATGGTAATGCGCACCAGTTGTTGATACAGGCAATCGGAGTAGGTGTTGCAGCGGCTCTAGGATTTGGTGGTACATATGCAATAATGAAGGTGATAGACGTATTGATTGGTGTCCGGGTTTCTCCAAAGGTAGAATCAGTGGGATTGGATATTGAAGAGCATGCAGAAAGAGCCTACAGTGATGATGATGAGTTAAGTAAAATCTAAATGCTTGATGAAAATGGAATATCAAACAAAAATATTCTGAAAGATTAGACGAGTTTGGACATCTTGAAAAAAACCTATGCAAAAATCAATGGATGCTGTTCATGAAAAATTTATTAAATCAAATGCATGAATACGGACCACGGACATATTCCCCTGATTAATTCTCTAACAGTTCCATGCAAAAATTCTGGATAAGTTTCTGGAACCAAAAAAATTAAGGCTAAAGGTTATAGATTAGTTTGAGCATATAGTAATATGATAAAGTTAGAGTTTCTCAAAGGAACTCATACTGAATCCCAACCTTTAGAATCAGATCTGTCGTTTGAAGAAATATGTCCTATTTGGTCTCAAAAATTGAAAAATGGAATAGACGAAATAGATCGGATGATATTGGTCAAGGATTCTCAATACTGTGTAGTAGGCGAAGCATGGGGATTTTCAGGAAAACAAACAGGATATAATATTGCACCGTTGATTCCTCTTATTGGATGTTGGACTTGCATAAGATATGGACAGAAATTCAGTAGAGCTGCTAAAGACAATAAATCATGTGATAATTTTGAGTCACTGATTTCAGACTTTTCGAGGCATTGGAATCAAAGACACAAAAAAGTTAGACGCGCCAGACTTTTATCAATAGCAAATCGATAATAAATCCAGTCTTAAGTTTAAGAACTATGACTGCCTACGTAGGCTCTTAAATTTCGAGTCTTTGCTAATTGAAATTCTATTGTAGAGTTATTATATTCTACTAAAATATTTGAATTATTTAGTCTAGGAGCCTTGATTCCGTATTTTGTGGATTCAAAAGACATAAGGCGATAGTATATTTTATGTTTCAGATACTAGGATCTTGAAACCACCATATACCAGGCGATTAGGATCAAAGGGCATTGATTTTGGATCCATATTTTTCATGCGGCTGTCCTTCATTACTTTGGAGTTAACACTGTTTCTATGAGCTCGCGATTTATATGTTATCCATGAGAAGACAACGGTCTCTCTAGATTTAATTTTGATCATTTTGGGAAATGGGATTCCCATCGTTACTTTCAAATCGTCTCCTACGCACTCACTGTATTCCAGAGCGCCATGCTCAAGCCAAATCTTGCCACAGATTCTAGCTAGGCGTAAATAGGCATTAATCTTATTTTTAGGAACAGCCAATACAAATCCATCAACATATTTGGGCTTGACGTTTTTCTTCATTAGGGTATTAAGCTATGTATCATATTTTAATTTGTGGATGAGTCATGCATGAGATAAGATGTATTGAAACAAAATCTTGTTTACAAAATGGATATTAAACTGAATTCACTACTGAAATAATTCGAAAATTTACTAATTGGCCTTTATCCACGGCAAGATTGATAAGAATGACGTAATCAGTATGAAGACAACGCAGCTTGAAACAAAATAGCCCTGTAGCAGTTGTGACCGGAGGAAATCGTGGGATTGGATTTGAAATATGTAAAGAACTATCCAAAGTTGGTTGCCGTGTAATTCTCACAAGTAGGAATGAAGGACATGGTAAACAAGCAGCAGCCAAACTGGGTGCTGATAAAAAAAATATTGTTTATCACAAACTTGACGTAACTGATAGTAAAGATATTGAAACTCTTCGGGATTGGATCCTAAAAAAGTACGGGAGAGTTGATATCCTGATTAATAATGCTGGAATTTACCTAGATGAAGGAACAAGCGTGTTTAACGTGGATGAAAAAATTGTAAAGGAGACATTAGATGTCAATTTTTATGGGACATTTAACATGTGCAGAATCCTTGTTCCTATTATGAGGAAGAATGGATACGGCCGGATAGTGAACATCTCATCAGGCTATGGAGCAATGAGCGAGATGGCTGGGTATCATGCCGCCTATAGAATATCAAAGGCAGCACTTAATGCCCTAACATTGATTATGGCCGATGAATTAAGAGATGGGGACATAAAGGTAAATGCCGTGTGTCCTGGATGGGTTAACACTGATATGGGAGGCAAAATGGCTCCCGTTAGCGCTGAGAAGGCGGCCAAAGACATAGTTCACTTTGCACTGGTAGATGAAGAGGGTCCTACTGGCAGTTTCTTTAGATACAAAAAACCAATTGAATGGTAAGTGGAGGGTCCTAGTATGACATTAGTTGAGATGGGCTTACAAATTATACTTGTTTCTGTATCTGGCGTTTTTTCTCCAGGTCCACTCCTATTTGCAAATTTAGCCTTGAGTAAATATGGAGGATTTTGGTCTGGAATTAAAATAGCAATCGGTCACACAATAATAGAACTTCCAGTAATTATTTTACTTTCTTTACCATTTGTAGTATTATCTCCTATTAATTTGACTTTTAGTACAACGAAAATCATTACTTTTATTGCCGGGGCTTTTTTGATTGTTTTTGGAATACTTTATGTGGTAAGGACAATACGAACAATGGGTAGCCCTAATTCAGCTATCAGTACATCTTGGATTGAAAATCCATATCTTGCTGGAATTATGTTCACAAGTCTTAATCCCTTCTTCATAGTTTGGTGGACCACTGTAGGTGTTAAATTAATATCCGATTCAATTTCACTACTAGGACATCCAGCTGGAATAGCTTTTCTATTTTTTGCGCATATATGGATGGATTATGCCTGGCTAGGATTGTCTTCATACCTTGCCTCCAGAGGTTTCAATATTATACGATCAGAATATCACAAATATATAACTATATTGTTAACAGTTCCTCTTTTTTACTACGGTATTTATTTTATTTTAGGTTCTTTTATCTAATGCAAGGCTACTATTTTGTGCATATGCTGTCTTACTTCAATCAGATATCTGATGGCTAAAAATTACAAATTTATAAAAGTTCTAATCGGATTCACGTGTTAGTATATTTAATGATTAATTTTTATTTCACTCAGAAAATCCAGAGAATCACAAGATCCAAAGTAGTTCAGTTTGAATACATTCGGATGATCTTGAGATGAAAAAAGCAAAATGTCAAAGAAAAAACATAACTATTAGCGAGGAATCCTATGACTAGAGTGACTCAGAATACATATGATCCATATTTATAAGATAATTGGCAATATCCATTCCGATTCAGACCTAAAAAACAAATACCAAGAAATGATCAAAACGGGACTTGTTGAGAAAATTGAAATCAACCGTTTAGAGTCTGACAGGGCCAGAATCAGAAAGATATCTGATAAGGGGACAGATTTAGCTCTTACCTTGATTCCGGGATACCATATTAATAATGGTGACGTTGTCATGTTAACAGAAGAGAAAATGGTTATAGCTAATCGGACACCAGAAAATGTCGCTATGATATCTTTAAAGGGTATCGTGTCAGAAGATCAATTATTCGAAACGGCAGTCAAGATTGGTCATACTATCGGTAACATGCACAGACCAATCAAAATTGTAGGTGGTAAAATATATTTTCCCATACAGTCACAATCTGAAGTCGGACTATTTCAAACACTTCTATCTAATTTGATAAATAATATAGTTATTATAAGTGAGAACATAATTTTTGAACCTGAAGCCGGTTATGATGTACATGAACATTGAGATTGGTAATGAAGATGTCAGTTTATTGCAAATGTCCGATTCATTTTTCCCAACAGGACTGTATGCAACCTCTAGTGGACTGGAGGCACTATCGCAAGTAAAGAAGTTAAAGAGCAAAGATATCTTTCATTATATTTCTACTTACTTAAAACAGGTAGTGGGACCATCTGACTGTGCGGCTTTGGGTAGCGCTTATGAATCATGCATGAAAAAAGATCTTACGGCCCTCCTTAATGTAGATCAGTCTTTATACTCTATGAGGTTAATAGAGGCGACAAGAAGTGCGTCTGTTAGATCCGGTAGTCAATTACTAAAATGTGTCAGCACTTTTGTGAAAGACAAAAAAATGTTGAAGGATTATCAAAAAGCGGTCAGCAATGGTAACGCAACAGGGATTTACCCTGTATCCCTTGGAGTAGCCAGCTGGTCTCTTGACATCCCTAAGAACAAGGCTGGATTAATACTACTTTATGGATTCACTGTGAGCGTTATAGGAGCTGCCTTGAGATTGGGTATACTTCAGCATTACGACGGACAAAAAATAATTCATGAGCTACGGCCGGTCATTTTGAAATCCGCCCTGAATAATATAGATAGATCGATTTCAAGTATATGGCAATTTGCTCCTGGGTTCGATATTTTGCAAATGAAACACGAAGCCATGAGTTCAAAAATGTTTATTACATGAAAATAGACTAAGTTGCTTATGGCTCCTTTGCGAATTCCTCGAGTTGGAATAGGGGGCCCTGTAGGTTCAGGTAAAACGATGCTTATTGAACAGATTGTTCCACTACTTTCCGCAAATGGATACAAAGTAAGCATAATTTCTAATGACGTAATATCAAAAGAAGATGCAGAAAGGATGAAACAAAATCTTGCAACCGACAAAGGTCTATTACCTGAAGACTTAGTAATCGGGGTTGCTACCGGTGGATGTCCTCATACTGCTGTCAGAGAAGATCCATCGATAAATCTTTCTGTAGTTGAAGAATTGGAATCAAAATATGATTTTCTTGATTTGATATTGATTGAAAGCGGGGGAGACAATATAACAACAACATTTAGTCCAGCTCTTGCAGACTATTTTATTTACATAATTGATGTAACAGGCGGTGACAAATATCCAAGAAAAAGGGGATTGGGGATTGAGAATTGTGATCTTTTGGTAATAAACAAGATAGATATAGCTCCGTATGTAGGAGCAGATCTTCAGATAATGGAACGCGACGCAAAGATTGTTAGAAGAAACAAGCCTACGGTTTTTGTCAACTCTAAAACGGGTCAAGGTGTGGATGCAGTTGTATCTTTTATTATAAAAGACGTTCTATTTGATACTTTACCAAAAGCTAGTAAAAAAGTAAATTGACTGATATTATTAGCTTATTCAAACAATGTGGAAGTATCCAGATGAATACAAAGAATATTGGAAACTATTGACATGATTGGAAATCTGGTCTAGTAGGATGGGGATTTGGATTGTCCTTCGATTTTTATACTCCTAAAAATATTCCACCGGAGTTTGAGGCCTATTTCACGGGCCAACGTGAAGTTGGCAGGTCAGGAAAGGTAGGTATTTTGCGCCTAAAGCTTGAAAGGGATCCTTATACAGGAAAAACTATTATAAGAGAACAATATAGCCGTGTGCCGCTCTTCGCACAACGAGCTATGTATTTGGAAGAGACCCTTCCTATCATGGCTTATTTGTATATCGTTTCGCCTTCTGGTGGAATATTGCAAGGAGACAGATATCGTATTGATATCACATTAGATAACAATGCCTTTGCTCATGTTACCACTCAAGGAGCCACAAGAATTTACAAGATGGAAAAAAATTATGCAAGTCAGATCATTAATATCAAGGTGGGGGACGGAAGTTATTTTGAATACATCCCGGATCAAATAATACCCTTTCGTAATTCCAGATTCTATCAAGAAGTAGAATTGAATGTACATGATAACGCCACATTGATTTACTCAGAAACGATAGTTCCTGGCAGAGTAGCAAGTGGTGAAGCATTCGAGTATGACATTTGCTATTTAAGGACCGTGGGAAGGAACCAGTCGGGTAAGACTAGATTTATGGACACAGTAAAGTTAGAACCAAGGAATGAAAATTTGAGGGACGAATGGATATTAGGAAACTTCCAAATAGTTGGTACAACTTATGTCGTTACGAGAGAATCCTATATAGATGCTCTCCAATATGAGATCAGTGATAAGATAAAGGGATTTGAGGTTAAGGGCAATATATCCGGAGCGACATCAATTCTACCAGCTAGACAAGGAATAGTAGTTAGGATAGTAGGTAATTCCTCTGAAGATATGAAGAAAATTATATTTGAAGTTGTAAGGATAGCAAGAAAACAGATTATTGGTGCCTCATTCAGTGGCATTAGAAAATCATGATCAATTAAAGAATGCGATTCTCATGAACGGAAAACCTCGTCTACAACACAGTCAATATTTTCTATTGGAATTTTGTCTTCATGGTACGTTGGAGATTTACGAACAATTATGTAGAACAAAAATTCATACATTCTTGCATAGTATTCATTTGTGACGATCTAAAATTAAACTGAACCAGAATATTGTATAGAAAAGAATCCTATGTAGCTTTCATAATAATAATGTAAAGAACTACTTAAAATGATAATTAATCAAAGTTATTTAGATTAGGTTGATTCAAATTCAAAATACTCATGCAAAATTGTTCTTGTCGGTATTTTCATTATTGTTACTTGTAATAGTAACAGTAACTTATACACCAGCGTCTTTCCAAAAAGTACTTGCTGCGTCTGATACAACCATGGCTGCAGCCGGAGATTGGGGTTGTTCAGACAATACTGAAAAAACGGTGCAGAATGTAAGGAACTTAAATCCAAAATTATTATTGGCTCTGGGAGATTTCTCCTATGATAAAACTTCGACTTGTTGGTTGAGTGTTATGAAGCCTATAGAATCGATTACGAAAATAAGTATCGGGAATCATGAGGATAGCGATACCCTGCTAAATTCATACCTTAATCAATTTAGACTTTCAAAACAATACTATTCCTTTGATACTAATAATGTACATGTATTGATAATGTCAACGGAAGAGGAATCTGAACCAAACTCAGACCAATACAATTTTGTAGTAAATGATCTTAGGAATGCAGCGAATAACCCAGACATCAAATGGATAGTAGTAAACATGCATAATCCTTTTTACTCCTCTCCAAACGAATGTAAGGCTTCGGGTTGCGAAGGGGATAAAGATTTTAGAGAATCATTTCATCCTCTGTTTGATAAATATGGGGTGGATCTAGTTCTAGAAGGCCACGTCCATAACTATCAAAGAAGCTTTCCTTTAGCATTCAATCAACAGAAATCTGGAGAACCAATAGTAACAAGTGCTAGCAAAACAGATTATAACAATCCCAGCGGTGCAATTTTCGCAATAGTTGGAACTGGTGGAGTAAACCTACATGGGCTTTCTGATAAAGCTCCATTCATGGCATTTCAACAGGATTCCAAATTTGGCGTCTTATATATCCATTTTTCTGACGATAAAATAGATGCTAAATTCGTTACCAATGAGGGTAAAACATTAGATCATTTTAGTATATCCAAGACGGCAAAGAAGAAAATAATTGAACGTATTAGTGATAATATACCTTCTGACACTAAGACCGAAGTAGTATCCTACAAAGACGAAGCTAAAGCCAAACCAGTAATAGAAAAAGATCAAAACGGAAAACCAGCAATTACATTCAAACTCGATGAAGGTGCTGCTGCAGTTTCAGATAAAACCGAGCCCAAGACAAATGAAGTTGTAGTTAAAGATAAAACCGAGCCCAAGACAGATGAGCTAAAAGTACAAGAAGACAAACCAGCAATTACATTCAAACTCGATGAAGGTGCTGCTGCAGTTTCAGATAAAACCGAGCCCAAGACAGATGAAGTTGTAGTTAAAGATAAAATCGAGCCCAAGACAGATGAGCTAAAAGTACAAGAAGACAAGCCAGCAATTACATCAAAACTTAGTAACGATTCTCCAAAAGAGGACAAATCCATGCTGATATCAGATGAACAAATAGAACAAGCTGACAACAACAACAAACCAGCAATGACAACAAAACTTAGTAATGATCCACCTACAGACGACAAACAGATATCTCAAAATGGTCAAGATAAATCAGAATCTTCTGACCAAGGTAAACCTACAAATACCAATCCAGCTGTTGGAGGAATCAGCCAACATATAGGGAACACCGATCAATCGGATAATGATGAATTTGTCGACACAGACACTGACACAGGAACAAACATTAATACCAATGAGAAGGATCCCTTCTCTTCCCTGAATTAAACGGTGATAAAAGAAAAAAATCTTTATTTTTTACTACTTTTTTCTACAACGGCCAATGTCAACAGTATGGGATTGAGTTATTAGTTTCAAGTCTGTAAGTAATTACAAGGTCGTTTTGAATATCCTTGGGCGTTCCATGATTACTTGAATAAATTAGATTAAGCTATAAATTAGATTAAGCTATTTAATTTACAGTTACTAATCCTGTCATCCAAGGGTGTATGTTACAAACGTAACTATATGTTCCTGCTTTTTCAAACGTGACAGTAAAGTTATTGATCGCCGGTCCCCCAGGAGGAGCTAATTCATTTGGCCAGAGCCAGCCGGAATTAATATAGCTCTCAGTACCGTCCATACTATATTGAGAATTAGGCTTTAGGTATGTTACGTTACCTTTAGAATCAATAGCCACAGGGTTGAATGCTCTTGCGTTTATAGTCATTACCACTTTTGAATCTGCCGATTGAGATGGTACAATGATTGGTTCAGTATTGGATCCCTGTTGAGGTGACTGAAACTGGGTTGAATTCGTTACAATAAATGGAGCTACAAAATCCGCAAAAAATTTCTTGTCTTTCATAAATGTCACAGAATGCGGTTCTGCTACAGTTGTTGGATTATCCCAAATAATACTCTCGCCTGCCTTAATTCCTACCTGTTGAGGCACGTAATCTAGCAACGGTGATGTAGCGTTCCCACCACCTGCATGAACCACTTTAGGGTTAACTGACACTGACTGACCATGGGTTTGACCGGAATATAGCACCATTATAAGTAAGGTTACGATAATTGGAGCAGTGAGAATTTTACTTGTTCTTGTCAAAAGCATATAGAATCTTAGTGATATAGGATTTATTTAAAGATCGTGAAAGAGGACTCATTAAATTTTCGCAACTCCCTTTATGCTTTTTCATATCATTCTTTTCAGTTTCGTTTATTCGAACAGCAGAAACGATGTCCTGATTTAAAATTGTAAATTCATCAGCAGAAGTTCAGTTATTGTCGTGAATATCAAAGATCAGACTATAAAAGATCTCAACATCCACGCCATTTTTTCATGTTGTTCCATTTTATCTGTTAGAAAGTTAGCTGTTCCCTCGTCATTTAATTCTTGACATTCTTTGATGTTTTTCCTGAGCGTCTTTATTATGGTTTCATGGTCCGATAAAAGGTTCGTTAGCATTGTATCTGCATTGGGGAATGAACCTATGTCTTCACGGATTTGAGAAGAATGGATGAATTCTTTCAAAGTAGCTCTAGTCTTGCTTCCCAATGCCCTTACTCTTTCGGCGATTTCGTCGATAGATGCATCTATAAGTTCATACTGTTCTTCGAAAAATTTGTGCAGATCGTTGAATCTTGGATCCTCAACATTCCAATGGTAATTTTTGGTCTTTGTCAAAAGTACGTACTCATCTGCCAAATCATCATTTAGGATATTAGCAATTTTTTGTAAATTCTCTCGGGAAATTCCTGTGTCTATATCTATAATATTGACAGTCTTTGATTTGGACTTGTTCATGTTATTAGTTGGTTTACAAACTATAAATTGGTTAAACGTTCGGAACGCCAATCATTTATTTAAGTCAGTAAACACATCGGGTGTATCCATGGCATTTGAAAACCTTGATGCTATTATTCGTTTCCTGGTCGGACTACTAATTTCTACTGTCGTGATTTATGTAGTCACTTTTTTTATGAGACAAAGAAGAAGCGTGAAATTGGCTTTTTTTGCCGCGATTATAGGTTCAATAGTGTACTATATTGCCTTTATTACACTAGGACACAGTTATCTTTCGGCGGTACTTGGAGGATTAGCATGGCTATTGGCTTTAAAAGCTATCTATCGGATGGGGTGGCTAAAAGCATTGATAGTTGCGGTTGCCATTTGGATCATAACTACCTTTGTAGGCGAGTGGCTCCCTACTGCGCTGGGCCCACTATAATAAGAATGCCTTTTACTAAAGTCAATTATTGTTAATCTGAATTTCTATAATCAATCTTACTTCTGTTGAAGCACTAATTTCCATTATTTTTAATTTCTTTTTCAATTGTGAATTGGTCTCTCACTTGGGCACCCTTGTTGTCATAAAATGTTCCAGTTAACTTGGTATGCGGATTCCCATTGCTAATATCTATATTTAGAAATCCGAATCTGTCAAATTGAGTGGCCGTGTAGGATGCTTGACCATCTAAAGGATAGAAACCTTCTCCACCTGTGCCTACTATTGCAAAAACTATGCCATCTGTTTGACTGTTATAACCCGTAGTAAATTGATTGGTTACTGTTGGTATAGAACTATCCCCGAGGTTGTATGATATTGGAAATGTTCTCTGATAGTTGTGATTATGTGCCTGCAAAACCAAATCAACATTATATTTTTCAAGCAGTGGATGATAGATATCCCTAAGATCCTTTTCCGCTGTATGTTTAGATGGTGATGTGTAAAATGGTCCATAGCTAGCCACTACTATCCAATTAACATCTTTCTTTTTTGACGTTTCTTCAAGATCCTGTGTTACAAAATTATATTGCTCAGAACTTTTTTCAAAATTCGATTCTGAAGCCATCACTATAAAATGTACTTTTCCATAATCGAATGAATAGTACGGTTTATCTAACTCAAAGCTTTTATAATATTGATCCATTTTTGCTTGTCCATCATTGACATCATGGTACCCTAGTGTCGTAAATATTTTATTTTTAAGTGGTGCCATCATATCAAACCAACAGTTGGCACTTTTTTGATATGAAAGGTCTCCTAATGGTAATACCAATTCAGGTTTATTTTTTTGAACATTGTCAACTGTTTTTTCAGCGTTACTTGAACATCCAAAATCTCCAACTGCAGCAAAATTAAAGCTTTTACTAACGTTATTACCGTCAATATCAAAAGCAAAACCTTTGTAAATGTCTGTTTCAACCTGTATCTTATTTTGCTCATCTTTTGGTTTATCTTCTGATTCATCTTTTGGTTTATCTTCTGATTCATCTTTTGGTTTATCTTTTGGTTTATCTTTTTGCCGATCTTCTCCTGAATCATTATTCTTATTTTTTTCGTGCCCTTTCCCGGGATTATCTTTCCCGGGCTTTGCCAGGACGCCACCTTCATGATTCATAATGAAATTAGAAGAGAAGACTAGGAATATTCCTGACAAAATAATTAAAATTGCTATGGTTCTATATGAAAGAAGCAAACAAATTCTGGATTCGAATTCTCTAGCCATATATAAAAGAATTTTGTAGTTGTTTTCCATTGAATAAGGATCACACTAACATCCAATTGATTTTGGGAGTCATGATAATCATAATTTATTTAAGTTAAGTCACAAAGGATTTATTTGTAGAAGAAATATATATATATTGTAATATCCATTACATAATGTAAGGTGAAATGCTAGATTTGTGGAAAGATCCGTGGGGATTTGGAGATAGATTTTTTGAACAGATAGATAGAGAATTTTCAGAAGCTGAGGATATGCTGAACAGAGTATTCAGGACAGTAAGAGAATCCGGTGATACAGCGTCAGAGACATTACCGTACTACTATGGATATCAAATTACGATTGGACCGGAGGGAAAGCCTCACATAAGAGAATTTGGGAATGTAAGACCTTCAGTCAAAGGATTGGTTGAACAAAGTACCGTCCGCAAGCCACTTGTAGATACATCAATCAACGAAAAAGAGAACGTAATGATAATTACAGCGGAGATGCCTGGAATAACTAAAGAAGATGTAAAGGTAACGCTGGACGAAGGATTGGTAACGATACACGCTGAAAAAGGCAACAAGAAATATCATACAGAGCTTCCAGTAAATAAAGAATTAGACGCTGAGTCTACAAAGGCAAGTTACATCAACGGAATATTAGAATTAAGAATACAGCTCAAAAAACCTATAAAATCAAAATCCAAAGAAATAAAAATTGACTAGTCGAACTAGTCAACTAAATTATTTTTTTATTTTTTTTATTTCATGTTATGAGGGGATTTTAAATGGAATTATTCAAGAGTAACGATTTATCTCAAGTTGAAGAGGACAATCCCAACTCAAAACTACTGGGAGGTTCACTTTATGATACGAAACTTGCAGTTTCTAAGGACCATAACTCTTTAGCCCCAAGCCTGCTTAAGTCTGATGGAAGAAAAGTTCAGATAAAACGGATACCTAGCAGAATTGATTACAACTTTTACAATTATTGCTCTACATGCGAGTTGAAATATCCAAAACTAGTCTTACGTTGTAAGGAGTGCAAACAGAAAGTTAGAACAAGACCATGGCATCGGTCGAAGATTGTCGACCGCAGGAGAATTTAATATATATGCAAGTTCTGTAGAAACAATGAAGAAACAGATTAGGGTCATTTTTCAGGATGTTGAGGGAGAGATTTCAGTAGAACTGGATGATTCGCATTCTCCAAAAACCGTTCAGAAAATAATTAAAAATCTACCTATTGAAGTTAGCATCCATAGATGGGGTGATGAGCTATATACAGAGAAGACTCAAATTGCAGAAGGACCCGAAAATGCTAAAATAAAAGTAAATTTATTCGATGTTGCATATTGGCCGGAAGGAGGAGCCTTATGTCTCTTTTTTGGACCCACTCCGATTAGTAAGTCCGGAGAAATTCTCGCCTATTCTCCTGTAAATATAGTGGGAAAAATTATAGGGCATAGTACCGAAGAAGAGAATTTTTTGAATAAAATCAGCGATGGTGCTAGAGTCGTCTTCAAGTGAAGAGAAACTATTTGATATATCATACTTAGTTTTAACGACGAATAACTATAATCTAAAGGAACGCCAAAAACGTCTTTATTATTCTAGATGTAACATCTGAAGTCTGGAATTCCTTGTATCAGTGATGTAAATATCGCCTTGATTATTGACACCAATATCCTCTGGCTTGTGTAGTTGTTGAGGACCATTGCCATCAGATCCCCAATAGGATAAATAGTTGCCTGTGTTGTCATACATTAGGACTCGAGATTTTATTTTATCAACGACATACACATGATTATTGTTATCAATCGCGATGCCCGGAACAGTTTCCGATAATTGGCCTGCTCCAATCCCCGAAGACCCCCATTGTCTTACAAATGAATCTTTATTATCAAAAACTTGAATTCTATAATTCTTCATATCAGTTACGTAAAAATTATCTTTAGCATCGATTGCAATTCCATGGGGGCCATTAAATTTTCCAGGATCCGTACCTGCTGATCCAATGGTTCCTATAAAAGTACCATTATCATAATACTTTAGAATCTGGTTACCATTTGGATCTGTCAAGTAGACATTCCCGACAGAATTTACCACTATTTGATGTGGCGCTCTCATCGAGTCGCGACCACCTGTCCCGTTATATCCCCATTTTGTGATAAAGCTCCCACTAGAATCAAATTTTTGAACTCGATGATTTTTGAGTTCAACAGAATATACGAACTTCCCTTCAGGATCTACCGCAAGATCATGCAAACCCGAAAATTGTCCGTCATTACTTCCTACAGAACCCCAACTCAAAATAAATGTACCATTTGGAGAGAATTTTTGAATTCGTTTATTGCCTGTGTCACCTACGTAAATGTTACCAATATTGTCAACTGCAAGACTATGCGGATTAGTAAACTGTCCTTGTTCAATGCCCTTCGTTCCTAATTGTTTTGTATATTTGAGATCAACTTCCTGAGAATAAACAACAGCACAGCAAAAAGAATTTTGATATACTACAGCAAACAATCCAACAATGAGCAAATAAGTTACAGATTCTTCTACTCTAAACATTTAAACAAAGATCATATCACGTTACTTTAAAATAAATGTTGTATCTAGAGCAGAGATTTTCTTAATTCATTCGAAATTTTCTAATTTTTGAAATATCGGAGCCTTAAGTATTACTAGTTGAATTACACCAATTCGTAATCATAGTTTAACAAATTGATTGGATGATGTATACAGTGGTAAATGACACTCTTCGCACTGATAATACAGAAAATCAAAACCAGAGAATAAAGTCATAACATCATGGCATCTTGGACATTCTATTTCATTATCAAGATTATCTGTAATTGATATATCCTGTGTATTTTGTTCAAATAGATGATATTGCATCAACCTTGAACTTGATTCGACCATCATGGTCAGTCTACTATTATATACATAATATATTATAAAAAGGATACAAGTTTCTAAATTATTCCAATTAATTGAATTTTCTTCTGGTGATTTTAGCTTTGAATATTAAGATCTCAATAAAAGTATCATAATTGATATTAAAAACTGCAATAAGTTAACTAATTGCGGGAACCCGAACTCAAACATTAGTCTGAATACGATTTTAGGTAATTCATAAAGATCAAAATACTTAAATACTTGATCGACGTATATATAAATAATTAACCGTTATAATGTCAAAGCTAATTACGTGTTCGACGTGCAATATCAAAGAAAATAAGATGGTCACAGATACAGTATCTGGAGAACTAGTGTGTAGTAACTGCGGAACAGTAGTTCGGGATAGTATAGAAGAAATTGGTAAAGAGTGGACGAACTTCAAGGATCGCGAAACTGATAAGAGTAGAACTGGATTGCCTTTTTCTCTTGCAGTTCATGATATGAATCTGTCAACAGTCATTGGCAAAACAAACAAAGATTCTACCGGCCAATACATTGATTCAGGTATGCAAGCTAGAATGAATAGACTAAGGATATGGGATTCAAGAACTATGTATCGCGATAGCTCTTCTCGTAATTTTACAACTGCCTTCTTATTATTGAACAGATTGAAGGATAAGTTGGGCCTTACACCTTCCGTAGTTGAAAAAACTGCATATACATATAGAAAGGTCCAGGAAGCTGGATTGATAAGAGGTAGAACTATAAACGCTGTCCTGGTGGCGTGTCTTTATATAACATGTAGAGAACTGGGTGTGTCAAGAACAATTGATGAACTTGCAGAAACCAGTAATTTAAGAAGGAAGACTATTGCCAAAATCTATAGGGAAATTGTATTTCACTTGCAGAGAAAAATACCGCAGGTAAATTGTTTCCAATGTATAGACAAGATAGCAAATAAAATTGAGTTGAATGAAAGGACAATAAGACATGCTAGAGATCTTATGAAAAAAGTTCTCGAGCAAGAATTTTCTGCTGGAAAGGATCCCATGGGATTTGCCGGAGCGGTATTATATGTATCACTTCAGCTGGATGGGAAAACAATAAGGCAGATTGACATTGCAGAAGCAGCAGGAGTAACAGAAGTGACAATTAGAAACCGGGCAAAGGATCTTAAAAGCCAGCTTCATTTGATATAATTAATCATAAATTAATGGCCAGTCTTGATTCTTTAAGTACGTGAGTAAAATCTAGCAGATGTAGCAGTAGTTCGCACTCAATACTTTCGTAGTTTGAGTCGAATGAAAAGTATTCGTATACAAGTAATGAAAAATATTTAATTCATTATTTCCTATTAACTATGTTGGCAGGTAAAGACGTAGATACCCTATTTTCACTCTACGAGATTTATGATCGAAACAGAGATTCTATTCTTTGGTTTTTGGAAGATTTTAGTGCAAAAAGCTACGAAGAATATAAACAAAAATATCAGGGTACATCTAGGGAAAGATGCCGTTTTACTCGTGTTTGTGGTTTTTTTGAACTGTCAGGTACTTTGGTAAAAAGACAAATGATTGACACTAATCTTTATTTTGATGTCTTTAACCCAAGTCCTTTTTGGCAGAGGGCAAAATCCGTAATAGAAGGAATGAGAGAAACAAGACCATTTATTTATGAAAACTTTGAGCTTTTGGATCAATTGAAAGTGAAATGGGCCAAGAAAAGAAGAAAATAAAAAACTAGAATACAAACGTCCCTGTAGTTTAGAATTCAATCTTTCCTATTTTACCATTCCGATAATCTTCCAAAGTTTTATCTATCTCTTCCCTAGTGTTCATAACAAATGGTCCGTACTGTACTACAGGTTCATTGAAAGGCATTCCAGCAACAAGCAATACATCCAAAGGATTCTTATTATCCGATCCGATGGAAATGTATTCGCTGTCATTTTTGAATACTATCAAGTTCTTTTCTTGGACCGGTGTCTTATCTTTACCAAAAAGACCACTGCCACTAATAACATACGCAAAGGAATTAAAATTTTCAGGAACTGGCTGAACAACCTCTGAATCTGGTTGTAGAGTAAAATGCAAATACATAATAGGAGTTAAAGTGTTAATTACCGCTATTATATCATGATAATTTCCTGCGATAACTTTAACTGATACTTTACCATCTGGGGTTCTGATTAGAGGGATTTTTGCGGACGGAACATCCTGGTAATCCGGTTTGATCCACTTGTCAATTTTGCGAAGATTTATCCATAATTGGAATCCATGTAACCTTCCTCCATTCTTGGCAAACTCTTTTTCAGGCATTTCTGAATGAACCAATCCAGAACCTGCTGTCATCCATTGCACGTCACCAGGTCCTAGCTTTCCGGTATTTCCCTGTGAATCTTTGTGTTCAAATCTTCCTTCGAGTATATATGTAACAGTGACAAAGCCTCTATGGGGATGTTCCGGAAAACCTTTAGTCTCATTTGGTAACAAATCCAGTGGACCCATCTCATCTAAAAGTAAAAAAGGATCTAAATACCGGATGGACTGTGAAGGGAAGGACCTGTGTACTGTAAAACCATCACCTTCTGGAGTTTCGTTACTCTTTGTCATCAGTCTAATCGAGCGGCTCTCGGCGCTAGTATCATTAGAACTTTGAGTGATATCGATTTCTTTTCCAGTTTTTCTCATATGTAATATTAAATAATATAATATTTAAAAATGGTAGTATGCTCAACCTTATTCCTACAAATATCAACCATTTGTGAAAAATTTCAAATAATCTTGACATATATTTTTGCACTAAATTCTGCTAACCGATTATAATGATAGTCAATCAAGTTCATATTTTGCAAATTTATTCTAATGTTAGCGATATGACTAAAGGTCTGGTACTCCTTATCTTGTTGAATAGTCTAATGAAAGTCGTTAGTAAACCATATTTTTTGTTAATCAGGGAATACGCTATTGTCGACTCAGCCGAATCGGAAAACTTTGCTTTTCCATCATACCAATAACCCTCCACATTTCCGCCTATATTGCAGGGAGCAATCTTAACATGCGGATTATTCCTAATCCTTTTGACCTTCCCTGACTTGGCATCGGTCCTAAAATAGATCAACCCTTGATTAACCACAAACCAAACGGGAGTTCTTACTCCAGTACCATTCTTCCTATACGTTTCAATATTAATGTACTTGTGTTTTGATAATTGAAATAGCTTATCATCAGACATGTATATCACTAAATAGAGAGTACTTATTAGTGAATCTTTTCATTAATCAACTCCAAATCATCGCACTGACCGGGTGTACAAGAATAAAAGAGTCACAGTACTAAAATACATTCTGCATATTGCCTCCCGAGGTAGGCATCAAAGTTAGGCATTAGTAACATTAATGATCTAAGCCTAAACCTAGTATTACTCTTTTGACTTTATATTTCTGAAATTAAAATACAATGTCAAATCATAGATAATCTTGATGAGACCACGTAGAACAAATGGTCCTACGAGTGACAAGAACGATTGTAAGATATAATAACACTAAAGGAATCCCATAGCCAAATATCCTCAGAAATCTTGCCGCAAGTAACAACTTTCTATCTCTTGAAAGCCAGTTGAGGGAAAAATTCATAGAATAGACTTATGGTGGTGACTGATCTGATACCAATACTAGTACCGGGATTAATCTCCTACTAAAAATTATGAATGAAGATGCTCTTTGTTTTACGATAGTCGTCATTAGTGGTACTTTAAATAGATTTGATAAATTCTATCTTTTGAGTTTAACCCATATGTTCCAGCGCTTGTTTTAGATCCTCTAATACCATTACAGGATGAAATTCAACCTTGGCTCCAAAATCCTGAAATAATGGTTCAGCTACTGATGGTATCATATCAGAACTCTCCAAATTGACTATAAACACAAAAGTTCTATCTCCTCCAGCTTCAAAAAAATAGGAAGCCTCGGCGTTTACTTTTTTGATGTAATCTTCAAGGTTTTGCATGAATTTTGGATTCTTTATCATTCTATTCCCGGCGTCGGTCGAAATTTGCGCTCTTACTAAAAATCTCATGAGTAATTATTATCACGGTACAATAAAAATTTCACTGCCTTATGCAGTCAGTTTTGCCTTATTAGTGAACTTCGTCAATAAAACTCAAGATAGATGAATTAATAGGCCATCGAATTAGAGTATATTATTATATCCATTCTCATACATGCTGCAATTGTCTGACAACCCTATTTGTGTTTAAAAACTCGAATTTTCATGATTATTCTAATTACACTTATTCCTGTTCTAGGAACACAAGCCAGAGGAATTTGAATTAAATCGCAACTGACATCCTCATACGGGTTGGTCTATCTAAGTGCAATCATGAATTGATACGTAAAAAAATGGGCAATAGATAACGTCTCGTTCGATTCGTAGCTTTACATATCGCAAATTCAATATAAGCAAATTTGTATAGACATCGTATGCTTGAGGATCTGGTCAAAGACAGGGTAGATAATAAGAATCCGCGTCAGGAAGGATTAACGCTCACAGTGGACAAACTCGAATCCTTTGATAGAGAGAACTTTGAGATCCTATCGGCATTCATTGATCAAATCAAGATATACAACACTTATCCTTTGTTAATAACTGATAATCTTCTTCAGAAGAGGATATTTTACTACCATCAGTTTGATATAGACGTATCCACTGGAAGTACGCTCACAGAGTATGCAATATCAGAGAATTCCCTTGACAAGTTCATAACAGAATGTAGCAGAATCGGCTTTGACATAATTGAACTTGGTGAAAATAGTATTGATCTAGATATTGATAAAAAGAAAAGAATATCTGATTCCATACTTTCTGCAGACTTAAAACTTAACTGGAAGATAGGTAAAAAAGATCCCAGACATCAGATTGGTATAGATACCACACTTTTGAAGATTGATGATGCAATAAAGCTGGGTTCAAAAAAAGTTATCCTTGAAGCCAACGAGGGTATCAATGTTGGTATTTATGATCAAAACGGTTCCATCATTTGGAATTACGTTGCAGCTCTTACTGCAAAATATCCGCCCAATACTTTTATTTTTGAAGCGCCTTTAGCATCACAACAATCTGCATTGATAGCAGAATTTGGTCAAAGAGTGAACCTTGCTGAAATCACAACTGAAAATGTTGCTTCAGTAGAATCTCAGCGGCGTGGATTTCTTTCCAAATCATCTTTTGGTATGACCTTCTCACAAAAGGAAATAGGCGGAAGTCCCGCATCGAAGTTTATTTACTATCTAATTAAAACAAAGCATCCAATAGAACAAAGTGATCTAATTGGTATTACCCGTTTGCCCAGAAGGACAATCCAAAGTGCAATAGAAGACTTAAGGAATCAGGGTTTTATTATTGAACGAAATAGCTTGGATGACAGTAGAAGAAAGGTGTATTATCCCGTCAAATCAGAATGGTTATGAACATTCAAAAGTTTCTAAACAGATAATATTTATCTAGATACTATTGAGAGTAACATGTTTTGCCCGATTTAATCGAAATTGAAATACACACAGGATAGGAAATTTTCAACTTTGCAATATTTGTCTATGTAATTCAAATCTGTCTATCTCAAAATAATTATGCATTTTATGCATATTTTATTAAAATTATGCACATTTGCAAGTATTCAAATATGCTTTGAATTAGGTAGAAAACATGGACAATAAATTAAGCATCACAGCAGTGATGACTATATTACTTATTGCCGGATTTATTATAACACCGTCTCTCTCAAATCCGGCATATGCGCAGTCAACTCAAAAAAAGGTATTTAGACTAGGATACTTTCCGAACATTAATCACGCGCAAGCATTAATCGGAGTAGGAAATGGAGACTATCAGAAAGTTTTAGGAAATAATATAGAGTTGAAGACTTTAACGTTTAATGCAGGCCCCTCGGCTACAGAAGCCCTTTTGGCAAATCAAATCGATGCAGCGTACATTGGTCCAAATCCCACGGTCAATGGTTATGTAGTTTCTGAAGGTAAGGCTCTCAGAGTTATATCTGGAGTAGCAAGTGGTGGCGCTGTCTTCATAGTAAGAAATGATTCTGGTATTCAGTCTACAAAAGACTTTGCCGGTAAAAAATTCGCATCACCACAAATAGGAAACACCCAGGACGTAGCATTGAGGAAATATTTACTTGATAACGGATTCAAAACAAAGGACAAAGGTGGAAACGTTGAGGTTTTGCCCATAAAGAATCCTGATATTTTGACACTGTTCTTAAAGAAAGAAATCGATGGAGCCTGGGTACCTGAGCCTTGGGGAGAAAAACTGATTAAGGAAGGCAATGGTAGATTATTTTTGGATGAACGAAGTCTATGGCCTGCAGATAAATTTGTTACTGCAAACATACTCGTTAATCCCGAATATCTTAAAAATAATCCTGATGTAATAAAGAAGTTTTTGGAAGCACATGTAAATGAGACACAATGGATAAACAGCCATAAAGAAGAAGCCTTGAAGACTTTCAATTTTGAACTAAAAAAACTTACAGGTCAAACTATTCCAGATGATCAACTAAAGGAAGCTTTCTCAAGGCTCGAGCTAACCTACGATCCCTTGCAAGAAACACTCATCAAATCTGCAAACGATGCATTTGAAATAGGATATCTCGGAAAAACAAAACCTGACCTCAGTCGACTTTACGACCTGAAAATTCTCAATGAAATACTGAAAGAAAAAGGACTTCAAGGCATCGCGGGCCCAGAAAATCAAACCACTGCTGGTAGTAACACTTCTTCAGGGACCGCGATACCCACATTGACAGCCAACTCGAGATATACAATCGTCGCATAGTGAGTGTAATTGAACGAGGCGGCACACATCACAATTCCCTGTTCATCATATGCCATCTAGGAAAAATTAAATTGATCCTGTAAGTTAGAACATATATATAGTGCTAAAGAGTATGATTTTGAGCTATAAATATATTAAATAAAAAATAAATTTAATTGGTCGGTGAATTTATTATTATTTTGGTTCTATGGATACTACACACGAATTGGGGCCAGCCTCTAAATCGGGCATTTGCATATTGTCAAATGATAGAATCCTCTTATTGATATCAATAATTGTCTTGTAGTTCATTGGCCTTGCTGGCAAGGTGTCAGTAACTAAATGTACAAATTCATCTTTGTTCATGGAAAGAAGCGTTACTTTTTTCTTTAGTGAACCGATCGTGTCAGATATTGGGACAGCGTGTTTTAAACTAATTGAGCTTCCATTAAAGTGTGCAGGAAGTATCAACGTATTGTCTGGTAATTGAACTATCGTTTGGTGATAACTCTCGTATAGCATTTCAGCGTATTTTTTTGCTTCTTCCCTAAGGTCAGGGCGCCCTACACCATCTACGAATAGTGTATCTCCGGTGAACAAATATGAATACTGAATACGGTTGTCAGTGCTCTTCATTCCATCAGTTTTATCAGAATCGGAATCAGAACCAGAATGCTCTATCAAGAAAGAAAAACTACCATTCGTATGCCCCGGAGTGTGAATAGCACTTAACCAAATTTTCTTTGATATTTCAATTTGTTCTCCATTTTTAATGTACTCGATATTAATTTCAGTATTTTCGCTATTGTATTCTTCAAGTGAACTGAAATATGCCGTTACTTCCTCATGTGTCTGTGCATTTATTGCTTTAGCCAATTTTGCTACTCCAGATACATGATCTGCATGCTGATGAGTATCAATTATTTTTATTATTTTCAATCCATTTTCCTTCGCAACATTTAGAAAAGCCTCGTAATTTTCACGACTTGGATCTATTACTACTGCCGTACTATCCTCTTTAGAAGATATAATGTATCCCATACAACCTTTGGATATTCTTCTGATTTGCCATATTCTAAATGGAGCGTCATTAGGAACTACAATTTCTGCATCATCGTAGACCTTATTCCAACCCGCCATTCCTCCTCTGACACTTTTTACATTATATCCTAATTGATTGAGTAACCTTGCTGCCATAATGGACCTGTTTCCGTGAGCACATAATGTGACAATCTCTTTATCTTTTGGTATCTCTTTGAGCAAGTTAGAATCATTCGTAAACAAGCGGTCAACAGGAATCAATTTAGGATTTTGATGATTATCATATGATAGCTTCCAAGATTCATATTCTTGAGGTGTCCTAACATCCAGAATGAAAATATCCTCGTTATTATCTATTTTCTTTTTTAATTCAGTGGGGTCAATCTCTTGATTATTGCCTGTCCTTTGAGCATTCATATATTAGTATAGAAAACGACTAACCACTTAAATAGATATTTATTATTACCACTAGGCAAACGAGAACCTGCAAGGCAGGAAGTTGTATAGATTCAAGGCTATCGCATTTAGACCAACATTTTGAAAGTCAAACGCTACCAAAAAAGATATTGAGAATACTTACAAGTTTCAATTAAGATTTTAATACCAAATTAAATTCCATCTAACTTACAAAGTTAGTACTAGTAAGTATAGTATAATTTGGAATGCAAAATTAAATAAATATAAAGAACCTGATCGTGGCTAATCCATGAGCTATTCTTTGATATACCGTATCACTATTGTCGCATTTTTGAACCATTTGTGCTTTCGCAAATTCTGAATGGTCTTGAATGCAACAAAAAACCTCAAGCAAGATCACATTCTTGTAAATCGACTTGGTAGAATAGCAAAGAAATGTTCTGATTTCATATATGACAACTCAGATATTCCAATAGAAGATATCAAAATAATATCAATGCTTATTCAGGAATTTGTTGATAAATTACACCATGGTAAGGAAGAGAAGGCATATTTCCCACAAATGAACGAAAAAGATAACTTTTCTGAGGAGATACGAAAATTCTTAATAGAACACGAACTGGGCAGAAGAATAGCAAAGATGTTAGTTCAAAGTTTAGTATCCTGGGAAGACGGACTTAATTCTAGGGAAAGAGTAGCTAGATTCTTGAAAGCATATTCGGTATTCATAAGTATACATACTGAAAAAGAGGATTTATTCTTTGATTTTATTGAAGAAAAGGGTAGTCTCTCTGAAGAAGAACATTCTCAATTAATGGGACGTTTTAAATTTTGTAATAGCGAGGTAGGAGGTAAAGTTAGAGTTGAACAAATGATAAAACTGATTGGATATCTTGAAGAAAGAGAATGGATGAAAAATGATACCAATATATAGAAATCACTAACAGTTAGTGTTTACGATGACCTTACTGATGCTATAAGATTAGGATTAAGGGCCTTCTTAATCAATTAGTTACTTCGCTATTATCTATCTGTAAGACTAGAAGCCACAGCCCAGATTAGAATACTTAGATGAGGAACAGACTAGTTACGATGATTTATTAGATGCTTTAAGACTCAGTTTGAAAGGATATAATATTAAATAGAACTACATTATACCCATATCACGATGTCGACGAGCGACAAAGAGATTGAATTTAATTTACCTGAAACGACACACGAAGTTGATCTGAAAACAGGCGAGATGAGGGAACAAAGAAAATGTGGTCATTGTCGTGAGGGGAATCACAAAGCATGTTCTCTGCCTGGTTGTTCTTGTGCTAGAAATAAACATGAAGGTTTGAAGTAACGAAATTAAAAAGGTTGAAAGGACATAATATTACAATTAGATCATAAGATCAAAACAGCAATCTTCGCTACTATTGCCATTATTATGATTAGTTTGTTAAACTACCTAGCGATTTTAAATATCAAGCATTTACATTTTTTGCATTCTGATAGGTTGTTCCTGGCTACCTTTCGGAAATGATGTAGTCTTCGATGCCCGCAGATGCACGTATCAAATTGACTCAATTAAACTTTATTTAGATTTTCCATTTATTAAAAATATAACGAGCAGATATGATACCCTCCGGCCCTTCCTATTGCATCCGATTCTAATGTTTATAATATTTGAACATTACAAACAATTGGACACTATACACAGGCCGGTCGAAAAACAAAACTAAATCTTTATATCGCGTGTGCGATATTAATAACAATCAAATTTAAAAAATGAGTCTCGTAGGCAATTTCTCAACATGCAGTGTATGCGGAAAGCGAAAGATAATAGCCAAGCAACTAAATAAAGTTTTGAGTAAGCAGAATAACATAGATGTCTATTTAGAATGTAAAGACTGTGCCGCCATACCCCTGTGGGCTGAAAAACAAAAGGCATTTGATCATTATCAATAGAAGGTCAATAAGATATAAAATGTCAAGGAATTATGGGTCGAACAGTTTCTTCGTCACATCCGATTCGTATGTCTATAATTTTTGAACATTACAAGCAATTGAAAGAAATTGAAAATGAAATCATGGGTAAAAATCCGGTATCGAGAAAATTATTTATAATATTTTTACGATATTATCATTACGGTCGCTGATGGGAGGACCAACTTTGCGATTAGCATGGTTGTATCCATTTCATACCTCCCGTCAGGTTAGTTAATTATTAATTTCCCCTTTACCCAATAGAGTATTTTTCTTTTAAAAGCCTGTTTGGGAGGAAGATGTTTTTTATCCATCACATGCCAATCCCAGGTAGATTTTATTAGATCTCAACCTGAATTTATCGACTGGTGGGTCGGCTCGAATTATTCACGACTCATCAGTTTCTAAAATCGCATATAATTCTAAGTGCGTTACCCTGTCCAGTTATGTTTGAATAAAGGTCTCCACCGCTGGTTTTTGTCTAAACGCGGAACTGTTTTTATAATATGTTGAGGATTATTTTTCATGTCCGAGCCGGATCTTTCCGAAGAGTTCATTGATAGATTATATGAAATGGCAGAAGGTGACTTAAAGACATTTGATCGCTATGAAGTTGGCCAAGAATTGGGGCTCGACAGAGAACAAACGGACGCTGTCGTTGAAGAGTTGTACGGTAAAAGACAGTTACAAAAAATCCCGGGGACCAAAATAGTATTAACTCCACCAGTGAAAGAAGTCCTCGAAAGTAAAAAAAGCATCCTTTAATATTTCCATTACGGTCGAGCTGTTTTAAATTATTTTATAATTTGTTGTGTACATTAACTTATTATTGATCGTCATATTGAGTCCAGAAAGCAATCTGACCTGATGGGCCTGCTAACTGCCATCCATCAGGTTCCATCGGTTTAACTCTTTTATAACTTGTTGAGGATAAATAGAGAATGGTTAAGCAAAAGAAACTTTCCAACAAAACCGGCGATTCTGTTGAGATTAAAGAGGACGGCAAAGACGTCATTGTGAAAGTTCAATATGAGACTAAGGTGGAGCCAACGGCGTCATCATCGACGCAGGACAACTTTAATGAAATGGTCTCGGCTTATGAAAAGACAGGCTTTACCGAAGACAGAGATTAAATGTCTAGTTCAGGGGAAATTTTTTTATATTGTATTAACGATATCTAGTATACGCGGTCTCTGATAGGAGGGCTTTTTCTATTCCTGGGAACTTGCAAACGAAATTTCTGTTTGCAAATTGTTCCCTCCTGTCAGGTTTTAACTTTTTATATTTAATGTCTTGATGAAACTGTTAATAGTTATTTTTACCTGTACTTTTCAGAATGCCATTCAAGAAACATGTTGACGATACTAATATTCGATCGAGATTCTTTAGTAGAAAATTTTTCTTGGCGATGGTAATAACCTTTTCTGTAATTGTATTATTTTTTATTTGGTTCTTTTTCACATCCGAGTCAAATAATGTAATGTAATTGATAATAAGGGTGTCATTCTTCCTCCAAATATGGGTCCTCCTAATCCATAACTGATTGCTAATCGTCGAATTCCATTTAACCTAGGCTTATCAATCTTTAACTTTTTTATAATTAATTGTCCATGGCTATTGTGGAGTCTAGAAAAACCATTCCGGGTGGGCCGGCCTTTACCAATCAAGCCGGTCCGCCCGGTTTAACTTTTTTATAATTTATTGGATATAAAATAATCACGGTTCCTACGGCCGGTGAGAAGTTTACTCTCCTCTCGCCAGTCGTTTAAACCGTATCAGTTTAACTTAAATGATGTGCAGTATATCAAATTGCATCCAACGATAATTTTGTCTTGGCTAGTGGGAGAAACGATCTCTCATAACCTCTCCCACCAGTATTTGGTAATTCATTAGTTTTAACTTTTTTATATTTTATTTATCATTACTTGTGATAAGGAGTGTGGCAAAACTATCCATTCCGGTTGGTCGGCATCCAGTAATTGATGCCGATCGACCCGGTTTAACTATATTATTTTTCTAAATTATTCCTTGAATGTATAATATTCTTTTCCTTCTGGAAGATCTACAGATGTTATTAAATAATAATATGCATCTGCCATATCACCTAATTTCTGCTTGAGCGTATCGGGATAAGGTTCGTTGGACTCGTCAGTTATTTTATTTATTTCAGTACGATCTAATGAATAAACTTATTGTCGCATATGCAATCTATAATATCAAATGGTTACTTGGCGATACCAGAGCAAGGCAACGAACAACTACTAACAGCCCTTCGTACCGTATGGGCAAAAGAATTGAGTTTGGATAAAAATGTTTCAGTTTACGATGATAAGTTAGATGCCCTTCGTTTGGCGCTTCGTGCGTATAGTATCAAATAATTTAAATTTATAGTTTAATTATGTAGTATCGAATTGAAAATAAAAACAAAAAAAGACGTTGGAGGTGTTAAAATATGTTCAAATCCAATGTGCCAACACAGTAGTAATGACCATTATTCTCCACTTCATCCAAAGTCGGCAGGGGACCTTATG
>JASKBU010000019.1:0-8638 GCA_033272285.1 Nitrososphaeraceae archaeon
AAAATAATTTATATTCAATGCCAAAATATGGTTTGCAAAGTATAATAACAAGATAAGGCTAGTGGGAAGAGCATTGCAGTTAGAATTATACAAGACTGATGGGTCCAAGGAGAGTAAGAGGGGAATAAAAGAGGCACAGTTTATTGCACTAAATTGCACTAAAATGATTAATTGAGACTTAACTG
The DNA here is from genome assembly GCA_033272285.1 of Nitrososphaeraceae archaeon. GTDB lineage: Archaea > Thermoproteota > Nitrososphaeria > Nitrososphaerales > Nitrososphaeraceae > TA-21. The sequence continues at coordinate 186 of JASKBU010000019.1, forward strand.
AGACTATGTGAGACTAATTGATACTAATTGACACTATTTTAGAGGTTACTAACATAACTGATATTTAATAAGACTATTTGAGGATTATTAATTCAGACTATTTGAGACTATTTGAGACTAATGACACAGACTGAATCGACATTTAGCAAATTATACTTCTGAACTAAGAGATAGAAACGGCAATTTTTATGCAGTTAGACTTTAATGAAGATGGAGAAAGCAAGATAAGAGAATGCATGATCACGCATCAATGGAATTCGGGTAAAAAAACCTCGAAATTAGATTATGGTAACAACTATCGCATACGAATATTTCTAGAAATGGATTAGTTGAATCCACATGCCTATTACAGGCGTCACATTTCATCTTGATGCTATGTCAACACAGTTGTCGGTTAAAAGCGTTTTACATATATTATCGTAATTAATTTTACGTACTAATCTTCTATAAAATAATAAAACAAAGTTTCAAATATCTAGGCTCTGCGTTGACAATTGGTTCCACTAAAAGGGAAATTAGTAAAAACTCAATATGCATCTTCAACTTTTTTTTTGCCATCGATAGTCATGAGTATTTTACTGTCACGAATTATTTTAATGAGTCCCATGTTAAGATCATCTACAATATCATCCGTTTGACTATTGGATAAACCAAGTCTGCTCCCTACTTTGTATTGATCGAGAACTTCATTACTCCCCACTAGTCATTTCGTATAATTTATTCAGAAATTTGTCAGACACAATTGTTCAATTCGAAATCTGATATATAAGGCTCTGCAGAAGTCAACCTTACTAATTCGCATACTCTTTTAAGTTAAATTGGTAACAGCATTGAATGCAGCACATTATACAAAAATCTCTTGATTTAAGGTAATGGTGAGCCGTTCTCTTGACTACTTACGTTTGTGGCCATTTTACATCATTAAAGCTTCTACTCTCCCCACTATTTCCTGCCGTTGTATGTCCTGCGCACCAGTAAAAGTCAAAGTCATTGTGGCAATTGTCACATCTAATTTGATCTCTCATATTATGATCCTTTTGGCCTTCGTTATCACTACATGGTTGGTAGACAACTTCTTTGTATTTTGGATCCGGGCAAATCGCAATGTTAGAAAAGTCGCAGTGAGGACAGGTGATAGGAAAGTTATTCAATGTTCATTCCTCTCTTTGGGATTATCGCGAAATTACACCTTTACAAATTCCAAGCAAACATTGCAATCAGGACACGAGCATATTGCATACCGAAACTGTTTTCCCGTATCTTCTTTTCCATCGCGGAAGCCCGTTGCCGGGTTAGAAAATTCTATCTTGAACTCAGGACATTTCACCATATCATATTTCGAGTTGTCTTCACTAAAATATCTAGCGGTACAAAACCGAAATTTTAGAGTTTTTAAATCTGGACATTTTTGAGATACTTATTGAAGGTAAGGAAATTTCTGGAGAATATAAGTCTAATCTTCCTCTACTAAGGACCTCAGTTTTTCATTAAACGCGGGGATAAAGTCCTCCTTTTTTATGCCGTGAGCATTGAATGCATGCTCTTGAACTTCTTTAAAGAGATTAAGGTTGGTCTCTGCATGTGCAACATAATTACAATCAAATCCAACGTCCCGGCATGAGAGTGATTTCATGTTAATTATCGTTCAGTAAACTATAAAATAATTTAAAACCGGTGGGAGGAATCGTAGTCTGACTAAGCCAAATTTCCCACCAGCGAGCGGTTGCGATAGTATGTTATAGTTCAATGCACACTAAATTATAAAATAGTTAGAACTTGATTGTTTAAATCAAAATTTCGACATCAAAGAAATTAAACAAAGGCTCTTAATTTATTCAAAACGAAAGGAATTATTGATTTGTGATGCTTTATTGAACCAAAAAATAATTGCAGGTATTGGGAATAACTATAAATCAGAAATACTTTTTGTTTGTAAAATTAATCCATTTAAGCAAATTCCAACTTGATTTAATTCAGCAAAATAGTCTCTTTGATATGATTCCTAAATTACTTAAATGGATATGAAAATGAAGGTAGAACTAAGGAATTATTAACAGGGGAACCAAATTCTTGGAATAGCAGACATTGGGTATTTCGCAGAGCAGGGAAAGAATGCTGGATCTGCAAGACAAGAATTAAGTCGGAGAAAAAATTAACAACACGTCCAACTTTTTGGTGTCCTTATTGTCAAAAATAATAAAACGATTCAAATAAAATGTTGTGCTGTAAGAATATCATTAAGTGCCCCATATTGCGAGTGAAGCCAAAGGAGATTTGTATTTGTGATCACCCAAGGGACCATCATCAGTATTACAGATATTATAAGAAGGGAACGGATCCTAGGCATCCCTGTCAGAAATGCGAATGCCAGATGTTTAGAATTAAAATGTAAGTGGATAAAAGGTGCCATCCAAATCTAGGTATAACGCTTCATTATATATTCTAAAACACTATTAATTTGCTTTATTGATGGCCTCTGTTATTCAAATTAGATTCACTTCAGGACAGTTATCAGACTGGTTTTTCTTATCCGAATCATTAGACAATTCCTTATCTACTTTCTTAACTGCCTCTTCCTACCTTCTTTTCAGGAATCTCAGGTTCCGGAGAGGATTCAATTTGAATTTCTTTTTCTGCAATCTGCTTTGTTGAAACTATAACGGTATCAACTAACCGAAGCAAATATCTTCAACATCTTTCTTATCTTGTAATGTATAGCTAACTACTGGGTTATATGAACCGTCTTCCGTAAGGTCAAATTTATGGGACAACATTTACTATCTTTAGTATCTTCTTAAGCCTTTAATTTTTTATTGGTTACCGATAGCAGAGGAGAAGGTTCGCAATTGAAATGAAAATTAGATAAACTTTGTAATACATTCTATGGTATGTTCATATCCGTAAATAAACTGGCCAACGAATTGCCAAAAGATAAACCAGACAACTTAGCCGCTAATGCTCTGCAAGAAGGTCTTGGCGGACAATTCGGAGAAATGCGTACAATGATGCAATATTTATTTCAAAACTTCAACTTTAGAGGAAAGGCAAAGCCCTATCAAGATCTTATAAAGAGCGTTGCTTCAGAAGAGATAGGTCACGTAGAATTAATTTCTACTACAATTGGTATGCTACTTGATGGCTCTACAAGTGCGGAACCTCCAAACAAGCTACCATTAGAAATAGCTCTTCAGGCCGGCAATATTCATCATTTTCTGGTGGCATCTCAAGGAGCCATGCCAGTTGATTCCGCGGGTAACCCGTGGTCAGGCTCTTATGTTTACAACAGTGGAAACCTCGTTTTGGATCTACTCTATAATCTTATGCTTGAGTGTACGGGGAGACTTCAAAAGTGTCGCCTATACGCTATGAGTGACAACAAGTCATTTCGTGCAACCGTTTCGTACCTGATTGTAAGAGATCTAGCGCATGAGAAAGTTTTCGCCAAGGCACTAGAATCACTTGGAGTGGATTGGGACGAGACGCTACCAGTACCAAAGACTGACAGTTCAAAAATGCCCGAAGTCAAGAAACTTGAAGATAGAAATCTGCATAATCAACAGTGGACCTTTTCAAATGAAGAATCAGGTCTCTCCGAAATATTCACCGGTTCATCTCCATTCGGCGACGGTGAATTAGAGGCATTGGATGGTCTTCCGGAAGGATTCGATATTCCTCAAATGCCAGAGGCTCCTCAGGAATACGCCCCCGGACTTGATAAAGTCCTGAAAGACAAAGCCATGTCGACCATTTAATGGGGAATAAGTTGTAAATACTCGAATATATAAGCAGCAAATGTCCGATGATTTTCTGACTTTAGACTACGGGAAAGTTGCCAAAAAAATTACAAACTTTATTTCAAGCCAAGTTAAATCAAGAAAGAAAAATGGCATAGTTATCGGGCTTAGCGGTGGCATCGATTCTTCTGTTTGCGTCATATTGGCATACAGAGCGCTTGGAAACAAAGGGATAATTGGTTTGAGTATGCCTGAAAAAGATGTTACGCCCAAAACAAATCTTCAAAATGCTCGTTCCCTGGCAAAAAAACTCAAAATTAGATATAATGAAATTAATATCGAATGTGGAAAAAGGATTTTACTGAACAAGCTTCCGAGGGATAAACTAGCGGGAGGAAATTTTTCAGCAAGACTTAGAATGACCTTACTTTATTATTATGCAGCAACTAATAATTTACTAGTATTAGGAACTGCTGACAAGAGTGAACTAATGATAGGATATTTTACCAAATTTGGTGATGAAGGAGCTGATATATTTCCTATTGGAGAATTGTACAAAAGCCAGGTTAGATTGTTGGGAAAAGAACTACAAATACCGGAACAAATTTTGCAACAGCCAAGTAGTCCTGGATTTTGGAAAGGCCAATTAGCTGAAAAAGAAATAGGGCTGCCATATAGCGAGATTGATAGAATCTTGGAATCTTATCTAAGGAATCATCTAAATCGATGTGAATTTGGCAAGAGGAAGATAAAATTAGTAACCGACATGATAAGGAAAAATCAGCATAAGAAGGATGGTATACCGATCTGCAATCCTTTCTAATTCACTATCAGGATTTTGGTTTTTTTAATAAGATTCTTAGAATGGTTATGAACTACTAGAAGATCAAGAAAATTTACATTAGGTATAAAATAATAAAATGTAAAAAAAGAGATTACTTCAATTAATTCCTTCTTTTATTTCTCTACTTATGTTACTCACATTGCCAGCAGCGTTCGACGCCATTTTAGACATTGAATACCTTAGTTCAGTCCGTAACAAATGATGATGATCGTCTCTATCATGACCACAAACACACAAGTCAGTCAATTTAAATCATACAAGTTCTGCTTTTGCGAAGCGTTCCCCTATACTAGTAATTCTTATTTTTGCTTTCTGCCCGGCTAGAACCATGAACGTCGACTTAGGCACATGAGCCCCAGCTTCAATTATTTCAGTCTCCTGTAAACCATATCTAATACAAGAAAATTTGTTTGATCTAAAGTCTTTTATTATTCGTTCAGTGTTCGCTCTTTAAATGGAAATTCCTCAATCTTTTCTAGTTACCCTTAAGGACAAGAAAACTTGAGCCTCCCTTAAATTAATGCATAGGTCTACTAAGATGTCCTACGCAGCGTAAGCGTCAGTTGGGGCCAGAGTTGCAGAGCCAGTTACATATTCAATATCTGAGTCATCAGCTAACAAACTTTCCAGATCCTTCAGATACATCCTAATTAATTTGACACGAAGAGTCCTATTTTCCTCTATACTGGGTACGCGCTGATAACGGGAATAAATCCAGTCTTTTTTACGGTCGATATCAATACCGTAAGATGGATACAGAATTTTAAGCATAACACTTCCTTCCCAGTCTTTATAAGTCGTCTCGAATTTTAGAATATCTATTAACAACCTCTGATCCACCTTTGGAAACAAGGTCGCTGATTCTTCCAGTAGTTCCTTGTATCTTAACTTGACCCTATTTGCATTATCCGGAGGCGCTTCTTCATTTGGCATTAAAAACTATGGGTAAGTATTTCATTTAACGATTTGTGAGTTTTACAATAGTACAAAATCGTTCATTCAAACTCGTAATTATCTTCCACATCCTTTTGCTTGATACTTAGAAATACTATACCGTTTTCAAACTTGCTCACCAATTCCTTAGGTATATTATATTTATTTGGGGTGATAGGTCCGGAACTAACTATAATGTGAAGCGGCTGTACTTCAGAGAGAATTCCAATTTCTCTTTCGTCGCTACTCATTACGGGCTTGTTGATTAATGACTGCCAGTCTTCGATCTTGTCCATTAAAAGTAATTGATGCTTTATTGAATTTAATGATTGACATACGGAGTCTGTATGGTAAAGTCACCCGATGGAGAAGACATTAATTAAAATGGGCGAAAAATCTACAATAGATTATCCTAAACGCATCATGCGTAAGTCACCGCGAGTTCATAAAGGGAGAAGTTGAATAAAATGGACAATGTAGAATGGTATAAAGCTCTGCTCAAGAAAAAGGCAAAAGCAGATCTGAAAAAGGTCAAATTACTAAGTACTTCCGGATTGGATGAAACAATAGCTGTAGTATTGCCTAAAAAAGATAAAAATAAAGGTAGAAATAAAGGTAAAAAACAATACTTAAGAGAATACCGACAACGTCCCCAAATAAAGAAACATCATAGACAATATGTTAAAGATTGGGGCAGAAGGAATCCAGATAAGGTAAAGGCGATAGTTAAAAGGCATAAAGACAAAGTAAAAAGTCAAAAACGTCTTAAGGGAAAAAGAAGTACTAATAGTAAGAAACACAATAATTTATCCATTTAAAATTTAGTCTAAAATAATGAAAGTATATTATTAAATGATTTAACATTTGAACTGTTATAAGATTATTTGAACTTGTATAGATCATGCAACTACATGACATCTGCCTCAATTGCGGCCACAAGAGAGGGGAGCATAGTCGAGACGGTTCTCGTTGTTACAAGGCCTATTGTCTATGCATGAAATACAAAGATAGTTTGATTCGAAGTCAAGCCGGTTGAAAAATGAGTCCCTCTCCGACGGACTTGCTATTTTAAATGCCGCTCCATTTAATTTTAAATTGTGACCATAGAACAAATAATACAAAAAGAAATTGAAGAGTCTGAAAGATGGGTTAACCTAGAAAAAGAAAATTCAATTTACAAGAGAGACTTGATGAAAAGAATTGAACTAATAAATTAGGTTTTAGAGAATATGAAAGCCGCAAATGTGCAGATATGTGAACTTATGGAATCAAGGCTGAACGAAATTATTTTAAAAATCAACTAGTCGGATAATATTCTCGAATCCGACAAACTGCACAATGAATTACAAATTTTGGATTATCTATTTTACCACGTGTGTAAAGATCAACAAAAAGGGCTGGCCGCTGCTCTATAAAATAGTTGGCACTTTCTCATTTACACATTTTAAGTGATTACATTGAAACCGATCCTCCTCTGACGGGCCTAGAATCGGTTAGATAGGTGACCCATCAGAATGAATCGCTTTCTTTGGCGTATGGTGGTTTTTGGCATTTGGGCCCTTGCCTGAATAGCTTTATTGCAAATACCAGCGTATTTTTCAACTCCCTATTTTTTTGACGCGGGTTGGATAATTTAGTCAATATATTATAATGATGAAGCTTAAGCTAAAATTATTGATATAAAAAAAAGAAAGGGTGTTACTAAGACACATTGATTGTTCCGTTCATCATTTCTGGATGATACTTACAGTGATAACCTAGTTCGCCCACTTGTTCCGCTTTGAATTTGAATTCAACATTTTTTCCTGGCTCTATGTCTCCGCTTTCTGCTATTGCAGACGTATTTCCAGCAGGTTCAGAATCAATTATTAATTCGTGTTCTTCATCAGTGGGATTATCAATTTTAATTGTATACTCGGTATTTGAATTTATACTCAGGTCAGGGTTCTCCGCTCCCGTACTATCCACCCATCTATACATCTCATCCGCGCTTCCTTCTGCCTTCTCATCCTCACCATCTTCGGCCGTCTGATCGTCACCATCTTCGGCCGTCTCATCTTCGCCCACTTCGGCGGCGTTAAGAACTATAGTTTTGTTGATAGAGGCCCCACTCGTGGCATTGGAAGTGTCGAAGACATTTCCCACCGTGTGAATTGAAGGTATTTGGTTTGCGAATACTTCAGTGGGTAACGCAGAGAATATGCTGCTAACAATAAGTGATGTCATAATATAGATGCCTGTTCGATATAGCATAATTCGTAGGTCAAGTAAGTATAAGATAAGCGTTTCTGTCAACGTGGTCAATCTTTATTAGAAAATAACTAACAAGGATGGACAATAGGTTGAATCATAGGACCTATGCCCATCCAAGTGTTTATAACCAAGAATATTTGGCCGGTATAAATTAAATAGGTTTACACTAATGGGCCAAGAATGATTGTTGATAGGGTCGCCACTAGAGTGACACTTGATTCCTTCTTGCTACACTATAGTGAATAAATTATACAACACTTAAAACCGGTGAGCCTTCTTGAGCACTATATGCCGATCAACCCACCGGCGAATGAGGCGATGTTCGTCCAGAATAGAACCCTCTGAGATTGATTTAAAATTTCGGTATCTAACTTAAGCAAAATTTAAAACCTGGTTGGGAATGGGACAGGAGAGATAAAAGCCGTCCTTCCTCCCAAACAGGCTTTTAAAGGAAGGAATACTCTTTTAGAATGTTAGTGTTTATAATGACTTGACAGATGGATTAAGATTAGCATTAAGAGCATACACTATAAAATAATTTAAATTTATAGTTTAATTAAGTAGTATCATTGAAAATAAAAACAAAAAAAGACGTTGGAGGTGTTAAAATATGTTCAAATCCAATGTGCCAACACAGTAGTAATGACCATTATTCTCCACTTCATCCAAAGTCGGCAGGGGACCTTATG
>JASKBU010000020.1:0-8735 GCA_033272285.1 Nitrososphaeraceae archaeon
TGCCATCTAATTCTTGTATATTGTCTAGTAACTGCAGCCAGAGCATATTGCGCGGTTTGCGCATCATTTAACAAGGGTTTAATTCCTTTTCTTTCGGAGACCCCCAGAATTGTTCCATGATGGTCTACAATGGCTGCAAACCTAATTTTCTTATCAGTTTTAGTAATTGTTTCGCAGAATGATTTAAAGAAATTTGACACAGATAAAAACTAAATTCTCGGTGTAATAAATTTTAAGGAATCTAGGTAAAATATAGTTAAAGGATTACTGCCTTACAGTAGATCAAAAAAATAAATAACATATTTTTACCACTTACAGTTAAACAGGATTGCGTGAATTGGCTTCCAGAAGAAAGCTTGCAATTGATTTAGATTCTGTTCTCGCAGATACAATGATTATTTGGGCAGAGGAATTCAACAAGCGTAAGAACTCTAGCATAACTAAAGATAATATCGTATCCTGGGACATCTCAAAGACTCTAGATATATCTATTACTGAAGTTTCGGACATTTTCACATATATCTGGGACAAGAAGTGGGAAGATATACCATCAACAGAACCCTCAATTGGTAATGTAGTCTCCAAACTTCACAATAAAGGCTTCAGAATCTCCATTCTTACAAAAAGATATCGATCCTCTGTAAGCAATGTTATAAAATGGCTAGATTTACACAAGATTCATTGCGACGATCTTTTGTTTGTTTATGATGATGCTCCAAAGACAGACTACCCTTTTGATATCCTAGTTGATGACGCACCTATCAATTTTAGTGAACTAGTTCAGCCTAGGATAGGAATTCTCTTTAACCAACCTTGGAACAAGAACTTTTCATGGCCGGTCAGAATTAATGCTCTGAGCGACTTAATTAATATAATATAATATAATATAATAAAATATAGTTATAGAGCCAAATATCACTAAGTATCGCAAACCTGGAAAATTTTCAATTACTGCTTTTGGGTCACGGTTCATTTATCTCCCATTTAGTCACTTTTTATCCGGTTCAATAATTAATATACACAACACAGTATTTCTGAAAATAATAACTCGATAATTCGTCCGTATTTTTAAATCTAAAACTACCAAAGAAAGAAATGTTAAGTATTCTTTTAGTTAATTGCATGTTGAAATGGCTGAACATGTTATTATTAGTAGCAATAAACTATATTCAGGCAAAATATCGCTCAGATTGTACAAGTATCACATGGGCAATAAGATCCTCGAAAAAGAAATAGTAGAACATCAAGATTCAGTTGGGATAATTCCTTTGGATAAGAAAGACAATATAATATTAGTGGAACAATTTAGAATTGCTACCAGGGATAATCTACTTGAAATTCCAGCTGGTAAAATTGAAAGTGGTGAAACTCCTGATACTGCTGCGCTACGTGAGATGAATGAAGAAATAGGTTTCTCTGGAAAATTAACTCCTCTATTCCAATGCTATTTAGCTCCTGGATATGATACCGAGAAAATGTACTTTTTTCTAGCATCAGAACTCAAGTTATCAAAAAAGAGACTGCCACAGGATGAAGATGAAGAAATTAAAATTAGAAGAATGAAATTGAGCTCTGCTTTGGAAAAATGCCTTTCCGGACAAATAATCGATTGTAAGACTATTGCTGCAATTATGATGATCTTGAAAATCAAAAAAAGAGGAGTCCAACACCGCCACCAAAAGGTGATTGAATGAAAAGTCTATAAAACAAGGACGATAATCATCATTATGTCTCAAATAAAGTACAAGAAATTATCGGGAAATGAGTTAGATGAAATCGTCCGGAATATGAAAGGATGGGAATTAAAGGACGAGAAATTGCAAAAATCATTTAAATTTACAAATTTCGTAGAAGCGTTTGGATTCATGACGAGAATTGCCCTTGAAGCGGAAAGAATGAACCATCATCCAGAATGGTCAAATGTCTATAACAATGTGACAATTAAACTGAGTACTCACGATGCTGGTGGAATCACAGATTACGATATCAAGCTAGCAGAAATTATTGACGATACTAATCCAGAGTAGAGTTACTCAATCACTATTTAAAACAGGATATCACCGGCTATCAGAATCCTTTGCATTGACTAGTAACACTTCATTCATTAACCAGTCGCAAAATTTCTTCAAATTTTCATCGATGGTACACCAGAGATGTACGGAACCAGGCAATATTTCTATCCTACCTTTATCCATTAATATCTTAAGTCCTTCTTTACCTTCATACATGTACGCATCCTGTGGGGTAACATTCCCTAAAAATTCAATTGCCTTTTGTTTGATGATTTCTCTAGGTATTGGGAACCTTTTTCGGAACTTGTCCACAACCAGGCCCAAATTTTCTGTACCATAATTTTCTACATCATAAATTTTTTTTCTATCTGGAAAATGTAAATTTAAGATTACATTATGTCTTGAACCTGTAAATTCTGCGAGTTGATTCGTCAATTTATATGCAATATTAGGGCTTTTTTTTAACGACTCTCGAATTTCTTTATCGTGGTATTTAATATTAAATAACAACTCTGAATGCAAGTTAGTAAAACTCAATGAGAATTAAAGACGTCGAACTTTATATTATCGTACTGAACAACATGCAACTTAAACAAGTAATTCTCTATGCGTTAGATTGATTTAGTAAGTGTAGTCTGATGTAATTACTAGAGTCTAGAAGACACTTATATCTTGATTAATTATATTATGAGAACAACCCATGTTTGCAACAGATTCCAGTTCCGAACGGGCCACAAGCATTGAAGATTATCAAAATACCTGTATGGAGTTTATAATTGACATTAGTCGGGACTATAAAGATTGGGTCGATAGATATCAATTAAGCAATGATGAACTTACCAAAAGAAAAAATTTCATTGATAGTGTTGTCAAAACCACTAATGAGTGGATACAAAATTACTGTAATACAATAAAAAAGGTAGACATTGTAATGAATGATGGCATAAATAAGATGGCAGAAAACACTGCAGGTTATCCATTTGAATTTGAAGTTTATGTTAATGCTGAAAAAAGATATGTTAAGCATTCTATTGGTACTATACCACTAAGGGTAAATGCTATTCCACAAGAAGGACGAATGATTAGGGTAGGCAATTATAGTAAAAGTGAGTTATTTCTTGTCGCATCAAGCTCTCCGATATCTTATACAGTAAGTAAGGAAAGTATGAATACGGTTGATATCCTGGACGACTACGTAACTCTTGATGCATCTAAATGTGAAAGGGGCAATATTATTTCCATCACAATCATTGTAGAAGAAATAAAAGACGATTATGTCTCTGAAAGCAGAGGATATTCTACTGTTATAATGATCAATTGAGTTACCAATCAAAGAGAAAAATCAATCATATCGGGGATACAAGGTCAATAAATAATTTGAACTAATATTTATTACAGAAGAGGGTAATAACCCGTCAATTTCTGGATATTTTATTGTGACTTTTATTAAGAATAATGCGCTTGGGACAAAGAAACAGTTAAAATAAGCAATATTTTTTCCATCATTAGATGGGCTGCGACGGTCGTCCAGTTTGGTCTAGGACATCAGATTGCCAATCTGGTAACCCGGGTTCAAATCCCGGCCGTCGCATTGTTTCTATTTTTCAATGTAACTATTTTTTCCTCCTTTTATAATACCAATCATTTGATTGTAGGCATTCATGGCGTTATCTTTTTTCGGAAGTTGAATAACAAGTAGGTTTCCTTCAGAAACAGTTTCTGTTGTAGATGGTGCAATTGCAATCAATCCAGTATTTGCCAGGGCTTCAAAAAATTGTGGCATTTGATTAGCATATAAAAGGTAATTTTCGTCAAAATCATAATCAAGGTAAATCATCAATATATCTACAAAAACGTGTTTTGTATCATAAAATAGATCCAATAATACATCTACAGCCAGTTTTTTCCCAGCAACTTTTTTAATTATTTCATCATATCTTTTAGAATCGATATGGATGCAAGGAATTGGATTTCCGTCATAATCAATTAATGATGCATCGTATCTGTGCAAATTGTTTTTGAAATCTTCCAATGTGTCGAAAAATCTCTTGGGCATATTGTAGAATATAATTAATAATTTACCAAGTTATTTATTCATTAGTTCTATACCTCATTAGTTCGTTAATTGACTATTTAAATGGCTGAGATCCTCACGTCAACGCAAACCTCAACTAAATTGAATGGAAAGAGATGGTCAGTTACCCTAGTGCTTTCATCATCTAAGTAATCAGCAAAGAGTAATCTTCATCCCATTGTCAATACTTGAAAAAGTGAACTATTAAGATTATCTTTGATGTAAAATTCTTGATAATGGGTAATCAGTTGTATTACACCATAATTTAAATAAAAAAAATATAATAGTTTTTCATGTCATCAGAAGAATTAGTTTTAGAAAAGATACTCTCCACCGGTTCTAATGGAATAAAAAAGTCCGATTTAAAAAAGGAATTTACCTCATTTGACCTCGACCAGACTCTAGAGAATCTCGTCAATAATGGAAAAGTTTGTGTTGATAAAAAAGGAGCGGCATATTATTGCTGGACTGCAGAAGTATATGTCAAGTATCTGAATAGCGTTGATCCAAAGTTTAGAATTTTACTTGAGCGAATAAAAATCATTGAAAGGAAACTAGACACTCAATCTAACAGTGTCAAAGATGCATTAAACGGCCTGATAGAAGTTTTAAAGAGTGAAAATTCCGAATTACCTAAAGCTCTTGTAAATCTTGACAATTTCAAAATCGAATTTGATACCATCTTATCTAGATCAACTAGTTCAATAGGTTGGATTGAGCTAGGAAACGTAAGAAGTGAGCTAAGCCAAAAATTTGATTTAGACAAGAATGAATTCTACGAACTTGTAGAACAGCTAGTCAACTCCTATCATAATGAATATGAACTATCAACTGGGGGAAGCGAAGGTCTAATTCTGAGAGGCTTACTCCATGGCTATGTGAGAGGGATATGATATTGTATCCCTACGGTCTAAAACTAAATCCATATCCTAGCAGTCCTACCCCCTCATATAGCGATTGTCAAATTCTTGGCGGAATGACTCACAAGGATGCAAGAGAGGCCATAGTTACCTGCATTTCTGATTTGTTTGCAAAAGTGAATCGATCAAATCCAACGGATAAAGATTTCAGATTGATTACAATGATTCAGGATGTGGGTTCAGGTAAAACCCACCTTGCATATCACATTAAAAGTATGCCGGACTTGACAGAAAAAACCGCAACTTCCTATGTGGATCTTTCCCAAGTCTCCCCTAGGGATATTCACAACATTTACGATTCTGTCTTGGGAGGTTTTAGTCACGATGACATTGAAGGTTTGAGAAGAAATATACTTTATTTTTTGTGTAATAAGGCTGATAATAACGGCAGTTTGGTACGAAAGGCACTTAATTATGGCTTTATAGATAGTTTGAGTGGTAACAAAAATCTCAAACGAAGGGCAGAAGAAATCCTACAAGGGAAACAGAAACTAAATTTTGAGCATGTGCCAGAACTACTTGCCTCTGACTTTTCAGAGATAGAGATTGAAATCATCAAATCATTAATACAGGATAGATTGAGTAACGATGTTGCAAAAATTAGGTCACTTGAAGGAGTGATAAACAGTTTAAGAGCAATAGCCGATATGAATTTAAAGTTATTGGACAAGATAACAATATTTCAATTTGATGAATTTGATTCTAAAACAGAGTCGTTAGAATTTATTAAAGCCATAATTAATGCTCACATACCTTCTTCGATACTAATGTTGATACTAACTCCGTCATCATATGAGGAGATCAAAAAAGGGAATCCATCCGTTTTCGATCGAATGGAAAAAGCTAATTACAAAATTGATCTTGCTGGTTCTAATACACTTGGTGAATTAAAGGACATTATCTCGGAGTATATAAGACATTATGATAACAACAAACAATTTTCGCCCGATCTTGAGAGTGATCTTGCTAGTAAAATTAAATTGCTGTATGACGAGTTTCCAGATTTTAGAAATGTAAGATCAATGTTGAACATCTTTTATCACTCCACGGAAGAGGCGTCAAAGCGTGGTTCGTTTGTAATAGATGAGTCAATAATTGACGATACTATAAAGAATATTTATCCTGGTTCTAAAATAAGGGGAAGTTTAATGAATGTGCCGTTATCTGATTTTATCCAGATAAAAAAGAGTGTTAACAACAATATTGAAGTAATCGAGCCTAACATTCGTGAAGCAGTTAGAAACCTCCTAACATTAACAAATTATGAAGGATATGTTAATGAATTGAATTTTGACAATCTTGTTGGTGAGGGAATAGATTTAACTTATAATGACAGTTACGGATCGAAAATAGCAGTATCGGTAGTCATGGAGAATGAGCGATCAAAAACTCAAGCTCAAATTTCAAGTGCATCAAAATCACTTAACGTTGTAGACAAACTTGTAGTGCTAACGAGTAGTAATAATCGCACTTTTGGAGGTCCGTCTAGAAATGGGAATAACGTTGCAACTGTAGTTAACATGGACAATGCGAAAATTGTAGACCTGATATATTTCAATAATAAGTATAAAAAACAGGAAATACTAAACGATGACCTTGAAAGAGCAATAACCCTGGCAAGGTCAATTAAATTATGTTGATCTTTTTGGGTTAGGTTAAACCTGCATGCAAACAATACATCTTCACGGTAGGGCTTCTATGGTAGCAAATATTGGAAAATGATCGCTGAACCCTGTAGTTGATAATCGATGTTTGGGAATACGGCCTCCGTTACTCCTTAAATATTCATACGTCATAGGAATTCCCCTTTGAGCGGGGTGATATCTCTCGGGGTCCTTTGGTACAAAATAGTCATTGGAAAGATTGTCTCCAATGCTTAACCCTTCATTGAACACTCTTACATTTTCTAGATTCATCTTTAATTTTTGTATACCCAGCAAGAGTCCCCTTGATATCATAAATTGGTCAAAGAGATTAGTAGAATTATTGCGCCAATGGTAATAGCTAAAACCAGAAAGATTCCACATGCAATTGTAGAGTGGCGTTGTGTGCTCCAGGTAATGTTGTTTATCCGTTTTCTCTCTATCTGTATTTCTGAGAATCTCCAAGACTTCATTTAATTCCGTGTATATCTCTCTATCGTTTTTAGCCCGAAGAAATTTAGATATACTCTTGTCAAACGGATCATCATTAAAATCTCCCATTAAAAGTACGTTTTTGTTCCAGCGATCATTAATCAGGTTAACATATCTCCTGTCAGAAAGAATATCATATGGCAAATATTTGAGCTCTGCAAATGGAATTTTTAGTAAATCATCCACAATTCTCCCACAATTTTCTGCAACCATACATCTTGAAAATTCAGTATCGTACTGATCAAATCCATCTTTCTTCCCTCTTCTAGAAGGCCAGTGATTAACCAAGACCAAAAGTTCGGCATCATTCTGTCTTGCTCGTAATTTAGCTAAAAATATATCCCTCGTTGGGTATCTAAAATTTATTCTGAATGATTTGGTTTCAACACAGTCAAAAACATCCTTCGCATATACCAGACATGTATCAATCCCTCTTATGTCAGAACCGTCAATGTATTTTGCTACTTCAAAATAATCTGGTCGTACTTTCTCACATAGATCTCTTGCGAGTTTTTCTGATTCAATCTCACAAAAGCCAATCAGATCAGGAGGATTACCATTATTCATAATCTTCAAAGGCTTGCTAAGATTCTCTATCTTCTTATCGAGGACCTCTCGTGTCCATCCTTTTTCGGGGATAAACTCCAGATCAGTTGCAATTTCTCCAGAGTTAACATCAAAAAGATTTTGCAAGTTCCAAAATGCAACGCTAAACTCCATTAACTAATTCTATTAGATTATGTAAATTAGCATTTCTATAAACACATGATATTTACTTAATCAAACATCTAACAATACTCTGGAACTATCAATAATTGTTGGAGAAAAATTCTGACCGAATTAAAGACTACGTTAGACGTTTAGTTTTGCCAATCGTTCTTTTACAACATCCTCAAAGTCTTTGTCATCGAATAGAGAGGCGAATTTTATTTTGTGTTTAGCTTGCAAATTGTCTTTTCCTCCTCCTCTATCAATAATAGCTACAACTCCTAACATATGTTTCCATTTTGATTGTAGCACTTCAATTGCTTTTAGAACTGATTCACCTTTTGTTATAACATCTTCCACTACGACAACAGGTTCCAAAACATTTCCTTCTATCATATTTTGTAGGCCATGACCTTTTGGTTGTTTTCTTACAAAGAACCAACTAATGTTCTCATGTTCAAGACTTTCCCTTGATATTGCAACTGATATCGAAATAGCGCCAGTTTCAAGACCACCCACTGATTTGACTGGTCCCATTTTGAGCATTTCTTCTAGCATCAGAATTCCTGTCAGCTTTAACCCTTCACCATGAGCTAGAACTTTCTTTAAATCGTAATAATGATTAGTTTTTTGGCCACTTGAGAGGGTAATTGGTTCACGTCGAACAACGAGAGCTTTGTCTATTATAAGCTCCTTCAATCTGGCTTTCTCATAATCAGGAGCCATCAAATATCAGATATCCTGCTAGAATATAAATTAGACATCATAATCCTTACTTCCTGGTTCGTATTGTTTTGTTTTAGAGCATTTCTGTTCCAGTAATGACTTTTATATCTGGCACATGCAATAGGTGGGTTATTTGGATCCTATCTCTTGACAGCCACAC
>JASKBU010000021.1:0-43044 GCA_033272285.1 Nitrososphaeraceae archaeon
GGCATTTGAAGATATTAAGGAATATTACACAGTTCTAGGTCAGAAGTAGAGTTTCTAGATCCCGGAACGAATTAGTATTTTTACAATCAAGTCCATTATGTAGCAATGGGATCGTATTGGGTGGATTCAGAGTAGCGACACTTTCCTTATTGCTCGCTAGAATAATATACACAATTAACTGGTTCAATATTGCTTCAATATTTTACCTCATAGCTTTGGATTTTAGAGAAGATATAGCCATGTTGGGAATAATTAGCGCTAGTTTTCTTATCGGTGTTGGCCTCTTCCAAGTACCTGCGGGAATTATAGCTGCAAAGTACGGTCTGAGAAACATGGCTATTTATGGAATAATGATTGCCTCAACTGCAGCGTTAGTTACTGGGTTGGCAAGTGGTACAACGCAGATTACTATCTTGCGATTCTTGATTGGGATTGGCATGGCGTGTTTCTTTGGGCCAAGTGTTATGCTGGTTTCAAGATATCTGGGAAAAGAATCTGAAGGACTGGGCATTGGACTCTTGAACTCTGCGCACGCCCTAGGTGGAATTGTGGGATTGTTTGGTTGGGTTGTATTGGCTGAGGCTCTAGGATGGAGGGCCTCACTTATTTTGAGCGGTGGTTTAGGAATAGCTACGGGACTCATGTTGAGCAAAGCGCTGATAAAGGAAGAAGTTAAAGTGTCAGGGGATTTTAGAATCAAGATTTCGGATATATTAAAGACCATATTTAACAAATCATTGATAATTCTCGGTTTTACCTTACTTGGGTTTCAGGCAGGATCAAGCATGATTTTAACATTTAGCGTATTCTATTTTGTTGATCATTTGAATATTCATCCGGTTGACGCGGGTCTAATAGCTAGTCTGAGTTTGGTAGTTGCTCTAGTATCCTCACCACTGTTTGGAAGAATTTATGATAAAATCGGTAACGCAAAGAAGCTGCTATTTATATCAGGTATCGTAAGCGCTATCAGCATAGTAGGTTTTGCCACAGACTCACTATACATAATCATAATTTCAGTCGTGATAGCGGGATTATGCTTATCAGCAGGTTTTGTAATCGTATACGCGAAAGCCAAAGAAATCAACAAATCTCAATCTCAATATCAGACTCTTGCTGTAAGTTATGTTAATGGTCTCTCATTATTTGGGGTTTTTTGGATTCCCGTACTATTTTCAATCGTTGTGAATCGAGTGGGCTATGAGATAGCTTGGTTGTTGGGAGGCGTGACTATGATATTCCTAGTACTTCCGGTATTGAAACTAAAATGAATGATTTATTCTGCTATAAAATCAATTATCATAAATTATCAGTTAATTAACATCAATTTTTATATTCTACCGTTGATATGTCGAGTTTGAACTAAAAGTTCAAATGATATTCAATGACTAAAATGGTGAGTATTTGAATGGGTTGGAATAAGAAAACAAGAAACTACAGAAATACTGTCCTATTTGTTGTGGTTAGCATATTTATTCTTTCAATTGTACACCAACCACTATTTGCAAATCATGGAAAAGAGATTCTCCTGAAGATAGGTGATGGTCAATTTTTTTTACCGCCAGGCAAGATCGTCCAGCAAATTAAATTAACTACTACTTATTCAGTATCTGATCCTGCCACGGTAGGCAAGCAAATCAGTGCGACAATGAAAATATACACATCGAATGGGACTTTAATTAAAACTACCTCAATTCCAAATGGATTCAAAGTTGATAAGACTGGTTTCCAGCAATTTGTTACCAGTTTACCAAACAGTAAACTTCAATCAATCACCACTATTGTTCAATTTACGGATTTGAATAAAACTTCACCATTATCAAATTCGTTAACAAATAATTTAGTTCTAAATAAAACACAATAATGATTCTAATTTTTTGAACGTTTAAACTTTAGATCGCAAAGAACGTACAAACAATAGTAATAGTAATCCGTAGTTCTTACAAGTATCATGTTAAATCGAGAATAGTTTTTTTCTTTTCTATCGAATGGTATTCAAAATTAGGAGGACTTAAATATTTTCCCTGCGAGAATAATCTATCAGGATGATTACTGCAGAGATAAGTGTGTTACCTGTTGGAATACGCTCTGGCACGAGTATGAGTAAGGAAATAGCATTAGCTTTTGATGCTATTAGCGGAATCAAAGACCTTAAAGCAACCCTCACGCCACTTGGGACTCAAATTCAATCAAATAACATGGTAGACATCCTCAATGCAATAAATATTGCCCATGAAGCTGTCAAGTCTTCTGGAATCCAGAGAGTAATCTCTATAGTGCACATTGATGAAAGATTGGATAAGGAACAGAATCTGGATCAGAAAGTTGACTCTGTGATGAATAAGCTCAAGTGAGCAGATTTTAATCTTTTGTATGATACTCTGTTAAACAGAGTTACTTTCGTAACATTGAGAACCCAACTCTTTCTACGCTAATTTCACTTGACCATCTAAGAGAATGCCACATCTATTTGACTGCACCTTTGATATCTATGAAAATTTTATTCCAATTGCCTTATTACTAGGATGGCTGCATCTACATTTACGACTTGATGAGCCATGTTCTGAAAGCTTATGGCGACAGGTACGATAGTCGCAAATTACATCTTCAGATTGACCCACTATGTTTACAAAGTGCTGGCGGTTGCCAGACATACCGTATATAAAACAACATGACATAATACCGTTTCTTAAATAGTGACCTTTCAATTGGGTGTTATAATTTTAATTACCAGCCTGAAATATTGTTTTGTTATTCTACTGAGTTGTTTTCTTTACTCTGTTTAATAATTCTGTTTTACGAGAACTAATAATTTTATTCGACGAGTATGCATTTTTTGGTAAATGGCTATTGATTACAGTAATCATGGTAGTTTTAGCTTTAATTGTAACTTGCACAGGCAATCTTGTTAATTTAAGACATTTCGAATTATTTGAAGGGATAATAGTCTGAACCGAATAAAATTTAAGACATAGGGAAATAAGTAGGATTAGATGTTCAAAAGACTTGATGCCGCAATACTTCTAGTCGAAGATTTACAGAAGTGCATAGCTTTCTATAGGGATATCCTTGAATTGAAAATAAAAAACCAATCACCTGATTGGGTTGAATTTCAGAATGAGGGTCAAAGTGCTGTGTTGGCGCTGCATCCTGCACGTATCAAACAGAAAGGCTCTTCTAATATGTTAGTAGGTTTCAGTGTGAGTAACTTGGAATCTGTGTGTAAAAAACTCGAAGATAAGCATGTCAAATTTCATAAGCAGATAACTCAAGAATCTTTTGGAAAGCATGCCATAATAGAGGATCCTGAAGGTCACCTGATATCTATTGTAGAGATTCCGCCAAAAGATGAATTAGGACAAATTCCCTATTATCATGGCTTTGCTCCAGTCGAAGGCTTAATGTGATATTGACAGATGTAGTTACTTGCGTTTTATTAATTAAACAAGTTCAATAATAACAGAAATTTCAGTTTTTGTCAATCAATAATTCGATCTTACATATCTTTTATATCATGATCAATTCTGTAAATACGTGTTAATTGTCACGTAACCCTGCTAGTAATGAAATTAGTTTAGCGTCCAGCTCCATTGCGAAAATTACATTTCAGACTATATCTAGGGCAACAGCAGGTATTGACTGCTTTCTTGCCAGTGAATTTTTTAGCTATGTTGACTCTAATGGCCTATCACTAAAATTTCTTGATCTTAAAAAGAAGGGATTGAAATTAAGAATGATCTCCGATATAGGTATAAAACAGGCTTCATTATATAGAGGCTTTCTAAACTATTTTGAGATTAGGCATTTTGATAAAATCGCATCCAATATCATACTCATAGACGACGCAGAATTTGTGATGTTTCTTAAGAAGAATAACGATAAGAGAAGATTATTACGCATTTCTGATAAATCATTCGTGTCTGCTCAGCAGTTCCTATTTAATTCGTTGTGGAGTATTGCTTTACCTTATAAAGAGAAAATTAAAGAATTCGAATATGATAAAGAAAAATCTTTTACAAAAAATGTTTCCATGTCATACGAGATACGCAATATCATAAGGAAATCTATCACGTCATCAATAGATGAAATATTGGTTCTATTTTCAGAATTTGAAGTTTTGATTCATTCAAAGAAATTAGGAATATTGAATTTATTGGAAGAGGCTTCAAAGAATGGCATAAGGGTAAGGACAATAGTCTATTGTGAGAACAAGAAAATTAAGGATGAAATAAGAGATTCATTTCATGATAACTTCCCCAATATCTCTGTTCAATACTTACAAAAACCCTTACAAACAAGAATGACAACAATGATATTTGATAGAAGGACATTTCTTGACATTTCCCCAGATTTCAATTTTAGTAGAAACCTAGGAGGTGGGAAAGGATTAAGCGTCTATTCCAATAATGAAATCAAGCTCAACTCCCTGTTATCTATCTTTGAATTTCTCTGGATTCAATCGGATATTGATAACCAAAAGGTGATTAAGGAAGCGTACTTTAAGCTTTTTAAAGGATTCAATCTTCGGGATGAAAATTATAAGAGGAGTTGGAAATTTGAAATGAGCAAGAAGAAAACCTAGATTGGCAGGTATTATAAGATCTTAGTAATATTTCGTCTTCCAATTTGCTCATCAATAATAATAATAAGTTTGTTGTAGTATTATAATAGTGAAATGAGCGAATTTGCCTTCTTTCGATTCAAAAGTGCTAACATGTTAAGTGAAGAGGAAGAACGAGATAAACAAGAGATGATTAGTCTAACAGAGCAGGTTCTTGATGCTAGAGGCATAGAATGTGACGCTAGAATTGCAAAGATATCGGAAGATAAATTAAGAGAAATACTTGAAGAAGTGAGAAAGCTACGAAAGAAAAAGAAAATGAATACGGTTAGATCAGATGATGGTAGTTCGAACGAAGACAGATATATTCAAAATGAAGAGGAAAGCTACATAAAGTAGATAAAGTGGTTTGAATTTGAATGTAGATAATCTCACGAATCGCTGGCTTGCGACTCTCGGCATAGGGGCCGTAATTTTTGGTTTGGCATTATTTACTTTAGGAGTTCCCGTACGTACAATGATCATTTTCTTTGCAATTGGGATACCAGTAGTATTTTTATGGTTATACGCTGATGAAAGATCACGTAAAGAAAAGAAAGAGATGGAAGAGATGGAAGAGTTAGGAAAGATACAACAGCAACAATGTATTTGCTCTGTATGTAAGCATGAACAGGCAGCAGTTTGTCTAGATCAAAAGTGTCCCTGTTGTATTATTCTGAAAGGCGATAGTATAATAGGACATTCTATCAATCCTCTACAATAGTAGAAAACGGTAGTCGGTGTGCAGAATTAAAATATAAAAATTCACTATTGTGTTGTTGTGTTACTTTGAATAATTTGTTACTATGAATAATATTTATCTTTTCGAGTATCATATCAGAACTGACCAAACAAATATTAAAAAACCTTTGAAAGTCAGCTTAACAAGTCTTTTATTTAGTAATCATTTTGTTTCATTGAAAGTCTAAAAGAATACCATTCAAATCCAAATCCAACTCCAAATCACGAAAATGCCTGATTATATCTTTAAAAAATTTAAATTCAATTAATGATTTAATAATTCAAGTCCAAATCAATTGAATGAACATCCCAAAAGGTTTAATTTGTATTTGTCCAATTAGATAATTCATAATGTTGGTAATACATAATTAAGTCGTTTTGTTAACTCAGTTCACCAAAACACACTATAGCTAAATCTAGGATAACAACAAATACTTAAAAATGAATCAAGTTAAAGTAAGATGTGATTTTGTCTAGAGAGGATGAACTGATTCAAAGCGGATTAATCTTAACAGACGACACGGTGATTGATCCAATCCTTGATTTTAATTTATACTCTAATGCCATTGTCAATATTATAAAAAACTCTCATCCAAAATTTAGTATCGGAGTATTTGGTGATTGGGGGACTGGAAAGACAACTTTAATTAATTCTGTTGATAAAGCCCTTCAAACTGGGAGGGACTTAGTCAAAATAAGACTCGAAGCGTCAAGGTACAAAAGGGAAATGTTTCCGCTGGTTTCATTATTAAAAAGTATAGCTTATACGTTACCTGATGAGAAAGAATTTGAAAATTTAAAGCTGAAATTAGAAACAAGTGCAATAAATTTTCTGAAGAGAACTCCGGATATTCTTACATCTATTATATCAAAGTACGCGTCAGAAGAGGATGAAGTTTCCCACGAAATGATAAGTACATTCAAGAAAGAGCTAAACTCGAAGATTCAATTAATTGCAGAATTAGACAGGGATTCAATCTACTTCGATGGTTTTAGGGAAATCAAAAAGGAGATAAAGAATTTGCGAGAAGATAATCCTGCTTTTAGGATTGTTATTTTTGCTGACGATTTGGACAAATGTCCTCCAGGGAAAGCTTTTGAAATATTAGAGATGATAAGAGTATTTCATGATATTGAGGGCTTTATTTACGTAATAGGATTAAGCCATGATATGATAGTCAAGTTAAGCAAAGTTGGAAATAGCGAATCTAGCATTGATGGAGAACGTTACATTAAGATGTTGATCCAAGTACCAATAACTTTACCTAAGTGGAGTAACCAAGACATCGTCAGATTAGTAAAGGATCTCATAAAAAAAGGTATGATTCATGATAAATTCAAAGATGTTGTAGACAAGAATATAGAACTTATTTCAGTTGCAATAGACAATAATCCTAGAGAAATTAAAAGATTCTTGAACAACTTTTTTGTGGCTTGTGAGATTTTTTCAGGTAAGAAAAATTTTGAAGCAAAGGAATTGATTTTTTCAGGTAAGAAAAATTTTGAAGCAAAGGAATTACTAGTAGTACAAGCTGTGCATTTACGATGGAATAAGTTTTATAATATATTAGTAAAATCCGATGAATCTTTCTTTAGAGGATTAGATAAATATCTCAAGATGGATGACGAGACTCGTCTTAAAAGTTTGGACTTGTACGAAGAAAAAAAAGATGAATTTGATACAAAAGTATGGAAGGTGTTGCGCGATTTTAAAACAGATTCGGATTTGTGGGATTTTTTGGTAAAAAATTCAAATACTTTAAGAAACGTACGCGATTGGAGCATATACAGTCGTGCAATAGAAGTTGCTATTGAACCTACTGGCATCCCTGGAAAAACTGTAAACTATGAAGCAGTAAAGTTACTGCAAAGTGGAAAGATTAATGAATTCAATGACAAGAGAGCGATAGAATTTAAGATTTTATCAATTAGAGAAGCGGATCTAAGGGATGCGGATCTAAGGGATGCGGATCTAAGGGATGCGGATCTAAGGGATGCGGATCTAAGGGATGCGGATCTAAGGGATGCGGATCTAAGGGATGCGGATCTGATCGGAGCAAATTTGAGCGGAGCAGATCTTGATGGAGCAGATCTGATGGGAGCAAATTTGAGCGGAGCCAGACTGGTAGGGACTAACCTTGGTGGAGCCGATCTAGTGGGAGCACGTCTTTGGGGAGCTAATCTAATAAGCACTCGTCTTTGGGGGGCTAACCTGAGAGATGCACATCTTGTGGGTGCCAGATTAATGGGAGCTAATCTTGGTGGGGCCCGATTGGTAGGAGCTAATCTTGGTGGGGCCCGATTGGTAGGAGTCGACCTTGGCGGTGCAGATCTTAAGCATACGGAGCTAACAAACTCAATAATAATAAATCCTCACTATGAATCCTTAACCGTTAATTCCAGTACTGAGTTTAACAATGCAATAATAGATGATTCACAATTCATTGATTATATAACGCAGTATACAAGAAATGTTCCTCAAAAGATAAAGGATAAGAAGAAACTGAGAAGAGAATTAGCCAAAAAAGGTGTTAGCGAAGAAAATATTGAAGATCTGTTGAGCATTTCAAAGCTTCCCGAAGAATGAAAGAAAAGTTAATAATAATAATAATAAATCCTTGTCAAATTCAGGTTTTGACTAGTTAAGGTTATAATTCGTGAATAGTTTTGATAGGTCTGTGAAATGATATCACTAAAATCAAATCAAATCAATAGCATTCATTAATTATTTTTTGTATGTGTAAAATGAATTTAGCATTTTATCGATAGTGGGCAGGTATTTTGAGTACCTCTGATTATCTGATTTGTAAGTCATTAAAAATGCTTTATTGTCTTCCTTAAACCAGATCTGCATAGCCTTTCTCATACTTTGTGTATTATCAGTGGCTGTAAAAATAATCATATGGGAAGGGTGTCCTAGAAATATAGTTTCCATTGATTCCAGAATTTGAATGTCTGGGTACAGATTCTTTAGTTTATTTAGTTGGTTCTGAGTGATTGAAGCAAGTGTCTTATTCGATTCAACTCCTATAACCATAATCTCAAGGCCTGCAGGATTTGTATCTGAATTACTTTCTCTTGGAGCTAGAAATGTGACTGATTTGTCCAAGTGTTGGGCCCTTTCCCAGTCAGGAGGATATTTTATGCTAAATCCAGTTATAATATCATCGTATGTCAGGAATTCTGAATCCAAACCAATAGTAATTATCGGATTCTCATGGAATGAACCAAAGGCAAGATTGTGTTCCAGGTAATCTATCAGAAAAATTGAAAAAATGGTAAGGACTGATAATGCAATTGATAATTTGGTGTGATTCATCTCATCGAATAGGACCATGTTTTCTAATTGATGATCTGGATGCTCTTAAATATTATCAAGTAGGAATCGGGAGAACATAAATAATTCAAATGAATGTACCAAATCAAATGAATAATATTGTTTCTACACTTCGGTAAAAGGTGGATATAAAGATCTTTATTGCACTTTTCTACTACGGCTTGATCATCTAGATTTAAGTCTCTTTACCATTTCTATTCTAGCGTTAATGAGATTAATTTGTTCTTCAAGTAGCTTCTTATAACCTTTCAAAAGCTTTTCCTCGTCACCATAAGCACTCTTTTTGATTTCCATCATAGTATCTTCGAAACCCTTGGTGACTCTTTCTACATAAACTCCAAGTGCCTTGATATCTCTTGCATCTCTCCTTGCTCCTACTGTAAATGTTTCTTCAGCCTTCTCCCTAATTTCTTGGGCTTTTTTGCTGATGGAATAAATTACATCTTTAAAGGATGTGGTAGCCTCCTTGAGACTGTTCACTATCAAGTCATAATCTTCAATTTTGACGTTTGAATCTGACCTTCTACGTGTTTTTCGGGTTGGTTGAATTTCATCGTCGTTATTATTGATAGATGAATTTTCAGAATCAGAATCGGTACCTTGAATGCCTGAGTCTGTATCTGTGTTTGATTCAGCTAGATTGTCTTCGGCATTTGTTCCATTTTCGCTGGTTCTCTTCTCCATATCTCAATAGTACAAATGTAACTAAGATATATAACCGTAAAAGGCAATCGGTTATAATTTATTGTTGCTTTTGACTTCACGATTTTCCTGAAACTGCAACTACTCAAGTTACTCACTCCTCAGAACATTGATATTTTCAATTCAACAAACATCTTTTAGATTTAAATTATCCTTTTGACTAACGGTTTTCATGTCTGAAGTACAACAGAATGCACAAACACAAAGAGACGGACCACGCGATTCTATATACATAGGCAAGAAACCTCTGATGGCGTATGTAACCTCTACGCTTATTCAATTAGCAAATCAACCATCAGTAACCATAAAGGCAAGAGGTCTTAGTATCGGAAGAGCTGTCGATGTCTCACAAATAATTCTAAAGAGAATGGAAAATGCAGGATATGCAATAGGTGATGTAAGGATTGGTTCAGAAACGCTCCAAGCAGAAGATGGCAGAACAAGGAATGTCTCTACGATTGAAATCGAAGTAAAGAAAGCATAGGGGCTTCCTCCTTACTTTTTGTTATTATTTTCTATCAAGGTTGATAATTGGAAAATACTGCAGCGCTATATCTAGCACATTTAAATCCAATCACAAATTCGCATGAAAAAATAATTTCTCAATTAGCCAAAGAATATCATGTGTATATTTTTCCAGTTATTTTCTTAAGAGAAGATAGAGAGGTAAATACAAGAACTTTTCCGTTTTCGTATGAGATAAGAAAAAAGATGTTATTAAGCTTGTTCAATGGTCGTAATAATATAGAGATCCTACCAAATTACAAATTCGTTTCTCCATATATCAAATACCTTCCGCCAATTGTGTCCCCATATTCATGGGTGTTGCGAACAGGGATTCTTCGTGACGTCCTCGAGGAGCGGTTTATTTCATACACAGGAGATACATCTGAAAGAATCGCTCTGCGATTGTATAATCTTCATCCAATCAAAGCAAAGAGACTTGAAATATCTTCATCTAATGTAAAAGAGTTACTTTATCAAGAGGCGATAGAGAAACTAAGAAAGGACGAACTTGACACTAATACTCACAATAAAAAGAACCACTTAGCCCAAAACAATCATCAAGAACACACAGAACAATACAATCGAAGAGTTAGAGAATCATGGGAAGCAATGGTACCAAAATCTGTTGCCAATATAATTATGGATAATTGGAGCATAGTTCAGAAATTTGCCCAATCAACTGACAAAACCGTTAAAATATTTGGAATGAAGTTCCCGACAGAAGGTATTCTCAATTAGTTCCAACGTTCTGAATACGGAAGATTTGAATTTGAATACTTTTATTATCCAATTATTGATTTCCCACTATGAAGGATAAGGGTGTTGATTTTGTCTGGTTCGATGGACAGCATCTGAAATGGGAAGATGCCAAGATTCCTATCTTTGTACACGCTCTTCATTATGGAACCGCGGTCTTTGAAGGAATACGTGCATATTCATCTGATGACAATGTGTATATATTCAGATTAAAAGAGCATATGGAAAGGCTCCATAAATCAGCTAATGTGTATTCCTTTACCACAAAATTTTCAGTTGACGAACTTTGTAATGCCACGGTTGAATTAATTCAAAAAAACTCTATAAAGGAATCATGTTATATTAGACCACTAACATTTGTTGGTCTCCATGGAATAGATTTAAACGTAACCAAGAGTTCTCCAACACACACAACGATCATAATATTTCCATTCGCAAAATACTTTAAGGGCGATGGCATTTCTGCCTGCATTTCTTCGTGGAGAAGAATTAGTGATGAATCCGTTCCTCCGATGGCAAAGGCTTCAGGCAATTATCTTAATTCTATATTGGCTACCCAAGAATGCAGAAGAAATGGATATGACGAGTCGATACTTCTCGATACAAATGGGTGTGTTAGCGAAGCATCTGGGGAAAATATCTTTATTGTCAGAAATGGCAAGCTTCATACACCACAGTTGTCAGATTCGATATTAGAAGGCATAACAAGAAATACTGCCATTACAATTGCAAAAGAATTGGGATATGAAATTGTTGAGCGTCCAATCTCAAGGACTGAATTGTATCTGGCTGATGAGATATTTCTGACGGGAACCGCCGCTGAAATAATAGCAATTACAAAGATTGACGGAAATGTAATTGAAAACGGAAGGGAAGGCGCCATAACAAAAAGTATACGAGAAAATTACGAAAGTATTGTTATTGGAAAAGTTGAAAAATTTATGGGATGGCTAACTCCCATTTGGTAAGAAACAATAACGGTGGACTAAAAATTGGTGCAATTGGAGTAGGTGGTTGGGGCAAGAATCATGTCAGGGTTCTCCACAACATGGGCGTCCTCCAAGCAGTTTGTGATCTGTCTGAAGATCGTGCGCGAGAAATTGGAAAAAAATATGATACCAAATTTTATTCCTCATTAAAGGATCTATTTTCCAATGAAAGAGGGTTGGATGCTTGTTTAGTTTGCACACCTACTAAATCCCATCTACCGGTAGTAAAGGAAGTAATTCAAAATGGCTGTCATGCATTTGTGGAAAAGCCTCTTTCATTTTCATCCAAAGAATGTGAAGAGATGACAAGCATGTCGGAGAAGGCCAAACTGATTTTAACCTGTGGATATGTCGAAAGATTTAATCCTGCTGTTCAGGATTTGAAAAAGATAATCCAGGAACAAACTTACGGTGACCTTTTGATGATGGAATTCCACAGGGAAAACAGAATGCCGCTACACATCAAGGATGTAGGTGTCATCTATGATACCTCAGTTCACGATATTGATACCGCAATGTTCCTTTTCGGTAAAGGTCCAAAAATGGTCTTTGCTAGAGCGGGCAAAAAGTTTCACGTGTTCGAGGATTTTGCAACAATAATGTTGGGATTTGAGGATCAAAAGGTAGCAATAATTGCATCAAATTGGGTTACCCCGAAAAAGGTCAGAACTTTTTCTGCTGTATGTACTGAAGGTACAGTTAATGGTGATTTCATTACCCAAGAGATAAGAATTGATCATGGCGAGGCGACCATAATTCCCAGAAGACAACAGTTTCAAGAGCCTCTTGTATTGGAATTGCAGAGTTTTATTGAGACTATAGAAGGGAAGAGAAAAAAACCGGTAGTCACTTCTGTGGAGGCAACAAATGTTACAAAAGTAGCCGAGGCGGCACTTCTCTCAAGCGAAACTGGATCGCCAATTTATTTGGAATTAAAATAACATAATAAGATGTACCAGTCAATACATTAGGCATGAGACTATCAATGCTAGACATCCTGGCATGTCCTATTGATAAACATTATCCACTGGAATTGATTCAAATTGATGCATCTGAAGATACGACTGTTAAAGAATTGGTCATAAAGGAAGGAGTACTTTTTTGTTCAGAGTGTTCGAGGTTTTATCCAATTATTGAAGAGATTCCAGTTATGCTACCAGATGATCTGCGTGACAAAGAAAAAGATATTCAATTTTTACAAAAATGGGAACAAAAAATCCCAGATAAGATAACAAAAAACGCAAAACCATGGCATTTAAAGTGATTACGATTGCCAAGGAACGGTAAATTGAATTTGAATATAGATATAGTATAATATTCTCTATAAGAGAAGACAAAATATGGAAAAGCAGAGTGATAGTTTGATAAACTTTATTTCGGAATCTGCCAAGATAGGAAAGAACGTAAAGATATGGCATTTTAGCTACGTTGGTAACAATACTGAGATAGGCGACAATGTCTCTATTGGTTCACTTGTCCACATAGATTACAATGTAAAAATAGGAGAAAATACAAGAATTGAAGGATCTGTTTATATTCCTCCCTTAACAAAAATCGGAAAAAACGTATTCATTGGACCCTGTGCGGCTTTTACAAATGATCCTTATCCAATGAGTCCGAAAATGATAGGAGTTGTAGTGGAGGATGGAGTAATAATCGGGGGAAGAGCTGTATTTAGGGCCGGCGTAACTGTAGGTAAAAACAGCGTTGTCGCCATGGGAGCCGTTGTGACGAAAGATGTACCACCTGATGTAGTTGTAATGGGTCATCCGGCGACTGTTAGATATACAAGGGACGAATATGAAGCAAAAAAGAGGAATTGGAACTCCTGAGACATTACTATCAAACAAAGAAAGATATAGCAGACCCTGATAGCGTTATTCTATATTCATAACTTCAGTCCAACAGTCGTTGCAGAAATCTTTATCCTCTAATATTTTTCGTTGAAGATTTACATTATTCTCTTCATAAATTTTCAGACACATAACACAAATAGACATCATACTAATATATGCAGTTTTGACTTATTAATATTATGTAAAAAATTTATGTTTTTTGTTAGTTTTTTAATTTAATTATAATCTCTGAATTCTAATGGTTCTTTTGATTTATTAATTTATATTCAGAACGTAACAAAACTTTATTAATATTTTAAAAAGAATTGCTTATTAAGGACCTGCAAAAATCATTTTTAAAGTTTACCTACGTACTGACGTATGTTTTATACTTGTTAATTCACAACTCAGTTGTGAAAGTCATAATTTAATTGTGAAAATTGCATGAGGGTTATTTTTCTTTTCTTTCAGGCTAACTAATTTTAAATTTCAAGCATTTACATTTTTTGCATTCTGATAGGGGATTCTTGGCTACCTTTCGGAAATGATGTAGTCTCCGATGCCCGCAGACGCATTTGTCAAATTGACTCAAGGACTGTGCTTAGATTTTCCATTTATTAAAAATATCTTCGCCCCTCCGGCCCTTCCTGGTGTTTTAGGTTTTAAATTCAAAATTTTATGAATAGGAATTATGGGCCGAACAATTCCTTCGTATCGAATTGCAACCGAGATGGAAAGGAACAAATGGAAAATATTCAGACAAAGGTTGGACAAGGAAGATAGAAAGGAATTTGATAAAATGTTCTCTTATTCACGACTGTTTAATTCGGCGGGTAGTAATGCTTGCAGACCTGTATTGATTCATCCTATTCTTATGTCTATTATATTTGAACATTATAAGCAACTGAAGAAATTAGAAGACTTACAATTATCGAAGTAACTCGGTCAAGTCAGCGCATATGATTTGTATCCTTATCATTGAGTGCGGCAACTTTAATAATTGGACTTGTTATATTGGTGACAAAATAAAAAATGGATTACGTTAGAGGAGCAACCTTTGTCTTGGGTATCCTAATAATAATATCGGGGCTTTACTTCGTAATATCGGCAAGTAATATTTTTGGAGTTCTTCTTGGAATGACAGGTATAGTTCTTGGAATCGTCTTTACATGGAAAATAAGAAAAAGGGGGAAACAGGAGAAGAGGTTGAAGAAATGAGAAAATGCTATTATGACGTTGAAAAGCACATGATGATTACATTCGCTATTGTTGCTATTAGTCTTATTGTTGGACATGTTTTATTTGTGGCGAAGTTGTACAAAGATTTAGCCTGGTTGTTTCACATGTAGAGAAACATAAGCAAGACGAGCACAAGCCAAGCAGTTTATTTGATGTTATAAATGAAGAATGGCGTGAAAATAAGTAATGACACAACAAGAAGAAATTCCAGTTCAATATACACACTCCGTCAAAATAGAAGATACTGCAAAAGGTATTCGTCTAAGCGTTCACTGTTATGCTACTGATAGAGAAACGGCAATCAATGAAGCAATTGCAACATACTTAGAAACTAAACAAAGGTGTGAAAAAGAAAAGATACAAATCGCACCAATGGAGATAAGTAAGTGATAAGAAATGAATGATGATGTAGATGTAGATAGGTACACAAGAGAACATCGTTATGGTCCAGCACTTGAACCGCCTGGTACAGCAGCAAGTAAAAAACTTGCTGAATTAGCAGAAATACAAAATAAAGATGAACAAGATTTTACCTTAATAAGAGAAATCCTAAATGATATGTTGTATTCATACTCACATAGATATCAAGATAAGAAAGATAAGATGATTATTAATATGACCCAAATAGCAAAACAATTGGGAGATTTGAACATTAAAAGATTAATGGCCCATTGTGTAATATTTCCTACCATACTGAAGGAATTTAATGAAATATTATCTAATGAATTAGAAGAAAGAAAAAATAAGTGAAGATCTAAAGTGAAGGCTAAGTTAGAAGGGTTACCGTATTAGGTGATTTAACACTTTGAACTGTTGTAAGTTTATTTGAGTTATACATCATATGCAAGTACAAGACATCTGCCTTAGTTGCGGGCACAGAAAAGATGAACATAGTTCGGATGGTTCTCGTTGTCAAAAGGCTTATTGCCCTTGTTTGAGATTTAAAACAACATTCTTGCAATATGGCTCGGGCTAACTGGATGCTGGTGGGATCTCTTGCTGTTGGCTTCATGGCTGAGTGCTCACCCACCAGTATTTCACATACTAATTATAAAAAATATTTTACTGCTGAGCCTTTATCAATTGCTGCTTTCATTCCCCATCGGATTAATTTTATAATTTATTGCGCTTAAAAGAATAAGCGGATAAAGAATTATTTAAAAAATATTTGTTGTCTATTTTTTTAAAGGTAATGCAGTTTACTAATCTTCTTCCTTCACTTTTGTTTCTTTCTCTTCGATTGTATCTCCGGATTTATTTTTCTTTTTAATTTTTTTTTCTGTTTTCTTTTCTCCCAAGTTATTGAATTATTGAGTAATATGACTTAAATACGCTATAGCGCAAACTTGAATCGTTAAATAATTTATTGATGATGACTTCCTCATGAGTGAAGATTCGTTCAAGAAAGTAAAGAAAGGACTTGTGGAAACTGCAGGAGGACTTAAGGACACTGTAGAAGGTGTTACGGAAGGACTTGTGGACACTGCACAAGGAGCTAAGGAGACTGCGGAAGATGTTAAGGAAGGGCTCGAGGGAACTGCGGAAGATGTTAAGGAAGGTGCAGAAAAAGTTACAGATTCTGATACTTATTCGAATTCATATGAAGAAAGGAAAAGTGGAGAATTTAAAGAAACAGGAGGAAAGGAACCAATGAATCCTGAAGATATAGCGTCACATGAGCCCACGGCTGTAAAGAGAGATAAGAAACAGGCAACTTCAGGAGACCCGGTTTAATCTTTCCTTTTTTTTAATTAACTTTTTTAATTTATTGAGTATCCTTATGTCTATTCTATTCGAACATTACAAGCAACTAGACGTATTAAGAAAATCGGCGGAAGGCTAAAATAGCAATCTTTACTATTGCTACGATTCCCATTGTTATCACCAACTTCGTTGTGATTATCTCTTCAATCTCTCCACCAGCATATGCTCAATATAATCCAAAGAAATAGTTTTCCTAATATTTTACTTAATCACCTCACTCATAATAATTCAAGATCTAAAGACCAAGATAAGCAATAAACATTATTATCAAAACAATGCTATGACTACAAGGTAAGCGCTCTAGAAAAGAAACCAGAGAACATTAAAAAAGAATGATGTGCTTATATTTTCAATATTAAAGAAATGAAATCATGCTGTTGTTCTTGTCCCTGCACTGATGAATGTCCTTGTAAGAGTCCTTGTGATTGTAGCAAATGTATTTGGGAGATAAAAATTAAATCTAAAAAAGATATTACTACTTATGATCATTTACTAGATGGACTGCTGCTTAGTTTAAAGGCTATACGATAGAATAATTAGGCTTGACAACTATGGTTACTTTGATGTTTTGAAGCGTTTTAGCTAAATATAAAAAAGAAAAGTTAAGTTAAGTTACATACTTTTTTCACTTTCACTTTCCGCTTTTTGTTCAGTTAAGGCTTTTTGTTCACTTAAGGCTTTTTGTTTCTGTTTAGTAATTGAACTGTATGGTATCGTTATATTCATATTATCAAATTTCATCCTATCCACATAAAATAATACGTCTGTGCCTTTCTCGTGATTGTATAGAGAATGTCCACTGATATATTTAGCGTCAATTTTTGCGAGTCTTTTTTCTCTTCCAAACATTTTATTTATATTCAACCTCCTATTTCTTGAGGAAATAGAAAAGTTTTTCGTTAAAAATTAAAATTTTCTATTTAACTTTCATTTTATTATTACTTCGCTCCGATTCCCATCTTGAAAGAATCTACCATTTGATTAACTATGGGCAATGTTTCCGGTACTTTTAAGGGGTCTTCAACATATGATAGTGTGTAGAATTTTCCATTAGCAAAAGTGGTACTCTCAAAGTTATATTGATTAACAAAATTATATTCGCTCTTTATCCAGTCATTTCCGTCTAGAGTGAATTGATTTTGTCTTATTAAAGAATAGTCTGCATGTTCTTTAGTAAAAAGTGCCAATCCCTTTGCCGCACCTTCAGCGAGATCTAATTGCTGTTTGACGTACTCTTGTAAGGATTGATTCCTTAACTTCATTGTACTGGTATCAAGGTCCCTTTTAGGTTCATCAACGCTAACAGCAAACCAAGAATTATCATCCCTGTCGGGTATCATAAATGATACAGCACTAGGATTTTTATCTTTAATTTTCCAGTCTGACGGATATTGTACCGAGTAGTCAAATTCATCATTAGTATAAGTCTCAAATTCCTCTACTTGCCCGTATACTAGACTAACAAGGCCAACTATCATGGTTATGGCGATACTTGATAATGTTACCATTGTCCACTTTTGAAGATCGTAACATAAAGACATTTTATTTACTTACCCTTACAACTAGGATAATACTGTCTCTCGATGGGATCGATGGGGGCACAAGGATTATTCTTAGTGAAATTTGCAATCATTTTATTTTGCAAACCCAATTGTTCATCATATATCTGTTTAACTGATTTGCAGTCTGAACCTATTACACTAAAACCCTTATCTCTTAAATCCTGTAATGGATTAGGTCTATCTGCATGATCAAAGCAGTAGTCTACTAATTTTTCCCAGTAATTAACTTGAGTTATTTTAGTTACTAAGCCAGGATCACCTCTATATTGTGTAGGATCAATATACCCGTGAGCATATTCCATTAAAATTCCAACACTTAAGGAAATAGCAACTAACCCAAGGCTTAGCATTGTCCACTTTTGAAGATCGTAACATAAAGACAAGATTTACTTATTCTCAGTTTAATTTATATTCATAAAAATTGGTAGTCAAAATATGGTCCCAAATTTGCCACAATGGGGTATCGATCCTGTGCCTTCAAAACATAGAATTCTTGGGGCCTTTGACTATTTTATTTTGTGGTCTAGTCTTGGAGTTGGATTGTTGGTTTTTTCTGCAGGATCATTTCTGTCGGATGCTCCTTTTTATCATGCACTACTTGCAATCATACTTGGTTCTATTGCCGGCTCTGTACTCTTGTCCCTGACAGGGAAAATAGGGAGTGATAATGCTGTACCATCATTTGTTGGAATAAGACCGGCTTTTGGATTGTATGGCTCATATCTTGCCGCTATTCTAAATATAATACAACTGATTGGATGGACTACGTTTGAGATTCTTATACTTTCAAAAGCTGCTCAACAACTAACAAATATACACGTTACCTTTGTATGGAATATTTTATTTGGAATTATTATTGCACTGTTTGGTATTTTTGGTCCTTTATTTTTGGTAAAACAGTGGCTATCAAAGTTTGCAATATGGATAGTTTATGGTTCTTCAATAATAATCTTAGTTACTCTATTATTTCAAAATCTTTCAAGTGTCATAGCTGAAACAGGTAAGGACATGTCATTTTTTGTTGCGCTGGACATTGTAATTGCCATGCCAATTTCCTGGATGCCCCTTGTTTCGGATTACAACAGATTCGCAAAGACAAGTAGGGGAGCCTTTCTAGGAACTCTAATTGGATTTTCCTTAACAAATATCATTTTTTATCTTGGCGGATTATTGTTTGGACTAACAGATATTTCATCGATAATAGTTTCAATTCAGGCGATTTTATTTGGTTTTATTCTATTGGTTATGATTGTCGACGAGATTGATAATGCTTTTGCAGATATCTATTCTGCAGCAATTTCGTCACAAAGTATCTTTCAGAATCTAAATCAGCGGCATCTAATTATCGGATTTTCTGTAGTGAGTACTATTTTGGCTACTCTCATCTCAATTGAAGGATACGAACAATTCTTGTTGTTGATAGGAGCTCTTTTTATCCCTTTATTTGGTGTCTTATTGACAGACTATTTTGTGATTAAGCATGGTAAATATCAGAATGATATGATGTATGGTAACAATCTTATTAAAGTCGGATATCCTGCTATCATAGCATGGGCTATTGGAGCATTATTATATTATCTACTTTCTCAGCTTTCGCCCATATACATATCGCAGCTACCCACTATAGGTTCTACTGTTCCCAGTCTAATTGCTTCCTCGTTACTATATCTATTAATTACAAAACTTGCTCTCAAATTTAAGGTCGCCAAAAATGCGATATAATATCTCCTAGTCCTATATTCTGACTTTTTGGCCCATACCTAACATTGACACTTTCCTTAAATCTAACTTTGAATAATATTATGTAATTGTGTCCCTGTGATATTCATAAGAATTTTTTTGCTGAAGGCTGTTATGATTGTAAACTTGAATACGCCGAGCTAAAAGGCTTCAATCAACCTGATGACCAAGGGCTAGGGCAGGGAAAAACATCAAATAAATCAAGAACTAAAAGAGAGTATAAAGAATTTTCTGAGCAGAGAGCAAAAAAACTTTATGAAGAATTATTGATACAGTTTTTGAGAACAAAATCGATGGATGAAAATGAAGCTGCAAGTAGGGCAAGGCAGATTATTAGAAAACAGTGTGCGATTAGAGGAATTGAAATTTGGAATTGGCTGAAAGTAAGTGATTAGAACAATCAAAAGAACAAACTCCCAAAGTAATTAAAATAAGTCTAATCTCAATCCGGCTATATCATTTCTAATTAGAGTATAATATATGATTTATAGCAAATATTTTATTTGTTTACCGGCTAATTAACTTAATTTCAATGACCTTAGAAATAATAATTAATGAATTGACTGAAATAGCTCATAGAGGTGTCCTCTATGTATTGATAGG
Organism: Nitrososphaeraceae archaeon; assembly: GCA_033272285.1. GTDB lineage: Archaea > Thermoproteota > Nitrososphaeria > Nitrososphaerales > Nitrososphaeraceae > TA-21. The sequence continues at coordinate 20,376 of JASKBU010000021.1, forward strand.
TTCATTTGGATTTTTGAGTATTATCATCATAAGTGGAATTATCAAGTCCAGTCGTAGAGGCAAAAGAAATATGAATAAATCATAAGAGTCATTATTGGATGATAATAGATTTAACCAGAGAAATAAGAGATGACACCAAAGTCTTTCCAGGTTCGCCATTGCCCAAATTTATTACCTGGACTAAAATGGACGTGCATCAATATCATTCAGAAGTTATCTTTATGAGTACTCATACAGGTACTCATATGGATGCTCCATCTCATTTTGTGAACAAAGTTTCATCGATCGACCAAATAACAGTCAGCAGATTCATTTCTAATGCTGTCCTAATTAGGATAAAAAAGGGATTAGATCAACTAATAACAAAAAGTGATATTGTGGCATCTAATGCAACGATAGCTCAGGGTGATACCATAGTATTTTCAACTTCGTGGGAGAACGAAATAGATAAGGACCATTATTTTAGTCATAGTCCTGGTCTTTCAGAGGATGCCGCAAATTATTTGGTCGATAAGAAGGTAAATGCTGTGTGTATTGATTCGCCCAGTATTGATAGGGGAACGGATAATAATTTTCCTGTACATAAAATACTATTATCCAATCAGGTATTGGTAGTGGAGAATCTGTGTAATTTGGAAAAACTACAGGACCAATATTTTACGTTAATAGTGACACCTTTGAAGTTATCTGGAGCATCTGGTTCCCCCGTAAGAGCCATTGCTGTTGACAGGAAATTTGGGAAAATAAAATAAATTTTACATTGGTAAAGCAACATCTCAAACTAGGAGTATAGCATAAAATTCCTTAATCTACATCGAGTTTTAATACTTCCTAGAACTATTGTATTAGTATGCCAACAGCTTATGTTTTAATAAATTGTGATCTCGGCTCCGAAGAGGAAATATTACAGGAAATAAAGAAGCTCCCAGGAGTAAGTGAAGTAAGCGGTGTATACGGAGTATATGATATTATTGTAAAGATTTCTGCAGATACTATGGACAAATTAAGAGAAACTATAACATGGCATGTCAGAAGAATAGATAAAGTCAGATCCACATTGACTATGATAGTAATAGAAGGTCAGACAGGGAAAGACAAGAAAAATCAACCTAATATGTTTTGAATTTTTTTATGTTTTGGACAAAGGTTGATACTTCACTTAGGTCATTAAAGAAATGCGGAGATGCTCGCACCGCCTTTTTCTTGCCTCCTCCTACAATATCTCTCTCTGCAACAATTATACCCTTCTCTTCGAGGCTGGATACTATTGTCTTCGGATTGACTGAGTCTATTGTAAAAGATACTATTGATGATCTGATCTTTTCATCTTCAGGTCCAGAGATAGAGATGCCTGGAATTCTTCTTAGCTCCTGAACAAGTTCGTTTGCTATTTTCATATTCATTTTTCTTATTGTATTAACACCCAAACGTTGAATGTAATTTATTGAGGATGCAAGACCTGCAATGCCCGGATAGTTTCTAAATCCTGTTTGAAATTTTTGTGGAGACTCTGTATAAACTAGTTCTTTTTCTTCAGTTATAATTGCAGATTCTCCTCCAATATACTTTGGAATTAACCAGTGAGCTGATTCTTTTTTGCAATAAAAGATTCCAATGCCTGATGGGCCGCATATCCATTTGAAACCAGGAAATGCTAGAAAGTCACAACCAATTCTTCTCACGTCTACATTAATAGTACCAACAGATTGGGCAGCATCTATGGAATAAAGCATCTGATGTCTTTTTGCAATTTTACCAACTTCTTCAACAGGCATTATTGCTCCATTATTATAGAGAACATGACTGAGTGTTATCAGCCTTGCATTTTTGTTCTTTGCAATCTTCTCAATCTTGTCGAGATCAAAGAACCCCTTATCATTTATTTTAATTTCCTCAAGTTTCACACCAAATTTTTTAGAGATATTCAACCAAGGGAAGTAATTAGCATAATGTTCATGAAGACCACCCCGTGCAATAATTGCATCTGACTTTTTCCATTCGATACCAGATGCCACATAGTTTATCCCCTCAGTAGTACTTTGAGTGAAGATTATTTCTTCGGGCTCACAATTTATGAGTCGGCTCAAGTTAACCCTAAGCTCTTTCATTAGTGATGTAATGTATTCTTGCACAGTGGTTGAGTCAGGGCCTTCCTCTGAGCATCTTACTAAAAAATCAGTGATTGATTTGATCGTAGATAATGGCATCGGAGCAAATGAGCCACAATTCATATAGATCTTTTTTTTTGTGACTGGAAAATCTTTACGAATTAAGTCTATGTCATTTTTCCTTGGTATCATGATAATCCATTATAACCCCTTTTAATAATTCATTATAATAAAAATCATGATTTCAGAAATGCTAGATAAAGGAGGATTCAATACCTTGATCTTTGACGATACTTATGCCAAAATATGTCTAATTGCTTCAATTATTTCAGAATTCCAATGTAAGGATGATAACGACAATCATCACAAGGTATTCTATTTAGATTTTGATGCAGCATTTACTTCATATGCTAAAGCCGGATTAATTCCGACCATGAAAATACAGAAAATAAATGATCATTATTACCAATCTGAATCTAATATCTTGAAAATTTTTCTACCATCTCAAGATATTTTTGGTATTATCACAACAGACATAATAAAATCAATGAGTGAATGTTCTCTAGTTATTTTTGATTCTATAAATTCATTTTATAATCTTTATTACGACAGACTTGTACCGAACCAAAATAATAGAATAAATATCGGAAGTCTAAATCAGCTACTTTACTTTGTTCTCATGATAATTTTAAAACATACATCAGAATATAATATCCCATTTTTGGTAACTAGTATGATTCGATATAGAGGAAAGGAACGAGTAATAAGTAATAGACTGCTTAGTATGAAAAGTTCATTTAATTTTTACGTTAAAATTAGAAATCTTGATGACCTTTCAATTACAGTTCTCAGGCATCCAAAACTCGATCATAAAAATTTTATTATGAAGGACAAAGTTTTGAAATGGACCTAGACGGCTGTCTTAATTTTTACTATAAAGAAAGCAACCATTAAAGAGATGATGAGAACAATAAATCCTGACCCCAAATATGCCCATTGACTCTTTGGCGTTGCAGCTTTACCTGAATTATAAAGCAAATAGGCGCCGAACATCCCCATAAATAGTATCACTACTATTACAATGGTTTCTCCGACAGTTTGTATTGATCTTGATTCAATTATAAATTGTCTTGATCGTGCACCCTCTATAATAGAATTTACAAGTCCCGAAGCAAATGCAAAAAATGCAACCAGGTAAACTACCGTGGCAAGTGTGATATATTTTGAAGTACTAATGAGCATCGAGTTACTAGTATTATGAATAATAATTAAGTTTATCGACTATTTAGATGAGCATTAATATTTGATTATTCAATAATATATTCATTTTTGTATGGACAGCATGAACAATCATCTGCATTATTTTGATTGCCCGAAAATTTTTTGCTTTCAATTTCTCTAAAGTGAAACTATTTTCTAAAAGCTGGTTACTATTGGCGGCGGCACATGATTTAGAAAAAGCCGGCAAATAATTTGCAAAAGCCGTTACAACTGTAAAAAGCCGCTATAATAGACAAATTTTCAAAAATAAATACTTCAGTATAGTCAATTGATTAGTTGCTATCTAATATTGGACATTGACAATCAGTTGTAAGTGTACATAAGTCTACGCGCGTAGCGCCAGTATTTTACATAGAAGTCTACACTAATTTCTAAAAGTCTACACTCATGTATTTGCAAGTCTACCACAATTCTTTTACAGACTTCATTTGAGTAACTAGACTGCTAATCCTCTTTGTTCGAAAGAAATTCCATCTCTTCACTGTGAATTTTATTTTTACTGCATACCTTTTACTTTTAGCTTTCATTTTGTCTAGGAATTATCTCCACAGCCAAATTGTTATTAAAGTGTTAAAAAGTTGTCAAGCTTGACACTGACTATATCTGGAGAAAGGATTAATTTTTCCAGCTATATTTTACATATACTTGCCTCAAGGTATTACAAGATAGATTATTCGCGATGTAGATTTATCAGAATAATTATGAAACAACTGGGACTTCTCGGATGTGATGAACAAGAACAGCCAATAATCCCAGCTGGTGTTTATGCATATTATAAATGTCTAACAAAATATATATACGTTTTCGATATTCTATAGTTTTCTAGAAAATTGTTTCCTTTTCTAAATAAATTCTATCATTTAATTCGAAAGTTAATCAATATAAGCAAATTAGATTGACGCTTTGATTGTCGTATTAGATTTGTTTCTTACAAAATTCAGGTTCGCATATTCTCTGATTAGTATATATGAAGATAAGAACCGAACATACCATAACATTACTTACAGAAAATTATACCAAAATTTTTCTTGTAGGAATATTAATTATCTTTATCTTCGCAAAAATGTTGTCTTGGTTACTTGATATATTATTAATTTACCTACCTATTCATCCTCTTTTATATTGACTATGGGCGTGGTGGTACCGACCTCTACTAACTCCTCGGCTATACCCAAATCTTCTTCTACTTTGACTATTATAGTTAAACGACCTTTGTCTATTTACTCTATTCCTGTTCACAGATAATGTAGGAACTTCAATTCCTATTTCATCATTAAGTCTCTTGACTGTAAGTTCAGTACGTTTAAGGATCCTTGCAAAATCTTCATACCTACTGCTTGAAACTAATGAGATTGCCTTACCACTTGCGCCTGCCCGTGCAGTTCTCCCAATTCTGTGGAAATAGATCAGTGGATCTTCAGGAATATCATAATTAATAATATTTCCAACCGTCGGAACATCTATACCTCTCGCGGCAATATCTGTTGCTACAAGGATATCTTCGCTTCCGTTCTTGAACCTGTTCATTGAGTAATCCCTCTGTCTTTGAGACAAGTCTCCATGAATTGTAATAACTTTGAAACCTTCTTTATTCAAATCATCAGCTATCCTCTGAGTTCGTTGTTTTGTGGCAACAAAAACAATAGTTTGTTGCCCTTTTTCTCTATTCCTAATAAAATTACAGAGATGTTTGAATTTTTCTCGTTCTTCTACAATTAGGTAAGATTGATCGATAGTTTCTAAACTAATTTCATCTTCATTGAGTCTGATTTGTTCTGGTTCCTTCATGTATTCCCTAGATAATCTTAGAATTTCAATCGGCATCGTTGCTGAAAACAGGCATGTTTGCCTTCTCTCATTAACATAAAAAAGTATGAACTTTATGTCATCTACAAATCCCATGTCAAGCATTCGGTCAGCTTCATCTAACACTACAAACTTTACATCCTCTAATTGAATCGTTCCTTGTTTCAAATGATCTATTAATCTGCCAGGTGTTGCCACGATAATTTGCACTCCCCTTCTTAGCTGTTCTTTTTGTATGTGAATACTCTGTCCTCCGTAAACGGCTAAACTCCTTATTCCCATATATTTTGAAAATTTTCTAATTTCAGTAGTAACTTGCATGGCCAGTTCTCTTGTAGGAACGAGTACTAATGCTTGGATTGGTCCTCGTGATTTTAAACTACTTATTAGCGGAAGAGAAAAAGCAGCCGTCTTGCCGGTACCTGTATGCGCTTGTCCTATGACATCTTTCCCTTTCAAAATAAGTGGAATACAATGTTCTTGAATAGGAAAAGTATTTTCCATTCCTATTTCCTTGACAGCCTTAACTATAGACATATTTAGACCTAATTCTTCAAATGAAACCATTTCTAATTCACATTTTGTTTTATATTTGACAAAAGTCACGGAAGATCTGGAAAGATTTTGTATTAACTTAACTTATCTGCCGCAGCTTTAGTTAACTTATTGTGCTTTCATCGGAGATATAAGTGTGATGATGTAAAGTTTGATCAATTGATATTGAAATAAATTGTCAATTCAAATTTGTAATACCTTTACAAATAAGAGATTTGTTTAGTCCAGAACTTTATAATTTAAATTCTACACAGATGAATATAAAAAATATGATGGAAGATCAGGATCAAAATCAAGAACTGCGGGAGAAAAAATTACGGGGCTCTGGAGGCTATGTTATCGCTCACGTTACAGATGAAGAGCAAAAAAAAGGAAATTTAGGAGGACCAGAATTATTTCTGGCAGGAATAGGGCGGCTTCCCACTGACAGATTTGTAAAGTATCATTGTAACAAATGTGACAAAGATTATCAGGGGTCACCGAACATTAATTTTGAAAATCCTAATGAAGATCTAGGTGAAGGTGTGACACTATATGAAAAGGGCGAATACAAATGTAAGACCTGTAAGAGTATTATTGCACAGTATAGAAAATTTGATGCTCCTGAAGAGTCACAACAGGAACAAGAATCAAAATCATTGCAATCTGAATTACCGAGTACGACTGATGTATCGAAGACTAAAGATGCTGGTGAAAGTCTCGAGTCAAATGCAAGCCAAACTAGTCCAGCACCAACTCCGACTACCCAAAGTGACTTTATTTCGATTCAAACCCTCATTGGTATGCCTGCATATGATTGGGATGCTATGTTGATAGGAAAAGTACAAGAAATTGGTCTCAAAAGGACTTCAAGAGGAAAAATGGAAATAAATCTAAAGATTCCTAAAAAGGCCGACAATCAAAATGTTGAAGTCGCATGGAAAAGTATTTCCAAAATTGGGGATATTATTTTGCTCGAGAATTCAGAATCTTCAGAATCCATTCAATTAGGTAAATGCCCATATTGTAATTATCAAAATGAAAGCGATGCACTGTTTTGTTCTGAATGCGGTAAAAAAATTACTAATGAATAATTAGAATTGGAAGGGTTACTAAGAAATAGGAAATAGGTATCTGGTAGATTTATGCAAGGCCTATTCTAACATCAACAGCGCATGCCCCTTTTCCCTCTTCCAGTACCAGTAATGGATTCATATCGAATTCAGTAATCTCGGGGAAATCTGTAACCAGTTGAGATAATCGTAGTAGGCATTCAATTAATGCCTTTATATCTGACGGTGGTTGTCCTCTTATACCTTTCAATATCTTGTATGTTTTGATTGATTCAACCATTTTCATTGCTTCTTGTTCATCAATTGGTGCTAGTCTAAACACAACGTCCTTTAATGCTTCAACGTAAATTCCACCAAGACCAAACATGATTAAAGGACCAAACAACTTGTCGTGTTTTGCACCCAGAATTGTTTCTCTTCCAGATTCTATCATCTGCTGAACGAGGACTCCCTTAATGTTGGCTTCCTTCTTGTAGTTCTTTGCATTAACAATAATTTCATTGAATGAAGACGAAACTTGTTGCTTATTTTTGACTCCTACCTTTACTCCTCCAGCATCTGATTTGTGGGTTATATCTTGGGATGCAATTTTCATAACCACAGGATATCCAATTTCCTCGGCCCTCTTTACACATTCTTCCTCACTTGTGCAGAGGTAACTTTTCGGTCTTGGAAATCCATATGCGTTAAGTACATCGTAACCCTCTTCTTCCAAAAGATGTTTTCTACCTTCCTTCGTTACGCTATCGAAAATTTGTTTGACTTTTACCTTGTCAACATTAAATTTTCTTATTTCAGATTCTTTTCCAGTACTCCAATTAGAAAATTCGTACATTGCTTTTAGTGTTCTAATTGCTGGTTCAGCATATGGAAAATACGGTATACCTCCGTCAGAAAGGATTTGTTTATTTTCTGTTCCTTCTGCAAGACCCATAAGCGCTGCAAGAGAGGTTTTTCCAGAATTGGCTGTGGTCTTAACAATAGTTCTAGCAAGATCATTATAATCAAGAGTAGCGGAGGGAGTACACATGGTAACAATTGAGCCTACATTTGGATTTGAGACCACTTCGTTCAGGACCTTTTCAAATCGATTGAAATCCGCATCTCCCACAATATCAACTGGGTTCCTTGCAGACCCGTGGGCCGGTATCACCTTTGATATTTCCTCTCTTGAATTGCTTATGTCAGCTAGCTTCATTCCGTATTTTGAGCATGCATCTGTGGATATTATGGCAGGTCCACCTGCGTTTGAAACAATCACGGTTCCTTCGTCGCTTTTGGGAACTGGCTGTTTTGAAAATGCAGTTGCTAAGTCAAAAAGTTCCTGCATAGTATCAACTCTAATTACACCGCTCTGCAAAAATAGCGCATCATAAACCTCGTCGGCTCCCATTAATGCACCTGTATGAGACATTGCTGCCTTTGCCCCTTCTGGAGTTCTGCCAGACTTTATCACAACTATTGGTTTCTTGAATTGCTTCGTTGTTTTCCTGCCAATGTCCATAAACCTTCTACCATTATGGATGTCTTCAAGGTACATTATGATAACAGAAGTTTCCGGATCTTGGCATAATAACTCCAATACATCATTTTCATCAACGTCTATTTTGTTTCCCATACTAATTACCTTCGAGAAACCTATTCCCTGTGCCATAGCATCTTCTACAGTAGCAGCACAAATAGCTCCACTCTGTGACACTAGAGCAATATTTCCATGCTTTGGTGTAATCTTCAGAAACGTGGAATTCATCATGTTCTGTTTAGATAGGCTCATTATACCCAGACAATTTGGACCGATGACCCTGGTACCATATTTTTTGCATATTGCAGCCACTTCCCTTTCAAGAATAGCTCCCTGTTCATCAACTTCTTTGAAGCCGGCTGAAACGATAATGGAACCATGAATCTTCTTCATTCCGACTTCTTCCATTACCTTTGGAACTATCTTGTTTGGGGTTGCCACCACTGCAAGATCTATATCCTCTGGTATGTCAAGAACACTCTTGTATGCCTTAATTCCAGAAACATACTCATTAGTAGGGCTGACGGGAAAGATTTTACCTTTATAGCCATTCTTGATGTTGGTAAAAATTGCTCTTCCTATTCCTGGTTTTTCGGAGGCTCCTATAATCGCAATTGATTTCGGTGAAAGAAATACACTATTTTTGTATGTTTCACTCTGCGAATCCATACAAAAATAATTTTGTCTACATAGTTATAAATGCAGTGATATCACATGCCAAGAAAATATCCACGTCGTAGGATGTTCAAGTGTTGATTATAAATGAGGTAAAAATCAAAAATCAAGACAGCACTTTGTATTTTGTTTATCCTTGTTATCTCTTTTCCATATATTAGTAAGACAGCAGTTACTACTCAAGATAAACTGATAAAGTAGGACTTGATTATTGGCTATCCACTATTGTATTCACCCTATTGCGAGTAATTTCTTATTAGCAATTCTTCATGTCCCGTCCTTCTAGACCCAATTGCGTTAATAGATCTGTTCGTACTGGTTATTTCAGTAAAATGAGAATAGTCTGAATAAAGCCTTCTTATTTCCTCAGTGTTTGAGTTACTAAGTAAGAGTTTACATCCTCTTCTTGTCAGCTCTTTGAATATAACTGCAAGCTCCTTCTGATCTTCAAGCGTAAAACCATTATTGGTATAACTGGTAAAATTCGCAGTATTGCTCACAGGATGAAACGGTGGATCAAGATATACAAAATCATCCTTGTCGGCTTTTTCCCCTAATATTTTCTTGTAATCGCCGATTCTCAACGAGGATCCAGGGTGTCTTAGTACCATACTCGCTTTTCTTAAGTTATTGGTATCGCAGATAAGCGGGTTTTTGTATCTTCCAATTGGAACGTTGAACAAACCGTTCTTATTTACACGATATAGTCCATTGTAGCATGTTTTATTTAGTGTTATGAAGCGTGCAGCTTTCTCTATATTATTAAATACTTTTTTTGAATCTCGCAATTCATAGTAGTATCTTTTTGGAGACTTATTGTATTCAGTTTGGTGATAATTTAAAGCCGCAATAAGCTCTTCTACATTATTTCTTATAATTTTATAAACATTAATTAAATCTGCGTTTATGTCAGAAAGAATTGCGTTCCTATTATAGAGAGCGATATAAAAGAATACGGCACCTCCTCCGAGGAACGGTTCAAAATAGCTGGTAAACTTTTGTGGAATATGACGCATTATTTGAGGTAATAATTGGCTTTTGCCACCGGCCCATTTTACAAAAGGATGACAACTGGGAATTTTACAAAGTTCGTAATTCTTCCTTCTCTCAGATCTCATAATCTGACTGTGCATCGATCATTAACTGCATATCGCTTTACATATAAGTATTATAAAATATCAAAATTCTGTTACTTCAGTGGTTTTATTAATTTCTTAGGAGTCTTACTTGTTTTGCTTATGCTGGTTCGATTATTCGTTTTGGTAATTTGCATATCACATTTTATGCATACTTTTCCTATTCTTGTATTGATCATCGTCTCAGTGGGAGTAAGTTGATGACATAGTGCGCAAGCTGCTACCGATCTATACAGATTCAATTCGTTATAATTTCTAATACCACTTTATTGTATTTATTTGTAAAAAAAATTCTTCTCTTTGATTTTTACACAACATTTAGGGATTCTTTAGATAAAAAATAAAAAAACATGGATTTGCGATAACAACATGGATTTATTTTAAGCTCTAATATTTCCATTCGCTTGATATGCCGTTCCACCAGGATCGATATGGATTGACATCCTTGCCGATTTCATCTTTTATTCTAAATTCAATTGAATAAAACATATTTTCCATAGTGTCAATTCCTCCATCAGAATAAAGCTCTTTACCAATTGTAAATACTCTTTGCTTTTTCTCTTCAAAATCTGCAGCATCAGAATTTTGTATACAATATGTAAGAATGTCGTATAGCTATTCTTCTAAATATGCATCCATATTTATTATTCACTTTTCATACAGATCATCGCCTGGTTGATATAAATTCTACGAATTCATACTTTGCTTTAAAGTCTGAGCCACATCTGTATTTTCTGGCCAACAACATCTCAAAAATATGGTCAAGGTTTTATGATAGTTTTGCGTGGTATTAACCTTAGGCACAATTTGATGAGCCCCTTGAAAGACCAACAATTTCTATATTTGACAACGACCGGTTGGAGAACCGGTAAAGAGCATATAATAGAAATATGGTATGTAAAGAATAACGGAAAATATTACGTAATGTCAGAACTAGGCAGAACGGCACACTGGGTTAGAAACATTAGTCATGATCCTAAAATTTCATTCAGAATTAACAGATTGACATTTAGTGGTCACGCAAGATTAGTCGAACCCTTGAAGGAAACTCAGTTAGCTGCACAGGTCTCAGACTTGATGAAGGTAAAATACGATTGGGACCAAGGACTGATTGTGGAACTCAAACCGTTAAATTCCGGCGAAAAAGCCACTCCTTCATAAAGTACGAAATATTATGTCAATGAAACTATTACTATCTGATTGCAATTTCAATGATATGTAAAGCTTGAAGTGTACTCTTTACGTCACTTGTTCTATTACCCATCCCTTGAATTTTCTAATCGCAAATTCTTCGGATTGTTTTATGAATTTTGGATCTTTTAAGTCCCACTGATCTTGTGGAACAGAATCAAAAAATTCTTGCATAAACAAAGTAAATCTAAAGCGAAGGTTTCTTGAATTTTCATTTAGATTGTAACGATTTAGAATGGTTGCTATTTTCCCAAATGAGATGTCATATTCTCTTTTAAAGGGGGTTATTTTTAGAGTCTCATATAGAATTGAATCTATTGTGTCCAAGTCATTTTTGATTGTAATCAATTCATGGTTAAGTGAGTCTTATCCTTTATGATTTATCCTGTAAACTATTTCAAACGAACTTTTACCTTACAGGCGAATAATAATGATTACTAATATTATTTGCACTCTTACGACGAAAACGTGCTCACAATCTAGTTTATGTGATGACTCCCAAAAATGTCCTCGTGAACCTTTTCTTGGCTATTTCAAAGGCTTTTTCTCCTTTAGGAGAAAGTGCATACGTTATGATCTTGCCTTCTTTCTCTTCATATAGGAACCCGAGATCTTTGAGACTCCTAAGAGCTGGATAAATTGTTCCTGGGCTAGGTTTTTCTCCCCTTCTTTTTGCCAGCTCATTAGCTATTTCTTGACCGTGCATTGGTTTTTTTGAGAGTAAAAAGAGGATAAGAAATCCCAATAATCCCCTCATATCGCAACATTCGCTATCAATACTTCGCAATGTAGTAATATTGGATGTCCGATATATATAAATACATGGTTTTGCTATATATCGTATGACCGATAATGAAGAGTGGGGAGGTGATTGAATGGGATTCGGATGCTGTGGGATAGGAGTAGATCAAGTCAGAAACTTTCTAACAAGGGAAGAGAGGATTGCTTTGCTAAAAGAATACAGTGATGGTCTTGAGAAGGAAGTTCAAGGAATTAGGGAGAGGATAAAGGAATTGGAAGAAAAGTGATCCTTTCTTCTTCCTTTTTTCATTTCTTTCTTTTTATTTCCCACTCAGTTTTCTAAAGATTAGTTCATCATTTTTTTATTATTTACTCTAACTAGATTGCGGAATGGTCTAGCAACTGTGATTTTAATTTAGCAATTTTCAAATCTAATGAAAGCACTAATAGAATGATAAGTACTGGGATCAGTCTTATGTGTGCTACAAATAATAAAGTTTAATAATTATTCGAGTCTACTTGCTACTATTACCGCTTATTCCTTGTTTTATCTCTCCAGTTAAGTTACCAAGAACTCCTGCAGCTCCTTCGCCAACTTTTTGGGCGGCTTCGCCAGTTTTATTGAGTATGTCTCCTCCAACTTCAGTAGCATTTTTTCCCATTTCTTGTAATGATTCACCTGTTCTGTTTAACGCAGTAGATGCATTTTGGCCGAGTTCGGAGGCAGTCTGGTTAGCTGAAGCTGTCATATTACCCGCAGCATTTGAGGCATTTGTGGTCACGTTTTGAGCACTCAAGTTGTTTGCTGAGGTAGTCATAACCAACATCAAAATCATAGCTCCACTGATGATTAATTCTTTATTCATGAGCTTTAGATGCTCAAATTCTTACTTAAGGATTATGGATTCATCTTTCATGCTACTCATTTCACAAAGCATTTTTAGATTCATAGCATTCGGATCTTTTTAGAAATGGTGGGAGTATTGGGCGAACTCATTTCTAGAGAGATTTCCAGATACTTTCTTTGGGTAATAGTTGATTTAGCGATTATTTGAAATAGTCGATAACTGCTGGACAAACTCTATCTTTTGCATCAAAGGGGCTGTGATGTTTTGGTTGAGGTTATTAGCAAATTGCTGTTACAATTGAAATTCTTAGCTTTTCCATTTATTATTTGGGATAAAACCCTAAGAGAAGCGCGGGGAGTGGGATTCGAACCCACGAGTTCTTGCGAACATGGGATTAGCAATCCCACGCCCTACCAGGCTAGGCGACCCCCGCTTAAGTGATGATTTAGATTTTTTGCTATTATATTAATTATGTAGATGATTCCATATATTCAAATGATTTCAAGCTCGCATAACAAATTTTTCATTCTTCTGCTAAAAAGATTATAAAATAGTCATCATGTGTTATTATATTATCTTTGAATCTGAGGGAATCCAATGAAATTTTTAGGCGAGCGATAATAAAAACTTATTTTGAAGTAGAATTGTTAAAAATTGATTATCATAAATCAAATGTTAGACACCCTCTCATAAAAGACGAAGGATTCACTGTAGAGGATAAACTACATCTTTATTTTGATATTATGACAGGTAATGATTATCCTGAGGGAGACGAATGGTTTGGTGTAGAGTATCTTTTCCCCTACAATATCAAGTTGCCAGATAATCTTATTGGCCCTGATTATTTTACTACTATATATGTTGCAGATGCAAAGCATTTTTGGAAACACAAAGAGTTAGTTCGATTCAAATATGGAAAATCAAAGAAGCTCGTTGAATCTCTAGATTTTATTAATAAGAAATACAGGGAATTAAGTAGAAGCTTGTATGATTCATCAATTATTGATCAAATAACAAAATAATTCAGATATATTTACAAGGTTTCAAGCATCAAAAAATATCAAAGTTACTTTGATATTCTAATCCGTACTATACCATTGAGATATTCTATTTGATCAATTTTGATATTTCCATCTTGGATATCAGATATTCTAACGTTTATGTCATATTTTCTCGGACCGCTGGTAAATATCCTTACACTCTGAGTGTTCGGGTCATAGCTTGCCTGTATATCTGACTGGGACGCCAGTCCTGGCATTTCGGCAATAATTTCATAAAAATTAGATCCTTTGATGACCTCTGGTTGAGTATGAATAGTCATGTCTGGGATATTACTAATTTTTTGCCGATCCCTTGTTGGATATCGTATTTGCGGTGCTACCATCCCATATCTAGTAACCACGTTCTTCAATAAGTATCCTGTTAGCAATCCCGCGAGAAAGCCTCCAATATGTGCAACATAGGCCACACCACCAGATTGGTTCAATAGGCTAAAAATAAGCTGCATTATAAACCAAAAAGGAATGTATGCTATGGCCGGTATTCTTACCGTTGTAATAAAAAATGCAGCAATTACCGTAAATATTTTTGCTCTTGGAAATAGCACAAGATATGCTCCCAGTACTCCCGAAACTGCTCCTGATGCACCAATAGCAGGAATTCCTCCTTCGCCTGTAGACATTGCGTAGAAACTGTGGGAGAATGCTGCTGCTAGGCCCCAACCAATGTATAATAGGACAAATTTTATTCGACCAAATTTGTCTTCAATATTGTCCCCAAACACAAATAGAAATAACATGTTACCTATAAGGTGAGCTACACCAGCATGAAGAAACATTGCACTGATAGCCGAAAATATATCACCTTGAAGTAATTTATATGGAATAGCACCATAGTTTTGGAACAAAGTATTTGTTGCCGCTTCATTAGAAAAATTTGCTGTAGCAATCACTTCTACTAAAAAAACTATAGCATTGATGGCAATTATCAGGTAAGTTACGTACGGTCTACCGTGGATTCTCTGGGCGTCATCATGAAGTGGAAACATGTTTATTGTCTATATGGACTCTAATTGCCAAAAAGATTGAACTTTGGCATGTCTCCACCTTTTTCACTGTGGGCTTTCCTGGTGTGTCTTTTTAATCGTTCTTTGTCTTGAAATTTCATATCACAATACTTGCAGGCTATCAGCTTGGGTTCCTCGTCTGTTTTGTCATGATTGAACCATTTCATAAATAATCTACAGGATAGTCCACTTCATTAAAGTTGTGCTGAAGCTTGTGTATTTATTTGACTTAATAGTTACTTGTTTTTGTGTTTAAAATATGATAGGTTTTTAACACCCTTTGAAAAATTTAATTTAACGATTTAATGTCAGAAGTTGAAGAAGTAATTCAGTACAAATGGGGTGTAGCCCACATATTTAGTAGTTATAATAACACTCTAGTTCATATCACGGATATTAGCGGGGCTGAGACGATTGCTTTTAGTTCTGGCGGGAGACATGTGACTGCCGACAGATATGAATCATCTCCGTATGCTGCAATGAAATCTGCAGTAGCCGCGGCGGATATTGCAAAAACCAAAGGTATCAACGCTTTGCATATAAGAGTAAGAGCTGTTGGAGGCGTAGGACCACGAATTCCAGGACCCGGTGCTCAGGCTGCAATTAGGGCGCTTGCCAGAGCGGGATTTAGGATAGGCAGGATTGATGATGTAACTCCAATTCCTCATGATACAACGAGGAAACCCGGTGGCCGTAGGGGAAGAAGAGTATAAACCTCAAACAAATTTTAGAGATCATGTTCGCAAAATTTTATTTTGCAAAATGGACAAATCCTTTATCTCTAATAAGCTTGTGTATTCCTTCTTTTTCATAGAGAACATTCCCTCTACCTGTTAATACCTCACCAATATGAAATACATGGATTCTGTGCTTTTTAGCCTCATTGAGCATTTTCTTGAAATTTGATTCTGGGATTGTAGCAACGGTTTCATATTCTTCTCCACCAAAAAAAAGCAAATCCTCGATACTGATGGAATTCAAACTGGCGAAATGGCACAATTCCTTTGGTTTAGGGATTTTATTAATAATTAAGTCAACCTTGTTACTATCTCTAGCAAGTTGGTATAGTGAAGAAGATAGCCCATCACTAGAATCGATTGAAGATGAAAAGTATTTTGCAAACCGGAATCCAAATTCAACTTTCGGCTTTGGGAACGTTACCGACGACACAGATTTTGCTTTAAATTTTTTTTCTGCGGGCAGGTGAGATAGGATTATTTTCAATCCTGATGAAGTATATCCAAATTTTCCGGATGTTACTATTAAATCACCAGCTTTTGCACCGTTTCTACTTGGAATTTTATTACGTGATAAAGAAGTAATGCCCACCATATTACAGTCAATAGTTAACTCTTTAGATTCATTGGTATCTCCTCCCAATATTGGTACTTTGTACTCCTTTGATGCAAGCGAAAATCCAGCCGCCAGATCAATTATGTCTTTTTTTGAATATTTTCTTGGTATTCCTATAGAAATAAGACATGCATAGGGTCGTATACCTTTGGAAGCAAAATCACTTACGCACGCCAATATACTCTTCCTTGCTATTTGCCATGGTTTCATAATTTTTGGCGCATCCGTGCTTTCAACTAACATGTCACTCTTTAGTACAATGTTCATCCTGTTTGTTTTGATCGCTTGCTTTATCACGCTATTTTTGAGCGGAGAAATTACTAGGTCATCTCCCTTTACCTTATCAAGTAAGGGGTTACTAAAATATGAATTAAATAGATCTATTATTTCTCTTTCATTTAATCTCTTCATAAATAGACAATACCTTTTGTTTAACTTCATTAAAAAGAGTTAGTACATTCTCCGGAGTTGATTCTACTGAAATTCTAACAGCATGTTCTGTATTAGAGGATCTAATTAGAATCCAAGAATTATCATCAATCATAATTTTCGTACCGTCCATCTTTACTATATCATAGGACTTTTCCTGAAAATTGTCTCCGAATTTTTCTATTACTTGTTTCTGAAAACTCGATTCCATAGGAATTTTTGATCTAATAGTTGAGTATTTTGATGCAATTTCCATACAATGGTTGTATAATTCATCACTTAATGAGGAGATAATTGCGCTGGCTAATATGCCATCTCTACACATGTCAAATTTTGGCATAATAAAGCCAGCACTGCTTCCCTCACCACCTGCGTCTGCATTTAACCGAAGTATTTCTTTTACTACATTAGCTTCTCCAACTTTAGAATGATATAAAGATCCACCATATTCAGATATAATGCGTTTAATACTATTGCTAGTATCTAAACTGGCAACAAATTTTTTTGCACCATGGTCTAACACACTTGCAATGCATAATAAAAGTGTAAGATCTGGTGAAAGCTTGTTACCATTTTTATCAACTACTACAAGTCTGTCTGCATCCATGTCAAATGCAAATCCCAAATCTAGCTTTTTAGACAATACAAGCTTTCTTAGTTCAAGCAAGTCATCTGTTGTAGGATCGGGAGATCTTGATGAGATACCTGCAATGTCATTAATTGTGTAGAATTCTTGATTTAATGAATTATATAATTTTGGAATATATGAAGATATAGCTCCTCCTCCAGGATCCAGGCCGATCGTATTTCTTTTTTTTCTATTGTCTTCAAGATATCCGGTCTTTCTCAATAATTCAAGAATATCGGATATATAGTTTGAATTTAACGCATACATTACTCCAAATTGCGTGCCTGATAGGATATTTTCTTGTTGAATTAAATCAAGTTCTTTTTCAAAAATTCCCCTTCCATTAATTATAAATTTTAGACCGTTCCATTCAAAAGGATTATGAGATGCTGTTACTATTACACCGTTACCATACTTTATTGATTCATGGAATACGAATGGTGTTGGAGCGATGCCCAGATCCAACACATTTATTCCTTGTTCCATAATCGCTGCTGATACTGTTTGAAGAATTAAATAACTTGAAGGCCTTGTATCTCTTGCAACCAGACATTTCTTCTCTGTTATAGTAGAATTATTAATGAGAAATGACGCAAATAATCTTGAAAAATTCATAATGGTGTGTAGATTCAAATCTTGTCCAAAGATACCACGAATACCAGAGATTGAAATTTTCACTTTTGAAAACTTGAATTTTCAACTATTTAATCTTGCTTTAATAATATGAAATTCAGCAGGATGTACAAAAATACTGTATCAAATTAGAAAATAGTTAAATTGGCTATCTTATTGAAAATGTAACCATGATAGGCCTCTATAGCTCAGTTGGTAGAGCGAAGGTTTCGTAAACCTTAGGCCGTGGGTTCGAGTCCCACTAGAGGCTCTAATAATATACCAATATTTTTAAAACTTTAGTGATATTTCCTATGTAGATGATTCTTGAGGATAGTGGTCGATAGAAGAGAAAGAAACAGTGGAATTCCAGAATTGCTGAAGCAATCAGGGGTTTTTGTAGACTTTGCTACTTTGAAAGTTGGAGATTATATTGTCTTCAACAATGTAGCAATCGAAAGGAAAACTATTTCTGATTTGTTAAGTTCTTTTTACGATGGAAGATTGTTTATTCAGTGTTCGCAGCTCATAAAACATTTTTCTTCACCGCTATTAATTGTTGAAGGAAATATCATTGAAGATCTGAAATCTGATTCTAACAAATCCTTCCATAGTTATGACCAAAAAATTCAGTTAGTTTATGATTCGCTTATCACGATAGTTTTAGATTTTAAGATACCTTTAGTTCATACGCCAAACATTGAACATACAACAAGTTTTCTCATTGCTATTGCAAACAAGCTATCGAAAAAATACTCATACGGACCCCTATTACGAAAAATTAGAAAGCAGACCTCAGAGCAAATACAGCAATTATCTGTTCTTTCTTCTTTGCCTGGAGTAGGCGGTATGTTTGCTATAAAAATGCTGAGAGAATTTAACACTCCCAAGAGAGCATTAAACGCATCAGCCGCCGAACTGGCTAAAATCCCTGGATTTGGGACTGCACGTGCTCAAAGAATACGGAAAATATTGGATAATGCATATAATGATGTTGATGAAGAAAGTCAGAAAACATTACTGGAACATATCGAGTAGTCACTTATATCAAATCTCCGTCACTTTTTAATTCAGCTATTATTCGCATTAGAGTATCATAGTCTATGTTCATGTTGTTAAGAATCATTGAATGATCTATTTTCTTGTTTTTTTGAATAAAGCGTTTTACCTGACCTTTGAGTTTTTGATATTTTCTATCTCGGATATTAATCAATTTATGGTTATTACATATCGGATTTTTGATTTGAATCTATTAGCTAGACTCGTCAAACAAGGAAAAGTAGATATATTAAATTAAGAGAAGTGAGGGGCTTATCAATAAACAGCCTGTACTGCATCTTTTACTTCCTTAGATAATTCTCGATATCCATCCTTGTCTATAATGACAGCATTGATGTTATCACCGGTTCCAGAATTTCTTCTAATAGCTGCAGCAATTGCATGTATTGCTATTTTGTATGCTTCATTTACACTAAGGTCTTTTTTGTATTCTGACTCCAAGTATCCATATGCAACCGGAGAGCCGCTGCCTGTTGAAATAAAACTTTCAGTGGTCATGGAACCGAATAAGTCAATGTTGTATATTTGTGCACCCTCACTATTCTTGTCAAATCCTGCCATGATTATTTGTACGTAATAAGGATAGTATCTCTGGTTGAAGAGAACATTAGAACACAGCCTTGCTGCAGATTTAACAGGAATCAATTTTTGGTTGTTTGATAATTTGTACAGATTTGCATTATACCTCAAAAGATCGACCAGATTTTGAGCATCAGCGACACCCCCCGCAATTGTCATGCCTAAATGTTCGTCTATGTTTTGGATTTTCATAACATTTCTATCTACAATAAAATAACCAGCACTAGCTCTTGTGTCGGCTGCTAGAACAACTCCATCCTTGCATGTCAAAGCACATGTAGTCGTTCCTTTCTTTATGTGGTTCATAACATACTCTTCATAGTTCTTATTGTCATGCTGAAACATTAGAACTAATTTCTATGAATACTAAATTTAAGCATTGTCACTTTGTAGTTTAATTCTTATCGCAAATCAGATGTTGCTAGTAATATGATTATATTCGGAATCAACTAACAATATGTTGATAATGGGAAAAACGCTCTTTGACAAGGTTTGGGATAGTCATGTGGTTATGGATGATGGGGATAAGAATACTGGCGACACAAATGGCCCTTCATTAATTTATGTTGACCGGCACCTAGTACATGAAGTTACGTCTCCTCAAGCTTTTGCAAGTCTAAAGCAAAGCGGCAGACAGGTTAGGCACCCCGAACTAACAATTGCGACGACGGACCATAATGTATCGACTGAAAATAGAACACTTCCCATGGTTGATAGTGTATCGAAGATGCAATTGGAAACGCTGACAAGAAATTGCAAAGAATTTGGGATAACTATCTATGATATTAATAGTCCAGAGCAAGGTATAGTTCATGTAATTGGACCAGAACTTGGTTTCACATTGCCTGGTACTACCATTGTTTGCGGTGACAGTCATACATCAACGCATGGTGCATTCGGAGCTCTTGCCTTTGGAATTGGAACTAGCGAGGTCGAGCATGTTCTTGCTACTCAATGTATATGGATGTACAAACCAAAATCTTTCTTAATCAAAATTGAAGGTAACCCGAGAAAAAATCATGCTATAACCTCTAAGGATATCATACTTAAAATTATTCGTAAAATAGGAACGGATGGGGGTACTGGGACTGTAATCGAATACAGGGGAGATGTTATTTCTAGATTATCAATGGAACAGCGAATGACTATATGCAATATGTCTATTGAAGGGGGAGCGAGAGCTGGATTAATTGCCCCTGACGAAACTACATTCAATTATCTAAAGGGAAGAAGATATGCTCCGAAAGAATCAGAATTGGAAGGACTGATAGAATTTTGGAGAACAAATCTGAAAAGTGACGCTAACGCAAAATTTGATCGAGTTGAAACGATTAATGTTACTGATCTTGCACCTCAAGTAACTTGGGGCACAAACCCGTCTATGGTTGCTGACATAACCGACTCTATCCCTTCTCCGGAGGAATTTGCACAAGGCGATGAGAACAAGAGGAAATTGGCTGTCAGAGCACTGGAATACATGAATTTAGAGCCAGGAACGTCCATGATTAATTTGCACGTTGACAGAGTCTTTATAGGATCTTGTACGAATTCACGATTAGAAGATCTGATAGAAGCATCATTAGTTGTTAAAGGAAGAAAGGTATCTACCAAAGTAAGAGCTATGGTAGTTCCAGGATCCCAAAAGGTCAAATCAGATGCTGAAAAGCTTGGACTGGATACAGTTTTCAAGGATTCAGGATTTGAGTGGAGGGAGTCAGGTTGCAGTATGTGTCTTGGAATGAATCCTGACATTTTATTACCAGGTGAACGTTGCGCAAGTACGTCTAATAGGAATTTTGAGGGTAGACAAGGTGTTGGCGGAAGAACACATCTTGTTAGTCCAATAATGGCTGCAGCATGTGCCATAGAAGGACATTTTGTTGATGTAAGAGATTGGTTATAATCTGGTGTTACATCTGGAACGCTTTGTTGATATCAAAAGCCAAATGATTCCGTTGGACATGACGAACGTAGATACTGATCAGATAATACCCAAACAATTTCTGAAACTCATCCAAAAAAGTGGATATGGTGACTTTCTTTTTTATGATCGACGTTTTGGCCATGATGGAAGATCTAAGAAGGACTTTATTCTCAATGACCCAAAATTTGAGAAAAGACAAATCTTATTGACAAGAGATAACTTTGGATGTGGAAGTTCTAGGGAACATGCCGTTTGGGCATTGTTTGATTATGGTATTAGGATTGTAATCGCCTCCTCGTTTGCAGACATATTCTATAATAACTGCTTTAAAAGAGGATTATTACCGATATATCTTAGTCAAAATGACATAGAATACCTTTTCAATGTAGTCAACAACACCGATACATTCGCAGAGATCAGTTTACCGAAACAAACAATTTCTATATCTGGGAAAAAAATGAACTTCAATATCGATTCGACTAGGAAAAAAATGCTATTGGAAGGCATAGATGAGATTGGTTATACATTGGGTTTTGAGGACCAAATTCTTAATTATGAAAGAGCTTCCAAGATAGCTGATTACAACAAGTATTTAGTTTAGGATCTCTAACTTGCATAGCTAATTTTTAGTGGATAAACTTACTGCATTCTGGATTGGAATCTATCTTTATGATCTAGCCTGGAAATCTAAACGAATGTGCTCTTTTACTATTTCGTAATAGCATTAGTTTTAATTGCATTATTTAATACTGTAAAAATAAAATTAAAAAATGGAGGTATGTGAAAATTTCTTAGCCTTCTTCCCAACCCTTGTCGAATACACCGTTCTTGTGTAAAGCAACTGGTTGTCCTGGTGTATATTCCATTGGTCTCATCCAGAATATAGCATGAGTTGGACAAACGCCTAGACATGCACCATCTGAAATGCATCTTTCAGGATAGAATACAAAAGCTTTACCTCTCTTCCATCCCTCAACTGGTTTTACCCTCAATACATCTGGACCAAGAGCAGTACATATTTCTACACATAGAGCACAGCCAATACATCTTTGTTCATCAACATCTGGAAGTATTGCAATAGGCAATCTACTAAATCACTAAAGGA
>JASKBU010000022.1:0-18438 GCA_033272285.1 Nitrososphaeraceae archaeon
AAACTCTTAAAGCACCAGCAAGAAGAAGACAAGTCCAAGGAACAACAGCAGCAAGACGAAGAAGACAAGTCCAAGGAACAACAGCAGCAAGACGAAGAAGACAAGTCCAAGGAACAACAACAGCAAGACGAAGAAGACAAGTCCAAGGAACAACAACAGCAACAACAACAGCAACAGCAGCAAGACGAGGAAGACGAGTCCAAGGAACAGAACTATAACAATGATAATGGCGATGGTAACGTAGACAAGAGCCTTGGAATTGCAGGATTAAACTTGAATATTGAAAGTAAAGGGGCCGACTTGAACAAGAAAATAGACAAATTGAAGGATAAGATATTAGGAGAAGATAATCAGTACTTCTGGGATCAACAAGAAGAAAACAAAGTTAAAAATAAAAACAGCAAAAATGAAAACAATGATGGCGAGAAACTTGGCATTTCTGGATTAAATCTGAAAATTCAGAAAATTGATGCTAACTTGGAAAAGAAAATTGAAAAGTTAAAAGACAAAATTGAAAATGACGAGGACAACCAACGCCTGATAGATCAGAGACAAGAGAACGAGGCTAAAGACGATGATGACGATGATGACGATGATGATAAACATGATGGTGATACCAAAGAAGGAGATGATGAAACTTATGACGGCTATCGTTTCAATGGAGATAATGGCAATGATAATGGTAATGATAATGGTAATGATAATGATAATGATAATGGTAATGACGATAATAACTTTAATTTTGCAACTGCGGGTGATTTTGGATGTTCTAAAAATACACAAAACACTGTATCAAACATGGAGCGCAAAAATCCTGAATTAGTTCTAGCCTTGGGAGATCTCTCATATCATAGTACTGCCGATTGTTGGTTTGATATAATGTCTCCTCTCAAGGGCAAGATGATGATTACATTGGGACATCATGATATCAAAGATGGAGAAGCAAAAATGAATCAGTATGTAAAAAGCTTTGAATTGGATAAACCATACTATTCTTATGATTACAAACACGTGCATTTCCTTGTCATGGCTTCATTGTCTGACTATAAACAAGGCTCCGAGCAATACAATTTTATCAAACAAGATCTTGAAAAGGCATCTCAAAATGAAGATACTAATTGGATAATTGTAAGCACCTATAAACCACTTTATTCATCACCCTCAGAACATCCAGCAGAAGATTCGCTAAGGGATGCTTACAATCCGCTTTTCGAAAAGTATGGCGTCGATCTAGTATTAAACGGACATAACCACAATTATCAGAGAACTTATCCTTTGACATATAATCCCAATGAAAGTGCAAAGCCAGTAACCACTAGTGAACTTAGTACAGGATACAACAGAGGTAATGATGGTATCGTTTTTGCTACTGTGGGAACGGGAGGAGTAAACTTCTATTCTTTGGAGGGTAAAAATCCTTATGTTGCTAACCAATTTGCGGGCAAATTCGGATTTTTGGATATAGATATTAGTAACGGAAATCCTCACACAAAGTTGACTGGAACTTTCTATGATAATAAGGGCAGTGAAATAGCAGATGAATTTACAATTGAAAAAGAAATAAAAAATAAAAAGAGCGATGTGTCTTACAGTTAATATGCCTACCACTAGATCAATGAAACTAATTATTCGAATTCTAATCAACTAGTTACTGCAATAGCGTAGATGTAAATTCACAAACTAAAAATAACTTGAAATGTCCACTATGCGAGTAAGATCTCTAGTAAACTTTCAAGACAAAAATAAATTTCTATTTCTTAGCCTTATCAAATCTTTCAGAAACGTCTTGCCAGTTTATTACATTCCACCAAGCAGATATGTAGTCTGGTCTTTTGTTCTGGTACTTGAGATAATAAGCATGTTCCCATACATCACATCCCAGAAGTGGTATCACGCCCTCAGTTCGCGGACTTGTTTGATTTGGCATTGATTTGTACTCTACTTTCTTACTGGACGGATTATATACGAGCCATCCCCATCCGCTACCTTGGATTAACACGGTGCTGGAAGAGAATTTTTCTTTGAAAGCAGAAAAGCTTCCAAAGGATTCGTTTATTGCAGCTGCAATAGATCCACTCGCTTCACCTCCACTATTTGCTTTCATATTCTGCCAAAATATCCGATGATTGTCAAATCCTCCTCCATTAAAATTTATAGCACTTTTTTGATCTGCCGGTACTTGATCGATGTCAGACAATATTTCAACTATATCCTTATTCTGAATATCAGATGGACATTTATCAAGAGCGGCATTGAGCTTATCTGTATAAGTCTGGTGATGTTTTGTATGATGTATTTCCATCGTCCTTGCATCAATATGTGGTTCTAACGCATCGTAACTATATGGTAACGGAGGTAATTCATATTTTCCCATATGTCTATTTTTTCTTTGTAATTATTAACTTTTACGTTATGAAAAATATTCATCTCATTAAAAAATGAAGTAAAAAAATATAATATTTATAAAATAATTTTACACCATGTCAATATTCATGTTATCGATCAAGAATTGCACTATTATTTTTAATACTGAAGTTGTTGTATTGACTGTTGGTCTACAATAAAGTTCTAGTCGCTGGCTCCCTCATCATCAGATTCATCATTTGATGTAGATTCTGAAGGAGGCGGTGGCGGTACTGGCTCTTCTTCTGTTTGATTAGTTTCAGCAAGAGATCTACTGAGAGAAGCAAATGAAGTCTCATTCTCAAATGCTGGAGTTTCATCATCAGATTCATCCGATGATGTAACATTAGCTATCGAATTGTTTACTTGTGAACTATTTGATATTGAGTTATTTGGCTGGGAAGACGAATTTGTCGCAAACGTTGGAAATACCACCAATGCGAATGCAACTAACATGATAAAAAAACTTATTCTAACATAAATCATAAAGTTATCAATATTCATATAAAGTACTATAAATATAAAGTAGACTATTTCCTCCTCTATTTGACTTATATAAGCATAATAAAAGAGCAAAAGTGGTTGTTCTCAAATCTTTCATAGAATAGTCAAGAATCAACGGAGCCTTTTATCCAATGATTTAATTCAGATTTTTTTAGATCATTCACACATAAAATAAAATAAGGTAACATATGTTTAACAATAAAGAAAACTCCAGTTGCAAAGCATTCTCACGCAATGTTCATGAGAAAGATATATCAGTATAATGATAGATAATCCAAAAGGTATGGAGCGAAATAAAGTTACTTGAAAGGTAACAACATATTATGAACTGGAATCTCTCCAGCTAAGTTTGGATGTTTGTATTTTAACATTAGACTTCATCTTTCAATGTTTTAAGCACTTTAGAGTTAGGATCAACCGGATCCATTTGTTCATTTAAATAATCGATAAAGTTTGTGGCAGTCACTATCCCTACTGTTTTGTTTCCATCCACAACAATAAGATGTCTTACCTTTTTTTGTAACATCAAGTTTGCTGCTATTTCAATAGATGAATTAGGGTTAATTGTTAATAATGGGGATGTCATAAGATGAAGTATCTTGAATTCTTTACTCAAGACATCATGAATGCATACTCCTCTAGTTATATCCCGTTCAGTAACGATACCCATGGATTTTCCTTCTTCGTCGACTACAAGCAGTGAACTTACATTTTTGTCCAACATCTTCCTTGCAGCTTCTTTGGCACTTTGCGATGTTTGAATAATCTCTATTTTGTTTGTCATTATATCGCTTACTTGCTTTGACACAGCAGTTTGTAACGCTAGAGTTTTATATATTTTAATTCTGCACTGGTCTCCTACCTTAGCTAAGATCCTATTTTGGCGAAATCAAAAAGGAATTTGATTACACTTTATCACAATTTCGATTTAAATCCAATTGCCATGCTTTGTAGATTGCAAATTTACCCGAATGGGAGCCGAAACGAGTCTAATTATAATATACCATGTATTTTATTTGCGTTCTTATCTCAATATATATGAGTCTTGCAATTTTGTAGTCATAATTATCAATTTTTTTACTGACTGACAATATTTAATAATGATTGATACGTCATTTAGTTAACTTAGTCAATTTGGATAACAGTAATACGGAAGAAACAGATAGTTCCAGTTCTGCGGATTCAGATCCGCCTAGTTCAAAAGAAAATAAATCCTTTTCTGGTTTAGTGAATGAAGGATTTGTAGCCGGTCAACGAATAGCCAAGATTTCTGTAATAACATTAGTGGGAATAGGGATTGTAGAATTAATTATGGGTCACATTAGCGGGAGTGTAGTGGCCACAGCCGATGGAGTAGATTCCATGTCCGACGCTATGATATCTCTTATTGTATTGATAGGTTTAAGATTTGCCCGCAGACCCGCAGATAGGAAGTTCCATTTTGGGTATCATAAGGTAGAAAGCTTTGCCGCACTTATCGCCGCAATGGGAATGGTTGCGATAGGAGCATTCATAGTTTATCACTCTTATGAAGGACTCATTAATCCTAAAGAAATCCAGCAGCCTATACCTACTATGATTGTGCTTGCAATTGCCGCTGCCATTTCATTGCACAGAGCTTTTCAGATGCGTGTCATAGCCAACAAGTATAATTTGCTTTCTTTGAAGACTGACGCAAAGAATTCTATCAAAGATGGTTCTGCGTCTGTTTTAGGTTTCTTAAGCGTGCTTATAGCAACACAATTTGGATTTCTACAGGCTGATGCTATAGGAGGGTTGGTAATTGCTGGATTTATATTCTCTGTAGCATATGTTTCATTAAAACAGTCGTCACTAATACTCGTTGATGCTTGGCAAAATCCAGTAAGTACAGAATATATGAAAAAACTAGTCGAGCAAAAGTTCAATGGTGATGTGAATGTAAGGTCTATCAAACTCCGTCAGACAGGTGCGATTTCACGCGCTGAAATCCATCTCGAAATAGATGGCAGCAAACCACTGAATGAAGTAGAAATGTTGTTACTAAATACAGAGATGACAGTGAAATCAAGTATTCCTGGTATGGGTGCAGTTGTAGTCATTCCTCATTCTAAACTCAGAAAATTCTGATTTTAGCGAGTATCTTACCAATTTTCCTGATGCCTGGATTATCCCCACTTTTCATAAATTTGATGAATTCATTTTCTCCGAATTACTCGGTAACGAATAGCAATGTTATTATTTCTTTCAACTGATGCTTTAAATTTCCTTTTACGACCATCTATTGGTTACCTTTGTTTAGTAAGTTATCTATGTCGAAATATTTCTAATTAAAGTTTATTTAAGTCGTGAATAAAACTGATTAAATAATTAGTTCTTTATGCGAGGTTTCTAGTGTGCAGGGTATGCAAGTGTTGAATCAAGCATACTAACTTTGTAAACTGTTCAATAGAAGAGTTAAAAGACATGCATGAAAAGTTTCGTGGTAGTAAAGAAGCCAGTTACTACAGGGATAAAGATGCCGCCAATTTGAGGACCAAGACGGTACGTTAGTATTAAGAGGCAACGCAGGAGCATATCAATAAGGAAGAACAAGATAAACATACTAGAAATGCAACAAAAATTATCCAATGCAAAGACCCGACACCAGGTATGATGTTTGGCACCTGAGGAGGTAATAGTAATCAACCAATGATAATAAACTTTGCAAATGTTACTAAAATAAACGGTACCGACATAATAAACGATAGAGAATTCTCTAAAAAGGTAAAACTAGAAATAGGTAAGAATATGGATAAGTATGGTTGAATAACTAAGATGAGTACACATTCCCGAGGACACACAAAGCCAAAAGTAAAGATTGAATCGATCGATCTGACAGAAGACCAAATAAACAAATTAAATCGTATAAAGAACTCCACAAAAATGATTACTCATAAGGGAAGGTATAGAGAGATGATCAAAATCATAGGTGGTTTTTGTGTACTATGCGCTGGAATACCAACAAAGAAGGTTACTCACGATATGGATGGTGCTTCTCTAATTGAAAGATATTGCGATAAGTGTTTTGAAAAGGTGCGTATAAATGAAACCATATAAAGAAACTAGTTATTAAACACTTCAAGATGGTAATGAGGATGGCATTGATGTAGAGGTTACCGACTATAAAACAGTAAATGATAAACCTGGACTTTAACACTAGATATACTACTGTGCTAAAAGGGAGGGTAACTGGCTGAATGGTAGCAATAGTAGACTTTAACGGTGATGAAGGCGAAATCCGTATTACGAACACTGTTCTAAGTATGGTTTTAAGAATAAGTTAGGATCCAAGATACTTAAGTCAGGTGAGCAAAAGCAGCCAGATTACGAAGATTGGCTTCAATGCCATACTTGGGGAAATATCTATTCAGTTTGAGGCGAAATTTGAGAGCAAAATAAAAGACTGTGTTGAAACAACAGATAATCCATTTGATGAAGGAAACGAACAAGTTTGGCGTGGATAACAGAGTAACAGAAAGAAGAAAAGGTAAAAAGCGCAAAAGCAGATTTTCATATAAACAAAATCATGAAGATCCAGAAATTCAAGCCGAGATAAATAAAGGAAATACTGTTTCAATTATGCAAGATTATTAGACACTGATGGGCCGCTTTACCCAATCTTGGCCCATCAGGATGATATTTTGCATAACGGTAATATGTATTCGTCAACAAATTATAAAAAAGTTAAAACAGATAAGGCCGGTGGGAATAGCCTCATTGTATGACAATCCTTTTCCCCACCTAGATTAAAGGGTTAACGTACCAAGTATATAGTTTCTAAAGTATAATAACAAGTTTAGCGCCGGTGGGGATGAGCGATTGGTACCAGAAAAACCCACCGGCTATCGTATGATGGTTGCGTTAATTTCATTTGGCCAACATATTATAAATAGTTAAACGGGTGGGATTGATGGGGGTTGATAAAAGAATCCCACCAGCCTTTGTCTCAAAATGTCGTAGAAAGTAATCAGAATTACTAATACAGAATATAAGAAGTTGGCTTGTCTAAGTTACTTTGACAAATGTAAGGTTTTTATTTTTTTCAATTGCTTATAATGTTCAAATTTTATAGACATAAGTATCGGTTGTATTAAGACAGGCTTGCAAGCCGTTACTTCAGCAGTGTTATGCACTCGTGAAGACATCATTTCATCAAATAACTTTTTTCGCTTTTGTCCAATTCTTGTCTAAATATTTTCCACCTTCTTCTTTCTCTTCCAGACGCAAGTCTATACGAAGGAATAGTTCGACCCATAATTTATTATCATTAATTATTCAATTTAAAACCTACAACACTAAGAGAGGAAGGGGACCTTTTTCAGAATCTGATATTATTAACCAACAATATAAAAACAATTGATTTGTTAAGTTTGCTTACTATCGGTGGCATTTGTCCCAAAATTAAAACTCTTAAGCATCAATTCAAATGCTGGTAAATTTCTTTCAAAATCGTCCATGCTAGCAATATATCTAATAACATATGGTTCATCATTATGTAAAAAGAGGTATTCCAATAGTCTGGTGTTACTAGCATTATTATTTTCATTACCGTCAATTCTCACGGCCTTATCTTTACCTATGGTAGTATCCTTCTGGGATATAACATTAAGAGAGTCGTCCTCATTCATTCTATATTTTACATACAGATCCAGCGGAGCATTCTTTACAGAGTAGTCGGAAGCCTTTGCAAAAACTACTACCGCACTACCGTTACCGATTTCAATATCACCTTTCTCCTCAATAAGTAATTCGGCAAACTGAACAGGTACCAGCACGACTGAAGTATAAGAACTAACGCCCAATATGCGTTCGATAGGTGGTTCGGGAGTCTCTGTAAAGGCCCAGGTGTCAGGTACTTCGATAGAAAAAGAAAGACCTTTGAACGTTTCCGCGCTGTATGCACCTTGTAAGTAAAATAATGAAAACAATAACGATATTGTAGTTGTTGTGATGAGAAGTAAGTACATTGCTCTAAGTTAGCAATTAAAACTTTTAACCGTTTCTTGAGCTAACGATAATTAACAAACGTCGTTCATCATTCATTCTAATATCTCCTCAATCGCAAAATACAGCGGATTTTTTTAATTTACTAATTGCAGCATGATCCACTTTACTATAAAAAAGAGTAGATAGATTAATAAATATTAATTTATTATTCCCTAAGTCCGCGGCAGTCACACTCATTACAGTACTTATCACCATCCTTGTCAGTAAAGTGGTTCGCCTTAAGATGATGACATAGAAGACATATGTCGGATTTACTACTCAATAATAAATTAATTTTATTCGACATTATAACTTTTTAGCAGATTTTTCTATAAAACCTGTAGTTTATCTTCTGCAAGTTCTAATTAAGATGTAAATCATCGGTAAATTCTTTCAATTTGTACAAAAAAGATTGAAAGATATAAGCAGCATCAAGTCAATATTCTATTATGTCTGAAGAAAGAATCGGTGATAAGTTTCTTCGGAAACTCTATGAAAAGACCGTAAATAATGGGATTGAAAGTATCGACAGAGATGAGATTGGAAAAGAAATTGGAATAATAGATGTGCAAATGGATAATCTAGTAGACGAATTGACTTCTGAAGGTTTCATAAAGAAAACAGGTCGAACTAAAATTTTCTTAACCGATGATGGAAGAAAGAGAGCAGAATTCTAGACAGTTTCATGATATCCAAAATCATTAATTAAAAAAATTTTCTAGATATATATTTTAATTATATATACCTACGACTTAAGTTTATTTTAATAAGATATTGAAAAAGCATGTGTCTAATACTATTAATTTCTAGAATAAATGAAGAAAATTTTAGTGTTTAGAAGTTTTAGAAATTAGGTCAAAGTTTATAAAAAGTGTACACGATTAATCCTAAAATTAGAGCTGTTAACCTTGACACATACTTCTGATGTTATAAATAAAAACAATATAGTTAGCTTTGTAGATGATGAGACAGAGACAGAACATTTGCTTATAGAGGCCTTGCATACTATTCGTGGTATTAATATCTTCAGGTTTACGGACCCCTCGATGGCATTAGAGCACTTCAAAACTAACAAGGAAGATTACGCTCTTATGATTTCAAATCTGAGATTGCCTGTTATTAATGGGGTGCAGTTGCTAAAGACTGTAAAAGATTTGAATCCTTCAGTGAGAACAGTTCTAATAACAGAATATGAAATTAATGATAAAATACTTCAAGAATATAACAAAAATGAGATAATAAACAGTTTTATGAAAAAACCATTTAAACAGGATGAAATAATTTCAGAGGTTAATGATCAAGTATCATATATGAAGAGTATCAACAAAAAATAGAAAAATAATTTTGTACTCTTTATTTTTGGAATTGTAAAAAACTAAAGCTTTTTACCCATATTCCAATCATTTTCTAAATTTCCATCTCAGCAAAATGATTACGTCTGGTTTCTATAGGTGCATTTGAAAGTAAATCAGTGAAATCAAAAAGCGTTCCTCTCAGATATTAGTCACTGTTAGTTGAGTCATTATGAACAAATGTAAATAGGAATACGACTCAGTTGTAATGTCATCTCGATGAATTTTTTTTCTATTCTCACAATTCCTATCTGTGAATCAATTAGAGTTGTAAATGGGTCAGCTAAATACTCAATAATGTTAAACCAGGGATCTGAATTCGGTGAAACTGATAACTGTAGCGCTATAGTTACTTTTATAGCTTGTCTTTCCTCTTTATACTTGACTTACGTGAGTAGTCTAATCAAAGTTGGCCTTTACAACTGTGAAAGCTAGCCCTTCTTCGTATAGGCCTTTTGATACTGCCTTGACAATTCCTTGCTCTACGGCTTTTAGTCTATCTTTATCTGAAAGAATATCTTCAGGGATTTCTATCTTTATCTCCATTTTAAGTAATAATTCTCTGCCTTTTACCAATAGTCTAATATGCCAATTAAACTTTAAAAGTAAAGCCGATCTTGAGTATCAGTTTATTGTGAACGTTATATCTAGGCCATTGCTTTTTGAATATCTATACCTAAATGATTGCTAGATGTTATAGGAAAGCTGCTCAATTGATCTTGCTTGCATATGGGACAACTATATTCTGCCTCAGATATTTCTGACAACTCTTCCAGATATTTCTTGTTAATACAAGTCACGGCCCATAGGCAATGGTCACATAATAGAAATATTCTTTCGCCAATTTTATGACTTAATGTATTCACAAGAGGTTCAGTCCCAACCATCAAATTTACGTGACTATCTTGCGTATTATTTAGCTTTCTCTTGAAATTTTTGCGATTGCTCGTGATACCGAATCCCAAGTCGATCTCCAGCCTTGATTTAAAAGTATTCGTTCATTTCTGACTTTTTATGGAACAAGTTTCCAAAAAACTGGGATGGCATCTCATATAACGAAATTAAATATCAAGAAAAAATCAGGCAGATTTTTATCAAACCTTTTTGAATGAGAACAACATCCTCGTAAAAGCCCTGCGAGGTTTTTAAGTAATGTTGTCATAATATTAACATGGGAGACGAAAAAAAGAAGGAGACAAAAATTGAGAAGAAAGACGAATTCGGCAACGTGATTGAAAAACAAGAAATAGAAGAAAAGGAAGAAGATTAGTAACCCGTCACATTGCTCATGTCGCCAAATTTCAGCTCTATTTTTTTTATTTAACATTGTGAAATCTCTGATTTTCCCTCCAGAACAAACATTCTTTCCTTGCTCAGGTATCGCTTCCGCAGACTAATCTCATAATCGTTTTAAATTCGATTCGTGTACCATAATATTATTATTATGTTGACTACTAAAAATTCAAAATGAAGACAATATTACATTTTTCGATCCCGCTAATATTATTACTAGTTGGGTCTATATTGAATGCAAACAATGTATTAGGCCATACTTTTTCTGGAGATGAAAGTGCATCTTTCCTGGCCGGTGTTGAAATGACAAAAATAGAATCAAAATTGGCAGCAGATCAAGCTGTCTCTAATGCTACCAATGCCAAAGAACATGCTGACCAATTAACTGAGCACATTACCGCAAACGATACAAAAGAAATTAAGGAAAGAAATTCGCGAGTGGCTGACGAACTTAATAAAACTTTGACTGATTTTGCTAATACGATAGAATCCAGCTCCCCCGCACAATCTGATGTTAACACCAAGGCTAGTAGTATCAATGATTTACTGTCTGAAGTAGTGAGCGCCAGAATAGATAAAGAACAACTCGATAATGTTACTGTTAAGGCTCTAGTTGTAAATGATTTGGTAGGGGAAAGTCTGGAGCATTACGGTAGTGCACTCGGTATGGCGGAAGAGGGTCATGATGAGAACGAAAGTAATTCCACTTCCTCAGAGCATAAAGAAAACCAGAATAATGAAACAGCGAGTATTGTTGATGTGGCCGACTATCAAAGTGCGCAAGCAGCTGTCTCTCGAGCAATAGAACTATACAATGAAATTAAACCAGCGGGTGACTCGAACTCGAGTCAATTGGCAGACTCTTTGAATACACTAAAAAGCAAGATAGATAGCAAGAGTGCCTTTGATGAAATTGACAAAATAGCGGATGAAAAAGTTTCACCGGTACTAAATGACATGTTCAAGTTAAACTTGGCAGAGGAAGAAGAGCATTCTGAAGGTGAAGATCATGCTCAAGAAGATGACCATGGGGAAGAAGAACATGGTACGTCCCAAAATGAAACTCACAACGCAAATACAGACTGATGAACGCACTCCGTCTCTTCCGCATTATTTTCTTGTTTGGTTTTGTTGTGATCTTAAAGGTCCCTTTGAGTGCAAGTGGCTTAATGTTTGAAAATAATCCTTTTTACGGATTAAGCAATGATCCAATTAGATCTGTCGAATCCATAACAGATGACAATTTGATAAGGGTCAAACTAGAATATGCCCTTCAGCAATTGAAATTGGTTCTCCGGAATTTTTTAAGGCAACTTTATTTCATAATGAAAAAAATGAAATAGTATTGCATGCAGACACAGATATAGCAATATCTAAAAATGGTAAGGAACTTTATAAAGCATCAAGTGAATTTTCTCAGCCCTTCGTTCACACTCCAAATGGAATAGTACTTTCATCTTACAAATTTCCAGATTCAGGACAATATATTATTACAGCGAAAATACTGGGAATAAACTTCATACCGGTTAATCCAAAACAAGTTGATTTTATAGTTAACGTTACTGAATCAAATGACAAATACAATATAGAGATAGGCAAATGACTATGTCACTGTCAAAGACATATGACATTGATGCAACCGTTTTTTATAGCGCTGGAGCCTTTTTCTCATTATCTACTAGTTTTAAATTACCCGCTCATCATTATTGGAGTATAGTTAAATGAAGCGAAATTTAGTTGGAACTCAAAAAAATTTAATTCCTTTTTTAGCTATTTGCTTTGGCCTTCTTTTTTCGAATATCGTGTATAATTCTCATGATGCAACAGTATATGGACATCTTTTCACCAGAGATCAAACAGGAACATTCGTTTCTATTATTGATCAAGTGCAGACAGAATTAGAGCTAGTCGCAGCAAACTTGGTAAGGAATAACGTCACTCTTGCTGAAAATCATGCAACAAAGGCTTCTTCACTATTACCAAGAGTAATTGGAGAAATAGGAGAAGACAATCCGCAACTGGTAGGCGAACTGATGAGATCTGTATTTGGCATGGAAAACATATCATCAACTACATACAATAAATCGCAAGATATCAGTACACTTGTCAATAATCTGAATGAAAAGTTAGATAATGCAAAAATTATTAGAATAGCACAGGTCCAACCAACTTCTAACTTTTTAGACAAAGCTACAAATCTTCTAGGAGGTTTATTTGGAGGGAACACCGGAGAACCGTCAAGCGAACAAGTTCAGAATTCAAGGATAGAAGCATTAGCTTTTGCAGAGCTTATGGACGCAGTGTTAGTAAATTATGGTAAAGCGTACAATGTAGCATATGATATGACAAATATGTCAAATATGATAATCACACCCAGCAACAAGACTACAGCTTCTATAATCATGAGCAATACTGTGAATAGTAATAATTCTGATACAGGGAACACGAATTTGAACATGAACATGAACATGAATATGAATATGGATTCGATGAATAATTCGTCCAGTCCAATTCAGGAACACATGGGCGAAATGGACAACGGTTACCAATTGATTCACATTGCGGACTATCAGACCTGCCAAGCACTGGCAAAAAAGGGACTAGATTTCTTTAATTCTGATCTCAGACACATGGCAAATAACAACAAAGCAATTTTTGTCAATAACTTGGAAAAAGGTCTGAAGCACCTAAACAATTCACTTGAAAACAAAGGCCCTCCTACAGAAATTATGAGGATAGTGCATACTGAAATTCATCCAAACCTGTTGGAGGCCTTTAATTTGGAATTGCGTAAATAAAATGGATGTACTTATCCATTAAATGGCGGATCTCAAGGGCTAGTAATTTTGATTCTCATGAATGTATTCAAATAGTAACTAAAAACTCATTGAAGATATAGTTCATTTCAATAATCATCGAGCCATTTCTGTTTGTCCCAGTTGATCCTTTTGGCAAATTTTGCCTTCTAAGGGATAATTTTTGCTTTTTTATTCTTAATCCAGAAATTTAGGCGTTTCCCAATTCCCGTGGTCCTTCGGTATTCCATGATGAATGTCTAAATTCAACAGCATAATCATATCCACTAGGAAGTCTATCAAGGAATTCTTCTGTGTTCTGAAATTCTTTAACTGTGAAACTTGGTGGCAATTGGATAAGTACCTCTCCCAATTTATTAGGATATTTTAGAGATGATATCTTTTCAAGGAACTCATTCAAGAAGGTCATTTCTCCTTTATTTACGTCAAGTCTATTATCATGCGTTACTGTTTTAGGAACCTTAACAAAGAATTGAAAGTTAGCTGGAGTTGCTCTATTCATTGCTGTGAACGTGTCCTTGGTCATGTACGTGTAGAATTTTTCATAGAATGTAGAATCCATTTCAGCCGTATTAAAAAATTGAGCGTAGTACGGAAGTTTTTTAGTTTGAGCATCGGGATAATACTTTAAACCATCCTCCTCTCTCAAAGGAATCATAATAGCTCCAACTAGAACATCCGATTAATACCTGCAATGTAATTTATTGTACATAAATACAATTATGCGTTGTGGGACGATTCAATGCGCCCGGACTTGGACAATCAGATTTTTCATAATTATTGTACTATTTGCGATATAAGTGGCACAAACTAGCAATATAGTTAAGCGTTGGTTGAGGCACAGGACGTTTGTGAAACATATCCGACATAAATTTCGGGTCCGGAGGATTAACTGAAATCGAGAAGGCCATACTGGAACTTATCTATAAGGCAAATCGTGTAAACACATTGTTTGCCCACTTGCTCTATGAAATTAATAAAACTTAATTATATTCAAGCTCTGTTTAAATTGCAACATGAAGCACTGTCAAAATTCGGACCCAGAGGCCGTAGCTTAAAATGGCTGCTAACGAGAAAATTGTAAGTGTAGTAGATGACGATTTAAACACTACCGAGCTCTTTCATGTCGCATTGTCTGAAAATATTGATGGCATTTCTGTTGTTTCTTTTAACGACCCCGTCATTGCTCTAGAACACTTTGCCGCTAACAAAGATGCCTACGTCCTGGTAATATCTGATTTAAGAATGCCTGGTCTGAATGGATTAGAGCTACTGAAAAAGGTAAAGAGCTCAAATCCTAAAGTGAGGACAATATTGATGAGCGCCTATAACTTCGATGAGGATTTATTATTCCTAAAATATATGGAGGAAGGAACAATAGATTCATCAATTGACAAACCTATTACCATTAATAGATTGTGTCAAAGGGTAAGAGACGAGCTTGAGAATTATCAAGTAAATTCCTGAAATAAAGATTGCATATCATGAATTATTTGCGGCTCCCTAACAGAAAATAGTAGTAAAGGTTGGTAGAGGCAGAAAGGGATGCGTGACAATATCCGTGCTAAAAGTAGGTTTCTGATATTAAAGGACAACTAAGCTTTGAGTTTTTCCCTTTTAGCAAAGTGAATCAAATTTGACGCAATTTTAGTCCCAGCGTATGTCTACAGCGTAAGATCTCCTTATGTAGAACTAATGTGATGCAACTATATCCAATGAATGGTTTATTTTCAAGTATAATCAATCAAGGAATTGAATTATGGCTTTTCGAAAGTGGTGTATGATCACACTTGCTGAATCCTTGCAGTTAATCTGTTAGGGCTAGCAGCCTTGTTACTCAAGTGAAGTCTGTAAAAGAATTGTGTAGACTTTCAGGTAAATATTGGCCTTATGCATGTAGACTTTCACCTGATTGTCAATGTCCAATCTTAGATAGCAACTAATCAATTGACTATACTGAGGTATTTATTTTTGAAAATTTGTCTATTTATAACGGCTTTTTACAGTTGTAACGGCTTTTGCATATTGTTTGCCGGCTTTTTCTAAATCATGTGAAGCCGCCAATAGTAACCGGCTTTTTGAAAACAGTTTCACTTTAGAGTCACATCATCAATATTTTTCAGGGAAGTAAGGTACCTTGGCATTTTATCATGTTGTACTGTTGTAGGCGGGACTAAATAAAGGGACAAGATTGGTTTGGGGCCAGTGGGATTTGAACCCACGACCGCCAGCGCCCCAGGCCAATACCTCAGCGAGATTATGTAATGTAATTTCAACGGAGATGGTATCCTTGACCAAGCTAGACGATGGCCCCTACGACTTACACAAATAGAGTTCTTTTTAAATGTAGTATTGTCACAATATGGTGATTCTGGTAAGAGTAATCTCCAATGTATTATGACTGGTATGACTGGTAATTGAGTATTTTCGAATTTTAATAAATGAACAATTTAAATTTAATTAAATAGAATATTTCTTCACCCCCCGAGAAAAAATGGATTACTCTAATTATCTCAAAACATTGTATGATTATGAAAAAAAACAAGTAGGAACAGAAGAAAAATCGATGTTGCTTAAGGTGATAAACAATGTCGATTTTTCTGCACAAATAGGTTCTTACCTGAAATTCAGAGACAAGAACCAACTAGGAGATACATCAATTGTCTCCAGATTATTGGGACTCAAACTCCTTTCTGAAAAGAAGGGATTGATATTAAGAGGAATGAGAAAATATCAACTGACTAGTACCGGACTCTTCTATGTGTTAACCGAAACCATGAGTTATCCTCCCAGTCTTTTAAAAAAGTATAGCGACGATCCAATTCTTAAGGCCCTATTGTTTCAGTATTTTGAAGTAGATACAATAGCATCCAGCACGGCGCGGTTTTATTCTATCATAACACAGTATCTAAAACTATGCTGCAGAACTACTCTGAACTGGCTGGAAGACACACAGGATTATGATGAGGAACGGAAAAACAAAATGATGAACCTTCTATTACTAGAATTGGCATTAAATGCAAAATTATTGGCGCTTAGAATAATTATTATGTATTCTGATTCAACCATACTCTCACTTACACCAAAATCCAAAACAGGCGACCCGGATGTAGCATATTATGAATTAGAAAGTAACATGAAGGAGATTCTTGCCAAAGACAGTAAATTCATTGAACACTTACATAAAACGAATGCAGACTTTAAGAGCGGTTATACTGAATTTACTCATTCCGATTAATATCTACGTGGTGCTAGTTATCTTTCTTGATACCCTATTGTTTGAGATCATTCGGCCTTGTTTCCAAGGTAACGTTAACTTCTTGCGGTTTACCATCTCTCAATATACCAATACTGATAATGTCACCGTCTTTCTTATTGTTCGTAATGTAAGTCGAAAGCTCCCTTAAATTGTCGATGGGTTGCTTATCCGCGCTAATAATAATATCGCCGCCCAGTTGTATCTCCGTTCCGTTTATATCAGTTACTATGTAGCCACCTTTCAGTCCGGCCTTATCTGCAGGACCATCTGAAATAACGCCGATTACCAAAATTCCAGTGCTCTGGTTAACACTTAATTCGGAAGCAATATCCTCACTCATGTCCATACCATCGATACCCAACCATAATGGTGATACGTTGAGCTGCACTGGTCTTTCCGCCAAAACAGCATTGACTGTTTGAAGTTTACCATCTCGTATAACAGTCAGATTGACACTTTGTCCGACCTTTTTCTGTTGTTCTAGGTATACTAGAATGTCGTCAATCTTTGAAACACTTTGATTATCAATTTTTATAATCACGTCTCCAAACAATTTTGTTTTTCTTCCGTTTATATCGATCAGTTTATCTCCACCTTCTATTCCCGCCTTGGACGCAGGTCCGCCAGGACTAGTATCTATTACAAGAAATCCTTTTGTTGTATTTAGTTTCATAGCCGAGGCAATCTGTTCATTAACATCTATGCCTGAGATTCCAATCCACGGATGCTTGTAGGTATGTTCTGAAATTAATATTGGTACAACTCTTTGAAGAGTGCTTGAGGGTATGGCAAATCCGACTCCGGAATATTCACCGGTTAGTGAAAAAATGGCACTGTTTATGCCTATCGCCTGTCCTTTCAAATTAAGCAACGGGCCGCCGGAATTTCCCGGGTTTATTGCTGCATCAGTTTGAATTATTTCGGGTATCGAAAATGAGGTAGGGGGAACCAGCGTGTTACCTTCGTCAGGCATTAGTTCCGGGCCTTGTGGTCCTTCCGGATTCTGAGATGGAATAACCCTTCCTAATCCGCTAATTATTCCTTCAGTCATAGAGCCAGATAGCCCAAATGGGTTACCTATCGCAATCACGTGTTCCCCAATCTTAATGTCAGTAGAATTACTGAGGACAAGGGGAATCATTGATTGATTTTTCGGATCTTCAATTTGTAGGACGGCTAGATCAGAGAAGGGATCGCTACCTATTATTTTCGCCTTAAAGGACCTTTCATCCAAAAAGGTCACAGTAACATTATTTGGATTAGTATCGTTGTAGGGTCCGCCACGAACCACGTGATCATTTGTGATAATATGCCCTGATGTGTCAAACACAAAACCAGAACCTAACGCAGAAGAACGTGGATCTTCATTAGACACAGTGATTTGTACTACAGAATTCTTCACTCTATCGAATAATTTGGGCAATAACGTGTCATCAAATGCTGTAGTTTGTGCATAAGCGCTTGTGGCAACAAAGCCAAATATAAGCAAAAGAGAGATTGGAATTAGAACAAATGATTTAGAAATCTTAATTTGAGATAAACCATTCGTTATAAAAGTATCCATAAAACAATTCACACCAATTTGTACTCTAAAAAGTTAATTTATATCTATTGTTTTGAGAATTCTGAGGATATTCATACAATATTGGTGGAATTGTTTGCTCGAAGTATTAGTTTAAATACATCGGCACACTGAGAGGAATCTTCTTACTTATCTTTTCTTTTGCTTATTTATCTTTTAAAAAATTAAGTGGAAATTTATGTTAAAAATGTTGGTTACCATATATAAGTAATAACATGATTA
>JASKBU010000023.1:0-8626 GCA_033272285.1 Nitrososphaeraceae archaeon
ATTGAAACGTTTTCCCTTCTGGTTC
This sequence comes from Nitrososphaeraceae archaeon, assembly GCA_033272285.1. GTDB lineage: Archaea > Thermoproteota > Nitrososphaeria > Nitrososphaerales > Nitrososphaeraceae > TA-21. The sequence goes on from JASKBU010000023.1 coordinate 26, forward strand.
TTTCATTCAAGTTTTTTATCGCTACTTTGGAAGAATCTATGGCGTGAACATCAAGGCCTTTAAGGGCAAAGAATATTGTATCTCTTCCCTGACCACATCCTAACTCAAGTAATTTCGTACAGCCGTATTTACTCAAGTCCTCATAACAAAGTATGGCAAAACTACTTGGTTCCTCACCAAAAAAAAATGAATTCTTAGAATAAACTCTATCCCAAATTTCGCTCAATAAGATCATGCATAATTGGTATCATATATCTCCCGCCGGTTTAACTTTTTTATTGTTTGTTGATCATAGTCTTTCAAGTGTCGACAAGTGCTAAGAACACGCGCGTGACTGGTGGGCCTTTTCACAAATTGGCCCATCAGTTTTAATTAACTTTAAAGACCAACAATATTAAATAAAAAATATTTTTCTACTTTGATTGTACTAAAATAGGCCTAGCAAAATCAAAGTCGTGTAATCCATTTCTTGTTGCTGTAATCGTGCAGGGAATATTATTTTCCATAAAACTTAACCACATCGCGTCACAAATTCTGCACTTAAATTGTCCTGGAGGGACGTCTGGTTTTATTGTTCTTACCATAGTATACTTATGGCCATTCAGGTATAATTACCCTTGTTTTGTTAAGAATGTTTGAAAATCCGTTTCATCTTGATTAATGGTGATGAGGCTAACGCGGATGAGCCACCAGAAGTGTCAAGACAAAGACCATAAAAATTAGACCAAGTGGGTATCTTTATGACAATCACAAGAACATTCTGCTATATTTCTAACTAAATCTTCAGAAGAACTCTCATGATCAAATTTAGAACATTTCATTTTATTATTTCACTAATTACTAGTATCATATAAAATTTCCTGCCAGAGTGAAAGGTAATCTCTAGGCTCATTGCATATTTTTTTTTCGTTTTATTTTCTTTAAAATGTACCTTAAAAGAATAATTTGATCGGTTAAACCATTCTTTTTCCAAACCAGTTTATAGACTATAAGTGATATTAGATACCACATTATAGAATTGACAAGCAAGGTAATAGGAAAGCCCAAGAATAAGTCATTATTATCCCAGGTATTGTACCCCTATTAGAAACGTTGTTTTATGGTTGAGTGGGCAATTGTGGACTCAAGCCAGTGCATCCTGAAGACGGTAACAAGAGCTTCAACTGTTCTTCTGGAATTCCAAAAGACTTAGACAGGCCCCCTAGCATAAGACAGACTAAAATTTTTCTTCCGGTGTCGGTCAACGCGGTGCCATTAGGACTGGTCAGCGAATGGCAAGGTTCTGTGACGAGATTATCGACAAGTGGACTTATACATATCTTTGACCAGTTAATCGACGAAGTTCTTTCAGCTGCAATAGCAATATTCAGTATACCAATAATTAGAGCAATAAGGACTAAAGGGATGAATAACCAAATCTTTTTCAATAGTAACTAAAGTTTAGCCTCCGTGAATTTCGTTTTCAAGAGCATCCTTCAGCATGTTTACATGCGACAATCTGTCACTCTATTTTTTTCCACACATCAACCAACTCTTGCTTATTTGCATTCTGGGCGTCTTTTGTGTACACGTCGATAGTGTCGTACAGGAACTCTGCATCTTTGCCCATAACCTTCAAAATATCATACATTGTGTCCGAAAGAGTGGATTCGCTAGTCATACTTTCCTATAGTCAAAAAAATATTTAACAATTTTCCCTTTACTTATCTCCGCGTGAATTTTTGTATCTCCATGTTCTTACACTTTAAATTGTGCACAATCGCATCATTCATTATTTTGGTATAAAAGAGAATAGCAATTGAAAAAAATAGAAAATGAAAATTTTAGTGACCAATAATCATGTAACTCTGATTTAGTTACGAGGGATGAACTATGTATCTGACTTCATCGTTATTTTGTAATGATCAAGATCTAATCCAATTCTATAAGAGCAAATTTCAAATGAGTATTCTTGTCCAGGTTCTAATTCAGAATATAGGGATGTTAATCTTTGAACACTAAAACAACTGAGCAAATATGGTTAATTTGAAGACTAATCCTATAGAAAGTTTAAAAAAAGGAAGAGAGACAATTGCTATGGATAAATTAGTCCTCCAACTCGCTATGACCGCTATTTTGGCGGCGATAACACCATTAATCCTAACAACAGAAACTTTTGGACAGTCAGACGTACCATTTGCCAGCTGTATTCTATTCAAGGATGATGGCTACAATGTTATTCTACAAATGGATGAGGATTGCAATGATGAACAATTTTCACAAGCAGTCAGTCATTACAAATCACACGGATATGATAATGAAGCCGGATATTCTGATATCTTTGGGACAAAGCAAATCCACCTGAAAAATGATAAGCCGTTTTGATCTGAATTTATCATTGTTAATTCCCGAAATGCAGCACTATGTGAAATGTCCTAATAACTCAGCAAAACTAAAAATAGAAAGAACTTAATATATCGCTAGTGATATCTCAATTTAAAAGCTTCTAAACGACGGACTACTGTATTTATCTTCGAATAATAAGGAGCATTTGACTTTAAATTTCTGAACATCTAATTAGCCCGAGCAATTAAGTAAAGTATATGCAAGACTATTTTTTACATTTCTAGAGAAAATGGAAATTTGCATTTAAATTTACTTGAACTAAAAAGATTAAGCATAAACATAATTAATCATAGTATATAAGAAATATGGGTATTGTAAAAACAATGATGTCGTAGATGAGGGCTACAACTAACTCAGTTTTTGAAAAAGGATCGGATAATTATGATTTGGCTTGTAGGGAAATAGGTAATAAACTAAGTCAACTTCAAGGATCTTCATTAAAAAGTATTTCTTCATTTATAAGGAGTACTTCATCCAAATATCGCTTATCAAAAACTCCCAGATTTCGTGATATTCTAAAATATTTACCAATTGACAGTAATATTAGAAAAGTAATGATGGTTAAGCCTATCAAGACTGCCTCCGGAGTATTAATTATTGCAGTCATGGCAAAGCCATATGACTGTCCTCATGGTAGGTGCATCTACTGCCCTGGCGGTAAAGAACTTAACGTACCATTAAGTTATACTGGAAAGGAGCCGGTAACACGATTGGCACAAAAATTGGATTTTGATCCAGGAAGCCAGATAATCTCCAAATTAGATCAAGAATATTCAAGAGGTCATAATATTTCGAAGGTAGAATTAGTAATTGTCGGTGGAACCTTTCCTTTCATGCCGTCAGATTACCAACGAAATTTTGTAAAAGAATGCTATGACGCATTGAACGGAGCTGAATCTACTTCTCTTCAACAAGCACAGAAACTCAATGAAGTAAGTGACATTCGTTGCGTGGGATTTACCGTGGAAACGAAACCAGATTATTGTAAAGAAATGCACATTGATTTGATGCTTGAATTGGGTATTACCCGAGTAGAAATTGGTGTTCAAACTTTAAGCGATAACGTTTACAAAAATATTAACAGAGGTCATAACGTCGATGACGTCTATCAATCATTTCAAATTGCGAAAGATTCGGGATACAAAATTGTAGCTCATATGATGCCTGGATTGCCCGGTTCGGATCCTCAAAAAGATCTTTTAGATTTTAAGAAACTATTTGACGACTCACGCTTAAAACCTGATATGTTGAAAATTTATCCTACATTACTGCTTAAGAATACTGGTTTGACAAAATTGTATGAAAGAGGTCTTTACCAACCGTATTCTGACGATGTTTTTACCGAATTACTTCTTGAAATAAAAAAAATAGTTCCTCCATGGTTAAGAATAATGAGAATTCAGCGCGAAATAGAATCGGATGATATTCTACGAGGCTATAAAAGTAGTAATATCAGACAGACACTCCAACAAAAGTTGAAAGAACAAGGCTTACAATGCCGTTGTATTCGATGTAGAGAAGTGGGAATAAAAAAATTAGCCAACAACATGAATATTAAGATAACATCCAATAGAATCGACTATGTTTCTTCAAAAGGGAAGGAAATATTTTTGAGTCTAGAGGATAATGATAATAAGTTATTGTTCGGATTTCTGAGATTGAGAAGATCAGCAATACCACATAGGCATGAGTTGATCGACAAGAACGGAAATCCTGCAGCTATTGTTCGTGAACTGCACGTTCTCGGACAGATGGTTGATGTTGGTAACAATAATGATTTATTGGCAACCTCATTTCAGCACAAGGGCTATGGTTCTAAATTGCTAGGAATAGCTGAAAATATCGCTAAAAATGAATTTGGATTGGATTCTATTTCGGTAATTAGTGCAATAGGGACAAGAGAGTATTACAGGAAATTCGGATATAAAATGAATGGACCATATGTTTCAAAGGATTTGTAATAACATTTGAAAAGAGAAATAATAGGAAGAGGAACTTGGATTGATAAGATAGCTTCTACGATCATTAATAGAGAAAAAAATATCGGAAGAAAATTGGATTCGATTCCAGTTGAAAGCGGCCTAGGAGCTTCAGGTTTTCCACATATCGGGAGTCTTGGTGATGCTGTGAGAGCATATGGTGTCTCTCTTGCAATAAAGAATTTAGGATACAACTCAAAGCTAATTGCGTATTCTGATGATTTGGACGGACTGAGAAAAATCCCATCTGGTCTTCCTAAGTGGTTGAGTGATTATATTGGCAAGCCAGTGTCAAGTATTCCTGATCCTATAGGCCAGTGTCATGATTCGTATGGAGCTCACATGAGCAGCCTATTGCTTGATGCGTTAAATAGACTTGATATAGACTATGAATTTTTGAATGCTGCCAAAGTCTACGGCAATGGAATGTTAACAAACCAGATAGATATGATTCTATCAAACGCTTCCAATCTCGGTAATAAGATAGAAGAAATCGTTGGTCAAACGAAATATAAGGAATCACTTCCATATTTTCCCATTTGTGAATCATGTGGACGCCTTTACGTGGCACACGCCGAAAATTACCTTAGAGATGAAAAGAAAGTAAGGTACACTTGTAACGGAACCAAATTAGGTAACAATGAGGTAAAAGGGTGTGGTTATACTGGTGAAATTCCAATATCTTTGGGAAAGGGAAAACTTGCTTGGAAGGTAGAATTTGCCGCAAGGTGGAGTGCGCTTAATATCCGATTTGAAGCTTACGGTAAAGACATAATGGATTCGGTAAGGGTCAATGACTGGGTCTCCGATGTCATACTAAATTATGCACATCCGTTGCATGTAAAATATGAGATGTTTCTTGACAAAGGAGGCAAGAAAATAAGCAAGTCTACAGGAAATGTACTGACACCCCAAGTATGGTTACGTTATGGAACTCCCCAATCCTTATTGTTACTATTATTCAAGCGAATTACCGGCACTAGACAAATTGGGACTGATGATATTGCGACCTTGATGGAAGAGTATGACTATTATGAGGATCTCTATTTTGGTAAAAAGAAGGAAGAAAATGAAGATAGGCTCTCTAAAATAAGGGGAATATATGAGTATATTAATCATCTAAAACCAGGCGATAAATCGTCACAACATGTTCCTTATATGCTGATGGTTCAACAGGCATCATTTTTTTCGGGATCTGATCGAGTAAAGAAGGTCTTTGAAAGGTTGTTAAAATACAAAGTGGCAGTCGAACTAACCCCGGACTTGCAACAGAAAATCCAGCTAGCATGTAACTGGTCTGATGACTACATCTCGACGGATAAATTTGACGTTGTTTTGACCGATAAGGAAAAGACAATAGTAAAAAATATAGTAGATCATTTAGAAACCGCAACAGCTCCAGAGAACAATCTTGACGCAGAAAAAATTCAACAATTGATATATGAGACTTCAAAGCATCACGAGGAGCAACCAAAGAAGATATTCAAATTATTCTACAGGATGTTGATAAACGCCGATAGTGGACCAAAGTTAGGTGGATATATTTCTGATCTCGGATTGGACAAAACGCGTACTATTCTTCATTCGTATGTTTCATGAAAATGGAAAATCGTTTAGAAATTTACAACTCCGCTGAATTTCAGGCCTTTCACAAGAAGTGAACCCGTTGTCTTGGATGCTGCAAGTCTCACCCGTACATTCAATTCTGACTTTATTCGCTCCATTTATCATATCATATCATTCTCAAAACATATAGGCAAGCCATTCATTGTAGTATTGAGAGGTCGCATTTAGATTGTCACTGGATTTTAAGAAGATGATTGAAATACTCCTTGAACAGAAACCAGATATCAAATTAGAACAGTTAAAAGAGCTAATAGAAGAAAAAAAGAGAAAGATAGGCGCTGGTTACTTGACTGACCAGGGTGCTCTCTTTCTTGTAGCAGCCGATTTAGGAGCATCATTTGATAATGTGCAACGTACGAAAAGAGGAATCAAAGATCTTTACATCGGCGCAAGGGATCTGGATTTGATAGTAAGACTTCTGGGCGCTTATCCAATTAGGGCTTTTACGAAAAAAGACACGAACGAGAGGATTGAAAATAGAACAATCTCAGTTTATGATGCGGGAGGAAGCATAAAGGTAAGGCTATGGGATAATCTGACTCATGTCATTGAAGAGAATGGAATAAAGCCAGGGGATTTGATACAAATAAAAAACTGTTATGTAAAGAGTGCCCTCAATGGAAAACCAATAATAAATATTGGTGAAGGAGGGGATATAATAGCTTATAGTGGTAACGATACTACTATCCCAAATCTAGACGGAATTACATCAAATGTTGACACTGTCCGATCAGAAAAAGAAAATGCTGTAATATCAGGAATAGTCAGTTCTATTCCGAGGATAATTGAATTTTCTGACTCACGGGGGGAAAGGAAAAAATCATTACAAACAATGTTATCTAATGAGACAGGCGACAGAAAGCTACGTGTTGCACTTTGGAATATTGACGAAGATAATTTGCCCAAGTTTTTTCAAGTAAATTTGCCAATTAGAATCATTGGGGCGCGAATAAAGGAAGGTAACCCACAATACGGGAACGGAGATTTTGAGATTCATGGTGACGAAGGTACTGTCATTGAATTAAAGGAAAGTCCTCAGGATTATGAGGTACATTCGATTCGAATTATCTCCGATGGAAGACCTGAAAATGAAAGCGTCAATTATATTGGAATAGATAAGAACAAAAACTTGGTTTATGTTACCTTGGAGGGACTAAAATCAGACAAGGTGACTTCGAATTCTGTAATAGACTGTATCCCAAGCAGAATATTTGGAAATATGGTATTTCTTAAAGAAGACTCCTATTTAGAACTCGTAGAAAATGATTCATTTCCTAGAGTCGAAGAATGTATTTCCAAAATAAGGGAAATTCGGACAGTTGGCAACTCCTACATAGTAGAATCAATTGTTCTACAACAGCCAAATAGTACACAAGTGAATACGAAGAATGGTGAGCTGGTTTCCGTTACTGATACTTTGATTGGGGATGATACGGGTGAAATTAGACTAGTTGGTTGGAGAGATAGCAGCAATAATCTTGAAAAGTTGAAAGTTGGCGACAGAATAAGGGTTATGGGAGCTGTCCTAAATACTGGCAGGGAAGGAAAACTAGAATTGACACTGAGAAAAGATTCGGACATAAGTAACCTTTTGTGACTGAATGCAACATCCGTCCAGTAGACTGATTACATACTTTGGAACATCAAATAAATTATTCCAATGACTTTGTTACTCATTGACCGCTATGCTAACAAGTATTTACTAGATCATTTGAATAGATTATTTATCCTTCGCAACCCACGCCATCTCTATCAGTATCAAATCCGTGGGTATCTGGTGGCAACACCTTAAAATTTCTGAAGGGTATATCTGCACAGCTTAGCTTTTCAGAATAAGTCGTAATACAGATATCTGGGTACGACGGGTCACATCCATCGTCGGAACCAACATTTGACTCAGAAGTTCGAGTTTTCCTTTCATCGTTGGTTTGATTTTGATTCTGATTTTGATTCGTCACATTCCGCTGTTCCTGCTGCTCACTATTGTTCTCTGCTAGCTGCAATTCTTTTTGTTGCACTGCTTCCTCAGTGCTACTTTGATTTTGGTTTGTTTCATTCTGCTGTTCCTGCTTACTTATATTTTCATTATTGCCATCAACATATTTTTCCTTAAAATAATTCGTATTCTCAAAGCATCTTACGATTTCGTAATCTCCAAGTTTTTCTCCTACTTTGTCTGCCAGATCAATGCATCTTCTTAGGTCTTCTTTCGCGTTCTTGTAAACACTAGAATCTTTAAATTTATCATAATTCATTTTGTCGTCATCTTTATCCCCATTTCTTATGTCCTTAACCAACTCTTTCATGCTTTCATAATCTCTCCAAATCCCTTCTACAGCGTATGCCTGGGAATTACTGACGAAAATAGAAATGATAGAAAAAGCAATGAACAAAATATAAAAACTGTGAAATTTCGTGATATCTCCCGCTCCCATATTGTATAATAGCATCATTACAAATAAGGATTTGAATCAAGGAAGCTAAGTATTCCTCGATGGAAACCATATATCATCGTGCATAGACTTGACGGTCCCTAGATGTTTGAGATTCTAATTGAAGTGGCAAGAGACCAGCATCTCGTGATTGTGAGAGGATCAAAGTGGATTAATGT
>JASKBU010000024.1:0-1820 GCA_033272285.1 Nitrososphaeraceae archaeon
ATTCGAATTATTAAGTAGTTTATTGAGCAATCAAAGTTCGTGCAAAAATATGTTATAGGAATAAAAATTGCCTCAGCAATGATTGTAGCAGCGTTTTTAGTAGGTGCTCCAACTTTGGCAAGTTCAATCAATGCTCCTTATTCGGAACAATTCCGAATGGATAAGGGCGAGGCTTATGGAACAATAGCAAGTATCCAGAGTCAACAAGGTGAATCTCCAGCGTGGTTGTTGTCGGGACACTGGAAGACAAACATAATAAATAAAACCATGACCGATTTCAATCAAAGCAATCCGGCAAGTTTTGATGCAATGTTTTCTATGGTTATGCTAAATGGATTAGCCAAACATCAACACAAGGTATCTAACTTCTCTCTTACGGATGTAAAGGTCGAAAATGATACAGCGATATACAAGGGTCAGGCAACTGTTACCATGAAGGACGGACCTATCACTGAAATACCAACAGAAATAAAAATACACAATAATAATGTGATATCAATTTGGTTCGACCCTACCAAAGTAAAGACCCATTTTGGCGTATCGCCAATCTATGGTGCAGTGATTACAGAGAAAGAAATGGAAAGTAAAGGTACCGTAGACCACAAGAACAACACCTGATGAATGGCCGCGGTAGGTCTATTTAGAAAAACCTTCCGTGAGGTAGAAACATAGACTGCATATATTATTTTGTTTTTTGTTTCTATCGGCTAGAATCGTATAAAATATTAACTGTTAGTCCTTTATCAATTGCCGCTTGAATTTTAGGATCTTCTTTCCTTGTTTACTCTATATGCACTTAAATGCCATCTGATGGAACCTTAATGAATAATATTCTATTCTTGCTCTCATTGACATCATAAGAAAAAACCATATGCCAGATTTGCATGATGGGAGTACCTACTGTGATTTTCCTGATTGCAATTGTCACGGGTTTGAAAAATAGAAAATAATTGGGGGATCTAAAGTGAAGACTAAGTTTGAAGGGCTACAGTATAAAGTGATTCAACACTTGAACCGTTATAAGTTAATCTGACTTGTACATATCATGCAATTACATGACATCTGCCTTAGTTGCGGGCATAGAAAAGATGAACATACTTCGGACGGATCTAGGTGTCAAAACGACTATTGCCCTTGTTTGCGATTTAGAACGACACTCTTGCAGTATGGCTCGGACTCATAAATTCAAAATGTGATGATTTGTTCCTTGTCAAGTATCAAATTTCAAATTTTTTAGATTATATTTGAATACACTGAAGCCTTGAAGCGAATTAGATATTTACAATTACACTACTTTATAATTTATTGATGTCTTCGATAGCGTAAACTTGAATGGTTAAATAATTTATTGCGGATGACTTCCTCATGAGTGAAGATTCGTTCGAGAAGGTAAAGAAAGGACTCAAGGAAACTGCAGGAGGAGTTGAGGAAACTGCAGAAGATGCTGCGGAAGGAGTTGAGGAAACTGCAGAAAAAGTTACAGATTAATAAACAATTGATGGGGAAGTTAATTTGATTCTATAATCAAGAAACAACCCCCAACTGTTTGTATTAGAATTTATAGGTACTACAAACTATAAAACGACTTGCGCAGAAAGTCACAAGAATTTATGAATTAGTTAACTCGTTTTATATCCAAACTCTAAACTAACTTATCCAATATCTTTATTTCTCTTAATTGAAGTTTATAAACAACTTGAGACAGACGGATTGATTTAGGGAGTCAAAGAATTGGATCTCTTTTCATAATTTCGTCAATCAACTCCCTCAGCAACGGACTACTAGTATTTATTTCGGAATTTTTTTTCAGAATTTTTAAG
>JASKBU010000025.1:0-13050 GCA_033272285.1 Nitrososphaeraceae archaeon
GTTCAAATCCAATGTGCCAACACAGTAGTAATGACCATTATTCTCCACTTCATCCAAAGTCGGCAGGGGACCTTATGGATAGTTCTTGCGCATTATGTCCCTGCGAAAAATTTGAAGAAGTCTAAATTATTTATCCTCAAGCAAAGAATCAATTTTTTTATTCAGGTCCAAGATTTTTTCCAACATTTTCTCGTTGTAGCTTTCTAATTGTTCGATGCGATTCAGTGTATAATCCTGCTTATCTGAGGTCTTTTTTTGCCTATTGAAAACCCACCAACTACCAATTGCACCAATTAATGCCCCGACAACAATTCCCAAAAATGTACTCGAAGAATTTGTCATATCTATACAACTTGGAGATAATTCTGGTATACAACCCCAAAGTAGAGTCGAAAACCACATGGTTTTGATTATTGCACTCTATATTTTACTATTTTCTCAGGACATCGCACATGAATTCTTAAACCATCATCGATATTACCTACCGCTCCTCGCTACTTCAGCACAGAACCTCGTAATATGCTTTCTAATTTACATGCCATTATTTCAAAATGATATCTGGCCATTGATGAACAACTTGATAAACTTCTTACTAGTGTTAGGACCGGTTACGCAGATGAATTAAACTATGAAGATGTGGAAGAAAATTTCAAGCTGATAAACGAACCTTTCAAAGTTCCAGTACAGTAGTTACAAAGTATTGTAACTTCAATCCTACAATAGTACGATTCAAACCCCACAGCGACTTCCCTTTTTACCTGTTTTTTGAAAGTCCTTAGAATTTGATACAAGAGAAACAGTTGCGCTTAGACAAACAGGCTTAAGTACTATCTTATAATTTTATCGATTATGGTTTTAGGGTCACGTGAATTTGTATTCATTTCTCTGTCTATGTTAGCTGTGACAGTCATTATTACAGGCCAAGATGCTCTCGGCAGCAGTGCAAGCAATATTTTCGATGCGAACCTGACCGGTAATGACGGTCAGGGACAGTCATCACCTCTTAAAGAGATGAATTTCTCTGAGACTACCGAGGCGTACAGCCATGAAGGAATCTTGGAAACGACAATTATCATTGATGAGCATGAAGGTATGGTTGGAAACGAATCAGTCAAAGCGATAACCTATAACGGCTCGCTCAATGGACCAACGCTACACGTGAAGCCTGGCGAACGGATGGTCGTATACTATGTCAACAAGCTCGATCAACCTACTAACATACACTTTCACGGGTTACATGTGTCACCATTAGGCAGCTCAGACAATATCTTTCGTGTAATTGGACCAGGAGAAACTGCAAAGTACGTGCTCGATATTCCGATCGATCATGCAAAAGGAACTTTTTGGTATCATTCACACCTGCATGGTCTCGCTACTGATCAAGTGGGTGGGGGGTTGTCTGGTTTGCTCGTGATAGAAGGCTTAGAGGACTTGCTACCTGATGTGTTACAAAATATCACTCAGCAGACGTTTACCATGAGGGGTTTTCCATGGCATTATTGGCACCTTAACTATACTTCCCCAACATATCAGACTATAAATGGAGAGATCAATCCTGTTGTAAGTATTTCACCAGGCGAGACTCAACTATGGCGATTTGCGAATATTGATCCGGGAACGTTTTACAATATAACATTACCAGGTCATACCTTCCGTGTCATCGAACAAGATGGTAACCCTGTCTGGGATGTCTGGGATACAAATTACCTTGTGATTGCCGCTGGTAAGCGATTCTCCGTGCTGGTTACTGGCGGAGAAAATGGAACTTATCCTCTTAAAATGCTCCCGTACAGGGGGGGTACTACGCACCCATATCCTGAGGTAACCCTAGCAACAATAAACGTGCAAGGCAACGCTGGAGCTGAGACAGCAGAAGTCAATGCATTGAGTCTAGTACCAAAGCATGACCTAGGAGATCTAGGGGTCCACGAAGTACGTGAGTTAGTCTTTTCTCCGTCCGAGTCCAACACAACAATGAACCGCTTTGGCGAACAGGGAACTAACATGATCGATGGCAAGGTTTTTGATCATAACCGGGTCGACCAAACAGTGAACCTAGGAAACCTAGAGGAATGGCACATTAAAAATATCGATGGCGATGATCATACATTTCACATTCACATCAATGACTTCCAGGTAATGTCGGTCAATGATCAACCTTATGAGGCACATGGCTTGCAGGACACAGTGATCCTTCCGGCGAATGGTGAAGTGGTAGTCCGTATGCAATTTGAGGATTTCGTTGGAAGATTCGTCTATCATTGCCACATTCTTCCACATGAGGATACTGGTATGATGGGTACCGTTGAAGTGGTCGACCCATTCACACCACCGTTCCATTGACATCACTATACATAATACAAGTCTGGAATGCATCCGTACATGCGTACAGATCGATTGATATAACCAACTGTTTTGCATAAACATGAACATCAATTCTAATCCCTTTTGCAGTATCTTCGACTTTGATAGAATGTGTATATTGAACTGGAATTTCTAGACTCATTTTTCTAATTCCCTCTCCTTAACATGTTTCAAAATATGTTCTGAAACAAGGGAATACATTGCAACGATTTCGTTACAAATCAAACAATGGAATTTGGTCATTTTTCATTCATCAACCTATCTAAGTTTATGATAATACCGAGGGGCCTCTAGACTACATGTTTACTAATTTTGCAGATGCTAATGTAATAACCGAAAGCGTTATTTGTGCTGATATGTATTATGTGGTAAGATGAAGTCTCATAAAAAAGGAATGCGAACCGAGCCTTCAAATCCCACCCAGTCCATTTACTATGTTGGGTGCATATACGTGAAAATGGTACAGTATGAATTGTTAGAGTCTAAAGAAACTATTTTCGAAAATCTATAAAAGAACCTTTGCTGAGTTATTGACTCTATATACTATTTTTTCAGTATTCATTTCACTAATAAAGTTCATTATTTTCTGTACTTCGTTTCCGTATTCAGGATTGAGATCAACCGCTAACCAATATCCCAACATTTGTCTGGCCGTCTTTGGATTGTGTGATCTTACTTCATCGATATATTGAAATCCGAGTAGAATTTATTCATGACATTGACCATCTATGTACGGTTATCTTCTTTAGCAGCATATGTTTTTTAACCAGTTGGAAATTTGAATGATCACGCTATCAGTAACATCTGTTCCTCGCTCATTGTCCCAGCAATCCCTATGACGTATCTTAAAATTCTGAGTGGAAATAATGAGAGATATCAGTTTAATTTTAGATAAGATTTTGTTGCTAACAGAAGTGTCTTTTGTTCCCATCCACAAAGGGATGCCACCTCCTTGCCTCTAATATTGATGCAGCCTCGAGTATATATCGGGTATATATTGTCTTCCATTAAATACAAGGTCTGGTCTGCTTGCTTTTTATACAACTACTTGAGAAAGTATAATTTATCCGAGTTCCATGATGCGATATACTAATATTTGACAAATTATTTAAAAATCTATGAGTGTAACGTACAATTTTTCAAATAAAGTTGTATTCATCACTGGAGGAACAGGAGCTTTTGGAAGAACATTAGTAAAAAAATTTCTAGATTCTGGTGCCAAAACTATTTCTTCTTTTCGTAACGAAACCGAAGCGGCCAAATTAAAGCATGCCAACCCTCAAGTAGAAATAATCAAATTAGACATTTCGAGTGAAAAAGAGATACTTAAAGCGGTACCAGTATTAATCGGAAAATTTGCAAAAATAGACATATTGGTTAACACAGTAGGTGGGTACTTGGGCGGCAAGAATGTTACTCAATTAGGAGAAGACGAGTGGGAGGCAATGATGAATCTAAACTTAAAGTCTGCATTTTTAATAAGCAAACATGTGATTCCAGTCATGAAATCTGGAAACGGTGGAAACATTATTCTTGTATCTTCCAAGACCGGATTGAAATCAGATGGATATGATTCTGCATATGCCGCATCAAAGGCAGCACTAATAAGATTTGTAGAATCAATCTCCCTGGAGTTTAGAGAAGACAAAATTAACATAAACTGCATTTTGCCAACAACAATTGACACCGAAGCTAACAGAAGGGCGATGCCAAATGCTGACTTTAGTAAGTGGCTATCTTCAGAAGATTTAGCGAATGTTGTATTATTTCTTTCTTCTTCTGATTCTAAAGTGATAAATGGAGCTGCTATCCAGACATACGGATTGTCTTGAGGCAGTCCATCATCAAATTTATGGAGTAACAATTAAGGCCAGATGGAAGATGTTTGTTGAAGATGGGGCGGCAAACCTAAAGGTTAATTGCAACAAGGGACTTGACAAAATTATTGTAATCTAGTGGAGCTTCAACCCATTAAGGTTTTAAGAGTTGCTGGAGTAATTGCTCAAAGCCTATAAACACAGTCAACTCGGAGGGTTGAGGAAGTTGTAGCATCAATCTAACGCAGTTGACAACTAATCATCATGTACGTGGTAGAACAATAATCTATGAATTGTTCATTAAAAGTAGTATTCATTTACTTGATGTCCTTGCCAGTAGTACCAATAAACTCTTCTAGGTTCATAACTAATCCATAATAATTGCGAATATTATCAAGTGTCGAATTATAATGGTTTAGGTTATTAGAAGAAGTTGCATCAGAAATTAGTATTATATCGTACCCATGGTTGAATGCATCTCTTAGCGAGGATTCCACACAAATAGACGTATCTATCCCGGCAAAAATTATTGAATCAATTCCTAAACTTCTCAACCAGACTTCGACTTCCGTGTCCTGAAATACCGAATCCCTCCTCTTTATAACCACATGATCATCGAAATTAGGCTTTAAATCTTCAACGATTTCAGCATCCCAACTACCTCTGATGCAAATTGGTCTTCTTTTTATCCTTTCCTCCCTTGATTTTGGTAATATTCTATGCGATCTTGTCAATAGGTCAATTCCAGACTCCTCTCTAACCGCCTGTGAATAAAAGATAGGTATCTTGACTTGCCTACAAAAAGCAACAAGCCGTTTAAGGGAGGGGACTACGTCACTGTATTTGGAAACATTTAGCCCCATTAAATCATACGAACCTCCCTTACTTACAAATCCGTTTTGCATATCGATGACCAGTAAGGCCGGATTGATCTCGTGATTTTTAATTTTCACAACTAAAAATTCACTAGGGGATTATAATATTATTCGATCAATTTCCGGTGAGGATTAAACACTAAAATTTCTGGTATCACACCCAAGAATTTCAATTTGATAATATGTCATTATCATAAGCTTGATTAATCGTTTATCTGCAATTTGACTGAGGATTCTGTAAGTTCAAAGGAGCTATCCAAATTAAGTGTACTTTTTAGGGTTGATTTCAAAAAACCATGCAAAAATTGAGATCCCTTCTGTCCGAGTCGATGTCTTATGACAATAATTTTTTTATCATTTTGAGTCGTTTCATCGTAAGTGCCTAAAAACCCATAACGACAAATTATTTTCTCTATATACTCTATGATGGTTTCAAAAGTCAATGTCTTTTTCCAGAAAAGTATTGTATCACGTGGTATGATTTCTCCTATTGCTACTCCCAGACCATAAATATCTTCATCTGGATAGGAATCAAACAGTGATTTCAGCAATTCTCTATTTATTACTACCAAATCAATTTTAGAAAGAAATCGAGTAAACTCTGAATACCGCTTAAGAATCATGTTTACCAGGGCGTTTACCGAAACTCCCATCCTTTCAGACTCTTCGTCTAATACTTTTGCTAACTCTGTATCGACACGGAAGGACCTTGTAGTTGATGTAGGCACATTATACATATGTGTCTCAAAAATAAATGTGTTGTCCTGCAACCATCTGTGTTACTCCGCAATACATGCTATTAGTACAATCACTTTGTATACCTACTTTTTAATAGTATATGGAACTGAATTCGTTTTATGAATTTTGCAAATGGACCAAAAGCGACAAGTATAGTACAGGAAGAACAAAAAGAAGAATGCAAAAACTGCATAGGGGAAACCGTAGTGTTCGACCACGGGACTGGAGAAAAAATTTGCAGCGGTTGTGGAGTAGTTCTTTCAGTAGAAAGGGAAAGCGTTGATCCATTGCTAGATGTGAATACGAACATAAGTAGCATGAATCTAGGAACTCCGTCATCTTTGGCTCATCATGACAAAAATCTTTCTACCATGATTTCATACTCTAACGTAGACGCAGATGGAGTAGCAATAAGGGTTGAACAGCGTTCAGCCATACAGCGCATGAGACGTTGGAACAAGATCTCGAACAACAATAGGAGTTACCATAGAAACCTAAAGAACGCTTTTGCTATTCTTATAAGGATAAAAGATAAGCTTTCATTGAGTGACACTATAGTCGAAAAATCGGCATACTATTACAGGAAGATCTTGGATCAGAACCTAATAAAAGGAAGATCAATAAAGGGTTTTGTGGTAGCATGTGTATATGCATCATGCAGAGAGATGAATGTCCCAAGAACCATAGAAGAAATAGCTGAAATATCTGATGCAGACAAGATTTTCGCAGGCAAGTGTTACCGATTATTAGTAAGAAAACTTAAGGTTCGACTCCCGTCAATCGATTCAACCTCACATTTGGCTAGAATTGCCAACAATGCAAACATTAGCGAAAAAACGCTCAGACACGCGATACAAATGATGTCACAGATAAAAGATGATCCTATATCCTTTGGGAAGGATCCATGTGCAATTGCTGTTGCAGTGCTTTACGGAGCATGCTTAGAGAAAGGTGAGAAGACAAGTCAATCTAGAATATCGTTAGCTGGAAACGTAAGTGTAGTTACATTAAGGAAGAGATTCTTGGACATCAAGAAAATCTTTCCACAAATTCCGAATGGACCTAATGACAAGTAATACAAATAATTATTGATTAATGTTACGCGTTAGGAACACCGAAAATGCTATTTCGCTGGCTCTATTTGCATTCATTAATAATTAGCCTTAAGGTGAATGCTATTTTCTAACATTTCGGGAATGTTCAAAAATTTATTATTAATTAACGCATTGTACTGTTTTTCTATTATGGCGACATTAAAGTAATATTATAGACAAAATAAGGCAATTCACGAATGGGAAAGAAAGAAAAGAAACACTTGAGCATTATGATTATTGAAGACGAGCAAGATATCCTATTGCTGTACAAGGATTATCTATTGAGCAGAGGGCATAACGTGGTCGCTACATCAACGACTGCAAATGAAATTCTATCGGACTATGATAGAATCAGGCCTGATGTAGCAATAATAGACTACAAATTACCTAATGATAGGAATGGATTAGACGCCGCTTTACAGATACTAAATAAATATCCATCAGCCGCTATTTTGATAGTTACCGCATACGAGACTGTTACTAAAGAAATTACTAAAATGCCCCTTCTTGATAACAAACGTGTGGAGGTTTTGATTAAGCCTTTAAGACTTGCGCAATTGGAAAACTCCATTATTGATATCGCAAATAGAAAGTAAGGATATGTTTTTTGGTTTACTTTCCTGGACCTGTCAAAGAACTTGATTTTCTTATGATTCGATTGGTTAACAAATACTCTTCGTCAGAAGTGTCGATAGATGTGCTTGATTTTCCAAAGACGCCTTCAAAAATCTTGTCTAGATACAACTGAATGTGGGGAGCTGTTTGCCATAGCTCTTTATTACCGTATTTAAATCCGTACCTTTGAGAGCTTCCCAACAGTTCTCTCTTTTCGAGCTGCCGCACATAGCCAGAAGAAATAGTACTTTCAGTAAAACCCTTTTCCCGGGCTATCTCGTCAATAATGAAATGCATTCCTGATCCGTGTTGGGCTGCCGACTTGTTCCTATATGCTATTTCCTTGGGAATGCCCAATTCGGCTGCTAATTTTCTATGGACCTGTTTTCCAAGAGTATCATCAGGTCCTGTGATATTTAGTCTTGGATTCATGTCAAATGCAGTGTCGATGACATTTATGTCCAAATACGGCTCCCTCATTTCAATACCATGTGCCATAGTTGTTTTATCTTCTCTTTCCAACGTTTCCTTATATAGTAAGAATAAATCTTCGATCATATGATTCCGTAGAGAAGAATAGCCTTCACTTGCTACTATTTTTGGATACCATGGATAGCCTCCAAATATTTCATCTACTCCTTGACCAGAAAATACTACTTTAATATGATCCTTTTTGGCCATAGCCATAGCCGAATAAATAGGTAGAGCAACTTCAACTTGAACCGCATCTCTTTCTTCTATAGCATGAATAATTTTTGGTAACATTTCCTCAGTACTGCGCTTGGTGATAACGTTTACTACAAGTTTCAATTGGAGATCATCGGCTACTTTGCGGGCAAAAAGAATATCTGATGAATCAAGAGTCCCGGCATTATAACAAATTACCTCCTTTGCTAGATCCTTGGCTAGCCAGGCTACTAGCACACTGTCGATACCCCCTGAAAAAATTATTCCTATTCTGTCAAGCCCCTCTGTACGCTTTCTCATTGCTGAAATCAATGATTTCTTGTACGCCTTTAAGGCCTGCTCAAGTGTGTTGTATCTAAAATCCACCTTATCAGATTTCAAACTGCTAGGAGGTTCGGCAATTCTATGTTCAATTAACGAACCTTTATTGCTGATAATAACGGCATGGCCCGGCATCACCCTCCGCACTGATTTGTTGCCTCCCAGTAGCCAAATTGCTTTTTGTTCAGAAGCAAATGTTACCTGTTCAGGATCATCACTATAGTAAAGCTGCCTTACACCTAACAAGTCTCTGACAAGTGCAATTTCCCCAGTCTTATGATCCTTTACTGCAATCCCATAAACGCCATCTAAGGTCTTTGCCATTTTTGTTATTGCTTCCAACAAACTTGCCGATTGTGCAAGCTTTTCTTCTAACAAATGAAGTATGACTTCGCTGTCCGAACTGCTGACGAAATTATGTGTAGTTGTCAATCTATTTCTTATTTCTTTGTGGTTATAGATTTCCCCATTGTGTTCAAGTGTAAGTCGTCCGTCACAGCTTGTGAATGGCTGTTTTCCTAATTGACCGCCTACAATAGCCAATCTCACATGACCCAGGCCAAATCTTCCATCTGTATAAGGACTAGATAATTCAGAGGACTCCATAGAGCTGCGTCTATTCTCGCCAACTTGGATAGCGACCCCATCAGGACCCCTATTATGCATACAAGATAACATCAGTATAAGGTCCTCAGTTACGCCATGGTTATTTTTGTTCAGTATGCCTGCTATTCCGCACATTTTTTCCTCCAATCAACGTCAAAACTGAAATGATAAATCAAAAGATTTCCTCTTACAGATCATTACCTCAACATGACTTATCAGTGTTATGTCGTAATTTCATGTGTTTCATGCCATTCATACTAATAAAATGTCCTAAAGCCAAATATTAATCATTAGAACTTACGATTGATCAAAAGAATTTATATAGCAGTCTTTTTGTCAGACAACGGTTAAAAAATTTTCCCGAAATTGATGACCTGAAGTTCAATAAATTTATCGAGCCATGGTGCTATATGAAAGAACAGTTCCATAATTATCTATGATTTAAGCTTATTAATTGTACTAAAAGCTAAATTAGAGCAAATGTTATTTGAGAACGAGAAAATAGTATTATATCTTAATACAGTAAAGTTACAACCAATAAATATCTAACAAGGTAAAGTTATAACATATTGTAACATAAATACTGTAACACGGAGCTTCAATTCATAGTTGATAGGAAAGCCTACACTAACATGGCTAAATTTTTTTTGCCGAACTATAAATGATAAGCGCCACATAATAGTCTATCTGCAGAGTCTCGGCCAAATTGCTTACCGTTGAATTAAGTATTTTCTCTTAGGTAAATCCTCTGAGAGCTAACATTTCTTTGATTCCCTCAGCAACACCCAACTCATAAACATCTGGTTTCATTTCATTTTCTAATAATGATTGGACCATCAAGGCAGAATGACCAACAAAATATTCATAGATGTAATACCTCGTTGCGTTATATTTTGAAGCATGTAAAGTCGATTTTCAACGATGCCATGATATTTTGAGTAATCTTTAAAGACAATGCTGGCATTTAAAGACTAATGGGTGGAGTGTATCATAATCACTCTAAACTGGCTGAAGACCATAGCTCTGCCTACTGTAAAGGCGAACGTGTGTTTGGTGATCGAGGAGAACCCCTGAGACTTAGTCATCTAATAGCATTTAATGTAAAAGAAGACAATGAGCATATTTCGGGGATTTTAACCGTAGAATTTGATTATTATTCAGATGATGGTAGCATAAAATATCGTGATTTGCATTACAGCAATCCTAGACTTATAAAACATATAGAAGGAAACCCAAGAGTAATGAAAAATATAGATTCCTTTCTCAGAAAAAATCTTTTAGAATCTGAATATGGGTTGAAACTCTAACAAACTCGATTTATCACTATTAACATTCAACAAGCAAATTCTAGCCGACGTATTTTTTTACAATTTGAACTAGGTCATTAATCCTGATAGGTTTATTGAAGAATTCATCAGTGTCAATTTCCTTAAGTTGATTCCCATCTATTTCGAATGCTGTCATCACAATCACCTTTATCTTAGAGTCAATATCCCTTAGTTTTTTGATAAATTCAACACCAGAGATAGGTTTCATTCTTACATCGGATATCACCAGGATATATGAGTCATGATTAATCTCAAAATCCTTGAGTGCTTCCTCAGGATCCGTAAATGGCTGAACATTAATGCCATTCAGTGTTAAAACCTCACTGAACAGCCCTATGATGTCGATTTCATCATCGACCAACATTACCCGATTACGCTTCAACAGTATTATTGTAAGATTCCGACTTAAAAAAATTCCCCAGTTAGTTGATAATTTTTTTGTATGTTTTAAAATGACTGCTCGAATTATTCATGTGTTGGAACTATTTTTTGTTTTTTATCTGATGAATAGGAAGTGCAAACGTAAACGTCGCACCGGTTCCGTCTTTATTGTTGTAAGCCCATATTTTGCCACCGTGGCTATCCACAATACTTTTTGAAATATACAGGCCCAACCCAGTACCAGATGCGGACTTTGTGGCAAATTTTTCAAATAATCTCGGAAGCATTTCAGGGTTAATACCGGACCCAGTGTCTTTTATCTCTATTACAATTGACTCTTCATCCTGATGTCCCATTTCGACATTGGTGTCAACTTGAGCTTTATATGCAGTTATGATAACAGTACCATTGTTGGTAAAATTAATTGCATTAGATAATAGATTGTTAAAAACCTGTTGTAGCCTGGCTTCATCGGCATATATTGTAGTAGGAACGTTCTTTTTAAAATCGAGAATTACCTTCACATTCTTATCCGCCGCTTCTTTTTGATGGTCTTCAATTAGCTGTTGTATTGTATGGTTCAAATCAAAATTCGATTTTGACAGCTGAAGATTGTTGCCTTCTATCCTAGATACGTCTAGTATGTCCTCCGTTAACTTTTCTAATCTCCTTGCATTCTTTATGATTTTCTCAAAATATTGATCAAAATTTTTTAGATTTGCATGAATCATTTCTGAATAACCTAGGACCGATTGGATTGGCGTTCTAAATTCGTGAGCGGCAATGTCTATGAACTCTTTTTGCAGTTTGTCGTGATAAGTCAATTTTTTGGTTGTTTCCTGTAATTCTTTTGTCTGGATATATACTACCTTTCTTAATCCCTTGTTCCAATAAGTTATAACAAAAAAAATACCCACTGAACTCAAGACAATTATTAACATAGCTGCTATGGCAAAATTTCTCTGCTGTACAACAAGATCATCTAGAGAGGATACCAAACTGTGCGGCAAAATCAATATTATCGAAAAATAGTGGATACCGTTCGATACAACTGGCGCATAAGATAGTGTAAGGTATTTCCCACCTGATATTACATCAGTTGTGCCAGTCTTAGGATTTGACACAGTTGATCTAAAGACATCTATTATACTTTTTACATTTTTCCTGGTACCAAATTGTTCTGTCAATGAAGAGAATTTTTTATCAAATACGTTTGCGTCAGTTAATTGCGCTATTCCTGTCACTGTCATCACGCCACTTGAATCAACTAAGGATAAATTTGCCGAAGTCAGCGGAGATATCTGGCTTCCTAAATATTGGTTTAAAGTATTGGAGGTTATTCCCGCCAAAATCGCTCCTTTAAATTGTTCATTAGTTCTGTTAATATTTGTGGTTCGGTTCTGAGTATCAAATATAGGATAGATTATCAATATGCCAGACTGACCGTTTGTAAATTTAAGTGTGTTACTGTATGTAGGAACTTGTGTATCTTTAACTTTTGAAAAATAAATGTTAGACGCAGCCGAAAATTCCTTGAACTTCATATTGGTGATATTATCTGTGTTAGCGCTTGACCAAATACTAGTTCCATTGCTATCCACCCAATTATAAAAGTCAACTACATTTGCAGTCGTTTTTTGAGCAGAATTCACCAATATTTTTCCTAATTCTAAATTTTGCTCACTCAATTCATTAGACGAAGCAAGCAATTGTAGATTCACAGTAACTAAATCAAGCTTATTTCTGAGAAGGTGACTGAGATCTGAGACCTTAATGAGGGTACTATTCTGAATATGTTCCACAGCAATTTTCTGGACCTCCGCAGAATTTTTTAAATAGTACTGGTAAGTCAAGAAGGAGAATATTATGCCAGCTAAGACGATTGCAGAAATCATGATTGCAATCCTTCTTTCTAACGGCCTTTGAGACAATTATAACGTAGATAGTTTAGGCATCTTAAATATATTAAATAGATGCTGAATGAGTATGAGACGCCAAAATTTCTAGAATATAATTCTTTTATACATTTTAAATCATATAGAATTGTGGCCAGATGCGCATTATGTGGAAGAGAAATTATTGATCCCACAAAATGTATCGTTTACGAGAAGCTTTTATTTGATAGGCCTAAGTGTCTTGATATTTATAAAAAACTGAGATATATTTATGAAAATGCAATTCTTGACATTATAGAAACTTGATAGTTTTGGTATCTTCTAATTAT
>JASKBU010000026.1:0-23182 GCA_033272285.1 Nitrososphaeraceae archaeon
CATTCTTAAAGTGCTGACTAAATGGCAGAGTTGAAATTTTCATCATTAGGGCTTGAAATTGCATCAGTAAAGTCGTCAAACTAATATCATAATAAATATATGAATTAGTTTATCGAGAAAATGATGAAAAGGCTTCAGATTTCAGTTATAGGATATAATCAGGATAAATCAAATGAGACAACAAACAAAATAGCATATGAGGTAGGAACCGAGATTGCAAAGGCAAATGCAGTATTAATCTGCGGCGGTCTTGGCGGCGTCATGGAAAATGCCTGTAAGGGAGCAAAGGAACAGGGAGGATTGACCGTAGGGATTATTCCTCAGGAAGAGGCGCAGTTTGCAAACAAATTCTGTGATGTAGTTATTGCAACAGGAATAGGCTACGCCAGAGATTTTATGGTAGCATCGTCAGCAGACGGCATTATCGCTGTAGGCGGCGGCGCTGGTACCTTGATTGAACTTTGCGTCGGATACATGCTAAAAAAAATATTGGTAACAATACCCAGCAGTGGAGGTACTGCTGAAAACTATGGAGGAAGGTACCTGGATGACAGAAAGCGAGTCTTCATACGGACTTCAGACAATGCGCGCTCTGCCGTTAAAGTAATTTTAGACTACTTTGAATCAAATCAACAATCCTAGGATCAATTACAATTGTGGAAGGACCGATTTATTTTGAAAGAGTAATGAGGTAAGGGTCTGGAGTATAAAATGATTCGTTTCCTTTTTTCAATTGATTCAGAGTATTTATTATATTCTCAAACCCATACTCTTTTCCTATCTCAAAAAGCTCCTTTTTAAGCCCCATTCCCAATCTTAGCGCCAATTCAAGATCCTCTTTATTGCACACTTTATTTGTGATAAGCCATGACGCATTGTTCAATGCGACTGATAACATCCTAATTGGGTCGTATTGTTTTGCTTCCTCTTCAGATAACGGAACCCTTTCATAATTTTTGTCCCCATAGGAATAGAAGCCATCTCCTGATTTTTTGCCAAGTTTTCCTGATGAAAATAATTGTGCAATCATAGGGTGGGGATGTATTACTTTCTTATCTCGAGAGTACATTTCAATAGTCGCTTTGTGAATAACATCAATTCCAGTATAGTCTGCTAATTCAAATATTCCCATTGGTAGAAACAATTTAAATTTAACGGCTGAATCAATTTGTGTCATAGTTTTACCATCACTTTCTAGGCAGTATGCTGCTTCATGGACAAGCGGTATGAATATTCTATTTACAATAAATCCTGGAACGTCTTTATTACATAAAATAGGATCTTTCCCCAATGATTTTACCAGATTGATTCCTAGGTCTACAATCGATTTCTCAGTTCTTGCTCCTGGAATTACCTCAACTAATTTCATAAGTTGTGGAGGATTAAAGAAATGTAATCCGATGAATCTGTCAGGTCTACTTGTTAATTGAGATATTTCACTGATTGGTAATGTACTTGTATTCGATGCATACACAGTTTTTTCTTCAGCAAATTGATCCACTTCTGAATATACCTTCTTCTTAAGATTTAGATCTTCTGGAACAGCTTCGATAAGCAAATCCGTATCAATTAATGCATTCTTAAGGTCCACAATCGGTTTTATTCTTCCATAAACCTTATCAGATTCTTCCTTTTTTATCTTGTTTTTTTCAACGAGCTTATCCAGCGACCATTTTATTTTATCCATTGCACTGTCTAAGAACCTCTGTTCTATATCACGGAGCACGACTTGATAACCATTCATTGCGGAAATCTGTGCAATTCCATGACCCATAATTCCTGAACCTAAAACTGTGATTTTATTTAATTGTGGCAACGATATTACTTCAAAAATTCATGATTTTTAATGTTTACGATTGTATTCGTAATATTAATTCAATATACTCGAAACTGTTTTATTGATATTACCATATCATATAGAAACAACCGTTGATACGATGCTTTGCGCTTTTGCTAAATCAAGATGATCCGAAAAAATGCAGCGCTTTGAAATTGATAAAATTTGGTGCCGTTTTACCCACTAAATCCATACAACATAGTATGCTTGTCTTAAATCCTTTTGCAAATGAAGTAGTTTGTAGAATTGATAAGTCTTTGGTCGAATCCATATGCGTAATCGATTGTTCTTGGAACAGGGCACAAGGAGTATTGACAAATTACAAATATTTGAGAAAGGGAATTCCAAGAAGAATACCCGGACTGCTGGCGGGAAATCCAATCAACTATGCTAGGCTAGGCAGACTATCAAGCGTTGAATCCCTGTCAGCTTGTTATTACATACTTGGAGAAAAGCAATATGCGCGATTACTACTAAATAAATTCAAGTGGGGTCATACATTTCTTGAATTAAACCATGACGCATTGGAAGACTACTCTGCCGCTGAGGACAGAAAAGAAATAGTTGATATTGAATCACAATATTTTGGAAATTATGTTTTAGAAAATGAGGGTAAATCATAAGTTGTATTATCACAAATCTTCTGATTTTCTGTCAATTACATGCTATGGTTCCTTTCCTTGGTATTAATCAAGTTATTGATATGATTAGGTCTTTAAAATGTAAGAAAACTGGTCTGTTCTCTGTCTCTATCTCTGTCTCTATCTCTGTCTCTACTCGACAAGAGCCATTCTATTATTCTATCCAAACTATCGCTGATTATTGTAACCCTGATTGGCCCTAGCGGAGATTCTTCATAATTCTCAACCAATGATATCACATCTTCATATGCTGCTTGTTTGTTGAGTAGAAACCAGGTGAGATTTCCTTTCCTATTCCATTCTAACAATTTTCTCAAAACACCCAAGGATGATTTTGATCTAACACCAACTCTAATATGGTGTAGTGATAGAATCCCGGTGCAAGTGGCTTCGACGTGACCATCAGAAAGAATGGGTTTGCATCCATTGGCAATATTTAATAGACATTTTTTTACCTTTTCTGGATCTTCGGAAGGATTTAGAACTGTTTCTACTTTGAGCTTAACATTCTCATTTTGAATATCACCAATATTCTTTTCTACCAATCATCATCTACTACTTTCTTTGAATTCCACTTTCTTCCATCCAATTTTGGACCGTAGTGAAACTTTGTTCGCACAATTGTGATATTGTAATGTCGTTGTTAGATATAGTCTCGTCAGCCAATGCTATGGCATTGCTTATTCCCACTTCCATCTCAGTCTTATCCCGTTTGTCAAATTCATCTATGTTAGAAGGAACGTCAGAGCGTTGTCTTTCCTTAACATGAGTGTACCTCGTGAAAGTTGATCCATGGATAGCCAACAATTTGACATTTCCTATGTCTTTAAGAACCTCTACTTCTGCCATGCTTCTAATTCCGTCAACTATTACTAGGTTCAACTTGTTGTCCTCTTTTCTCATTAAATTGATTTTATTGGCAATCAAGTGTGCAACTGCACCTGGACCATTCTTCTTTCGAAGTTTTATCATTAAATTTGCAAGGTTGTCGCGTGTGGGCGCCAATCTTTGGCTCTCTGCAGCTTCTCTTATTACATCGCCCATAATCAAAAGTGGGATGCCCATATGATGCAGATAGTTTGCAACTGTAGTCTTACCAGCGCCTGGCATCCCGGTTAGAGCTACGATTAGAATATCCCTTGACATGACAAACTAGCGACGTAAATATTTCTCAATAACTAATGTATTAAGTTTAGCAAATTTTTTGCCGCTAGTTGTATATCTTCAGCTTTGATAGTTTTTCTTCCTGCATGGAGACTTAAATCTACTGCTTGATTAGAAATTTTCGTGGCGACTTCTTCAATTATTCTTCTTAATTGGTCTGCAGCTTCTTCGCTAACTCTTTCTCCTCCGGATTTTTTTATGATTCTGTACATTCCAGCTAAGCCTAGTTCTGGATTTTCAGTCATTTTTTATCAAATATTCACGCGCTGCCTTAAAATATTTTGTCAAAAAAATGCGAGTTGAAAATAAATTAAGTTAAGAATTTCTAGAAATATTAACCAAAGCACCTATTTTGAAAATAATTTGAATAACAAAACTCCCTCATGTCACTGGCAGGTCAAAGTTCACGTTTCTGACTAGATTCCATACTATTACAAGATATTGAATGCACGATTCGTCCTAACTCGTATGCGTTTCATTATAGAAGAGAAAAATGGGTAGACCAATCGAGAAAAAAGTCAAACTCAAGGGATGTTTAGAATCAAAACTACAAAATATCCACTAATGCATATTTATTCGATTACCCATTTAATTTGGTTTTAATTTGCAACTGAGTGTTTACATAGCGACCTGCAATCACAACCGAACTTTAAATTCAAAGGTTCTCTGCTATTTTGAAATAATTGTATTCGAAGAATTAATGCGTGTAAGTCTCTGTTTGCTAGTTTGGATCAAGTTAATCACCACGATGCTCATATACAAGTTTATCATAAAACCTAACTGACTTTACATTAACAAATTCAAGCATGCCGTATCTTGAAAGCTCTCTCCCAAACCCGCTATGCTTGATACCTCCAAAGGGAACTCTGGGATCAGAAGCAACCATATTGTTAACAGTAACAATTCCGCATTCCATTTCCATTGATAATTTCTGAGCCCTATCTAAGTCACGTGTCCAGATACTTCCGCCAAGTCCAAATTCAGAATTGTTCGCTGCACTTATGGCTTCAGCTTCATCTTCTACTATCATTATTGGTGCAACAGGTCCAAAAGTTTCTTCCTTTGACACTCTCATTTTTGAACTTACATTTTTAATAACTGTGGGCTTGTAGAATGCCCCAATACTTCCAATCCTTTCTCCTCCTGTCAATAGTTCAGCACCGTTACCTATTGCATCCTTTACCATTGAATCAATATTATCAAGACTCTTAATACTTGAAAGAGGCCCTATGTCAGTATTGTCAGACATTGGATCACCCACTCTTAGTTTTTCAGTTTTCTCAACAAATGACTCAATAAATTCATTTGCGATTTTTCTTGAAACAATGAATCTTTTTGATGCAACACAACTTTGGCCACAATTTAGAAATCTGCCTTTGATGGCTCCTTCGGCAGCTTTTTGAATATCAGCATCATCTAGGACAATAAATGGGTCGCTACCTCCAAGTTCCAGAACACATTTTTTTAACCGTGAAGTAGCACGTTGAGCTACCTTGGCTCCGATTTCAATACTTCCAGTAAAGGTAACTCCATCTATGTTTGAATCTATCAACATTTCTGCAATCTGTGACTTGCCAATAACAGTATTAAATACTCCTTCCGATGCGCCACTTCCAAGGATTGTCTTTTCTATCTCTATACCACATTGCATTGTTGCACTAGCTGGCTTCAAAACTATAGTATTTCCTGCCATTAGAGATGGTGCTGCAAATCGCAAAGCTTGCCAATATGGAAAATTCCACGGCATAATGCTTGCGATTACTCCGAGTGGCTGGAATGTTATCATTGTCTTATTTGCGTCGCTATTTAGTGATTCATTGTTAAGGAGTATATCACCATTATAAGAGTAAAATTCTACTGCCCATGCGCATTTTTCTATCTCGGACCGGGATTCCTTTATTGGTTTTCCCATCTCTTGAGATGCAATTTTCGCAAGACGCTCCTTATCTTTGCGCAACTGTTCGGCCAATTGAAGCAGTGTGATAGATCTTTTTCGTGCATCACGTCTCCATTCGCTGAATGCACTTCTTGATTTACTGACTATATTGGTGACTTGCTCATTTGTCATGTTTTCGTATTCTGATATGACCTGTTCATTTGCGGGATTGATAGTTACAACAGTATTATCCATAATCTACTTGTTAATTATTCAATAGGGCAATTAATATTCATATGCACTATTTCACTGCGTTTCACATCAAATTCATTCAAAATTAACATGAATTCAGATGTGAAATATCATGAATTGGTGTTATTGTACAGAAAATACTTGATAAGCAAAGACACTGTACGTTACTAAATACAAGATTATTCAATAAAAGGAATTTGCATCGACTAAAATCGTACAATAGACACTTCTAACGGTAAGCAAACTTCTTTGAAATTGAAAAATTATAAATTTCTACTAACCAGGATATTATTTTATGAATATTGGAATAATCGGAACAGGATTAATGGGATCTGCTATAGCCGAGAGACTGATAGAAAGAGGGTTTACTGTTTATGTTCATAATAGAACCAAACAAAGATCGGATGCGCTGGTAAGAAAAGGTGGTATTAGGATTGGAAATCCATCAGAATTAGGCAAGAAATGTAATTATGTAATTATCAGCGTTACCGACGGTAATGCAGTGAAAGAAATTTTGTTTGGTAATAATGGGTTGATTAATTCCAATAACAATCAACTCAGTATCATAGATACCAGTACAGTTTTGCCGGAAGATTCCATATATTGTGCTAACCTCATGAAAAGAAAAGGATACGCGATGATACAGGCGCCCATAATGGGTGGCCCTGACGCAACAAGGAAGGGGGATGTAATATCAATTGTTTCTGGGGATAAGAAAATAATGGAAAAATGCAGAAGGATTCTGACTAATTTCAGCAAGAAAATATTTTATGCGGGGCACCGTGACGGCGCTGCCAACTATCTAAAGCTTGGATTAAATCTTAACATAGCGTTAATAGCGATCTCATTGTCGGAATCAATAATATTCATAAAAAAATCAAAAACTGATCCAACAGTCTTTCTGGACATACTAAATTCAACTTATTTTAAGACAGGTCTCAGTGAAATAAAAGGTCCAAAGATGATCAGGAATAATTTTGAGCCAAAGTTTTTTTTGAAAAATATGCTGAAGGATGTTCAACTGCTCAACGAATGCGCAAAAAGAAATAATGCCAGTCTTTCTTTTTCATCATTGGCTGAACAATATTATCGCATGGCCTCGAATAGAGGTTACTCAGAATTAGACTATACTGCAATACTGAAACTATTTGGTGAATTTAACAACTTGAAAAGCTACACTAATTAAATTATTCAACATCTTGGAAAATACGAGGGAAACACAAAAGGCGTAATGAGTCAATACTCATGCGTTATCTATAATTCGCAATACCATAGTTTCAACATCATTCCATCCCATCCAATGTAGTCATCAACCTATCAACCCATCAACCCATCAATCCATCCAATGTAATCACTAGGTTTTTATTTTGCTTAACAGGAATTTTAAGGGAGGTTTTTAAATTAGGAAAGAGAAAAGTACTGAGCGAGTCTGATCTAAAGGAATTAGTAATGCCTCAACAGGGTGAGTTGCTAGGACGTGTGATAAAACTAGTTGGCGGAGATAACATAATTGTAAAATGTACAGACGGTAAAGTTAGAACATGTAGGATTAGAGGAAAGATAAAAAGACGTATGTGGATAAGAGAACATGATCTGGTTCTTATTGCACCTTGGGATTTTCAGACTGAAAAGGCAGACATTGTTTGGAGATACATTTCTGCTCACGCTGAAAAGCTCCAAAAAGACGGTCACCTTGAAGGAATTTAGAAGATTAATTTTACGAGTATCTAATCCTTGGGATAGTCTCCTATTATTTTACCCTCAAAATCAAGTAGTATGATTTTTATCTGTAATTGAGATTCTGAATATTTACTTAAATGATGATGAACTTCTTGACATAACATATCGTAAAATAAAGCCAATCCAAATTCATCAACTAACTCGCCAGCATGCCTTGCAGTGTTTGCTAACATTATTTTGTTGACAAGTTCCCTATCAGCTCCACATCTGCTTGCCAGCTCCGCAAGAAAATTCATATCAACATGCGATCCTTTTACATGCGTTTGTTTTATTCCCATAGCCATTTTCGTTAATTTACCAATAAACCCTATCACATATACCTTTTTTATTTTCTTCAGCGCACATTGCTTGATGGCAAATCCAATAAAATCTCCAATTTGAATATAAGCATGATCCGCAATTGAATTTCCGTAAATGGATCGAGCAAAATCTTCGCTCCTTCCACCCGTCGTAAGTAAAACCGAATCAGAACCCATTGCTCTTGAAACATCTATACTCTGGCGAATAGAAGCTGCAAACGACGCTGTGGAATATGGAATTACGATTCCAGTCGTTCCTAAAATTGATATACCACCAATGATCCCAAGTCTAGGATTATCAGTTTTCTTGGCAATTTCTTCTCCTTTGGGTACGCTTATGATTACTGATACCCCATATCTGTGTTTTAGTTCTCCCAGAACTTCATTTATAGCCTGATTTATCATCTTTAGCGGAGTAGGATTGATGGCCGGCTTGCCTATTTCGAGCCCCAATCCTGGTTTAGTTACTCTACCAACTCCTTTACCACCGTCAATAATGATATTGTCTGGTGTATCCAACAATGATACTTTGGCACAAATTTCTGCACCATTAGTAACGTCTGGATCGTCTCCACCGTCCTTGATAACAGCCGCAGTAACAGATTTGTCATTATCATATTTACTCCAGGATATATTTACCGTCATCTGTTTCCCCTTTGGAAGTGAAACACTCACGTTTGATAGTTTTTTTCCGTTTATTAACATTGAAAGTGCAGCTTTAGTTGTAGCTGCTGCGCAGGTGCCTGTTGTAAATCCTGTTCTGAGCGAGCTTTTTTTACCAACCGGTATATTACTTTTTTTAGTATCATCCGCGCTTTGGAACATATATTTTCACTTTTTAAATGATTATTTTTCCCCCATCAATAATAATAGTATTTCCAGTTGAAAAGGAAAAATTATCCCCCGCAATGGAAACTATACTCTTGGCAATTTCCTCTGGTCGACCCAATCGCTTCATTGTATTCTCTCTTTTTGCTTTGAGTAGTTCACTTCTTGAAAGGCGTCTGCGCATGGCTTCCGTATAGATATCTCCGAGAGCAACTGAAAAAGATCTAATGTTATACTGACCATATTCTAAAGCTACATGTTTTGTCAGCGTAATTGATCCTGCTTTCGCTATGGAGTAGGGTGAACCATATGTATGTCCAGAAATGGCAGGAGTTGAAGCAATATTTATTATGACTCCTTTTCTTTTTTTAATCATTAGCTTCAATATTTCCTTTGTTACTCGAAAAGTGCCGATTAAATCAACTTGTAGAATATCCAATAATTCCATTTCGGAAATACCATGTATTTTCTTAAACCAAATTTTCTTTTCAAATGGAAAACCTGCATTGTTTATGAGGATATCTACACTGTCAAATTTTTTTGAAACATTTCCGATGAATTTCATTACACTCTTTCTATTAGAAACATCCAATTCAAATCCGTGACAATTTTTGTTTATTAAATTACAGGCTCTTGTCAATTTAGATTTTTTTCTTGAAGTAATTATGACGGTTGCTCCATTTTTTGTCAGTTCCTTTGCAATCTCAAACCCAAGTCCCCCCGCGGCACCAGTGACAATACCTATTTTTCCATCAAGATACAACAATTCTAGATTTGTTGTTGGATATTTTAAACATTATTTGTAACACAGACTCTCGTAACAACCTTTTAATTTAATACTGTCCGTAGATGCATCCAGTTGTCTTCTTTTTCAAAGGCGGGACATCTTGTTTCACTACTGAATAAGAGTGATTTTAAAATATTAAAAGTATTTGCTTCCTCTTTAAAAAATCGCCAATTTTTGAATCTTTCTGCTCTGAGTCAATATTCCGATTTGAATCAAAGTTTGATTAAACATCATCTAGAGCGACTTGTTAAATTTGGATTGATAGGTAAGAGTACTTTGGGATATACATTGTTGGTAACAGGACTTGATATTTACGTATTAAAAATTCTCGCAAATAGGAACATAATTACTGCTATTGGACCACAAATTGGTATCGGTAAAGAGGCTGAAGTTTATTTAGCTCATGATTCGTTAGAACAAGACAAAATCTTAAAAATGTTTAGACTCGGAAGATCGAGTTTCAAACAAATAAAGAGGAACCGCAATATAAATGCAGGAGTTGGTAATTGGTTATTATTAAATATTGAAACAGCGAAAAAAGAATTCGATACACTAAGTTATCTTAGAGATTTTAGTAGTTCGTTTCCAAAACCGCTATACCGATCCTTTCACTGTATTGTCATGGAGCCAATCTATGGGAGCAGGTTATCAGAAGTTGAGAATATTGATAATCCACAATTAGTTTTGGAAAGAATAATAGACAGCATGAGAATTGCATATCAAAAAGGATATGTTAATGGTGATCTTAACGAATACAACGTTCTTATAGACAACGACAATATTTTTATTATTGATTGGCC
This sequence comes from Nitrososphaeraceae archaeon, assembly GCA_033272285.1. GTDB lineage: Archaea > Thermoproteota > Nitrososphaeria > Nitrososphaerales > Nitrososphaeraceae > TA-21. Next base: position 10,225 of record JASKBU010000026.1, read on the forward strand.
TCAAGCCATTAAAGTCGATACTGTCAATGCAAACACTGTTCTTGCAAGGGATGTGAAAAATATCCTTAAATTCTTTTCAAGGAGATTTGAAATTGATAGAGACATTCAGTATACAATCAACACGATAAAAGGACCAGTCTAATTTACTGAGATTTATTACATCTTGAATAACTTTGATTTGTCAGTTTTCTCCCATGAAAAATCAGGATCGTTTCTGCCAAAATGACCATACGCTGCAGTTTTCTTATATATGGGTCTTTTCAATAGTAACGTCTCTATTATTCCTAGAGGCGTAGTATCAAAAATCTCTCTAACTTGACTTTCAATTTTTTCTTCATTAATTTTTCCAGTGTTAAATGTATCTACCATAATGGAAACAGGTTCAGCCACTCCTATTGCATACGCCAGTTGTACTTCGCATTTTGAAGCCAGACCTGATGAAACAATATTTTTCGCTATATATCTTGCCATATAGCAAGCAGATCTATCCACCTTTGAAGGATCCTTTCCTGAAAATGCTCCCCCTCCATGTCTACCCATACCTCCATACGTGTCAGCTATAATCTTTCGGCCAGTCAATCCGGTATCGCCCACAGGACCACCAATAACAAATCTTCCTGTCGGATTTACAAGAAACTTAGTAGAATTATTTATAAGATCGTCACAAATTGGTTTTATTACCTTTGAAATAATCTCTTCTCTCACCTGAGATATTGATACATCTTCCGTATGTTGAGTCGAAACAACAACTGTGTCAATATTCTTTGGAACCGCATCCTCATAAATAACAGATACCTGAGATTTTCCGTCTGGTCCTATCCAATCTAAAGTTCCTTCCTTTCTTACCGCTGCTAATCTCATAGTCAATTTGTGGGCCAAAGTTATGGGTAATGGCATAAATTCGGGGGTTTCGCTTGTTGCATATCCAAACATTAATCCTTGATCTCCTGCTCCCTGAACTCCATCCTCATTTTTAGAAACACCCATTGAAATGTCTGGGCTTTGTTCATGGATTGAAGTTAGAACAGCACAGCTGTTTCCGTCAAATCCATGTTTTAGTCCATCGTACCCGATATTTCTTACAGTTCTTCTAACAACGTCCTGAGCATCAAATTTTGCTCTGGACGTCACTTCGCCAGCTACAAACACTATTCCTGTAGTAGTCATGGCTTCCACCGCAACTCTGGAATCGGGATCCTGGGAAATTATTTCATCAAGTATTGAATCAGAAACTTGATCGCAAATCTTGTCAGGATGTCCTTCGGTTACACTTTCTGAAGTGAAAAGATAGCGCCTAGCCATTTTGCTTACGTCAAATCCCAAAAAAGTCTCTGTTTTTAGAGATCCTTTTCTATTTTGATAAATAACACATTGTTTCCTCGAATTACTACTTTCCCATAATTTGCAACAGGATTTGCACCATTAAATTCTTCGGCATCCAGTAGTATTAAATTCATGTATGAATCCACATTGTTCATTCTACCCCTGTACTCCAACTCATTTTTAAGTCTGACAGATACTTTCATATTTAATGAGCGTTGCAGGATTGTTAACGGTCTTTTTGGTTGCTGTGGGGATGATGACAAATTAGTTTATCACTTGTGGTTTCAAAAAATAAGATCGACAATAAAAAGTTTCTCCCAAGGTCGCTGACATTGTATATAAATAATTGTAGAGTTTAATTTTATGAGTTTAATCAAAACGGGATCGCCTTCAATTGATAAAGTACTTGGGGGTGGAATCAGAACAGGTTTAATTACTAATATCCTGTCTGATTCAAGAGAAGCCAGATTCAGTTTATGTTATTCGCTGTGTGTCAATGCGGCCAGACTCAACAGCACGTCAACTGTCATATTTGGTGATACCCAAGGAATTTTTAGACCAGAGAAAATTTTTTCATACCTGCGAAACGATCAAGATTCCAATTCCATACTTCACCAAATAAGAAGATTGAGAATATTGTCCACCAATGTCCAAATGATTCTTGTAAACTATGCGTTGCAATTGCACCCTGTACTAATAATTATTGATAATTTTACCTATTTATTTTTAAATGAAAAGAAAAAAAAATTATCAGTACAATTTAGTCTCAGAAAGCACTTACACGATCTCGCTCTGAGCGCAATTAATAATGACGTAGCTGTGGTGATTACTAATACGATCTCTTCGAAGAATGAAAATAAGGATACCGAAGACATTTTTGAAAAAAAAGTTATCTCGTTTAATGAATTGCTTAACAAGACAATTACTAATCTTACTCACGTGGTTTTAGAACTAAAAACAGTAAAGGCTGATGAATCAAGATTTTCTGCAAAATCTTTGAAACCCATATCATCTGAAAAGACTTTTTTCGTGGTCAAACCCGACGGGCTTTATGACTGTTAATTTTTTCTAGTATCAAATTGACTTTTCTCAGAGACTTCTTGCCACGCGAATAAAGATCCTCATGGAATCTATATGTGATATGTAGCATAATCAAACATAATAAGAATTATAATGCGATTTTCAGAAATTATATTAATTTAAGGTACTTTGTGTAAATTGTCATTAGACAATTTCTTCCTTACACTTTATTTACAAGAGTAGAAACATTTATTAAGATTTTTTTTACGATATATGATAAAAAGATGCTAATGGAGAACTTCCATATCTAGAAATCGATAGGAAGCACGACTCCATTCCATCTTCAAGGAAGGTTAAAATCTATATAAACGATTTTTTATGATTGGCAAGTGGACAAACTAGAAAAATTAATCAAAATGCAAAGAAACCTCGCGACTGTTTTAGCTTCCACGCGTTATCCAACCAAGAAGGAAGAAAGAATATCATTTCTCTGCACTGCAATTACACATGAAGCTGTAGAGCTGCAAAGGTTGACAAACTGGAAGTGGTGGAAAAATCCTACCGTTTTTAACGACGAACAGGCCAAGGAAGAACTAATCGATATTTGGCATTTTGTACTTCAAGCAACAATTGAATTAAACATGACCGCCGATGACATTGTAAAGTACTATTCAAAAAAGAACAAGATAAACAAGAAAAGAAAAAAAATGAATTATTAAATTATTCTTTCTATATACGATTTTACCCGGCTAAAATTTGTCTCTCCTATCAAATTGTGAATAGTACTTCGATTTCTAAAAGTCTGCACATCTTCGTAGGATGAAACTAGATAAGGATGCGGACTTTTTGCCGCAATAATTTTGCCTTGACTTGTAATTCCATAATTAAACAATGCAATTATCGAATCACCAGCCATGTGACCGCTCACATCTTTTCCACATACGACTAGATGCACGAGATTCCTATTTGTTATACAGTATTGTATTATTTTATCTATTCCTTTGTTTTCAGAAAGTAATCTGCCAACTATGGCAATATTACCCATGAATTTAGTATCGTTTGAAATTTCGCTCAATAATTTGATACTAGACAAGGTACATATTGCGATTGTATTTCCTCCGCCAAGATAATATTCATGCTTGATTGGAATCAGGTGCTTACATAACTCTCCAAGATAGTTTTCAATTTTTTCATAAATCAATTTCAGTATCTCTCCATTATGATTTTAATATGAAAATATTGTATGTGTTAATGAAAACAAGCATTCCGTCCTGTTGATATACGGTCTTACTCTTATTATTTTCAGTCGTGTCGATAATCAACGATATGCTGTATTTTTTTCAAACTCATGTATTTTAGTGTATTCTGTATTCTGGTCGACTGCGAAATAAATCTGCCATGAAAATATGCGTAAAACGTGAGCTATACGCATGATGCAAGTTTACTGCAAATTGTTCAAGTTCAGACTTTGAATTGATAAATTAAGTCTCTCCCAAACAGGAAGGCATGCCTTTAGCAATAAAGATTGTTTTGGCCGCATTTTATGATTTCCTTGTTAAAAAGAACACTCATTTACAAAGGCCCCAACTTTTATAGTAAGTCAAATTTGATAAAATCTAAGTATTCCCGACATGAAATGTCACTGTGGTGGTTTTACATGGAAAATAAAAACGGTTCAGATCAAGGCCTTGTAATTGTATACACTGGTAACGGAAAAGGAAAGACAACGGCTTCATTAGGAGTAGCCCTGAGAGCCGTAGGGCATGGGCTAAAGGTTTGCATGGTCCAATTCATCAAGGGCGAATGGTATTATGGCGAGCTTAATAGTCTAAAGAAACTCGAACCAAATCTTGAACTAGTAGTTGCAGGAAAAGGATTTGTTGGAATTATTGATGACGATCATGATTTTCAGGAGCACGTACGGGCCGCAAAAACTGCGCTAGATATTGTTGAACAAAAGATATCTCATAATACTTTTGATATTATTATTTTGGACGAAATAAATTACGCAATTCATCTAGGACTTTTAGATTTAGCAGATGTCGTGAGGATAGTTCAAAATCGCCCAGAGCATCTCTCATTAATTCTTACTGGAAATCATGCCCGTGAAGAAATCATACTGCTGGCAGATCTCGTTACCGAAATGAAAGAGATAAAACATCCATATAAAAAAGGAATCAAAGCCAAAAAAGGAATTGATTTTTAAATAATTGGCGGATTGTTGAACCTAGATTCTAGATATAACAGAATGTACATTATGTCGATTTGACATCCAATGTTTCAATACTGCGGCCTTTAGCGCATATTCAAACTTGAGTAAAAAAAGATAGGCTATTGTCAGCTCAAACATGACAATTTTGCACCACAATCCAAAGGAGAGGAATAAGTATATTCAGCCGAGCATATACTCCGGATAACCTGACTTTAATGACTTTAAATATGGTCAAGCAAACTTAAAGTATAGTACACAAGTGCGTATGTTCTAAATGGCCACCGATATCAAACAACTTCCAGAAGCAGGTGATTTGGTAATTGCAACTATAAAGGAAGTTACAGGTCATGGAGCCTATGTATCTCTGGATGAATATCAAGAATTAACCGCATTTCTGCATGTCTCTGAAATTGCAACAGGGTGGATAAGGAACATAGAGAGATACGTGAGGCCTAAACAAAAGACAGTCCTTAAGGTCATAAGAGTAGACAAATCAAGAGTTGAAGTAGACCTTTCTTTAAAACAGGTATCGCGTGAAGAGAGAAAATCCAAACTTATCGAAGTAAAGAAGAGTGAGAAAGCATCTGCATTTATGCATATGATTAAAACCAAAACAGACATGCCCGATGATAAGATTAAAGACCTTCAGGATGTTATATTACAAAAATTTGACTATCTTTATGATATGTTTGAAGCTGTTGCCTTTAAGGGAATTGACTCTATAAAATCACTTGAGATTTCTGACGAGACAAGAGCAGCGATAGCAGAAGAAAGCAAAAAGATTCAAATTCCCAGTGTTGAAATTCGAGGAGTGATAGAACTTAACATAAACGAACCACAGGGAGTCGAAACCATAAAGAATGTTCTTTCATCAGCAGAACTAGATAAGAATAACACTTCAATCGAAATTTCATATATTGCAGCACCTCGCTATCGGATAATTGCAAAAGCAGAAAATTACAAAATTGCTGAAAAAACTCTTAACAACGCCGTTGAGAAAATTTCAAATTCAGTAGGCAAAAAGGTGGGATTATTTAATTTTATTAGAGAAGACACTAAAAAAAATAGGAGGTAGGTGTATCTATCAAACATCTTTTACGAAAATGTCCTTCTTGCAAAACCTATACTCTTTATGAAAAATGCACGATTTGCAATAATACCACACTCGATCCACATCCTCCAAAGTTCTCCATGGAAGACAAGTACATACGATATAGAATAGAAGAAAAATACTTGAATAAAGATTAATCCTGGATTAAAAAAAGTAAATTTATTTTTTTAGGAAAACATCTCAAGATGTGTTGTTACTTGTATTGCTGGTACTAAGATTGGAACTCTGGTTATTCAATACACTGCTTGCTGCATCAATGACTTGCTCAAGAGATGAAGAGGACGAATTTCCATTACTTGCAGCGTCAATGACTTCTTGCAAAGAAGTAGATTGTCCTCCACCGATTGCTTGAATTACTTGCTCAACAGCCTGCGACTTTGCGTCAGAGCTGTTCGTCACGTTCAAAACATATGGTATTGCTTTCTTGGTATTTGAGTCAGTAACATTTTGGGTTGCAGTTGCATTTGATATAGAATTTGTATTATTATCAGATGTATTTTGTGATAGCTGACCATACACCTTAATGTCAGAGTATGTATTTCCCAAATAGCAAATCACAAACAAGGCCGACAGAAAGATAATAGTATATGAAAAATTCCATTTCCTTTGCATATTCATGCAGTATTGAACGATTCTCTATATTATATGAATTTCGTAACAATATGAAATTCCCTTGAGAATAACAAAACTTCAAATCGATTGATACATTCAAAATTTCAGAATTATTTCCCGATATTTTCTCCAAAGGTTATTTTTTATTAAGAAAAATGCTCAATGATGCTGTACACACAGCCAAAATTAATGATGTGGTATATTGCGCATGCGAATATTCTACAAAAAAATACTAGTGATAGCTGGATTGTTGCACCCAGAGTACAAAGCGCAAAAAATGAAAGGTATTGTCTCAGGACCCGTCTAGAGGATGCTGATTTTTTTAGGATAAGGAAAATCTGAATCAATAACAAGTATAACTGCCCACTTGATGATTCTATCACCTTTAAAATAACAGAAAAGAAGCCGGCGTCTACCTTGAGGCCATTAACAATTGGATTAAATTTGCTATTAGTGCTTTTTGAATTCATAAACTCTTCAAATTTGATTTTGAATCAGAAGTAGCTTGAATCACACAAGAGATGTATTGAACTATTAATTGGTTCAATTCCATCCATAAAGTCATATAATTAAAGATGGTAGTTAATGTACAGATTCTTGTGTATTAATTAAAATAAAAAAAATAAGGTTTGTGGTTCTTAGTCGAACTGAATGGCTTTGTCCTTATTGAGGATTGCATCCGCCACTTGGCTGACTGACAAAGCAGTTGTTCTTGAGTAGTTCATTTCCGTTAATGTTGAGTGGCAAGCCGTCAGCATTGTTTATGTCGACATCATTCTTTAGTACATTGTTATACAGTATCGTATTCTTTGTACTTTGTGCATCTACGAATATCCCATTTCTGCTTCCGCCGATAGAATTAGCATCTATTTGCCCTTTGTCAGTATTGACCAAGGTCACACCCGCAAGATCGTTACCGGTCATCATATTGGCATGTATCTGAACTCCTATGGATGAGTGAGATGCCACGCCGATTGTATTGGGTCCGATAAAGTTCTGTTCAATGGTGCTTCCAATTGAACCTGTCATGAAGACTGCTATTTTATTTCCTTCAAATGTGACTCTGTGGACATTCGTATTTTCAGAACCAGTTATCAAAACTCCTGCTTGGAAACTACGAATAGCGCCAGAACCCTCTATAACTACATTATTTGAATGAGGTACTGCTATTCCTACTTTGGAACTGTTGTCTCCTGGTCCGCTGATTGAGTATCCATTCAAATGAATGTTTGTGTTATCTCCTCCAACAATTAATCCATCGCCCTCACAGACAAGATTTGCGGTTAACGTGATGTTGCCATGAACTACTTGACCGCATGCTGGACTTGATAATGGTAAGCCTTGTGCTAGTGCTACTTGCATTGAACTCTGTATATTTACTCCACTGATAGTCGCTAGTGCTACCAATATTGTTGCTAAGATGTATGACATTGTTTGTTGCATCCAATAATAGGGCTACATAATTAACTATTTAAGTCGAACTCCTCTTTCTATTGTAACTAAGTTGCAGTATAAGTAGTCCTTCTACTAGATGCAATAAATATTAAGTTCTTTCATAATACTATACTTTTCCCAAATACTCTCAAACATTTACTTATTCCACAAAATTCTTCAAAATTCAATAGATTGAATCATGAGAGCGCAAACCATAGCATCCATATTCGTCATTTTCGTCAATGAATTTTACGTTGAGATTGTACTGATTATAAAGAGAATTAGTCGTCAACAAGAAATATATTCAATTTTTATCTCAAACATAACGTGAAACTGGCTATCGTTGGTGCAGGAGTTGCAGGATCCTATCTAGGTAACCGTCTGCAGGGAGAAGGACACCAAGTAGAAATCTTTGAGGCTTCAAAAAAGGAATCTCATTGGCCGGTGTGTGCATGGGGTGCATCAAAGAACATGCTAGAAACATTCTCTAATAATGCGGGACTAATATTTGATGATTATGTACTACATCGCGGAAAAAAATTGAGAATGGACCTTCCCGACGATAAGGTTGAATATTTGGAGCTTAAGGGCTTGGTTACTTATGATAAATATGGTTGGGAGCGTGACCTTTGCCGAGGATTAAAGATAAATTATGACCTTCATTGCACCCCAGAATCAGAATTTCTCTCACACTATGACTATGTCATAGATTGTACTGGCCTGCATAGATCTCTTCTTCCTAAATCCCCTCAAGATTTCATAATACCTTCGTACGAATACCTTGTAGATAACGTTGATGGAGTTGATGAATTTTATGTTATAGGATACAAAGGAGCCAGAGGTTATTTCTGGTTTTTTCCCTTGGGTAATGGGCGAGCATACATCGGTGCAGGTGATATTGATCGAAAATATTACGGTATATCAGAATTCTTTGAGAAAAATCCAGGTGCAAAGATGCTTAGAAAGATAGGACGACCAATAAGACTTTCTCCCCCCAAGCGCATGCTACCTTTTCACAATGGTAACATAATTGGAGTTGGTGAATCAATAGGCTGTGTTTTTCCCATGCTCGGCGAAGGGATCATTCCCTCTCTAATATGCTGCAATATTTTCTTGGAAGTCTTAAATAAAAATTCAAACTTTGATTCAGAACTTTACGAGAAAAGAATTCTCAAGCAATTCGGATATTATGACGATGTTTACAGAATAGTCAGGTTGAAAATGGACGGTAAGCTCAATTCTATAAAGCATTTGAAATTACTATTGAGTATGTATAGAAATATGAAAAGAGAAGAAATGAGATTTGGGTTTGGTATTGATTTTGAACAAATGAATAGGTTATTGAAAGCACTCTGATATTGTGGGGACTGGTAGTAGATGCATTCAGACCCATCTACCACCTTGGTTCGACTTCGTATGCGGTTGACTTGGCTGTAATATTTAGTGTCAAATTGGCGATTTTCTAAGTGGTTGCAAAGTGGACTGTACCTGATACAAATATCCATTTTCTTTCATTTCTATTTTCAGTTTACCATGCTATTCAATAGGTTAAATTGAACGGAATCTATTTGTAAAAGAGAAACAGTAAGTTCAACTATGCCTTATTCAATTAGTTCAGACTGGTTCAGGAGACGCTGGCTTGACTTTCGGAATGGACATAGTATATACCTAGTTTTTGCAATGACTTTTGCCAATTTCATAACAATTCAGTATCAACTGTTAATAGACAGGCTCCCTTATTTGGGTGAGCTTTTTGATAGTATTTTGATTTTTGCGATAGTGTTTATTTTGGCGTACGTTCCGTTGAGTATAGTATTAGGATATTGGCACAGGAAAAGTCAATGGAAAGTCGAACAAGATGCCTTGTTTAGGGAAAATAAAGTTGGAGCTATAATGTGGATGTATGTGATTGATCTTATCGAAGGTAATGTAAGTGAAGAGGATAAGAAATTGATGAAAGAATCTCTGCTTAAAATCACCAGAGGCGAAACACGATTATATGGAGTCAAGAAACTATCTGACAACAAGGTAAATGGTACGGACAAGAAAGACAAGTAAATGCAGTGTCTTGATTTGCTGAAACTACTATGAACTATCTTTCCAACTCCTGATTGAAACTATTTCGTTGAATTGTAATTAACAAAAGATGTTTATGGTCCGTTATCTCCAATATACCCGTGGGCAGTTATTATGCAATCGTCACCTGCAGGAATTCTCAAAATGAAATTGAAAATGCAATAATTTCGTTATTCAAACAGACTACAAAGCCAAAATATGTTATAGTTGTCGACGATGGCTCAATAGACGGTACGGCCAGTATCCTGGAAGGATTAAAGTCAAAGCATGATAGCCTCTATGTGATAACAAATCCCGATTTGGGGTATGATATTGGAAGGGTAGTTAAAAATTGGAATAGTGCAATTAATCTTGCAAGGAAACTAAATCTAGAAAAAACAGATTATCATATGATAAGTACCGATGACACCAATTATGAGGAACCTTATGCAGAAAAAATAATGAACAAGATGGACGCTGATAACAACATAGCGATATCTTCAGGTAACTACGACGGTAATAGTTATGCTACTCCGCACGGAGCAGGTAGATTCGTCAGGAATTCATTCTTCGAAGAATTTCTCGGGCTCTATCCTGAAAAAATGGGATACGAGTCTGTCATCCTACAAATGTCCTTATATCATGGGTTCAAAAATCAAGTCAACAACGATGCACGCTTTTCACACACCAGACAATTAGGCGCTAATCACCATTTTTACGAATTTGGTGCTAGCATGAGGACACTAGGATATCATCCCCTCTTTGTTTTAGGCAGGTTCGCACAATGCTTTCTAACAGGACAACCAATAGGTAGAATGGGCGCAGTCCATATGTTGTATTACTATTTGTCCTATAAACCAAAACAAGATGGCTATGATAGTATGTATGGTCCAGAAATCAGGAAGGCAATAAGAATGAGGCAGAGGACGCGAATTACGCAGATATTCAGATTGAGAAATTGATACTTAGGAACTAGTATTGGTAGAATTAATCCTAGTTTTTGTTGTTGATTCGGGACGACTAGAGTCAAGATTAATAAAAATTGAACGATGGATCGAAAAACAAGTGGATATTTATATTTTAATTATGCTATTTCTTGAATAAATGAAAATAGCATCCATCGTGGGCGCTCGACCGAATTTTGTTAAATTAGGACCTATTCATAAATCCCTGAAGAGTTCAGGAACCGAGCACCTGATAGTTCACACAGGTCAACACTATGATTATGAAATGTCTGATATTTTCTTTTCCGATTTTGAACTTCCCAAACCAGATATTCACCTGGGAATAGGATCCGGAAGTTCTTGTTTCCAGCTAGGCGAAATAATTAAACGCTTAGAGAATAAATTAATAGGTAAACAAATTGATCTTGTTCTTGTTTATGGTGACACTAATTCGACTTTGGCTGGAGCCATATGTGCAAATAAGTGTAATATTAAATTAGGGCATATTGAAGCCGGGTTGCGTAGTCACGATCCCTCCATGCCAGAAGAATATAACAGAATCTTAACGGATCATCTGAGCGATTATTTATTCACACCAACTAGGAACGCTGTAAAAAATCTGAAAAGTGAAAAAATAAGAGGAAAAGTATACTATACTGGAGATTTATCAGTCGAAATTATAGACACGACTAGATCAATCTCTAGAAACTCAGAAATACTTGACGTATTGAATCTGAAATCAAAATCTTATTTACTCCTCACAATGCACAGAGCCGAAAATACCAGTTCAAGGGATTTCTTTATTCAGCTCTTAGAGACGTTTGAAGTACTCAAGGACAATATCATAGTCTTTCCTATACATCCTAGAACGAAAAAAATGTTTGAAACATTTGGGCTCTTAGATAGACTTTTAAATTGTTCCAATGTTAAAACGTTACTGCCAGTAGGATATATAGATTTTATAGCGCTGTTACAAAATTCCTTAAAAGTCGTTACTGATTCAGGGGGAATACAAAAAGAAGCGTACCTACTAAGGGTGCCTTGTATCACCATGAGAAAGAACACCGAGTGGGTTGAAACCATCAAAGGACAATGGAATGTCCTTACGGGCGTTGATAGCAAGAAAATAGTTAAAGCAATCAGAAGACCATCGCCAATTTTTAAATACTCAAAATCGGTTTTCGGAAATGGTAGGACATCACAAGTTATTAGTGAGCTAATTTCTAATATCATTTCGCATTGAAATTTTTGTTCGACTATAAAGTTGGAAGGCTATGTATTCACATGTCACAGGTAGAAAAGTGTCTATTATTTTGTTTCCTACAATGCACAGTGTGCAAACTAATGGCAGATCTTTCGTTTAATTGATTGACTGACCCATCAGTATTATTTGGTCCTTATCTAGGGAACTCATATTCTGCTTTTGACAATATGATTTTTCTGTCCAATTTTTCGGTTTTAATATCACAGAATCGTATGCTGCGAAACTTAAGTATTCTACTATAACTATCTTCTCACAATGAAATCGATACTTTTGTTTGTAGCAGCATCACTCATGCTTGTTGGTGCGAGGATAGCTGTTGTCATTCCAACCCTGTTGGAGCGAACCCAAACTTTACTTGATGCCAAGATACTGGCAACGTTATCGGCCCTTGCTTCGACAAAAAAGTCGAGTGTAAAAGATCTGTATAGGGCATTTCGGGCGATGTGAAATGCAGTAAAGTCATCAAATAGTAAAACTAACCACAATTCATAACTAGTCCTCATTTTTGACTCCCTTGGGGATTACAATGGTAATAAATACCAATTAATACCAACATATATATGCCGTTGTGTCTAATATAATAACATGGCATCAAACAAAGAAGTAAAAAATACAGAAAACATCAATATCGCTCTCGACGAAACAAAATCAAGTGTCAAAAGGACTACAGATGAAGCAGTAAAGGAAATTCCACGGTTTACTAAAGCCGTAAACGAGTATCAACAAGAGAGCATTCAAGCAACAAAAGATATAGCAGATAATTTTCTAGATTCACAAAAAGAGGTTATTCACTCAATGCAATCCTTATGGGTTCCGTACATTGAAAATGTGCAAAATTCATATTCGTCATATTGGGTTTCTCCACAAAGAGTCACAGAAAATTATGCAAGAGCAGTAAGCAATATTACAGACAGTACAATAGTCGCAACCAGATTAGCAAATAATTACATATTTGCATCTATGGACGCATGGAAAAATTCAAT
>JASKBU010000027.1:0-4244 GCA_033272285.1 Nitrososphaeraceae archaeon
AAAGTATCAGATTATAGTGTATAATTAAATTGTTAACAGAAAACGAACATAAGAATTACCAGTATTGGAGACCGCTTCGCAAAAGCACAAGGTGTATGAATTAAGCAGAACTAATAATATCTTTATAGAAGAAAGCGAGAGTGAACACTAGACAGAGAAACGCCTTACCCAATTACTTTTTTATAATTTATTGTCTATGAGAATAACTCACGCATGGACTGATGACCAGCAGAATTTGACATTTGAGGGTCCCGTCAGCCGCCTCTCAAAGAAGTAGATATGCAATTGCGTTAGTGCGAAAACCAAAAGAAAATTCCGAACTAAAGTTCCTGTAATTTTTTCCATGTGACATATAAGGGGATTATTTCATGTTATACAAATGAATGACTTCTGGGCATTTGCAATTATAATATCGGTTTTTGTGACAACACTTCCCTTCATATATCGAGTTAATCCACCCATATCTGGTTCAAACTTAACATGTATCAATAGTAATATTACTAAATTGGGAAATCAATCAATCAACCTTAGTAAAATGAGCGAAGAATATTTTAAAAATTTAAGTACAGATAATCCTGAATTAGCACAATTGATCTGTCAAGATATTTTAAATCATACTACGAAGTAAAGTTTTAAATTTCTTAGGCATAGTGCACTGCCCTCATCCAATATGCCGGCCATTGACATTAATAATCAAATATAATTGGTAAAAACTTTTTCGAGATCATGAAATGCTTAAGAACTATCATGAAGATTATTTTAGCGTTGAATAGAAATTATTTTACGAGATTAACTTTGGTAGTTGCACTGATTATGTCAGTGGGTTTCACCACTGTGGGCCTGTTTGGTAGCGTAAACGCAGAATCAGGAGAGGGAAAAGATGTCTTTAAAGTAGTTGTTACACTATTTGGAATAACAAATTCAACCAAGGACGTTTTGACCCTGGTTAATGTGGAAGATCAGACAAAAATCAAATTGTTTAATCCTGAAGACCCAGAAAATCGAGGACAGGATAAAGTCAGTTACACAATGACGTTTCCAGGTATTGAGGTACAGGATGGTGATCCCTATGCGGTGTGTACTATGACCACTGACAATTTCAAACTTAAATGCGATAAAGGAAATAATTCTCCGCTTGACAGACCTGAATTTGTTGACATTAATGTAGGTAGCGGTTCAACAAGTAAAGAAAAAAATGAAGATAAAGATAACGACTAGTTTAACTTTTTTATAATTTGTCGTGTATGATAGTTTATTACAGATTACGTTAAGTCCAGAAAGCAATCTGACTACTGGTGGGATCTGTGGTTACTGGGCTTCATGGCTAGATGCTCACCCACCAGTATTATTTTGTACTGCTATCAGGAACTTTATTCTCCAACAGTTTTAGATATACTGTTGAAGTAAGACATCCATCGTGGTTTTCAGATTTAGCCTACAATTTCTTTTCTAATAATAATAATATTTGTATGACATGGAATCAAATTGATAAAATACAATCTCCGCCAATAGTAACAACGGACTTTGTATCTTAGGTTAATTGGAGATAGAAGTATTAAAGATGATGAATTTGGAAAGATTCAGAAAGACAGAGAACAAGAGATGAAATATTGGACAACCAAATTTAGAACAGTTCAAAAGGATGAGAAAGACGTCAAAGTAGGAATTGTGGCTGCCAACAATCATTATGCCGGATTTGGCGGCGCAACTGCTAATATGTTTAGAGTGATGAACAACCTTCCTTCCATTGAATGGGTATGGACAAAGATATTGATTATAATGTGGAATTACACGCTACTAATGGAAGAGAACTTAAATCTAAACAAAAGACTTTGTTTGATTATCCAACCACTTAGTATTACCCATTTTCAAATCCGTTGCAGGTACACTTCATGCAATAGTTTTGTCCGTGTTTATCAAAAAAATGCATTCGTTTCGCATGGTGACAGGCAACGCACTCATCCGATTTAAGCGCAGAGCTCAAGTTATCAATCCGTTGGCTTATCTCTGATTCGTATTACTGTATTTTTCTTTGTGAACAAGTACAGTTAGAGGAAGCCGGTCTTTTCTCTTTCCTGTCAATTTCTTTAAAGGGTAACCAAATCCGATAACGGCAGCCATGTTCAATTCTTTTGGAATTCCAAAATCTCGTCTGAATATCTCTTCCTTTATACCTGTAAATATTCCTGACCCTACGCCATAATTCCATGCTGTCACCTGCATATTCTGTATTACCCTGCCCGCATCAATTAAATGGAAACCATACTTGGGATTTGTTAAAATTATTACAGCAAATTTACAGTTTGAAACCCAATTTCCACTAGTGCTGTCCTCTGCTAGCTTTTTCAGATTCTCTTTATTTTCGACTAAAATAAAACGCCAGTGTTGAGTATTAAGGCCAGTTCCTGTTAATCTGGCTGCTTCAAGTACATTTGATTTTATTTCAGGTGGAACTTGTTTTGGACTAAATTCTCGTATGTCGAGTTTAGTCGCTACAGATTCAAAAGCATCCATACATCTTATACTGTTTTAGTATATTAAAAGGGGAAGCCAGTCTTCTAAGAACTCTAGCTTTATTAGAAGTTAGAGCGGATATATCTCTGTCGAGTAAGTGAGATACTATATCAAGTGCAAGCTAAATCCAAAAGCAAGGGAAAAGTTAGCAAATTCTATACATTCGGGGAATTTAGCAAAGGGAAAAATATTTTATGAAGGAATGCAAGCTGCTTTGCGAACTGCAACTATAGATGACACCGATACAGTTCATTTTATTGAGGCTTGCTATTGTTTGGAAGGAGGTCTCTATCCAATGGCAATGGAAATACCTACTCTCAATGAATATTTTGAATCTGTCGAGCAAGTAGCGGATGCCCGATTCAGAGAAAAATGCACAATGGAATGTGAGGCTTGCGATTGTACTCGGGCAATTAAACTTCCAGGTAAGCCGTTAACAAAAGAAATGAATCTTGAGAACGATGATGCAGGTAGGAAAGAAATTGGTAGAATGGAATTCATAGATTATGGAAGAGTTGAATTAAAGAGACAAAAACAAAGACAGGGTATTGATGCCCTCAATAAAGTTGTGGATGAATGTCTATCATCAAAAATTAAACCAGTAATGGCCGGTGCTGCAATCTCAGGGCTTTTTGCAATATTTCATGACGACAACGGTGAATATTTCAGGATAAAGAATATTCCTGACACCAATAAAGCCCGTCATATTCTTGACAAGCTGGGACTGGATATACACGATTCTGTTGAGAGTGTTAAGGAAAATGCCAAATGCTCTCTGGCGGCAAGCGATAGGTACTCTAACATAGTTTAGAGCATAGAACAAAGAACTCATCCATAAATTACATTAATCTTGTCTATACTGTCATTACCGCAGTATGGACAATAATTTGCATTTTTACTGGTCGAAAGTCCTATTAATTGAAATTTAATTTTACACTGTTTACAGGAGAATGTACCAGCTTTCATAATTAGATTTAACAATGTCGCATTATTTGTTTGTCATCGTCATCGTCATTGTCATTGTCATCGTCATTGTCATCGTCATTGTCATCGTCATTGTCATTGTCATCGTCATCGTCATTGTCATCGTCATCGTCATTGTCATTGTCATTGTCATTATTGTCCTAACGGCTTACTCAATACTCAACAGTAGATGAAATGCTGCCTTTAGTAACACCAAGCCGAAAAATTACTCTAGGAACGGATATAAAGAGCCCTATAGCAGTTGTTTGTTCCCAATGTTGATCGATATAAATTCTGAATACGCAAGGGCAATGATCCGGGATTTCATAAAAATACAAAAGGATATTTTGGGATTACCAAACTTAACAACAAAGCAAAAAGACGACATAAACAGCTTGGGACATGAGTTAGGTGCTTTAAGCTCACAAGCAGATGGTGACAAAATAAAAACCGGTCTAATAGACATGATGAATAGACTAGCTTAAGAGCAAAGTAATGATCAACAACAAAAAAGCATTCAAATTTCATGGTTCTGAAGTAGAGAATATAATTATCCGTTATGTGGTAAGACAATATGATAAACCAGGTATAGTTGAGATTGAAGAATTCGATGCATTAAAAAATCCAGAACCTTGTGAAACTATAAACGTGCAAGTCGTAGCTGATTTTGTTACATTGACATTTTATAGAAAGGAAAGCGAAAATTCTATAATACGTAGAGAATTGATACCTTCGCATGCCATAGAACGTATTTGGGTGAAGGGTTA
>JASKBU010000028.1:0-25060 GCA_033272285.1 Nitrososphaeraceae archaeon
CCACACATGATTAAACACAACTATGGAGTAATCATTAACGTGAGCTCGGGTGCAGGCAAAATTGGGTTTGAAGATATATCAGCATATTGCGCGAGTAAATTTGGGATGATTGGGTTAACAAAAAGTTTAGCTCGTGAACTTAATAATTACAATATCAGGGCAATGACAATATGTCCTGGACAGGTAGCAACGAAAATGCAAAAAGATATTGACGCGCAATATTATGAACTGAACAAAAACAAGATGTTGCATCCCCGCAAAGTTGCAGAAAAAATTGCAGACATGATATTTAGCGATAAAGAATATCCGAATGGAGTTAGCGTGGATCTTCGGAGCTGAAGATCAAATTACAAAACTTTGATTACCTTTTAAAAATGAGTTCAATAATGTCAGATAAAAGCTAAATAGAAGTTAATAGAAGTTAGTAGAACCCTATTACATGCACGGTTCTAATCCCGACGCACTCGAATTTGCCGGCTAGCAAGAGAAACCTTTAATGCTATGTAATGCATAATATGTATCGGAATCCAGTAACACAACTAATTTTGTCGCTCATACCAACGGTTTCAGATTTTTATCTGATATTATTACCAATATGGAATAAAATAAAATCTATCTGTTAGCCTCTCAACCTATCTTGATTAAACTCCGGACTTCCATATTCACTGATCTTTGCCTTTCTCCCGTGGACCTTTTTATGAATTTGGAGACGCTCTTTTTCTTCGAATTGTGAACCACAAATCTTACATTTAAAGGTCAACTTAACTTATAACTTCAAACTTTTAGAAAAGGATTTCTAATCCAAAACTCATTGTAGAGGCTCTCGGTCAAACACTGTCCGCCCTACAAATCCTACTGAGCTATTTGTATGACCATCCAATCAGACATTGTTTCGAAATGAAAAAGCTAAATACCAAGTTAGTAGAACCTAATACACGCAGAGTTCGGATCCATTCGAACGTTATAATCTCAGAAAGACCCAGTAATTTGTAGCAATTAGTCACTTGGCAAATTAGTCTAATGTTGCCAAGAAGTGGAACGTTACTTATCACTTTGAAAGATTTGCCAGTGGGTTTGTCAAATTCTCTAACGGGTTTGAAAGGTTTGCCAAAGGGTTCTTTTCCACTTTTAATGCAGGATTTTCCAAATTTCTTATAGAGTTGTTCTGTGAAAATCCCGTAGTATCTGTTTTGTTATCAGTTATGTTCTGCGCCGAGATTGGAATTAGGTTTAGAAAAAAAGCAAGGAGAAAACCGGTAGCTACCATTAAGAGACTTTTCAATAACAACTTAACAACCTTATCGTATAATAGGATTGCATAGATTAAGACCTTCTGAAATATTTACGAAAAGCTAAAATTCATGAAATTAATAAAAAATTCGAACAATAGATGAAAAAATTTTTCTTAGAATATTTGTTATACGGGTTTGTAATTTAGAAAATCTAGTTTTGTTCCTAATGAATATCAGTCTCTCTGCGACCCACTGCGGATGCAACTGTTTCAATGCCAATTGAATGGAAAAATATAGATGAAATTCTTCCAACCGACTTTACAATTACAAATGCCCCTGAACAAATCAATAAAAATGGCGATACTTGGCAGGCAATGCTTTCGGACAAACAAGATATTGAGAAACTGATTTCTCAGGCTCAACAAATTGCTTAATTGGTGGTATTCAAAATAGTTATTTACGCTTTACAGAAAACTCCTAGTTTCTCTTCTGAATTCAAAATTCGGATCTAATCTGTGGTCTTCACGTAGTGTTTAGGTGGCACGAATACCAAGAGCAATCAATATGATATCTCTAAAACATGATATCTGTTCATGTGTTCAATTAGGTTGGTATAATTTAAGGAAATACTAATTATTAAAAACTGATGGTGGACCTTCTGAGCATTACACCCATCAGCCCACCGGCAAATGAGGAGATCGATTTGATCCATACACGTAATTCAGATGTTAACATAAGATTTCAGTATCTAACTTAAGCAAAATTTAAAACGTGCCTGGTATTGGGACGTGAGAGATAAAATCGTTCTTCCTCCCAAACAGGCTTTAGAAAGAAGGAACATAATTTAAGTAAAAAGGGAAATAAATAATTTGCTTTCAAAGCTTTTTTCAAGATACCGTACTATCAAGTTTAAGTTATATTTTTTAACTGTTACTTGTACAGGTTCAATCCTGTCAAGTGTCTTTTTTTGCAAGTTGTTTTATACTACTAATCAGTGTTATAGGGTCAACAGGCTTGCGAATGAACTGATTTAATTTTAGCTCAGGTAATAGAGAAATCATCTCAGGTGAAATATCAAGTGCTGTTATAAATATAATCCGAATGTTCGGATTAAATGCCTTTAATTGCTGATATAATTCAAATCCGTTTAGACCAGGCATCCGAATATCGGTAACAACCAAATCATAGTAACGATAATGTGATTTTATAAAATGTCTGAGGGCATCTTCAGAGTTAGTAAATGTGTCAACAATCATACCTGCAGAGGTAAGCTGATCTCCAAAAAGTAATGAAATGTCGGGATTGTCATCAATAAGCATTATTGTTATCTGCTTCGGTACAGAATTAATTTTTTGTTTTGCAGACTCTGTTGTAGTTGACAGTAGTATTTTTTTAGGGCTGTGAGTTTCCTCTGGCCCAAGGAGATAAACTGGATATGAATACCTATTTTCTTTCCAAGTCAGCTCTTTTACCTCTTGAAAATGAAACCGCTTTGCTAATTTAGGAAAGGAATTGACAATCCTCCACAAATCACCGCCAATAGCTATACCATTGGGGGGAGCTTTTTTATTGATCTTAGTACAAAAATTTAGAGTCGGACCAAAAAGATCATAGGAGCTATTTATCTCCCCAGAGCTGGCTACCTCCAATTTACCATAATCTGCACTTATTCTATAAGAAATTGTCGCAAGGACTTGTTTGTAAAGCTTATCATTTATTGCGTCACGACAAGATACCATATTTAGTAAACATTCTATTGCACGATTAAAGGCTTCTTCATTTTCTACCATGCAAGTTTCGGGAAAGAAAAAAATGACACCGTCACCGACCGTCTTTAATATTTTGCCGCTGTGATTCTTCACAATGTCAGCAATTTCGTTGATAAAAACTGTATAGAAGTTTTTTAATTTGCCAGAATTATATAGATTAGATGTAATCTGTGATGAACCTATTATGTCTACAAATGAAATGCAGTAAGACTCTGACTTGTTGGAGAAGATGACCTCTTTTTTTTTGTCTTGTTCCGGTTCTTGTTCTCCAAACTCCGTACCTACAAATATGTCGAACACTAGAGCCACGTCGCTATATCTACAAATCTTTTCGTGGAACTAGAATAGCCAATACGCTCTTCTGTCGAGATATAATAGAAACATGTACTAATGAGGTTGACAATCTTCATAAATGTCTTTTTTTCCTAATAGCAGAAAGTATTTTGCTTCTTAACATAATTTGTATTTTCAATTATTCAGTGTGCAGGGCCGCAACGTGTCTATGGTATTTATGAGCGTGTACTTCCAATTGGCAAATTTTGCATTTAATTTTTTCAGCTTCCACTGTCATAGCACTCTATACTAAAAAGGAACATAATAATGTTACTTTGTTCCAGATTAAAAACTGATCAGAGCATAAATGATCAACTAATCAGTAATCTTAACATTATTTTTCTACCAAGTGGTATTTCAAGTCGCCTTTTTTCTGGTTTGTTGAAATACTCTTGGAAAGAATGTTTTAAAACGATAGCGTCGTGGGTACCGACGGCTTCAGACCATGACTTGTTACCTTACTATGATCACTAATAGTAGAAATTAACCTAATTAATTAGCTACTTTTATTGAAAATCTATTATGCATATAGAGGAGGTTAGAGAAGAATAGTTGACGAACTGAACTGAAATAATCATAATCTAGTTCTGCTACAATATTCAGCATTTAAAAAGTGTAAACAAATATGGTGTTTCTTTTTTTTCGTCAAGTGTCCAAGAACTGGGAAGGCTTATACACTTCAATATTTTCAGTCCAGAGTCATCTATGAATTTTCCCCACCCCCACTTAGATTTATCTCGTGAATATCGTCTGTAGGCTTGACTTCCCATTAGCGTAATACCTACGTTGTGCAATTTCGCTTTATATTTTTTCAAGTGATTTAGCACGCCGTAAGATAATATTTCACCTGAGTCAGGTAATGCAGAAATGAATATAATGGTATTTTCTAGTTTGAATTGCGAGTAGTCTATTGAATTCGAATCGCCATTAATGACTTCATATTTTACGTTACTGGAATTAGATATTTTATTTTGGAGGTCGCATAGATCTTTATCAATCTCTACTCCTATAGAATTAAGACCAAGTATACTACCACAAAATATCAATCTTCCATCACCTGATCCGATATCTATGATATTTTCAAATCCCAAATCCTTTGCAACTAGAATCATTACAAGTGCTGAGAGTCCCCATGTTGGAAGAAATGGTTGATAAATCGTTTCATATTTTTTGGAACTCACCCAAAATTGATTTACACCCCCTTCATAAGATATGCACGGGATATTAGAAAGTGTTAGACCTTGTTGTTTGTAATATATTTTGTTATACTTAAAGAAAGAATGCAGTTTTTCCAATAGCCCTTTGTCAAATAAGTTTTGGTGATTTGCAACTGGGATAAATTCCCTAATATGATTATGCGAATGCAATTCACTAAGATATTCGTTCTTAAGTTCAACCAAATGTTGTGCCAAATAGTCCAGTTCCAATTAATACTCATATTATTGGTTTTTTGGCAAATATATATTCGAATGTTTATAGTTTAATCAATACCAATGATGAGGTGAATAACATTAACGAAGCGAAGAATGGTAAAATATAAAATACGACCACACCTCAAATGGGTTCTATTATATGGGATCTTCCTTTCTCTCTAATGTTGGGATTAAAATTTGTGTCAAATTTGATTCACACCCCGATGGCTGAAGACCTAAAGGTTTCAAAAATAAGTGCTTATATTAATACAGATGGTATAAAGGTTATCAAAAAGAGTATTATTACTCCTACTGCACCGATTAGGGTTCTTATCAGTTACATCTCTAGTTTCTATTCCTGTCACATTTTTGGTAGTATGGTTGATTCACAAGTCATCAACAGAAAACAAGACGCTAAATACCAAGTAATAGAGCCCTAGTGCATGCAAGCTTCCAATCCCGACGGGCCCGTTATGTATCCGGGTTCATATACTACCGTAGAGCATATTATGGATACAGAAAGGAGAAATGGCAAATGACTGCTAAGCTATCTACAACTGTCAGTCAAATTCATACGGTTGTCGCTAATGAGGAGAATAGGCATTTAATATTACGATTCTTTGAGTTCATGGAAAAAAAATCGGGACTTCTGAGAGATATCAAAATAAATAAATAAAATGTCTCTGAATTTCCGACAGGTCCATACCAATCATTCGTTACCTAGTTTTAGCAACTTCGTCGAGTATTTGAGTTGTCTTCAACTCTCCTTGTTTAATCGAATCTCTGATAGCCTTTGGCGAAAAGTCTGCATTTTCGTAAAAGGAATGAACAGGTTCGTCTCGTGAGATATAATGGACACCTTTTATTTCAGCCCCAGTGTCTATTTTGTATTTCTTATACTTTCTGCGAATTTTTTCAAGTTCACCTTTATCGACTTTTGTCATGTCGGTAGAATCTTCAATCATCTGGTATAGTTCATCTATGTATCTAAGGTATCTTGTTATGGCTTTGGATATTGCAACTGTGCGTAGGGTCTTGTCACAAAAGATGATATCTCTTGTTCGATGATAGACTTCAGCCAAATTATTCGGTAAAGCATTAATCTTTTTTGGATAGTTTTCTACCAAAAATATTTCCTTGTCATTAACTGGAGATGAATCAATCACCTCTCTTAAAGGAGTGTTACTAAGCAAACCGCCATCCCAAGCATATATGCCCTTCTCCACCTCTACCCATGGAAAGTTATATGCGGGATATCCACAGCTAGCAAGTATGTGCTTTGGAGTTATCTTCAGCCTTGAACTATCAAATGTTAGGGGCTCGGCTGTTAACACATTTACTGCGGTCATTATAAGTCGTGAGTTTGGGTTTCCGTCAGGTTTTAATTTATTGTAATCAATATATCTTTCCAAGGTTTTTGCTAAAGGGGAGAGGTCATAAAGATATGTCCATTTTGCTGGTTGAAAATATTCGGGATCTGTAAAGGCGTATTCTGGTCTCCATCGGGCCTTAAACATTTTATCATTTCCAAACATTGCCGAGCTAAAAAACGACTTTATGGCTTTGTTTCTATATTCTTCTATCATTCTTTCTGATTCATTATTGCTTTGCTGTGATATAGAAGAAAAATAACGCGAGTTTGCAGCCAGCTGCTCCAAGTACGGGGAAAAAGGAGTGAAACTGTCCAAATCTACAAAATTTTCGGCAAGCTCTAACCAGAATTCCTCCAAGAGTTGTTCTGGGTGTGTTACATTTTTGCCGCCCGCTATGATGGCAGCGTTTACACTACCAATTGATGTTCCGGCAACGATATCTAATTTGATCCCCTTTTGGCAAAGAGCCTTGAATACACCACAGCCAAATGCTCCCAAAGATCCACCACCCTGAAGTATCAACACATTTTCTATTACCTCATGATAATCTGAAGATGATGCGGCGATAATTTGGGAAGTATCTTTATCAGTATGGCTGGTGCCTTGGTTGAATCTGGCAGGATTGATTCTATGTTTCATTATGTTCCCATATAGTCATATTTCATTATTCCACATAATGATTGTGAATTAATTGATCGTAGAACCTGACTGATTTTATGTTGACAAATTCTAACATTCCATATTTTGATAACTCTCTGCCAAATCCACTATTTTTGATACCTCCGAATGGAACTCTGGGATCTGATATAACTACGTTGTTTACGGTGACTATTCCAGATTCTATAGCTCTTGACATCCTTTCAGCTTTGTCCAGGTCCTGAGTCCAAATGCTTGCTCCTAAACCGTATTTAGAATCGTTAGCAACGTTCATCGCCTCTTTTTCATCTTCAGCAATAATAACCGGAGCAATAGGACCAAAAACTTCTTCGCTCGCAATCCGCATATTTGGCGAAACATTTTTCAGGACTGTTGGAGGGTAGAAGAAGCCCTTGCTGCCCGTACGTTCTCCTCCTGTCAAAAGTTCAGCCCCCTCTTTAACTGATTGTGCAACTAGAGATTCCATATTCTTGAGGCTATTAATATTAACTAGAGGACCAATATCCGTTTCATTCGACATAGGATCGCCGACCTTAAGCTTTTTGGTTTTTTGGACAAACATTTCTATGAATTCATTGGCAATCTTTCTTACAACGATAA
The DNA here is from genome assembly GCA_033272285.1 of Nitrososphaeraceae archaeon. GTDB lineage: Archaea > Thermoproteota > Nitrososphaeria > Nitrososphaerales > Nitrososphaeraceae > TA-21. Next base: position 7,377 of record JASKBU010000028.1, read on the forward strand.
ATCTCTTTGATGCGATGCAGCTCTGGCCACTATTGATGAAACGACCCTTAACTGCTCCACTAGAGGCTTTTTCCATGTCTGCATCTTCACAAACTATGAATGGATCACTTCCCCCTAATTCAAGGACTGTCTTCTTTAATTGAGAAGTAGCCCTCTGTGCAACCTTTCCTCCCACTTGAACGCTTCCAGTAAATGTTACTGCGTTAATATCTGAATCTATAAGAGTTTCAGCAATACTTGAATCCCCTATCAGTGTTTGGAAAACACCGTCAGCTAACCCTGACTTGTTGAAGACCCTTTCGATCTCGATTCCACACTGCATTGTAGCGCTTGCTGGTTTCAAAACAATAGTGTTACCTACCATTAGTGAAGGGGCTGCAAATCTTAGTGCCTGCCAATATGGAAAATTCCACGGCATTATGCTACCAATTACTCCAATCGGCTCGAAAGTTATGATACTTTTTCTTGCATCGGTATTGACTACTTCATCTGAGGCAAAGATTTTTCCGTTATCGGCAAAGTATTCTATGGCCCAAGCACATTTTTCTACCTCCGATCTTGATTCTTTTATGGCCTTTCCCATCTCCTGTGTTGCAGTCCTGGCTAGATTTTCCAAATTCTTCTTCAGCTCATTTGCAAAAGAGTAAAGGAAGTCTACACGTTTATCTATATCATTTCTCCATTCTGAGAATGCGGTCCGTGATGTCTTTACCTTTGTGTTTATTTGTTCTTTGGTCATAATATCGTACTCGTTGAGAATTGCTTCTGTAGTTGGATTTATTGTCCTTAATTTAGTATCAGTCTGTTTCAAGGATTTATTACACCCCTCCCAAGTATCTTGCCATCCTTTAACATTTGTAGAGCTTCTGTGGCTTGACTTAGTTTAAACCGATGTGAAACGACAGGTTCTATTACTCCTCGTTTTGCCAGTGAAACTAGCTCTATCAATTCACTTAAACTCCCAGTATACGATCCGATTAATCTGTAAGCTCGAGTTGGCATACTCACCAGGCTCAGTTTCAGTTCTCCACCAAACAGACCAACTAGTACTGCTCTGCCTCTTCTTCTGAGCATTTTCATATCCGTTTCCACAGTCTTTGAGGCGTTAACAAAATCAATAATGGCGTCTGCTCCCAAATTTTCCGTTATCTCCATGACTCTTTTAGCAGGGTCACCTTCTTTTGGTGAGACAATTTCATCTGCACCATTTTCTTTTGCTACTTTTAGTTTTTCTTGATCCAAATCCAGTGCAATTATCCTAGCCCCAGTAACAGCTTTTGCTAGCTGTATTGCCATGAGGCCTAAACCGCCTCCTGCCCCGACAATGACGACATTGTCGTTAGGCTTTAATTTAGCATTCTTTACTGCTCCATACGCCGTAAGCGCTGAACACGACAAGGTGGAAGCTACATCGGTGTCAAGATCTCCAATTTTGACTAAATATTTGTAACTTGGTACCAATACATATTCTGCGTATCCACCCTCGGTGTAAACACCTAGTGATCTTGGCTTGTCACATAGATTTTCCTCTCCAACTCTACACGCAGGACAAAGTCCTTCTCCTATCCATGGGTAGACAATTACTTTGTCATTCTTATCAATCGCCTCCTTTTCTGCTTCTTCTCCCAAGCTTTCAATTATTCCCGCAATTTCATGTCCTGGTGTTAGTGGGTACGTTACGCCTCTATCACTTGCCTTAAGAAATTGTCCCTCAATTCCTTCATAACCGCCTTCCCATAGATGAATATCACTATGACACACTCCAGATGAGCGAACTTTTACGACGACCTGAGATCCCGTTGCCTTAGGTATATCCAGATCTTGTACCTGTAGAGAGTCCTTTGGTTTAATAATCCTCGCAGCTTTCATTATAGTTCAATCATTCCCAAAATATAATCAGGCAAGCAATATAAGACCATTTTTACATTGATGTTAAGTTAATTACGGCATCCACCGAAAATATACATTTGTGCTAGTACCCAGTAAACTCTTCGATTTTTATGCGCTGTTTTGGAATGTGTAAGTCAACTTCTAACAGTTTTTTGCATAGCTATTAACATCCCAGGTGGACCACAGATGTAAAATATGGAGTTATCGAGTTCATTTCTTGTCAAATACTTGGTTAGCATTTCTCTGTTAATGTATCCTCGTTCACCTTTCCAATCATCCTCTTTATCGGTATTAGAGGACTCATCAGCAATTGTGTATATGATTTTCAAATTTTTGTTTAATTTAGCCCATTCATCAGGATTTTCCATAGATCTTTCGAATCTTAATCGCCATTATTTGTTATTAGTTAAAAATATGCGCATTATATCAAATACCATTGATGGTTTCTCAGAAAACGGCGTGTGACCTGTATTTTCTATGATTTGAAGTTGGCTATGTTTGAGTACCTTATTAAACCGTTTAGAATGTGCAACTGGTATTAACTTATCAGCAGCACCACATATGATCAGAGCCGGTATATTCTCAATCCTTTGTAATTCTGATGATTCAATATTCTTTTTTGTACTATTTTCGAAAGCTGATTTAAATGCATATTTTGCCCCTGCTAAGTTAATTCTTTTAATAAAGACGTCAACGAGCGTAGGATTGAGTAACGCTGGATTTCCAAGCATCTGTTCGAATACATTTTTAACTTTTTCAAACGATGGATTTAATGCAGCATTAAGGTATTGTTCAAGTAGGGGTGTTGGCTCCTTAAGCATTCCAGAAGAGTCTATGAGAACAAGTTTTTCTATCAGATCTTGACTTTCTATGGCTACTTTTGCGGCTATATATCCTCCAAGTGAATGACCTACTATTATTGTTTTGCAACTATCATCATCGCTATCATCATCATTTCTCCAAATTTGCTTACAATCAATGAAGTCTCTAATAAATTTGCTAAAATACTCTATTGTGTAGTCTAGTGTTACAGGTTTATCACTACCACCAAAACCTATGAGGTCAACGGCTACTATTGGATGGAAATATCTGGATAAAGCATCAGGGATATCCAACCATCTATCCGATGATGATCCGAGACCATGGATAAATAAAATATTTTTCTTTTTCGAACTATTGCGTTTTTCAGATTTCAGATACCTTATCTGGTAATCATTTAGCATTACTTTATTCTCCTTCACTTCTTCCACCTAATGTACGTCAGGTCTCTTGCTGCTATTAATATTTTATGAATTTGGTATCAAACCCATAGTTTTGGTATCAATTAGCTCTGGAATAAGAGTAGGTTCCTGGGATTTTCTACAGTGGAAACATGTTGTTCCTATGGAAAGAGACTGTGTCAGTGTCATAGATGGCACAGTTGACCCTCTGATACAGGGAGTTATGTCTGTGGAGATCTAGGTATTAACAGGTATTAACACCTATTGTCCTGATCGACAAAGCTTTTTACCGTAGAATTGCGATAGAATGAGAACATGTTTTAGAATCATTAGAAAGTTAAACATTCTCTACGAAAGACTAGAATTTCTCAATCAAACGAACCTTTTTTAATTTCGCCGGATCTTTTGTAGTTGGCTATAATGACGCCGCTTGGTAAAGCTTTAGATTCTATTAACTCAAAAGCGGCAGGGATTGTTCCCTCTGTAAATAAACGCTTTCCGGTGCCAAGCGTAACAGGAAAAATTCTTAGCCGTAGTTCATCAACCAGATCGTTCTTTAGGAGTGTTTGTATAAGCATACCGCTGCCGTGCACCTGTAGCATCGGACCCTCCTCTTCTTTCAAAGATCTGATTTTAACCACAACATCATCACGTATAAGAATTGATTCTTTCCATGTAAGGTCTACGGTTTCATCTGATACAACGTATTTTTTAGCTTTATTGAACGGGCCGCCTATCGCACCTGTATGCTTAGGCCAATATGCAGCAAATATCTCATACGTCTTCATGCCGAGCAGCAAGTCAAATGGCACACTCAAATCTTCGTTGATTATATTGCCTAAAAACTCATCCACATATGGTACGGTCCAGCCTCCATAGTTAAAACCTCCTGAAGTGTCCTCTTCTGGACCACCGGGTGCCTGCATAACCCCGTCAAGGCTGACCATCGTCAATACAACTATTTTTCTCATACTTTGTAACTGATCCTTTCTTGCTTCTATTTGTTAAAGTCTAGTATAGCGGGCTAGGGGGCATTGAATATTGTATATTTTGGATACTGCCCTTAGGACCTGTTCAAAATCATTCCAAATTTTCCAAAATGATAAAAATAACAGAGACCAGACAAGACAAGAACTAAACTAAGAAAAAGCTAAATACCAAGTTAGTAGAACCCTACTACATGCAGAGTTCAAATCCCGATGAACCCTATCAAATTAATTTGTATGAAAACAAGTTATAATTAAAAAGCAAAACTTTAAAGCTAAATTCTCCCATCTAACATCAAGAATCCATTTTTAGAACCAATAGCATCGTGGGTACTAATTTTTTATGTCTAAAACGTCGATATTGCTATAGCATGGGAAATTACTTATTCATTGATCACTTACTAGAGTATAAGCAATACATATAACTATTACAGGTATCTCTTCTTCCTAACTTGAATGCACAAAACATTTTAGTAGTATTCCTTATTGGAATGTTCGTTCTAGTGACGACAACTTCGATAGGATCTACCGCTATGGCAGACAAGGTAAAAGTTGGTTGTAAAGACCTTGCTTTTGCGCTTATAACATGGGATCAATTGTTGCCTCTTGTTCCTGAGGACGATATAGCAGAAAATGAGCATCAATTAAATGAAAATGGGGTAGAACCTGACACGTATCAAGATATAATCGACCGTCACATCAATGACCTACTGAACGATATTAATAGATGCAACCTTAATGATGCTGTAGAGGAAATGGTTGAAGATATAGATCCCGAGTTACCGTAATTTCAAAATTAATTGACCTGTCGTTGAGTCCACCTATTCCGGTAAATGGGTCAACTATTTCATTTTTCTTCCAGTTCTACTTTTGAAGACTGTACGGACCTAATTTTTTTACCTTTGGATCCGAATTGCTAACAATCCGCATCCCGACGACCGAAGACCAACGAATTATACTACTTCCAAAGCCATTGTTTATCTACATAATTTCCACTCTCGTCTTGCTCAATTTTATATATAACCAGCGCATTATCCAAAACGGATAGTTTCCCAGTGGAATTTGTGCTATATACTGAAGCTCCTTGAAAGTCTGTACCATTAAATACCTCTATGAACGTATAGTTTGCCGTTTCACCACCGTCCTTGGTCTTCATTACTGCATGCCCTTGATCAAATGTCAGATTGTTACCTTTGGAGAAACTGACATACTCCCCTGTTGTATCGTATTCTATGTTACCATTCATCGTTCCATTAGAAGTAAAAGTGTGTTGTGTTCTGTTAGGGCCAATTTCTCCCACAAGTGTATCCTCTCCCTCTTCTACAAAAATTGGCTCTCCTAATGTCGCTGTCTGAGCATATCCAGTATTAAAAAGAATAATAGTGGTCCCTGTTCCTCCAATAAGTAATAACACGACGGCAATCCCTGCCGTAATACTGATAGTAAATCTCCTTTTATTCATCTTTGATATTGATTTGGTAAACCGAAAGGTAAAAAGTTTTCTATCTGCATGGTCTTTATAAAATCTACCAAAAAAAGCAAATTATACCTGCTTTTTAAGTTCTCCCATCATCAAGGTTATATTATTTATCGTTCCTTATCTCTGACATTTAGCACCAAAATCACGTATATTCCAAAAAGCATGGAGAGTAAAATAATTTAAATCACTGCATTTCTTACACGTATATATGTCTAAAAAATTCTTCTAATTTTTGTTTTTAATTTAGTTCCGATTGAATATTCAGTCGTATCCCGACGGGCCCGTAATAAAATTACTACTTTATTAGGATTCCAGTTACAAATAATTACATGCTTTATTCCTGTTTTAGATTACTAAATTGGATGGAAACACAACTACTGAGTCTGACGCCATATGAAAATTTCTTATTCGATATGAAAACTGATGAGACAAAAAGGCAATATCCTCATCGTCTAGACTTATAACATTATGACACTGGCATGAATAGTCCAACTTTTAGATACTAGCGACAAAAAATCAATAGTAAAAAGCAAAGTGCTACTTTGATTTTGAGTGATTTGTCCCCCACTTCTTATATACTTCCTTACTGGTTCATTATCATGAATGAATAAAAATAGATTCACCGTCAGTACTACAGCAGGAATTGCCGTCGTGTTATTACTTATGGGAGGAACAGGAACTAACAATATTCTTTATACTGGATATGCTCAGGTAGCAACCTTAGGAGAACCAATTTTTGTAGAAAAGGGAGGAGATACGATTAAGAGAGAAATTGGCCCTAACACAACACAATACACTTTTACTTCTAACGGAACGCTGAATGGTAACATAGAATACCATAAAACAGGGGAGTTTGTCAGCGTCTCCAAAGGTAACAATGTGACATTTGATCAAGGAAAAGGAGTAATAACGACCAAGGACGGTAGTGAAACGGCAAACTATACGTTCATAGAAGTGGGAAATGGTACAGATTATCATGGGGCTTCAGTGTATAGCACAAATTCCACAGGGAAGCTATCCTTTTTGAATAATATAGTAGTTATATTTAAGGGCGGATATGACGAGAATGGAAATTATTCACTTCAACAATGGCATTGGAAGTAGTACTACAATATTGACTGGTCCTAAGGTCATTGATATAGTACCATCCGAATACCCAATTTATGGTCTGTATGAAATCCCATTCTAGTAACCAATCCAGACATGTAGTAACGATAATAATTGCTATAAAAAAATTGAAAGAAAATATTTTGACTCATCTTTCCATCCTTAAAATTCTTTAATAAACTCTTTGAAGGTGACAGCTCGCTGTACCATGTGTCAAAATTTTTTCTTCTAATACAGCTAAGACAATATCTGGTAACTAGAATTCTGATGCCATCAGAATCTTCTTTGTCATCATAAACGGATTTTGTCTTGATCAATCGTCTATTAGGTAAATACCAAAATTATATTTCAAATATTTCGTTATCTAGGTTGGCTCCCATACTCGCTTGTTGGACGGGGTTTACTTTTTCAATCGATGACGTCAATTCACTAAGTTTCTTATTGGTAACTATGTCCAGTAATTGCTGAAGTTCCTCGCTAGTTCTAAGGATAATGCCTCTCCTTCTATTACCTCCGCCACCGCGATTTAACGCATCTAGCTCAACACCAATGCAGGCAGGCCGGCTCCTGAATTGTGGTAGTCTTATGAGAAAAACTCCTGGAATATTCGTTTGCTTTCTTTCCCAGTCCTTCCCATTCTCCAAAAACTCTATTAGTCTTTTATCTTTTTGATCCGTTGACATAATTTAATAATGGCAAACATACAAAATAAAGTTGACATTAAAAAATTTGGGGTTATGCCTCGTGAAAGAGTAACAAAACGAATTGTGATTGTGGAAATCTTTTAATATCGCGCTTTCGTCGTTCGTGATTTGACATTATTCATTCTATCCCGAACCCGAATTCCTATAATCCTTATAAAAAATATTGCCTTTCCTTAAGAAAGGAAATGACAAGTACCCTATTTAGGTTAGAATCAAACAAGTTCAGTACCGAGAATATTCAAGCAACTCTCGTATGTTCAAAATGTGATGAGGTATTCTCAAAGGAATTTCCAGTCGATCTGGAAGGACAAACAATTGAGTTTAAGTGTCCTATATGTAGCTCCGTCGGCGAGACTGATCTACCCTATAAAAGTTCAGAAGAAAGAGAGAACCTTGACCTGGACCTTGATCAAGTAGAAAATGAACAAGAAAATAGCGAAGAACTAGAAGATTGAGGACTAATCTTTACATTCTCCGAGGTAGTATAAAGAAAATTCATTATAATATTTTTACGATGGTAATATTACAACTTAAACATGGGAGGGCTTTTCTATTCTCTAGCATCCAGTTATTACGATTGAGAACTTGGTACAATGATGAACAAAAAACAACCGCTAGAACAGGAAAGATATAAAGATTTTATTGCCATATAGAAGCATGGACTTCAAAATTGGGGAGAATTAATTCACTAATAGGTTTAGGGTCTGGGCATATTTTTATCATTGTCGTCTTTATAGGATTACTAGCCCTGTCAATAACTTCAAATAATTATTTTATAAATTCAACCTGGGCTCAAATAGAGATTTTTAGTAATCCAGAATCCGATTCTATTCCTATAACGAGCGAAGTTAGTTTGGATAACGGCATATGTGATTTTAACTCCGAAAATCCTTTTTCATCCAACGCTCTCCTTGAAAAATTGAGGGATGATTTCTGCGATGAAGATACGGACGCGATTGAAAACGATGATGAGGAAAACGATGATGAAATAAGAGATCAGATTCGTGATGCAGAAGATGACGATGATGATCAAGGAAATGATGAAGATGATCAAGGAAATGAGGATGATCAAGGAATTGGAGAAAGTGACAAATTACCAATAGAAGACAGAATTCAAAACAGGCTACAGGAACTAAAAGACAGATTAGAAAAGGTCTTGTCAGAAGAAGAGGAAGAAGACCAACCGTTACCAGAAGAAGAACAGCAGGAAGTGGAAGATGAAGATGAATTGGCTATTAAGGAACACAAAGCCGAAAATGATAAGGACTGCAGAGGTGGAAACGTGCTTGAGGGAGCCTCAAACGCGGAAGATCTCAAAACATTGTCGGAGTGTCAAGAAGCGGTAGGTGAAGTAGTTCACACTAAAAAAATGGATGATGGCGATTACAAATTTCTTTTAAACGTGGAAGACAAATACAAGTATCTTTTAAATGAGAAAAATGACGAGAAAACCGACGGATATTTAGTAGTAGAAATAGTTCCACCTGATCAAGGCAAAAGCGGAGTAATTCTTCCAAAGGAAGGTGACCGAGTCCATGTTTGGGGAGCATGGGTTACCGATAAACCAAAGGGATGGCATGAAATACATCCTGCTTGGAAGGTAATTAAACAGTAAATTTCATTTTCTATTCATTGAAAATTATAAACCTGATAAATGAGATACAATAGCAACCAAATTATTAGGACTTGAACATTAGAAAGAAAAGCTGAATACCAAGTAGTAGAACCCGACTACATGCAAGGTTCAAATCCCGACGGTTTAAGAACTGTATTCATGACAAAAGAATAAATTTGCAAGTGCCTAAGGCTAATCATAAATACTTTAGAGTATATTAATTAGACATGAGTAAATACGTGCTACTTCTAAGTTGGACTGACCAGGGCATAAGAAATGTTAAGGACACCGTTAAGCGAGCTGAGTCTCTTAGATCGTATCTTGAGAAGAAAGGTGGAAGGTTAGTTGATATCCTTTATACTTTTGGACAATACGATGCAATAGTAACTGCAGAATTACCCAATGATGAAATCGCTATGTCAGTTTCATTGGGCACAGGTGCATTGGGCAATGTTCGGGTTATAACCCTTAAAGCATTTGGTCTGGATGAAACGAAAAAAATAATTGGCGAACTGAGATAATTCTAATTTTAATTCTGAAACAATATCAATCAATTTTTCTGTAACGCGTTCGAATTAGTAACAATTCGAACCCGAGAGCCGAAGACCTGAAGGTTTCAATAAACAAGTGCTTATGTTAGTATAGATGGCATAAAGGTTATCATAAAGAGTATTATTACTCCTACTGCACCGATTAGGAACGCTGGATATCCTAACAATTTATTACGTGAAATTTCTGATACACCTCCCAATCCAGCAGCTATGATTAGGAGTATGGTTGTAAGTTCATACATTCCGATCTTCTTTGATATATCGGAAATATGAACTACAGATTGAAGAAATGAGTCATGTTCGGAATCTGCTTTGTGCTTTAGATTTAACAATGAACCGTTGACTGTTACACTCCCTTCAAGATTTTCAAGATGAGATTTATACGTAGCAAAGTTATTCTCTATTTCAGTGACATTATTTTTAGTAAAGTTACCTTGAAGAGTAATATTCAGAGTGTCAAGCTGAGCCTTCAGAATTCTTTCACCAATTTTTTCTTCGTTATAGTCATTTTCCCAATCCATTGATTTCGTTAAATGGGCAAGAGAAGTAATCTGCAAATCATCCTTTTCTAAGCCAAGTTCGGTTGCCAGAGTGGTTGTATATACTGCCAAAATCGATACGCCTATAATAAAGAAAGTGACAATTAAAAAAAATCCTGAGACTGAATGCATTTTTCTCCATTTAGTCTTGTCTCGCATGTTTTTAAATCTGTTTATCAAGTCATACTCCTAGATTTTGGATCCGAACCGTTAACAACGCGGTTCCCGACGGCTAGAGGCTTGCATTAATTTTTAACCTTATCAAAATTATTCGGATTAAATTTTAATACGAAGAGGGACAAGCGTATTAATGGCATCTAATTCTAGTTCTGGTCATGATGTTAGAACTCCTTCTCTTACCCCATCCGAGATCGACAAAATCCTTTCAATGACCCTCATTGCTAATTTGGCCACACTTGGCGAAGATGACACTATCCATATCGTTCCCATGTGGTTCATACGACTTGGTAACGATATTTGTATTCCCACTTCTCGACATACCCGCAAATACAAGAACCTGAAAGCGAGGCCATACGCATCAGTGATGATAGATATTTCGCGAGAGGGATTAGACTTGAAAGGGGCATTGATTAGAGGCCCTGTAGAGCTCGTTGAAGGGGAAGAGGCAAGAAAGATCAACCACCAGATCCATTTGAAGTATGTGACAGAGGAGGGACTAAATGATCCAAGCGTTGCATCGTATTTATCCAAAGGCGATGACGTAACTGTGAGAATTCACATGGAACATATAGTTAATTGGAATCTGGCAGACTCTAAGGCGGGGAGAGCACTTGGAGTAAAAGGTCGTTCTCGACAACTAGATGCATAAAAAACGAATAAATAGAAAGTAATAGAACCCTAGTATATGCAGGGTTCGAATCTGATGGGTCCTAAATTGTTAGAAAAGCTTAAAGCTATGTATTATATAATAGGTATCAGAATCCAGTAACAGGACTAATTTTAATGCTAACACCGACGGTCCTGGTCACTTCATTCAAAAGTGTGGACCAACCAAGGAAGAATTAAAATTGCTAAACAATTTCTTTCCATTTATGTCCAGATGTTTCATTTGCCCATTAATAATTTCGCTTATTGTAAACAAGTTAAATCCCTTTCGGAATATCATATTTAGAGCAGATTTACAGTATTGAAGAATTTTGATGAATAGATCATTAAAATTCCTTGTAACGTTGTTAAAGTGTTACTATTAGATAATAATTCTTAATATTGTTAATATCTGAATTGAAATATCGTGGTTATCTGTTAAACCCTCATTCTTTTTCCATCAAACCATTAACATATCCTGTTTCTAGCATCAAAAGAGAATATAGAATATTAGCTATGTGTGTTCTGAGTATTGATTCTACTGCCATATCTCCATCTATATTTGTCTGAGTAGTGTATAATACATTAGTATTGTTATTTCCGGATATTTTTAATCTGAATGTTTCTATGATTTCAATTTGACCGTCCTGAGTATTTGTTTTAAACGCCAGCTCTTGATTTATTTTATCAATTGATATTTTTCTTGTGATTCCAATAAAGAACTCAGGAAAAAGCTGTTCTAAACGCGGATCCTTAAGAGCCCGGTAGACTAGGCCAGGAGGGACGCGCAAGCTAATACTTTTTGAGATTAGATCCATATCGCTAGGTATAGGTAATGTATTTTCATTGAATAAACTTTATTACTACCAAACACTTATGGTCATTAAACTTATTGGTTTGATTCTCTTATCCAGTTGCAATCTATTACGTGTAATGCTTAGGAATTTAAAATTAATTTAATTTCATTTTACAAAAAAATAGCAATAATATTAATTAAAACGAGCTCCTCCTGAAAAGTATCACATCTGAAAATGATGGTGAATAATTAAATAAAAAATGGTGAGTTGTTTGTTTGCCTAATTTTTATCCTGGCGGGTTTATTTGTTCACAATTAGCGGCAACAACATCACGATCTATGGTTAAGTTTGCGAATACAGTATCTTCTCCAGGTCCACAATCAAGGAAATCCTTGAATCCATCCGATTCATCCTGCCATGCTTCACCATGAACTAGTATATCGTTACCCGGACCACCAGTCAATGTATCGACCCCAGGTCCATAACTACCCTTACACAAGAGGCCTCCACCAATGAGTCTGTCGTCTCCTTCGCCTCCGTTAATCTTATCATTTCCTCCCGATCCACATACATCATCATCACCACCTTGTCCGTTTATGTTATCATTACCGTCGTTCCCATCAATTATGTTATTTTTATTGCTACCAATCATCGAATCATCGCCTGTTGTTCCAACACAAGGAGGCGAATAAACGTCAGGGCATTTTATAGGAGCTACCCCACCTAAATTCTGGACAGGTGCCATTATTGATACTAAGGTTAACAAACTAAGGAGCCCAGTTCCAAACGCTAATTTCTTCCTAAGCATCAATCTTTGAACCACAAGTCAATTTAATAAGGATCTCGGAAAAAGTTCTCTGTATAAAGAAACTGCAAAGTTCTAATTTTGACTAATCTGAAAAATCAGATTTACCCCGACGGCTGAGAATTTAAGAATGCGTAGTTTAGAAGAGAATAAAATCATAGGGAGATTAAAGAAGAGACGACTGTTAGATAAGAAAATCAGATGTCCGAAGTCTACAGTGTCCTTCCAATCAACATCTCTCTCATTGGCTAACTAATTTTCAAACAACATTATGGCCTTTTCTTTTCCTACCAACAATTCACTACGAGGAATCTTGAGATGTTTCATTCTGATACGAATATCAACGTATTGAGTAAACCCAACTTTAAACTTCATTAAATCTAACGAAAGACAAGAATCAACACAGCAACCCGCATCCGTCCTAAATGGCAGTTGCTCAATAAGTCTTCTTGATAGACGCGACAAAGCAAACCCTTGATGCAATACAGGAATTATGGCATCGGAATTTTTTACTTTCGATAGCAACGATTCAAAATGTGCTATCTTAAACCAACGGTAGCCTTCATATGTTGCTGTGCGGGGCGGATCTGGAGGCAGGAAAGCCGAGATGTTAGTATCGATATTGGTATCATCACGGCCGGTGTTATTGCACCAGCCAGATATGGAATCATACGATTCGTCATAATTTACTATTGCATCAACATCTTCTTGAGTCACAATAAGATCGTCGGGCAGGATCATAAAATGAGTAAAGTCACTTTTCAGAAAGAACTCTCTTGCTTTGTTGTATGCTTCGTCTTGTGGAAAATATTTAATCCATAGTTTAGAGATCCCGTTTATCTTTTCGATGGCCTTGTAAAACTCTGGGATACTACGCGGATTGAAGATTACTAATAAGGGCTTCATTGCTATCGTCACTAATATGTAGTTCAGCCAGCTAGTTATTTACTATTTCTCGAGATTCGTCAACGGAGAACATTACATTAAAAACTAAATCATCATAAAGCTTTTGAAATGGCTTCTTCTCTTGACTTGGAGTTAGTCATCTACCAAATAGGAAAGTTAGGTTCTCTAGTCTGTCTCTCTTGCCGATCCACAGGCACATACAATCACGTTGTGCCTGTTTGGTTTGATTATGATGGCGAAAATCTTTATGATATCCGTTCGGACTACATGCCTCCGCCTCAAAATACCCAGCCGGAAGAATTGCATATAATATAAGAACAAGGTTAAGTGTCGTGAAAAGAATAATTTTCAATCGAGAGAATTTGAACCACGTATTAAAAGATTACTTGAGTATAGCTTTACGTTAGTAACTATCTCAACTTGCACAAATCAGATGGATGGCGCATGGAATTGTGTTGAGATTACCGAAAGAACTACTGATCATTTCAATAAAATTAAGGATACACTTGAAAAATTAGTTGATCTTAAGAGCCAGTGGCATGATGCTATTAATAACTTTGGTCGCTAGTCTCCATAAGTGTGTGTTCAACCATCTACTTATGACTCTACAAAGCAAAACTTTATAGCTTTACCAGTCCTTTCTATTACCAGAATCCTAATTTTAGACCGATAGCGTCGGGGTACCGACGGCTGAACACCAAAGGAATTATCTACTATATTCTTTAAGAAACCGCTCAATTAAGGATAATGCGATATGTATCTCAGTCTTCACATATTCCAGGAACAGCAACTTTCTTGAATAAATGCGGAGAGACCACTAAGTTCTTAGGGTATTTTGAAAGTGCGGATTGAAAATCATGACCGATGACATTGTCAACGGCTTTCTGGTAATGCTCTAAGGATTGCCAGACTGCGTAATTGATAAAAACATGGCTTTTTCCGACTCCTTTGTGTAATTGTGCAGAAACAAATCCTGATTGATTTTTGAAGTTGGTCGCATCCTCTTTCCACGCTTTCAAAAATTGTTCAACTTCATTAGAATCAACATTGAATTTATTTATCAAAATTACTGGACCTGTCACGTGATTTTCCATCTGGTCTTTGAGTGTCACGTTTTCATCCATTTCAATCAATTTTGCCATAGTTCAATTTACTGCGGCATTCAATTTAAATATACATATCAGTGAAATTCAATTCGATCATAAAGTCGCTACCCAATATTAGCTGTTTGTTACCTTTTAGAGCTAGGATGTCTTCATTTAGAGGTTCAATTTTGGATCGGAATTGTTAACAATACGATTCCCGACGGCTTCAGACTCTTTACTGATACCTTGTTAAGTATATTATTTATTGCTTAACTCTATTTATGAAATTTGTGAATTCATTCATCATAAGGTCATTGATTTTAACAAAAACTAAGTGTATCTAGTCATGATTCTTCAAGTAATCTAGAGGTGGAGAGCTTCGAATAGCTAAAGTTTCATCTTATACTGCTTCATTGATTCAATAATTACGTCAAATGCATATCCCCTATTTTTCCATCCTTTGATTTTTACAAACTTCCCTTTCTCCAAATCTTTATGATGTAGAAAAAAGTGTTCCACTAGATTCCTTAAGTTAGGATTAATGCCTTCAATGTCCTGGATCTCAGATAGAGCTGGATCTACTATTAATGATGGAACTGTAATAATCTTAGAATCTTCACCTTTATCATCTTCGGTAATTAATATCCCAATAGGGCGAGTGTTGACAACAGCAAGTGGTATTATACTGATTTCTCCTAAAATGAGGACATCTTCAGCATCTCCATCACCACTTATTGTTTGTGGTATAAAACCATAGTTACCAGGATAAATCATCGATGGTGATAATCTCCTATCCATTCGAAGAATTCCTATTTCTTTATCTATTTCGTATTTGATATTGCTGCCTTTAGGAATTTCTACAACTACATTGACGTCGTTAGGTGGACTATATCCGACTGATATAAGATCAAAATTAAACAAGTTTTGATGACTTATCTGAGAGCATTAATAATAAACATTCTTTACCCTCAACCTACTTGATCAGTCTAGAAATGCAATTAATACGAACTCGTAAGTATTTGGTGTCATTTCGTTACTTACTAAATATTTGAGAAGCTTGTAGGAGATAGTAGGCTTATCTATAATTTGTGTAGTACTATTTCCACAATCATAAAATTTTCATAATAGTTGATATAGTGAAAAAATAAATAGTTCGATCGCTTACCTTTACGTATGTCAGCAGCACAATCAAAGAGTAGTCAAACTAGCTCAACAGGTTCGGTTCCATTATCAAAAATGAAACAAACTAGGAATAACAAAGCAGTAACACCATCATCCGGTGAGGTAAAAACCGAAGTTAGATTTATGAAAACAAAAAAGTTGTCGAAATCAATTAAACGAATTGAGTCTGAAATGTCACAGATTCAGCTGCAAATGAAAAGAATTGGTAAAGACCTTACCACCGTACTTCAGTTGATAGAGGCTAAGAGAAAAAATCAACAGAAGAGTAGCAAGAAATGAACATCTTCCATTGCAAGCTATTGCAGTAGATGTTAATAATGAAAAATCAGTCATAAAACTAGGAAATGCATTTTGTGTGGATTTCATTACTAAGAATAGGTTTGTTAAAATTTCTGTTGGAAGTTGAAAATCCCACTGGGGATTCACACCCCAACGTCTGTATATCAATTTTATTGCTAATCCCTCCGGGTTCGCGCTGTTAACAATTCGATTCCCGACGGGCCCGCAATAAAATTAGTTCTCAATAGGGATTCCGGGATAGAAAAATAGAGAAATGAACAAAGAACTAATAGAATTTGAATCTGATCCATATTCATTATTCATATTCACCATAAATTCTCCTTCAACCAAGGAAAAATGCGTTCCGAGACTGAACAAGTTTTTTGAATTTATCAATTTGAATGGAACTATGCAGGATAAAATGCTCAACATTCGTCAAAAACGCTAACAGTAAACCTTCTTGGGCATTAGGATCGCTTATAAAATATCTTCAATACAATAAGGAAAGGATAGAGAAAAGAAATCAATTCTGAAAGAATAGGCAATGATGCTAATTCACTATTCACAAACAATCGTCAGCCATCGAGAATCTTGTAGACTTGCAGTTTATTAACAAGTGACTTACAAGTAGACTTCTGTGTAGACTTCCTCTAGACACATAGTATACACACAAGTAAACTTCTTTGTAGATTCTAAGTAGATTCACAACTAGACTTACAGGTCCGCAAGGCTTCTTCTTGTTGAAGTTTCGAGAGCCTGAATATCAATATGTCGTGGTCCATGAAAATGAGCCGCAATATAAAAATACTGCATATATGATACAGGATATGGTAATGGTTTGTCATTAATTACTATCTTGTGTTTGTTAACAATTTTTATTGTTCTCTCATTAAGCATTGGCACTGTAAATTTGGAGGATAAGCATTTTCAACTTTTCAGTGCTCAGGCCAATATCAATATAAATTATAACTCAACTGAGTCAAACAGCATACAAAATAACATTTCATTAATTACAAATATCTTGGCAAAGAATCTTGAAAATCGCATTCAAAAAGCAGGTGCCATTCTTGAAATAACAAGCAAATTACCACAAGTAAGAGATGTTCCCTATGCACACTTGCTTAATCAAACATTAAACACATTACATGGAATACCTCAATACGCAGACATAGAAAAAAGACAAGTAGTCAAGAACATACTATCTAGCAATAATGATTTATATGAAATTTTCCTTCTTATGCCAAATGGAAATATGTATTTTCTCGAACCTTATTCTATACAACAGACTCTTACCTTGAACAATTTTGCATTTAGAGATTATTTTCAAGGGGCGATTAAAACAAATGACACCTATTTAGGAAACGTGCACAATACTGCAGCTGCATCTGGTGCTAGAACAGCAAAGATTGCAGTTCCAGTGTATTCCTTAAAGGATAACTCTACTATTGCTGGAGTATGGGCTAGTAGTATTGATTTTAGTGTTTTAAATAAAGAACTTCAATCACTTAATCTTACATCTTTAGACGACAGTACACGTGTTGTCTATGTGGATAGTAAAGGCCAAAAGATTGCTGATTCTGATATAAATAAAAGTACAATTCCTGAGTCCTTTGCTAATCAGAAGGGTTTTAAGGCTGCTATAGGTGGACATGCTGGTTCAACTATAGATACATTGAATAACACAAAGACGTTGGTATCATACCAGCCAGTAAA
>JASKBU010000029.1:0-17007 GCA_033272285.1 Nitrososphaeraceae archaeon
TTTCAATCAAAGCCTGAGGAGTGGGATTCGGAAGCCGTTAAGGTACACTCGAGGTTTCGTCCTTAAAAGAGACTATGAAATTAAGCGAAGTAAAAGCCCGTGCTATGATTTTAGGTCTGCCATCTTCAAAAGCTAGAGTTATCTGTTATATTTCGCGTTACACTGCTAGTAATATTTTTAAAGTTTGAGGATGCCGATGAAAGGAAGTGCTACAACAAAGAAAAAATATCTCCGGAAGTATTATTACGGCAATAATAATTAAAACGGCGCTCTTGACATCACTTTCCATAATACTTCTCACTGACTCAACAGCTCCAATGGTGAGACCAATTGATGTATTAGCGGAAGCAGATGATTCTGTTGATGCTGTTGCTCAGGTCTATATCTCAGATGATAATAACGACAACAATGAAGAGGAGGAAACAGACTGGTCTGATATTGAATATCTTCGTGATGCAAACAATAACACGATGGTGGATTACAAAAACCTCTTTGACCTGAATATAGGCAAAGTATATAATCCTAACTTTGTCGACAATGCTGACTGGTTCCTTGACAGCAGTAACTATGAAGACCGTGTAGATTACTATCTGATACCGTACAACTACGATTGGCACTTTTATTCTAAGATATCTGCGCCTTGGTATGGATGTGAAGCTCAGAGTAAGGCAATGCTTGTGACCGCTAAAAAATACAATGAGACAGGGGATTCCGAATACCTAGAATTTTCCAAAAAAGTATTCAACGGCTTAAATTCTCCTGTTCTAAATCAGGATGGCTGGCTTTTGGGGGTGGTGACTGAAAATAACAATGCTACATTACTGAACAGTCAGCTGTTTTGCGCTGCGAACCTGATGACTTACTACGAATATACCGGGGACGAGCGAGCGCTGACACTATTCAACAAGAGTATAGATGTACTGGAGAAAAATATCGGCAACCTATCGAAAGATTGTGGAACCTACTACTCTTTGTCTAAGGATAGGTATGTATCGCACAAGCAGCATCCTGAATACATCAAGATGCTGGAAAGGTTGTATTTGATGACGGAAAGCAACACGCTGAAAAATACGCTGGACAAATGGCAGCATGACTATCTGTTTTCTTGTCATTCTTGAGCTTCTTTCGTAGTACCTTCTTGCTGTTTCGTAAAACTAATGTGCTTCCTTTTTACATTGGTATAACATGACAAAGGTGGCAGTGGTAACTGGAAGCTCAAGCGGTATTGGATTCGAAACGTCTCTTTTGTTAGCAAAGAATCAGTTTAAAACTTATGCTACCATGAGAAATTTAAATAAATCTCATGTGTTCGATACCGCCTTGAAAGAGGGAATTCCTTTAAGTGTAGCGCAGTTGGATGTGAATGATGATGCATCTGTAAATAGCGCAATAAATAGTATTCTTAAAGAGAACGGTCAGATAGACGTTTTGGTGAATAATGCAGGTTATTCTATATTCGGCTCTTTAGAAGAATTGAGCCTTGAGGAGATTAAGCAAGAGTTTGAAACAAATTTCTTTGGTGCAGTACGAGTCACAAAAGCTGTAATCCCCACTATGAGAAAAAATTCTAGCGGAACTATTGTAAATGTAAGCTCTATCGGTGGAAAGGTAGGCTTGCTTCCATTTTTTACTGCGTATCACGCAAGCAAGTTTGCGTTAGAAGGCTATACAGAATCACTCAGACAGGAACTTAATGAATTTGGCATAAACGTTATATTGATAGAGCCCGGTGCAGTTGGGACTAATTTTATGGACAATATGAAAAATGCAGAAAATTACAATCCAACTACGTCCCCTTATGCAGGGACAATACAGAAATTCTTTGAAGGAGCTCAAGCTATTATGGCCAATTCTATCCATCCAAGAGAAGTGGCTGAGGTAATCTTAAACGCTGTAAACTCGAGTAGTCCGAATATTAGATATTTTGTGGGAAAAGATGGCGAGTCTATACTCAAAAACAGGGCGAAGTTATCTGATAAGGAAATGGAAAAGTGGGCCCGGGAAAGTTACGTAGACAAAAAGGGATTCATCCGCAAATAATCTCTAAACTACTGAATAATCTCATGTTACATTGTCCATACTGGGGAAGAGATTCCATTCATGTCTCGGGACAGGACAAATAATCTGTTACTTTGAGATTTTTACTTTCCTTTATCATGGTTCTTATCGAACTTCGATAGGACATTTTGCCGTTAATTTCGGAAAAACCTCGCAAGAATTGAATCTCTTCTTTTAGGAATCCTGTATTAGATTTGAAGAGTTGATTAAAGATAATTTTTTGATTTATTCGCTCCAAGTTGGAAAGTCGGCGGTAAATTTTATCAGCTCCTGCAATTATGCCATTGTCGTATAACATGCTTGCAAAGCTTCTCTTTGGTAAGTTGAACATTCCCGTTTCTATAAATCTATCAAATACTGAGAGAACCCTAAAGTAGTCATCTCTGCCTGTATACCCGATTACTGTTGCAGGAAGAACTCGAAGAAGGTTAATAGAGTTTCTTTTTACATGCTTTTCGTCCAGAACTACTACAGACCTTCCAAATGTGAGTATTGCATTGAGAATTTGATTTGGTAGACGTTCATCCAAAATATCGGAATTTGACTTGAGTTCAACCGGGTAAAATGATATAGAATCTATTCTACACCTTTCACTTTTGGCAATCTCTGCTAATTGCCCTGTCCGCATGACAATATTATCATAACTGTCCTCTTCTTTGGAACCATTATTCCCATTCCCATGCAGGACAGCAATTACCAAGTCAAATTGGCGAAAGTAGCCCTCGCTCTTTATTCTTATTTCATCTTCGTGAGTTGCGAATGATACTGAACCCCCTTTGCTGTTTAGGATATGACCTGATTCTAATGAGCTTACAAACAAATCTTTTAACTTCATTTCATTCATAATTATTTTTACTCTATAGTTCATTGATATGAAGTAAAATATGTACTTGCATGGACAATAATAGCTACTTAATAGGTTACAAATTGCTCACGCACCGCTCATAAGAGGAGCTGATTCTAGTTGCTTGTATAGTCCAGCATAGTTTTCTGTTTAGTCCTGCGATAAGTAGATTGTTCATCAGGAAATTGCAAAAAGAAAGTGGAAGCCATTCAGGGAAGCATTGGACAAAAGTGAGAGAAAGATGTTTGATGAGATGATATCTTATTCACGATTGTATAATGCAGCAGGAGTAATGGCTTGCAAAACTGTGTTGATTCAAACAATTTTAATGTCCATAATATTTGAAAATTATAAGCAATTAAAAAACTGGAATCTGAGGTAAGGGAATTAAAAACACTTGAACCAGATAAACCTTAAATTCAAATCTGTTGTTAATATATTACTGTCCTTATCGAATCTCTCGATAAAAATAGCCATTACC
Source organism: Nitrososphaeraceae archaeon (assembly GCA_033272285.1). GTDB lineage: Archaea > Thermoproteota > Nitrososphaeria > Nitrososphaerales > Nitrososphaeraceae > TA-21. Next base: position 3,384 of record JASKBU010000029.1, read on the forward strand.
GTATTCTTACAATTAGTAGTCGTTCTCTCTTTTCAGAATGGCTTCAACTCGACATATGCACAAAAGCTTTTGCAGGTAACGACGAATAAAGCATCTAACTTAACTGAATCTCACTCTGGAGCAGCAAATGAGAATAACTCAAGGGGAGTCCAAATATTGAAAAATAGTTCATTTATCGACTCCAGTGGCAGTATGCACGTGGATGGTGAAGTTAGAAATAATCTTCCATCGGCTGCCGTATTTGTCACAATCGTAGGAACTTTTTATGACGTTCAAAATGACGTTGTGGCAACACAATTTACGTATACGAGACCTATCGATATAGAGTCAGGTCAAAATGCTCCCTTTGAAATAATAGTAACGTCTGCAAGTGTTCCTATTTCTCTGATTGACCATTACAAATTACAAATTAATTATGAATAAGTGACTGCTAAGCCAAAAGTTTAGCCAGTTTATCGGGAATCGTTGCTTGTCTTCGCTATATTCAAATATGTCAACACAAGTTATAAAACTATTGTTACCTATGATAGAAACAAGCATCTGAGCTTTGGACTATTATCATTTTCAAGTAATAGATGATTCCAGTTTTATATCATGTATTAAACAGAAACGTTAGGAGCCATGTAATTTGCTACTGAAGAACCATGGTGATGTACCATTAGCCATTCGTTATTGTTTTTGTTGTTGACATTTTGCTTTTCGAAGATATTTGTAGCAATTACACCCAATCTGATGCTATTTTCATCCTCTATAATAGAATCAATATTTTCTAAACAGACAACTATTGCTATCTTTTGAAATACTTTAATCTTTATATTAGTAATAACGAATTTTATCATCTTAGTATTTTCAAATATCCTTAGCCAACTTTCCCTTATTGCTGTCCAACTGGTAAACATTTCCCAACCCGGATGGATGCAGATAGTATCATCACTATGTTTCCAAACCTGTCCCATTTTTCCAATTGATAAGGTTTCAAATGCTTTATAGAATCTGATGTTACTATCCTCCACAGCTTGATGTACACCTTTTTTTTCATCCATCAGGATTAGGATTAGTATTAATGATTTAAAAGTATGAATTCCTGGTATGTCTACATACTACATTAAAAAATTATACGTGAATATTCTAATGCTTCTAGTTCAGTAGGAAGAACGAACAAAAAAACTTATTTATTCTTTCCAATTGACTGCTACTTCGTTAAGTTGCATAGGGGACTGAGCGATATCCATTCCATGTGCCTTGTTCAAGTGTTCACGAAACTTAACAGCCCATGGCTTATTTGAAGTAGCCAACACTTTGAATGATTTTTCAGGATTATCCGTTTCAAAGCTTGCCACAGCAAAATCTCCTTGTGGCAAATGTTGAATCCAAACCTGCTCGCGAGATATTCCTGCTTCCTTAAAAACTTCATCATGTTCTTTATTGTCAACAATATTTTCTTGATTCCACTTTTTTGCTAATTCTAATCCCCCAGGGAGAATAGGAGCTGTAAAACAATAATTGGCCATATATCCTTACTATATTATTGTCTGTATTTAAGTAATTATCTTTTACAAAACATTGCTATGAAGAAAGATTCTTTATCAGCTACCACAACCAGGTCAAAAGACTAACGACAAAGATAACTCATTTTCAACGATTTAAATGAAATCTTTTATTCATTATTTCCATTCTTATCATGTCTTGTGCGTTAGTCGAAAACCCATAAATTGATTGTTAAATATTATTGTGGAATAGTTTCAATGATGCAGGAACTTGCATCTTTTTGGGCGTAATACTATTTGGATTATTGCACGGTGTTAATCCATCTCACGGATTGTGGCAGTAGCAAATTGTTCAAAAAGAATTCTCAGAGGCTCACGAAGATTTACTACATGGGCTAATTTACTAAATTTAGTAACCAATTATGATTAAAAAATGTCCTTATCCTTCTTTCATAATATTTCCGTGTTAGCTCTGACCTGATAGAATATTTGAACATATAGTATGGAGTTGTAACATCCAAGATATTTTCCTCTGGCGATAGTTGGTTTAACATTCTTTTCCAATATTGTATATCAAAGTGGGACTAAATAAAATGTAAAGATTGACATGGGGCTGGTCGGATTTGAACCGACGACCTCCAGCGCCCGAGGCTGGCATCATACCAAGCTAGACAACAACCCCTCAATAGTTTATTTCAAAATTCCCTTAATATACTATAATATAATATTTGATGCAGATTAGCTATCATAGAATACTTTCAGGAGACGCCAACAATTACATTTCTTCGTCAGTAAATGGAGAATCAACAACTTTTCTTGATGTGGGATTTACTATATTCTTTTGAACCAATTGTTTTACAATATTTGCTGCAAAAGGCAATGCTCCAGTCGCACCAGGGGAATTGTAATTCAATATATGCATCGAAGATTCATTTTCCACAAGTAAACTCTCAGCTGCAAAGTTTCCATTTTTATCGATTAACAATGATCTAATACCAGCCCTACCTCTTTGTTTAAAATCAGATGAATTCAATGAGGGCAAAAATCTCTTTACTCTATTTATCATGTTTGTTTTGGATAAAGAACTAGATAACTCATTTGATACCAATCGTATGAACTCTTTATTTAAAAACAATTTTACAACTCCTAATTTAGAGGATTCAAAAATTTTTGGAACTACATTTTTCAAGTTATCAGCCAAGTTATATGAATACGGACTAAATACAGGAACCGCATTTGGTCCTATTTCGCATCTTCCATCGGTTCTCCTAATCCAGTGGGGATCCAAAAAAGGATAATCTGTATATCGCGGTACCGAGTAGATACTTCTTTTGGTAAGGTTACTATATTTTGGTGGCGCCATCAAATATTCTCCTCTAAAATGCAGGTCAGTAAATTCCTTGGCAAGACCGACACTATGCGCTATATCGAGCGAATTACCCCCAGCTGCATTTATTACATAATCTGAAGTTATATTTTTAGCAGTCCCAATTATTGTCATTCTTCTCTTTGCTCCTGTATTTGTATTGGAACAAATTTCTCTGAACTTGTTTTCAAATGATGTATTACAGCCAAATTTGACTGCGTCTTCTTTTAGTTTCTGATTTATAAGACCATAATCAGTTGAGGCGTCCTGGAAACACACGAGTCCAGATTCACACTTTACATTAGGCTCAATCTCAAGCATTTCACTTTTACTTAAAAACTTAATATCGTCATTGTTCAGTCCGTTCCTGCGTGCCCAGTCAACATGTTTGATCAAGATATCAATTTCCCTGTCGTCTGTTGCAACTTCAACAACTCCATCTTCTTTAAACGGTAAATTATGAAACGCGCAATAACGCTTTATCATTTCATATCCCCTTATTGTGTAAGATGCAGTGGATGGTTTTTTTTCTGGGTCATAGTAAAAGGGCGAATGAACTTTTCCAGTATTCCTGCTGCTTGTATGCAGACCAACGTTTTTTTCCTTTTCCATTAACATAATAGAGGAATTTGTCAAGATGGAAAGGAAATAAGCAATGGAACAGCCTAATATGCCACCACCAATAATCAATACATCATAATTGTCGTGCAAATTATTCATCTCTCTTTACTAGATCATTTCGCTTACGCAATAGTTATCGTCATTTATCATAGTCCATTCAATTACAAACCATTTCATTTTTTATTTTTGTGATTTATATGAAAGTCCAATGATTTGTAAAAAGCAACGATCGAAGATGCATTTAATATTTTTCCATCATATAGTAACTTTTTAATTTCATCAATTGGCAGAATCGCCGTCTCTATTATCTCCATCATACCCAAATTCTGTTTCCTTTCGTTAATCAAATCGTAACCCACAAACAAATTGCCTGTCTGTTCAAACATGGTATAATCCAATGTGTATGAACCCAGGTCGATAATATTATTTGCTCTATAGCCTGTTTCCTCTTTTAATTCTCTCATCGCTGCCTGTAGTGGTATCTCGCCTGGGTCAATATAGCCAGAAGGGGCTTCAATTTGATATGAATTGACCAAATGTCTGTAACTTTTGATTACGAGTATCTCATTATCTGAAACAAACGGTACTATCGTAGAATAGTCTTTTCTTCTTGCTCTTGTATAGATCTTCTTTTTGTTTTTAATGTCCAGTACGTCCTCATATAGTTCGATATATTTGTTGGAGTATATTTTCCGTGATGATTCGAGCGTCCATCCAGTCGGTAGATTCATAGCTTTTATTCATACTTTTACTGATATTTGCTTTTATGTAAGTCGTCTAATTAGAATAGGATTGCAGAGTATTTCCAAAGTATTGATAATACATATTAAATGAATTATGCCCGTGCCAGTCTACAGAAGTCATACTCCTGCAAGCTTGACATTTCCATAAATACATGCGTTTTGCAAATCCTTGATCTCATGAGGTTTATGCTTTCTAATCTCGACTGTATATCCACTCGTAGAATGATAAAAAATAACCCTATCTGTTGGATAAAGCGACAGCATTGAATGATTTTCAGGATCAGATGTCATGTGTCTTAGGTGTACTCGTTCCCAGGAAAATAGCTCATCGATATTTCCATTAAAATGGAAATTACTGCCACACGGACATGATGAATCTCTCCAATTTCCTTTGATGTTTTTAAGCCATTTATCCTCTCTGTCAGTTGATTGCAATATCTCTATTTGTATTACATCCTCAACATATATACTATTTCTCTTTTAATAAAATTTCACTTAGAGTAGCTAATTTCAAGCAAGTTCATTAGGTATTCATAGTTTGTCGTTGAACCTGCGCGTTGTTTGAATCAATACCGTTCCAAATAATTTCATAACCCATTTTTGTAATAAGTAAGGTAACACATTCTTCAGGGATATTACTTTGGCGCAGCAGTCTAATTGCATCCTGTAGCTTGCCAATTTTATCAAGCTCTGGTAACAATTCGCTAATTTTATCATTGGAAATCATATAATTGTCAACTAATAAGAATTCCCTCAGTTTATCTGCCATCACTTTTTCTGAATTGTTAGTATTTAATTGAAGGTTTCTAATGGTCTTTTCCACTGATTCAATTGGAATCTTGTACCTGTCTGAGATTTCTTTAAGTGATATAACACTATTTCTTTGCCTGTCATGCATTACCTTATCCATTTCTAAAGCAATCGTATCATGGAGATTGATAGATATCTCGTCAATGATTTTATTATCGATATCCTTTAGATAGTTAATTATTGGACCAAATGGAATTTCGTCTTTTCTATAAAAAATTAAATGATTTTTATTCACAAATTTAGAAAAAACAGAATTGATAGGAACCTTTTTTCCGTCTTCAGAAATACAATTATCCATATTTGCAACAACTAACAAATCAGGACCGGTCGAAGTTCCAGTTTCAGATTTGCTGGTCAGGTCTTTTATCTTTTCTAATTTGCTTTTCAAATAGTCCTCAGTCCAGAAACCTACTATCTCTAAATAGACTTTAACGCCATATTTTTCAAATACAAAATCAGGTATGAATGCTTTACCGCTCGAAAGAATGAATGGATCCGGTTCTCTGACCAGGTTCCATCCAGTAGAAAACTTAAGAAATTTATTCATAAATTTTTTTTCAACGTTGCTATCAAAGTACTCCATACCGTAGTTCTCATATGATAATCCTGGTCCTGATTTTTGCCCTGATTGAAAGTGAAAAGTTGCTGCATCAAATAGAGGTATATCCATGTCTGTACTTGAGAGCTCAAAATCATAGGTCTTTTTCATACCGGAGATAGATTTTCTTAGTATTGTTGCATTAATGGACCAAATTTCACTAAAGATTATTGAAGGAATTAATTTAGCCATTGCCATACCGTATCTGTCAGTCAATCTTACAATGCTGGCCGGACCATTAACTGTGCATATAATCTTGTTTTCGTTTTTGTTTTTCAATAATATTTCGTCCTTTTTTGTCTGAGCATTTGATTCTGTTCCGTAATTGGATTCACGGTACAAAGAGTACATCAGTCCAAGTTGTTTTATTTTGCGCAAGATTTTCTTCCAACTGAAACCACCATAGATACTGAATTCCATTTTTACACTGTTTAGCAAAAGGGTTTGAAGAGCGGAAACATTGTACCATGCAACCAATTGTAATTGAGTCAATGTATCAAAATTTTTCAAATATTTATTTTTCTCAAGGTCATTCCACATTGCCATTTCCACATCATTTACAGATAGATTGTTTTTTGAAGCAACTTTTTGAAGGATATTCTTTCTTTGGTTTTCTGTTACAGGATAACCTAGCAGAGAAGATATTTCGAATATTTGCCTTCTCAGGTGTATGGCATTCATTGTATCATTGTTCCTTGCATTAGAAAATCCACTTTCGTGAGATGCATATTCACATCTCTGTTCTAAAAGATGACATATAGCCCTAACAAGTTTATAATCTGGGTTTTTTGCTTCTACCTCTGAAAGATTTTCATCTACATTTGACTTTGATAATTTCCTGTCGGCCATATCTTCATACATTTTGATAATCTTTGATGGTAAGGATGGTTGGTTATCTTTTCCCCAGTCAATAAATACTGGCTTTATTTGATTCTTCTTACTTGAAATCTGCACTCTTAGTAGCTCAATTGGGAACATTTACAATTTTTACCTCTTGTAACAATAATTAGTAGATTTAAATCATATCACCTTAATAATTTTTCATTTTAGAGTGGCTTGAAACCCAATACAATACTAATTCATTGTGAATGGATTTTGTAGAGCGTACCACCCACCCACCCTCCTACTAGTGTGTCAAGCCTTAAATGTAATTCGCTGCATGATGTATAGAATGAGAAACAAAAAATCGACTTATTCAAATTCTCACATGGAAGAAGAAAAAGAAGACAATACTGAAAATATTTCTAATGATTATGCCGAAAATATTGTAAACGAAGCGGAACAACCAGTAAAAGAAGATAATGAAAATACTGAAAATACCGTTATGAATAGTGACGCATCATTAAGTTCGTTATCAGAACAATCTCAGATTACCGATCTAACTAATCTTGAAATTCAGGATATTGAAGGAATAGGTCCTACAACTGCTAAAAAACTGAGAGAAGCAGGAATTTTTTCTGTGATGGATCTTGCTGTAGCCGGCGTTGAAGATCTAGCTGTAGATATTAATGCATCCAAAGATAGTGCAGCTTCATTTATAATGGCAGCCCAAAAACTCCTAAGAGAATCGGATGTTCTCAATAAAGAATTCATTACTGCTGATACTGCACTAAAGAAAAGAAGATCGTTGTTACGATGTTCTACTGGTTCAAGTATGCTTGATGATCTATTCCTTGGCGGTATCGAGACACAGGCAGTTACTGAACTTTATGGCGAGTTTGGCTCAGGCAAGTCTCAGATATGTCATACCATGTGTATTACTGCTGGACAACCAACCGAATTGGGTGGATTAAATAGCGGAGTTATTTACATTGATACTGAAGGAACATTTAGACCTGAAAGACTGGAGCAAATATCTAGCAATAGAAATATAGATCCAGTACAAGCACTGCAAAATGTAGCCGTCTGTAAAGTCTATAATAGCGCACATCTAGAGTTAATCGTTAAAAATCTTGGCAAATATATAGATGATTACAAGGCAAAATTAGTAATTGTCGATAGTATAATCTCATTACATAGAGCAGAATTCTCTGGTAGAGGAACACTTGCTGATAGACAACAAAGACTTAATGCTATTATGCATAAACTTCTTAGAATTTCAGAAATTTATAACATTGCAATAATTGTTACAAACCAAGTACAATCTGCTCCAGACACATTCTTTGGCGACCCAACAAAACCTACTGGTGGAAATGTAATTGGCCATGCTTCAACTTATAGAGTATACCTTAGAAAATCCGGTGAAAACAGAATAGCGAAAATGATTGACTCTCCATATCATCCATATAGTGAAGTAAGATTTACCGTCAATGAGAAGGGAGCCGATAATCTAGATGAGGGCAAAAAATCCAAAAAATAACAACACAATCTTTTTACTTTTTATAATTTGTCTAGGGAAAATAATTCCTTCAAGTATCTTCGGGTTTATGCTTTTCATTATAGTGCTCTAGGTATTCAGATTCACTTTCAAATGTTTTATTACATTTACTACATATGACCGGTTCATCATTCTGATTTTCCATTTCTATTTGTACCTGACAATACAAAGTCATCTGGCTTAAGAATTTTAAGTATTTCCGTTTGTCTATATGGTCCTCTCCATATCCGACCGACTCCAGTGATTTTAATCAGGCGCGCTATCTAAGAGGAACTATCAACAGCAAATGATATCTTTACGCAGGTTCGATATTTTGATATTTTTCCTGAGTCCGGATCCACATTAGCAGTCATATCGACAACTTCAATACCATGAATTCCATGTAAGGTCCTCTTTGCTTCATCAACTGCAACTTGTGCAGCATCTTCCCATCCTTTATCGGAGCTCCCTATGATTTCAATTATCTTTGCAACATGATGAGTCATAACAAAAAGATAATGGACTGCATTTGTTATAAACTTTATAAATCAAGTGGAAATAAACACAATTTGGAAACGACAAAAAGTCAATTTGAAGTTACGCAACGAATAAAAATGATGTTTACTACAATTTATTATGATCAATCACAATAATAGAAGAGTAAGAGGCGATGGCAACTTTACTATTTTGCTTTTCAGTTATTTGTTAGTGTTGGTTTCTGTTTTATCGTTGATTCAACTAGACAACTTCAAGGTATTTGCATCTGATGCTTGGGTTGAAAATGCATTGTCTGAAGGTGGGCAGGTTTGTCCACTTGAATCTGAATGTGATAGACAGAATGAAAATCAAACAGATGCTCATAATATGACTGTGAACGTCCCAGCCCCGGGAAAAACTGAAAATGGACAAGGTTCAATCGGCGACTCTGGTTCAATAGTTAATAATTCAAACAATGTTCAAAATGAAACCAACTTGGCTAATGATACATTAGTTAATGGAGAAATCAAAAATTCAATAAGTGATATACTAAACATTACAACTGATAAGCAAACTTACAATCCTGGAGAGATTGTTAGCATTTCAATAAAGAACTTGGGATCAGAAGAATTAACATTTCCAAACTCTGCGTTGGGGCTTAAGATAGGAAACTTGGCGACAAATGAATTATATCCGATTCTATCTTCGCAGGTGATAACGATTCTCGGTCCAGGTGATTCTAAATCCCTTCAATGGGATCAAATAGGTATTGACGGAAATCAAGCACCGTCGGGAAATTATTCGGCATCAGTAAATTCAGGTATTAACACAGCGGAAACAAGTTTTTCAATTAAATAATTTTTACTGTAGCTTTTTATTGTTGGTGCCATGCCAACGGGATCAAGTTGACTTGAAATTTCTTTCTCGATAAAGTTTCGGTATATTAAAAGCAAAAGCAAATTAAAATCAAAATGCATTCATGGGCCCGGAGGGCTTCGATCCCTCGATCTGTGGTTCCGAAGACCACCGCGATATCCTGGCTACGCTACGGACCCTTTGTTTCTAACTTTTAAAATTAGATTCAAGCTTCTATATCAATTGAGCTAATTAATATTCAATATTTCGAGTAATACATGAAATCACTGAATAACAATCAATTTATTATCTCAAATATTTCTCAGTAATTGTAATTAATTGAAGGTATCCGACAGAATATCTAATGTAGAATATGCTATCAGGGATATAACACTACATGCAAGACAATATGAAAAAGCTGGAAAAAAAATAATTTATCTGAACATTGGAGATCCAGTAAAATACGATTTTCCCACTCCAGACCACATAAAAAAGGCATTGATTGATGCGGTCGCTAGCAATTTTAATTATTATGCAGATTCTGAAGGCATTTTAGAATTAAGACAGGCCATAGTAAAGAAAGAATCGCAAAAGGGATTATCCATCACTGTAGAAGATGTTATTGTCACCAATGGTATTTCTGAAGGACTCGACATGGTAACCGCATCTATAGTGGAACCAAATTCAGAGATTTTGATGCCAGGCCCATACTATCCGCCGTACGCCTCATATGTAAAATTTTACGGGGGTAAGCCTATTGAATTTAAAATTACAGAAGATGGAACACCCGATCTTGACGATATTAAATCAAAGATTACACCAAAGACAAGAGCATTATGTGTTATTAATCCTAATAATCCTACTGGCGAGGTGTTTGACAGAAAGAGCCTTAAACAACTAATTGACGTTGCTACCGAACATGATATCTACATAATATGTGACGAAATTTATGATCGATTGGTATTTGATAAGGAATTTACCGGGATTGGTAAAGTTGCAAAAGACGCACCGGTGATACTACTAAACGGATTTTCAAAAGTTTATCTTATGACAGGATGGCGTTGCGGATACATATGTATGAATAGCGATTGTCAGAAATTAGAGAATATCAGGAACAATATTCCTAAACTTGCTAGAGTTCGGATTGCTACTAATCTACCAGTACAAAAAGCTGCAGTTGCTGCTCTGGAAGGTCCCCAAGGATACATTGCCCAAACTGTAACTAAATTAAAGAAAAGAAGGGATTTGGTAGTCAAAAGACTAAATGAGATAGATGGAATTTCCTGTAAATTACCAAACGGCGCATTCTACACATTTCCGAAAATACTTCATAATGGCTGGAAGGATGACAAAGATTTTGTTCTCGATCTATTAGACAAGACTGGTATTCTCACTGTGCATGGTTCTGGTTTCGGGGAATTGGGTAAAGGTCATTTTAGGATAGTTTATCTTCCAAATGAACAAGTACTTGAACAAGCAATGGACAAGCTTGCAGATTTTGTTAACACTCGCAGCAGAAATTAATTAACTCTTAATTGTTATTATATCAAATTATACATTCCTTACTTTCATCATTGTTAGATCATCCTGACATCCTTACATCATCATAATCGGCGTTTGTCCTTCTTCTAAATTTACCCCAATATAGTAATACTCCCCCACCAATCAACATTGCTACTACAAATTTTTCGTTTGTCACCGAATAACTTGTGTAGTTATCAAGATAGAAACCAACAGACAATTCTGTTGAATAAAGATAGAGGTTCCTTAATGCAATAACTGTAGCCATCACAATAAATAATATTCCCATTCCGTACATCCAATTCTTGTCGTGCTTATCATCTGCATTCCTAATTTGAAACGGGTTCAAGTAAGCTTTATTCCAGGATGCTTCATCTTGTTCTTTTTGGATGCATTTAATAGCATTGGAGTAAGAACCTCTGCTTGATAACTAAGCGACAGTGATCCAAGGTAAAGTGGTCTTAGACCTTTTATTTCCGCAATCAACTGATTTAGTTTTGCAACGGCTTCTTGATCGTCACCACAAACAAACGTATCCGAATCAAGACTTTCAGTGATATTTTTCAACTTGACTTCTGATATTGTATGAAATGCAGAAACTATTTTCTTGCCAGGAAGATTCTCCACCAAAATATGTGCTGCAGATTTCATAGTTTTTTCAAATGGAATGTATGTAAAACCGGAATCATTTCTTTCCATAGGAACAATTGGGGAAACTATTATACAATCATTCTTTATTTCGTTAGAAATCGAATCACAAGTTAATTTTATCGATTCATAGGGTATTGATAGTATCAATATATCCGAATCTCTTGACGAAGAAATGTAATCAGCACCTTTTATGGAACCTCTCATACTATTTCCATAAGACGCTAATGCAGAATTCATGTACTGTTCTGCTGAATTGACAGCTTTTTGGGCATCGCGGGAACCAATAGTAATATCATGATTTACGACCCATCGAAGAGCAAAACCTTCTCCCATTCCACCGGTGCCACCAATTATTGAAATTTTCATATAATCTGTCCTAAAAGTGTCGAGCATCCTAATTAAGGTTATAATTGATACTTGATTGAACAAATTCGTTGATTTTTCCAGGGTACTATAAATTAATGAATTGATCTATGAGAGAGATTACAGATTAAAGAACAAAAAAATGGAAAAACAAATTTAAGACTTTATATATAAATTTGAATTGTTTTGCCACTTATAGTTTTTGTACGTCACGGAGAAGCAGACAATAACGTCAAACGGCTCCTTGTAGGTAGACACATAGAATCACATCTCACAGAATGTGGAATACAACAGGTTAAAGACACTGGCCAACACTTGAGGAAATTAAAAATCGATAAAGTATATGTTAGTCCGGTAACAAGAGCCGTTGAAACTGCCAAAATAATTTGTGAGATAAACCATTTAGGATATGAAACTGACGAAAGGTTATACGAAATTGAATTAGGTGATTTAGTTGGCATGAATTATGATGACGTTATAGAAAAGCACGGAAATCTATTTTTGAAATTCTATACTGGCGACGATCCAATTCTTGACAGTTATGGTATAGAAAGTTTTTCAGCGGTCAAAAAAAGAATCAAGAGTTTACTAGATGATTCTATGAAAAACTATCTTGACAAAAATCTGTTATTTGTAACTCACTTGGATCCAATCAAAGCAGCAATATCAATAATGTTAGGTCTTCCTCCAGAAAGCCTGTATGGATGGCACATCCGAAATGCGTCAATGACTGTTCTAAAACATGAAAATAATACGCTTTCACTTTCAGGAGTTAATGTAATGGGATTTCATAGATATATCGAGGAATGAATTTGATCAGACTTGCAAAAACCTTAAATTAGATAAAGTAATGATTTCGGACAAGGAAATTTGATGTCACCAAAATCAAATCTGTGGTTAATCCTTTTGTTGTTCTCACCCCTCATTGTTATTGTTCTTTCATCATTTGACAATGTTTTTGCACAGGAATCAGAAGAATTTGTTATCAGAAGAGTGGAAATTTGGGCATTATTTTACAGGTTAATGGTTGCAGCCTTTGTCGTTGGAGCTGTTGTTCAAGGTGCCATAGTCTACGTATGCTGGCGGTTTAGAGAATCACACAAGAAAAATAAGTTAAGAGAAATAGAGGGCATATAAAATGGGACATGCAACAATTGAATGGGTTTACGTTGGTGTTGTTATATCCTTGCTTACGTGGGTTGGAGCCGAATCTTGGAATGTTGAAAGGTTAGTTGAGCATGTTCCAGCGCAAGCAGAAACAATCAGGGTAACAGGTCAACAATGGTTTTGGACCTTTGAACATGAGGACGGTAAGAAGGAGACAGGCCAGCTTCATGTAAAACAAGGAGTTCCATACAAATTTGAGCTTGTTTCAAAGGATGTTATTCATGATTTTAATGTACCAGATTATACGATATTGATGGACGCAGTACCAGGAAGGGTAAATGTGGTCTGGAATCTTTTTGACAAGCCTGGCGAGTATCCAATTCAATGCAGAGAATATTGTGGATTTGGTCACGCAACTATGAGAGGAAAATTATTTGTAGAACCACAAACTGCAGAAGCTGCTGAAAAACCAGCTCAAGCTCAAAATGCTACTACAACTCAAGCACCAGCTCAAGCTCAAAATGCTACTACAGCTCAAGCTCAAAATGCTACTACAGCTCAAGCTCAAAATGCTACTACAGCTCAAGCTCAAAATGCTACTACAGCTCAAGCTCAAAATGCTACTACAACTCAAGCACCCACTGCAGCAGGTCCAGCTGGAACCCCCTT
>JASKBU010000030.1:0-26243 GCA_033272285.1 Nitrososphaeraceae archaeon
ATGCCTTTATTTTATCTTTTATCTGAATAGTCTCTAAGTTGAATTTTTCTAGAATTTTTTCTTTTGTATATTCTGAAATAACTATTTGGTCAGATTCAGCTATTCCTTCCAACCTACTTGCCAAGTTAACATGTGTTCCTATTACTGTGAACTGATCCCTTTCTTGGCTTCCCATGAGCCCAACTAAAACCGAGCCTGTGTTAATACCGCATTTTATTTCTATTCTTATATCAGAATTAGTAACCGTCTTCCATATATCCAGCCAATTTCGCTTAAAAATCTGGAATGCCTGCTTCAGCTTTAGGGCGGCAAGAATCGCATTAGAAGCCCCAATCGAACCATCATCATCTTGTTCTTTGAATCCAAAATATGCAAGTATGCCATCTCCAATGAATTTATCTATAATTCCACCGTATTCGTGTATTATAGGCACCGCCACACCCAAGTATTCATTGAGAAAAACGGCTATCAACTCTGGATGGTCTCTGAAGATCTCTGTTAATTTTGAAAAGTTAGTAATGTCCCAAAAAATGATGGTCAGAACTCTATTTTGGATCAGTGTTGCAATAGGATCGCTTAGATACTCAATAATTGCAGGATCTAGCTGTCTCTGAAGGCGAGTTAATATTTTTTGATTTGCGTTATCAGAGATGAACAAGTTCATGTCATCTAAGAATTTTGATTTGTCCTGTTCTGTCATCTGGTTTTCGGGTATGGGAAATATTGCTATGACGCCTCTTTCAGAAGGATGTGTAGAACAATAGTATGGTATGCTCTGTTGATTACTATCAATCTTGACAGAAGTTGATTCTCCTGGCAACATACTGCCAGTTTGAAAAAAGGGACTTTGCAATGAGGAGTTTGCATCCCCCGAAATCAAATTATGTACTTTTGTATCCCGATTAATCCAAGTTATGGAATCGCCTTTGACTATCTTGACAATCCTTGGTTCAAAATACATTATTTCAGTAGTATTCTCTTTAAATCTAGGAATAACGACAAATTGTTTCAATCAATCCTAAATGATTATGAGGGAATATAACCTTACGTACTTCATATCTTGTGTTAGCTTCACAGTTTCACTTGGTGTATAATAGATGTGTTATACGAATCTGAAATGTTAACCAAGAAAGACATTAATTATGGTTCTAGAGCTTAACAAATAATGGAAGGCATTCAAAAGTTAAAGTGTAGTTCCTGCGGGATTACATTTATGTCTGAAAATAATAGTCCACTTTGTCCTACATGTTCTGAAAATTCTAATGCTCATCATCACGGAGAAGAACATGGTTGTGGCTGTGGTGGTCACTGACTACTTTTTTTGGATTGGATTACCTATTTAGTTCTTTTTGAAGTATCAAATTTTTATTTATTCTGAATTCTGAATTCGATTCTAATGCTTAATCATAGTCTAGTCATAGTCAGACCAGATTGGAAACTAGAATGCCTTTTTGGCAAAAATGGAAATTATCAAAAATACAAAATGGCAAAGTGCGACTGTAGTGTTTGTCTTGACAAACCTTCTTAAACTACGACAATTTCTAACTCGTCATAAGAGTCTTTTACCGAAAGTTCAACCAATGTATCTTCATAGATTAATAACCAATCTCTTATACCAATTACAGGAAGCTTTCTAACAAATATTTTGCCGGTTTGGATCAAGTTTGCCCTTATGTATGCAAATTGTAAAGGACCTTGATTTTCAGGATTCTTAATCTTAAAGAGGCTACCCTGAAGTTCAATTCCTGGTCGGCCTCCTTGTATGTTGAGTGTAACGTTTTCAGCGAATCTGTTTTGTATTTTTGCTGTAACATAACTTTGTCCGATTTCAAATTGGTGAATATTCAGCAATACTTGAGACCTTACATTCGGAGCTTTTGGTAACTCGCGAAACAATCCTTCAGATATTTTATCAAAGAACAATTCCAATCAGTAGTTAATTTCATACATGTGGGCTATATACAAATTACCACGTTCTTGACGGACAATTTGATTTTATCAATTAGCATGTATGTATCCTAATTCAATGTTTAATTCACAATATCTTTGCTGCAAATTGTGTTCTCTTATGCCTCGATCTTTATAACACTTAATAATATTATTTGATCTTAGTCTACCATCTTGGTTACTCTCGAGGAGCTACTCCCTTTGTATGACTATTTTGGATATCCAGGAATTCTATTGGTAAGCTTTATCATAAATATATTGTTCTTTTTACCAATACCCTATTTTCCCCTTCCTCTACTAGCGGCGTTCAACAAGAATTTGGATCCACACTTAATCTCTCTATTTGGCACAGCTGGTGCTGTTGCGGCGAAGATGATAATCTTTTATCTTGCCTATTCTGGACGCAATATCATCACCAGAAAATCGAAGGGAAAAACTATATCACTTCAAAAATTCCTGGGCAAATACGGCTGGATAGGTGCACTAATAGCCCCAGTAATCCCATTTTCAGAAAATCTCATTTACATTACTTTGGGTCTGACAAGATATAGCCCACAGAAATTTACTGTTGCTGTATTTATTGGAGTGCTATTATATAATGAGTTTATTGTATGGGTAGGAGTCCTTTTAGGAAGACCATTTGTTGACAGCATGATTTCATCGTTTACAAATACAGATAATCCAGTCGCTATCATAATAGCCGTTATTCTAAGTATCGCTGGAATTTTAATAACCCTGTACTTATTAATAAGAATAAATTGGAATGAGATAATTGGAAAAAGGTTCCCATGGACCAACACCAACAATAGTAATGAAGGGTCGTAACTATTAGTTTGCCCTCTAAGTAATGATTATTTAGCCTTCTAATACTCAAAAGTTCCTTTATAGAATATCGAATTAAAGCTACTTTTGAATTTTCCAAGATTTGTATAGGAAATTTTATTTAGAGAGAGTACTTAACCTAACCATATTGCATTATTGGGTAGGATCATTTTGTCGTATCACAGATAAGAAACAGCGAGCACCAATATTTCCTGCAGGGGCAACAGCAGTATCAGACGTCATCAAAATAGTAGCTGATTTAGGAAACCAAATACCTGACAAATCCTGGATGCTCTACCTGTTGGAGTTATTTACAATCCGCAATGTGCCAATTGAATTGAATCTTATCTGTCAGTTTGACAATCAGGACTACTTTGAAGCAATATTTCAAGGAGTCAATAGATATAGGTTTACAAAAGTATTACCAATTATTGAACATTCATACCTACGGATGTTGGTGCTGGACAAAATAAATAAACAAATTAAATATTCTATCACTGATCAAATCACAGGAATATCGGAAACCTTTGATTTTTCACTTGGTTCTATTAATTTTGATTATATTGGAGGAAATCAGTTTTCGGGGATTGAGTGGTGGAATAAGATGGGAAACTTTCCCTACTCAATCAGGTATAAAGTAGAGGTATCTCAACTTATGGTTGGTTTTATAGATAAGGATGACACCGAATCAATTACTTTCATTCCACATGACTCGTTGTTACCAAATAAAGATAACTCTGGAACAGCTTATCCTATAACATTTCAAAATATAATGTTAAGAGATGGTTGTGTATGTTATTCAATCCAATCAGGTAAATGTAATAATGGAATTCATTACAATATTTAAAAAGCATACTACTGAAAGCAATTTTTGGCATAAGATACTCAAAGTTTAAAGCATACATAATGGGAAGTAATTTTTATTGATAGGATGGGTTGTACTCATACTGGTCATTTTAGTTATTCTTGCACTAATAGGCTTAGGCTGGGATACATTTTTTGGCGGAGTTAAGAAAGGTGTAGAGAAAATTGGAAATCTTCCAGAAGTAAAGAATCTGACCAACAAAGCAAAGAATGAATTTGGTAATATTATTGGTAATTCTACACTAGATATTGTATTGGTTATCAAAATAATATGAAATCCTGAATTTTCAAAAGTAAGAAATAACTTTATGAAAGGGAGTTGCCAGCCCCGTGTTTGGCATCCCTTCCATATTCGTTAGAGCTTGGACTTTCGGTGAACGGAGTCAAAAACCGAAATCCTTTCCCTACTTAGTTGTAGCACAACAAAACATAAAAATGATTTACTATAATCTTAGAAACTAGCACATTTTAGGCAGCTTATTGCATGACTAAATTGAAAACATGACAAAAAATAATTTTAAAGCGCTGAACAAGAGAGTTTCAAATTTTGTTTGGTGTGATATGTATTTGAAAGGGCTGAATATAACCCGGTATGAGTATTGGTAACGGGAAACTAAGTCTACCTTGAACATTTAATATTAGTCTTACTAATCTATATCATCTTAGATATCATACATTGATAATAACTAAATTCACAATTCAGTTATCTGATTGGAAAATAGCGTTACTCATAAAGCTTCTTTGTCCATCAAGTTCCTATATTGTCAACAAGATTGCGGAGCTAATTCTAGTCTCCATAAATTACCCAATTTTGGGTAAATCAAAAAGAAAAATTAAAGCTCCAAATTATGATAGTAGGAACAAAGTAATTTCCGATAATTTAAAAATTGATAATGGACATCTTAAAAAAGGTTGAATAAAGATAGCGTAAGCGAGATGATTTGGACCAAATAAGACAAAAGCACATCCAAGGAAGGTAAAAATTAGCACAAACGGCGAAACGAGCTTAAGTAACAGATTTAAATGATGGAGTGGATTATTATACATGTTCTACAACACTCCGAATAATGGAGATGGTACTTGATTGTCACAGGCAGTATCTGAAGGTGATAATCTAAAATGTCATATTTGTGGTATAATGTTTGCAACTCAACAAGAAAAGCAGCAACATATGAAATTAGAACATCAGAAGAAAGAAGAACCAACCGGAGTTGGCTAAATTCCAAGCTTTTTGTATATTAACAATTTAATTAATATAAGTTCAGCTTATTAGATTTTTGTAGCAGATCTAATTACCATACAAAGTAATGCTCTTAGATTGCCTTCTCTGGTATCATTTCAAGCACTGAATTTAAAACTGATTAATAAATATTATAAACCATATTAAAATATGACAGAAATCGGATATTGGGCATCGCAAGAGCAATATTCAATGCAGCAATTGATTGATTTTGTAAAGGAGGCAGAAAGGGCAGGTTTCGAGTCAACTCTCACAAGCGACCATTTTCATCCATGGTCGCATACAAATGGACATGGAAATTTCACATGGGTCTGGATTTCAGCCATCGCCGAAAGAACTAAAAAAATGAAATTTATAACAGGAGTTACTGCTGCTGTGTATCGATATAATCCTGGATTAATCGCACAAGCTTTTGCTTCTCTAGATGTATTATATCCTGGGCGTATTGGTCTTGGTGTGGGTTCTGGTGAGGCAATGAATGAAGTAACTTTGGGATTTGATTGGCCCTCTGCAGAAATTAGGGTTGAAAGAACCGTCGAATCCATTCAAATCATCAAAAAATTATGGAACAAAAGTGAAAATAATTATTACGATTTAGAAAAGTCACGACGGAATAGTAATAAAAAAGATAGTAATAGCAACATTCACTGTAGCGTAGATAAGGATGGCTTTGTAACATTTATAGGAAAATATTTTAAAATCCAAAACGCCAAACTGTACACACCTCCTTCAACGAACATACCTTTGTTTATGGCAGGTTCAGGTACGAATGCAATCAAAGCAGCGGCTGAATATACGGATGGGCTGATTACAACTTCAAAACCTGAAGGAGTAAAAGAAACATTTGAAATATTTGATAGCGCTGCTAAGAATGCAAACAAGGATATTAATTCACTTGAAAAAATAGCAAAACCAAAAGTATCTTATTCTGAGGATTACGATAAAGCATTTAAGGCTACCGAGTTCTGGCGTACTACGCAAATAGATGATGCGTTTGATATTAATATTAATGATCCAAGGGTTTTAGAAGAAAAAGCGAAAAGAGAAGTGTCAGATGATGAACAAAAGAAATCAACTATAATAGTTACTTCCATAGAAGACCTAATTACTCCGATCGAAAAATATCTTGATGCTGGTTTTACAAAAATTTACATACACAGCACAAGTCCAGATGAAATTGATTTTATTAGATTATTTTCAAAAAAAGTCTTACCTTACTTTAGAGATAATTGGAAAAAAGCTTAGATCTTGTCACCGAATAAAAGTAAACATATTTTGTTTTGTAGATCTGACTTGTAATAGGAATTGAGCTTTAATGTCCGTATATTCCTTGTTGTAGATTATTTGAATGCCTAATCGTGATTACTTGCATGGCCTTGGTCGATCTAGACGACCCTAGTCTGTTGGATGTAAATTCATGGCAGGTTTGGATGTTTGATGTCACGCGTAGTTCTAACTACTAAATGTCATATTGTGCAATTATCATTATCACCTCTTGGCTTTAGCTAAAATTTCCCAAAATGATAAGAAGACTATAATTTGGAGCTTTATGGAAGAGCTGTGGGAAAATTATTTAAACGCACTGGAAAATAATTTACCTACAAAATTCGAGTTCATGAATTTTTTTAACTTTGCAGCCCTAAGGGATGGCTTCTCTGAAAATGATAAAATTTATGTAATAAGACAATATGCAATAGAAAAAGGTTACATCGAAATTAGCGGAAATCAAGTGTCTATAACTAAAAAGGGGCTAAAGGAGTTTCAAAAAGATACACACGAATGGGACATACAGACTTAAAAAAAGAATGTCGGATCGAATATTGAATATGGAGATACTTATTATCTATCATAAGGAGTCTTAATTATCTTCATCCAATTAGAAACAAGAAATAACGCCCTGCTATAACCAGTTTCCGTTGCAAGAATCCTAAGATGTTCACAACTATCCTAGTTATTGCTAGGGCAATAATATATAGTCAACATTTCTTAAAAGTGTAAAGCACTATCCCAAGATTAAGTCACGTAAATATGTTTAAAAAATGCATTAGAGAAAAAAATCCATAATAATAACTAGTCATGCTTGTTACTAGCAAAGAAGCCGTTTTGCGATACCTATTATATCCTTATTAAGGGAGCAACTGTTTTAATTTAATAACTAATTCTAATCAATTAATTTAGGATTTACCGACCTTCATTCCGGTATATTTTTTCCCTTCAAATTCTTTGAATTGGTTATAAGACTTTGAGATATCCTTCTTGATTCCATTTTTCTTTTTTGGACTCTCCTGTCGCATGTCGTATCCTGCTAATAAAAATATTTTGTGGTTTGCTCTTATGTAGCGGTATGGTCAATACTCATGTGATAATCTAACCAATTTGTAGATAATCTAACCAATTTGCAACTTTATCCAATTACATCTTTTCTAAAAGCTGCTGTTTCATTTTCTGGAATTCAGATTCGCTCAAAACTCCTTTTTTCATTAATGCAGAAAGCTTCTCAATTTCATCGGCGATTGAGATATTATCAACACTTATTGATCTACCATCGCTGGATTCTTTCATTCGCCGCCTGATTATTTCTAAAAGTTCTTCAGCCTTGTCCTTTGAGAGAGCCTCCATCACACCTTCTTGGTCATCCTCTCCGGATATATTCTCATCAATAAGGCCTAACTTGCTCTTATTTACCAATGATGGTGCCTTAAATAAAATAGTTGAGGTAAATACACCCTTCTGGAGTTTTACGCTGGTTATTACGTCATAGGGAATATCAATAAGTTCAGATTTTAAGCCGAGCATGTATGGGTCTCTCATAATTATTCTTCTTTCGGTAGCTATGATAGAGTCTGGTGTTAGAGCTGAGCCACCTGGCATCAATCTGGACTGTTTAGCAACTAGGAGAACTTTTTCATCCGAGCTCAATATTTTCTCAACCTTTTCAATCTCCCTCAATTCTTCTTCATCAGTTATATCAGTATTAAATGAGTTTTTATCAGACGAGACCAAAATTATCTATATTATCTAGGTTTACATATTTTATATAAAAGCTACCCAAAAACTGATCACAGTTAAAGGAGTAAGATAATTGTCTTATGAGAGGACCATTCTATGGAGCACAAGTTAATCTATCTAGTCGATCCACATGGTTAAGAGTTATAAGCAGCGATATCTATTAAGGTAACGAATTTAGTCCTAGCGAATTAAGGTACAGTCTAATCATCTAGCATTGATTTTTCCTGGATAGTACACATGGGAAATTAATTTATGATAACAGGTATTACAGACGAACATATCCAAGAAGTGATTTAAGGAGTGTATTTGTTTTCTACAATAGTCACATTTCATCGTTTCCATTAAGTTAATGTCATCATTATAATTTAAATAGTTTGTATAATCATTTAAGCATATAATTTTCTTGCTTATTTTTCTATATGAATCTGGGATAGCAAAAAGTCCTCACACATTCACGCACTAAATTAATGAGTACAACAGCGGTCGATTGATATTACAAGAATCCAATTTGATTATCATCTAGTCCAAATAGAAACAATTAAAGGACTCTTTAGTTACTTCTCGATAAAGACTATGAATTTATTTACTTGCAGATTATTGGCAATTTGTGGATTAATTTGTATTGGACTCTTATTTCAAATAATAATCTCATCAAATCTTGTTGTTGCAATTGAAAGCTCAGAATCAAATACAAATAAGATTAGTAATGGTTCTGAACTAGAATCAATCGTTACTAACGGATCATCGACAAACCAGCTAGCTTATCGAAACTCACAACATGGAATATTTATGTTGTTTCCTTCAAACTGGACTTTCTCCAATAGCGGTCTACCAGAGTATACTCAGGTAGCAGCATTTTATGGTCCACTACAAAATCTTTCCGATCCAGTTCCACCTAGATTAACTATAACTGTAATGAACTATCAACAAAACGTATCTCTCAAGGATTTTACTAATATGACACTTTCCTCCCTTAATCAAACAAATCAAGTAAAAATCTTAAGCTCTGACCCTACCACTCTAGCTGACCATCCTGGTTATCAAGTTGTTTTTTCAACGTTACCAAATATTGGAAATCCTGTTTCATTTGAGATAATGCACTCATGGATATCTATGGGCAAAAAGATTTATGTTTTCCAGTATAGCGCCGAAAGTTCTAAATTTGATACCTATTTACCCACTATTAAGCAAATTTTACAATCACTGAGAATAGATACAACTAGGTAATTCTCTCAAATAAGACTAATCTAAGAATATTTATCAGACTTATGTCATGCTAACCAATGCCTATTATCTAATAGGCTTAAAACACAGACCTGAAGATTAACAATTATAAACTTTATAATTATGAGGAGTAGGGGATGGATGAGAACTAGGAATATCAAGTTGTTTATTACACTAACTTTGATTGTCTGCGCTTTTGCAATAACCTACTATGTTCCAATTTCAAAGACATCTCTCTCAGATATTATGACTATGCCAAACTCTGACAAATTTGGAGTATTGGAAATTTATTCTACAAAACCTGAGGGGAGAGAATGGTTTATTGATATGAACAATCCGACAAAGGATCCAGGATTCAACCCCGCCTCAAACATTTCTCGTCAAATGGATGGTTCATGGCAGATAAGTGGACGACTTGAAAACGGGAAATACGCTGGTGAGGTCAGAATGGAAGTGCTAAGACTTCCAGGATCTGAGGAGTGGAAAAACGTCGAGATGACTGGATACGCAAAGATAATTCCAACAATGAATCCAAATGATTCTCTTGTCTGGTCTGTCAGAGGTGGAGTACATAATGATACTGCTCCTTGTGAAGGAACAGCTTTGAAAGGTGAAATAGATGTTAATGGAACTGTTTCTTGGGTAAAGGAAATATGGCATACAGGTGGCTATACGAGCAAACGTGCAGAAACACAAGTCACTGATCCCATCGTTGGAAGGTGGATTGGATGGAAGGTAGTTGTTTACAATATTAATAATGACACCGCGGTAAAGATGGAATCTTACCTAGATGATAAGGCCAATAATCGGTGGTTAAAAGTTACCGATCTAACTGACAACGGTAGATGGTACGCCAACAGCCCTGATAGTGTATTTTACAGTGCAAATTGCGGAAAGACCAAAAACTACATAATAACAAATGGGGGACCGTTAGTTGTCTTTAGATCAGATAATATGACATGGAATTTTAGGGACTTGAGTGTAAGGGAAATTAAGGCCCCTTCATAAGCGTGAACCCTTTCTGTTTTACGTCTAATTTAAATCACCTCTGAGAATACGCCTCGGCTGATAGGTAATCGATCGATAACTGTGGATACTTTTTAAAGGTATTCGTAATATGCATCTGCATGGAATACGAAGATTATGGTAAAAAAATGTTGATTTATGCAAGTGTTGCGATTGTGGGAATATTCTTTGCATTACAGGCTCTGTTCGGATTTCCTTTATTCAAATCGTTTGAGAGTGATATTAAAAGTGATGCACGGGTTGTAATAAAAGACGCTAGTGGGACTTGTATCCTAGAAGCATCTGATAAAATACCTCGAGTGATTCATAATTGTCCCTATGACAAGGAAGATATTGTAACAATAACGTACAAGAAGGGTTCGCCAGATATAAAAGGACACAGTCCAAAATAATAAACTTAAACTTTGATATTGT
Organism: Nitrososphaeraceae archaeon; assembly: GCA_033272285.1. Taxonomy (GTDB): domain Archaea; phylum Thermoproteota; class Nitrososphaeria; order Nitrososphaerales; family Nitrososphaeraceae; genus TA-21. The sequence goes on from JASKBU010000030.1 coordinate 10,547, forward strand.
GAGAGCGATTATTACTATTAGCAGTAATACGCTAATTTTTGCAGCAGAAAATGCTTTTACTCTAGTATAGAAATATTAAATTATCACATTTTCCACCATCGGGTAAAATATCCTTTATAAATTGATTATTTCATCTGACGCTTAGAAAATTCAACTTTTGATTCATTTCCCAATCGTTATATTAAATGTTTTACATAATACAATATGTCAGAAGACTTTACTAAAATGTCGACTTGTTTATTATGTGATACCCAAATTGATGCAAAATCTGGAATTCAGATTTGTTCTACCTGTGCAATTATAGCAATGCCGGACGAAGATTTTGAAAAACTGTATTATATTTCTCTCTTAGAGAATGTAAATTCGAAGGAAATAACTGAGGATGAGCGGACGAGGATTTTTGATTTGTATATTCACTCTATACGACAAGAGCGTCCTATTGAACATTCTAAAAAGAAAATAAACAATAGTTGAAGGGAGCTTGAATCAAATATAAATTGTTAACAATGCACAGCTCCTGAAATTGGAATATAAAATATTTCAAGCGAAAACAAAAATTTACCGTTATCAACTACGCTGATACTATGACATTTTTGCAGGCAGTATTGAGGAAACTATAAAAACAGTAGTAAGATTGGTTTTGATTCACTCTCTCTTAAAGGCCTTGGCCTCATCCTTAGTCAGGTTGAACCATACTTTATGCCCATCATATCGTACGACTTTATCCTTTGGTAAGTAAAACTTGTCTTTATCAACTACTCCTCTTTTTGTAACAACTACCCCTGCCTCTAAATCATGGACTTCACCTAAATCATAGTCGTCAATTCCTCTTGCCTCCTTTTTTCTGATATCTTCCCAGTCTGTTATACCACTCATGTATACATCAATGCAACATCTAATATAAGACTTAAAATATTATCTCCATAATCAGTACTAGAGTAATCAGTTTCTGTCTTATGGACGAATCAATAGTTTATACCATTTATACTTGATCTATTTCTAGTTTGCCGACCAATTATGAATGAGGTATCATTAGTATGTGTTTAGTAGCCCTCAACAAAAAGGTGAAGAAACGCCATTCCTAGATCACCGCTCTTTTCCTATAATAAAAAAAGGGATTTTACAAAAACAAGTGAACCTAAAGGACAGATCAAAACAAACATTGCAAGTAGAAAATTAAGGAATTTTGTTGTGCAGAAACATGAAGCAAGACGCTTGCACTATGACCTCAGATTAGAGTCCGAAGATGGGGCTCTCAAGTCATGGGCCGTACCTAAAGGACCCTCTTTGGACTCTAACATTAAACGCTTAGCCGTCATGGTTGAGGATCATCCTTTTGATTACTTACATTTTGAAGGAAGTATACCTAAAGGAAATTACGGGGCTGGTACAGTAATAGTTTGGGATACTGGCAGCTATACTAGCGATAGGCCACTTTCAGAACAACTAAAGAAAGGAAAAGTATCAGTTGAACTTTACGGAAACAAACTCAGGGGTTTATTTTCGCTAATAAGGACAAAAGAGAGCAACCAATGGTTACTAATTAAGGCTAAAGACCAGTACGTATCAGCCGAAGATATAACTTCAACGCAGCCCCAATCTGTCCTTACCGGGAGATCAAACTCAGATATTGACAATAAAAAAAATCCCAAAGACCAAATTGCGACAAGTACAGATAGATCTACTAGTAACAGAAGCCAACTTGGATCTCTTTTCCAAAAAATAAAACCAATGTTGGCTTCGCCTTTTGACAAAGCATTTAACAACAAAGATTGGGTCTTTGAAGTCAAGTGGGATGGAGTTAGAGCAATTTTGTTCAAGCAAAAAAAAGAAATTAGAATCCAATCAAGAAATGGTAATGACATAACAAAAAAGTATCCTGAAATAGTAAATTCAGCAAGGATTTCTCTTAAAAATTCTGATTCTGCAGTAATTGACGGAGAAATCGTTGTCCTAAATGAGCAAGGTCGACCGGATTTTAACACTCACCAACACCGAATTAATATACAGGACCCAAATGAAATAATGGCACTTTCAGTAAAGTATCCCTCAACTTATTACGTTTTTGATATACTTTACAAAGAAGGCAAAAATGTCGAAGCTTTAACTTACATGGATCGGAGGCATTTGCTGCTAGAAACTGTGAAAACTAGTGACGCACTCAAAATATCTGATTATATAGAAGAAAGTGGAATTGAAATACTGAGCAGTAGTAACGAATTGAAATTGGAAGGTATAGTAGCCAAACACAAAATGAGCCTCTATAAAGAAGGTGTAAGATCTAGAGACTGGCTAAAAATAAAAAACACAAAAACTCAGGACTGTGTAATTATAGGTTATACAAAGGGGGAGGGTAGTAGAGTCAATTATTTCGGTTCATTAGTACTCGCAGTATACTATCCAAACGAAAAAAAATTAAAGTTTGCTGGTCATGTAGGGACAGGCTTTGATGACGAGACCCTTGATATGATATATTCCAAAATTAGAAATTTTGAGATAGATACTGTACCTGTGGACAAAATACCATATCTTAATAGAGAAACTAAATGGTTAAGACCTGTACTGATCGCAGAGGTAAAGTTTGGGGAATGGACTAAGGATGGCATTCTGAGAGCGCCAGTTTTTTTACGACTTCGTGAGGATAAGAACGCTGAGGAATGTATTATCGAGGCTGATAATCCAACTAGTAATCGTTCCGAATTAAATAGTGAAATAAGGAATAAAAAAAATAATAAAGCTAGGAAAGAAATTATAGATCATCCTAATAGTAACAAGGTGAACGTTACAAATCCCACTAAGATATATTGGAAGGCAACGAAAGATCACTCGGCATTTTTAAAGAGAGATTTAATCGTATATTATGAAAAAATAGCTGACTATATACTTCCTCATTTAGACAACAGGCCGCTTTCTCTAAGCAGATATCCTAACGGAATTTACGGCAAGTCGTTCTATCAGAAGGACTGGAACCAAAAAAGACCAGATTTTGTTTCTACGGCTAAAATTCATTCTGAGCGCAGAGGTGACAGCATTAATTACATCGTATGCAACAACGTCGAGACCCTTTTGTGGATTGCAAACTTGGGTTGTATAGAAATGCACCCATGGTACAGTAGGATTAATGATTTTGAGAGCTGTAATAGTTCCACTTTTTTGTACGAGGAAAAATGTGGTTTGAATTTTCCAGATTTTATCGTCTTTGATCTTGATCCATATATCTACTCTGGTAAAGAAAAAAAAGGGCAAGAGCCAGAATATAACCCTCGAGGTTTTAAAGCAGCAGTTGAGATTGCTCATGAGCTCAACCATATTCTAGGTGAGCTTAAGATAAGATCGTACTTGAAAACCTCTGGAAAATCAGGATTGCATATTTATGTTCCTATTTTAAATATATTTTCCTATGAGCAGACGAAAAGTTTTGCCGAAGTTATAGCAAATATGATGGTTTCAAAATTTCCAAAAAAAGTAACGCTGGAGTGGAGTACTATAAAGAGGAAGGGAAAAGTATTCTTTGACTATAATCAAAACGCTAGAGGCAAAACGATTGCTTCGGTATACTCTTTGAGACCAACTGTAAATGCAACCGTTTCTATGCCCGTAGAGTGGAAGAAATTGGATTCTATTTTTCCGACAGATTTCACTATTTTATCCGCCCCTGAAATGGTAAGAAAGAATGATGACTACTGGCAAAATGTTCTCTCTGACAAACAAGATTTGAGAAAAATAATTTCCCAGGCTGACGAACTTTTATGAATTGCATGGAACGTGATATCGATTTGTTTACAAAGTTACTGATAGTCAGGTCTTGAGTATCCTTTATTATTTATTTAGAGCAATGTTTAACATATTCATTCTGAAATTCATTCTGAAACAGAAGGAATGTTTTTGATGTTATTCTAAATAGAAACATCAATCTTATTCCCTCTTGGCATTCTTCCGACTTTTTTTAATATCCTTACCTAACTTAGCGACTTCGCTTACACTGTCGACCTGAATATCGTCACTTCCAGTTACAAAAGAGCTTATTGTAGGAGCTGCATCTCTGCCTAGGCTCACAGCCTTTTTACCTTTTCTTAGTATAGATAACGTTAGACCTTTTGAATTCAACATTTCACCAAATTTCTTGGCTGTCTTAAGGCCATCGAATATTCCTACACTAGTATCGCTCTCTGCCAGACCAAATATCGATGGATCTTCGATATCTACGAGTACTGTATCACCATTTAAAGCGATTGATATGGCTGGTCTTTGTTTAATTTGTATGCTAATTTTTCCTTTAACATGTTTCAAACCTTCAGCTACATTATTTATAGTTGCTGAAGTTTGAGAATCTAAATTTGAGTTAGATGCAGTTATGCTCAAATCTATTCCGTGCTGCTTGGTTTGTCTAAAAGTTGAGTCGAGAAAATGAATTTGCCGTTAATCTTCCACCTTGCACTGCCCAGATCCCTGCCATCGGGGCCAGTTGCTTTAGGCACGTCGATTTCAAAATTCTCAAAATTATAAGTAACATCCATGTTCTTGCCGGTTAGTTTATCCACAACTTCTTTTAATATGTCAGACCAGTGGGAAGCATTTTGCTCGATTTTTTCTCCTATTTGTTTTGTAATCTCTGATGTTTCTTTTGTTGTGTTTTCCATACAAAATTACAATCTACATCCCTTATATCAATTACAAAAAGAAAATAACTATTCATAAAAAGGAAAATGATGTTCTTTATCATTCAAAGACAATTTTAGATGTTCTCTGAGCGATTAGGAGAGTTTTTCGTTCTTTTTCGTTCTTTGACAAATTTTTCAAAATCTTAATACGGATATTCGTAACTGGTAACATTAAAGTGTACGTCCAAAAGATAAATGGATAAGAAAGGAAATGTAGTAAAAATAATTTTCAATAACTAGTTAGCTGTTGGTTGTTACTGATCATTTCCCATTGTCATTACCTTGGATCTAATAGAAGTCAATGATTGGTCAATTTGATATAGTGCCATTTTGTCCCTTCCGACTATATCAAACTTTTGCAGAATAGTTTCAAACAATGTTTCTTCCTCTATCTGTTCGCTAACAAACCATTGTAAGAAAGAGTAAGTAGCACGATCTTTTTCATTTTCTGCAACCTCTACTAAATTGTTAATCAGTCCAGTAACCGTCTGTTCGCTTTTTAGGCCTGCTTGGAAAGTAGACTCTAGTGAATCGAAATTGGCTCGAGGTTTTTCTATTGCTGGAATAATTGGTTCTACTCCAGAATTATTGAGGTAATGAATGAACTTTAACATATGTCTATGTTCCTCATTAGCCTGTTCAAAAAAGAATGCAGCACTTCCATCGTATCCAGTTCTTTCACACCACGATCCAATAGCAATGTACGCATGGACAGCGGATGCTTCATAAGCTATTTGATTATTAATTGCCTCTGTCATTTGTGATGAAATTCTCATTGATAATCTTGGTATGATTGACATATCTATATTTTTGGAAATTGACCTTAACATCATGAATTTACGCTTTAGATTAATTTCTAAGTGATTATAATCAGAAAATAATTGGTCGGACAAACACCCTGGTCTTTCTGTGTTTCTATTGTGATAGTGAGCCCTATTACACCTATTATAGTATCTATAATTGAAATGGCACCATTTACCTTGTTCCTGTCACTGCCTTACATTTGTGCAGATTGTAAAACATATTCATTGTAAGAATCTCAAATACTAGAAAAGTAAGATAAATTAGACCGAAGCCTGGAGGTACTATCCTTGGAAAGAGAGGAGGTCGCTGAATCAAATAAATGTCGTGAATGTAATCACGAAAGAGAATTTCATTTTACTGATAAGCAAGGATATAATGGCTGTAAAAAGTGTCATTGTCTAGGATTCCTAGAAAAATGATTATATTATGTTCACCAATCTTCGGCTAAGCTTGATTCATAGTAATTCTTTAAACAATTACATCAAATCATTCGTACGAGAATAGTGATCGGAATAATGTTTTGTTGTCAGTCGTCAAAGAGATAGATAGAAAATTAAGGATATTATTGGTTTAGGAACTATCTTTTAGACAGGAATCAAATTTGAAAAGGTCTGATGCGTATGCTTTATCGCACTGTTCACGATCTTGGAAGCAAACCCAATGATCTTCGGGAAATGCCGACACATAACACCAATCGTTTAAGGAGTTCAATTTCGCCGCATTGGATTGTGTTGCGCCATTTGAACTTATCATAATTATCATAACCAGTGCAATTGACATTGTTGTAATTATCGAATGCACTAGTTTATAGTTCATTAATTTATCTATAGCAGAAAAATAGTTAAGTTTTCAGAGAAAAAAATACCTAAAATAATTCAGAATTTTGATACTACTATCGTTTAGGTATCGGTAATGCTGTGTGATACCATTTGGATTATGGGCAATTGATTATTTTTATTTCCCTATTTAAAATGTCATCATGAGATTGGTAACATGTGATGCGACTGAAATAAGATACGGAGCTGAGTGGCGATTTCATTAAGCAAGGCCTTCTTCTGTCAATAGATTGCTGTCAACTTGTTGACTTCCGAAAAGAAATTCAGATTCTAGATTGAAAAATGTGACACAGGCTTTAATCACCTTACTCAACAACGCAAAATTGCGAATAATGAACCAGTAATACATATTAAATCTATTAAGAACTTTAATTCTTATTGCCATGATTTTAGCAAGTATTACCAAAATATTTTTCGCCTTTGTTCTAGCCGCCATTCTCATTAGCTCTACCATGTTAAGCTCGTATGCATCAACAAGCAAATTATCTGCCAGCCAACCCATCAATGGGGTTGCAATGAAAGGAGCTTTTGTCAATATGAAACAGCACGTTGAGAATTGGCCTTTGGCTCCCCAGAACTATATTGAGGATAGCTTAAGGATGATTTCTGGCGCAGGTTTGAATCATGTCAGGTTCGTGTTCTATTGGGAAGCTTATGAAAGAGATCCCAAGGCATTCATAAATGAAATAGAATCAATAGCAAAAGCAGGTGATAAGTATGGGCTAAAAATCATTTATGATAATCATCAATGGCACACTTCTTCATGGCTTGAAGAAAGAGGAACAGGATTTCCTTGGTCATTATTTCAAGATTCAAAATATCCCAGAGGCGGTGGTGGTAATACCCACGATAAAGCCGCGCAAGTTTTTTGGAAGGACTGGTGGAACAGATCTATCAAAGATAAGCAAGGAAAAGATGGCTGGACATTGATGTCAGAATATTTGAAGGAGATTGTATTGGCAGTCGATGATCATTCAAGTACTCTAGGCTACGAAATCCTAAGCGAACCACATGTTGATAATAAAAATCAATGGTCTAAAATAGGCAAATTTAATAGCTTTATTACTGCAGAGTTGAGAAATCTTACCAGTAAAACAATACTTTACAGCATGAATGTTCCAGTAGAATTCAATAGCCACATAAACGTCTCGCCAAAAAACTTGGCAAAAATGGCACCTTCATCTAGGGAAAATATAGCTTTCAAGATAAGCATCTACGGCGTTCCTGATGGAGATGGGTATCAGGAGAAGAGATTTGATATGTTTTTGAAAACAAGAGACATAACCGAAATTCCTTTGTACATTGGCGAATGGAATAACGTTGTAAGGACAAAGGAAGGTGGAATAACCAAACTAAATCCAGATTTAAGCCAACTCACAAAAACTGATGCGAAAAAAATACTCGGAGCTTTGAAGAAAGAAAAAGTATGGGGTACGGCTTTTTGGAGATGGGATTATCAGCCAGTGGTTACGGATAATTTTAACTTGGTTTCTGACAAGAGCGGCAAATTAGTTCCGACCAAGTACTTGGATATCTTAAAAGACACAGTGGAAAAGGTTTACGGTTCTTCTAGCAGTACGTCAGCTGATTTCACAACTTCTGTAGGTACATCAAGTATCGATCCTGGTCAACAAACCAATTTGATTAAGGCACTTGTGAAAACTGGAAAATTTACAGAAGCTGAAGCCAAACAATTCCTATCAAAAATATCACAGAATAGAACCGAGGATATTTCAACGTCAAATGATACTGAGTCATCTAGTAATCAAGGAAATCCTAAAGAGTATCGAACTCTCAACGATCTAGTAGATGACATAAATAATAACGTTGTAGATATTGAAGAGATACCCTTAAACACTTTCCAAGACTCAGATGCTTATAAAGGTGCAGATAAACAAACTCAAAATTGTTTAGATCTAGCAGGAAAAATCGGAGACAATCTTGGTGACCGAGAAATTGTGCACTGTTCTGACGATGCTAACTATTTTCAAAATAAACTATTCTAATACCAGTGACAATATCAATACTGATGATACCAGTAACTAGTATCTTTATTACTTAAGTCTCTATTGAAGTGTGATGCTGCAGTATTGCTTCCATCTGTTGCGTAATTGATTGCCGCGGTATTCGGTGCTCCCGCAACAACAGCATTTGGCCGATGACCCATTCAAAAATAAGGTTAGCATAGAGATAGATGAAGACAATAAAGTACTTGCAACGAAAGTGATAATGGAAATAACAACACCTTAATGGAAATTTCTATACCTCTTCCTCAAAGAGTTGGAGAATTGATATAGATATTGGATATATGGTAATCTTGGGTTGATTATCAAGTGTAATATCAGAAAATGCTTAGCGCTGGTCATCCCATTTGTTTCTCAATGAATCTGTAGTTTTACTAGTAGATTTAAGTAAGGTCATTCATATCAAATCAATATGTTAGGCGAAATAATTGGAGAAATGAAAGGTAACGTATCAGGTCAAAGAGTTACGGATGTTGAAGGTCCTACAATTGAAACAAGTATATCGGCAAGTGGAAGCCTTAGAGGAGTACAAGTTACTGAATTACTTACCTATATCGCAAGCCCTTCTTCTAATAGAATGTTGCATGGAATCGGTAATGGAATAATTAGAACTTTGGACGGAGAAATTACAACGTATACTGGTGAGGGAATTGGGCGGTTTAATTCCTCTGGTGTACTAAAATGGCGAGGAGCAATATTTTTTCAGACTTCGGAGGGCAAATTGGAATCCCTCAATAATGTAGTTGGAGTGTTCGAAGCAGAGGTTGACATCGCAGGCAATTTCGTAGACAAGACGTGGGAATGGAAGTAAACGTCGTAATCTTCCAAATAAAATAAAGGACTATTTTATTCTCCCAAGTGTTTTTTAACCCGAAATAATATTGTCAATCAATCTAATCTCATTATTTTCCCAATTTTTTTAAGGTACCATTATGATGATAAGCATACCATTAGTGCATACACTCTAAGATTAAAGAAGTTCCAAACTTGGGAACAGTAACTAGTATCTAAACGATCGATAACACTATGGTATCAGGAATGGAGAAATGTATCTACTATGTTTGTAAATTTGTCTGGATATTGCATCATCATTGCATGTCCTCCACCTTTTATTTGTACTAACCAAGACCCGGGTATTTTTTCAGCCATTAGGATAGAATTGGCTGGAACGGTAAGAACATCATCAGTACCAACCAGTACCAAGGCCGGTTGGGTAATACTACCCAGGCGATCGCAAGTACCAGTCCAATTGATAATTGCTTGAGTTTGTAGTTTTAATGTCTCGATAGGAGCTACTTCGGAACTTTTAGGCAGCTCCTGAATAAAATTTGGATTGCTGTTACGCCAGTGGTCAGGGAATAATAATGGCAAAAATCTTTGTAGCATTTCCATCATATTTCCACTTTGATTTGAAAATATGTCCACAACTTCTGGACTGGGAGCAACACTTTGATTTGTTCCACATGTTGATGCATAAATAATCAGCTTCCCAACTTTATCAGGATTTGATAACGCTACCTCCTGAGCTATCATTCCACCCATTGACCATCCTATTATGTCAGCTTACTTAATTTTTAATGCCTCCATTAGCCTAGAAGTATCATCTGCAAATTGCCGTATGGAAAATTGCTTGTTACCGGAGGTTGTATTGCCTATCCCCCTATTGTCAAAAGTAATTACTGTGTGATTTGAAGCAAGTTTACTTATTAGTGTTGGATCCCAAAAATCTAAGGGCGCAGAAAATCCGTTTATTAGTAAAATGGGGCTTCCATTACCTAACATCTTATACGCCACATCAATATCGCCTACCTGAATTTTCTTGGTTTCAATTGAGTTCAGATTTATGGTTTGATTATCCTCTGTTGATAGCCTCGCCGAATAGCTTTCGATATTGTATGAAGAAAACGTTACTATTGTTAGGACTGTGATAAAAAAGATGGATACATACAACATATAATTTCTATAATTATTTGCACCTGCAGATTTTCTATAAACCATTATGCTATATTCTTCCTTTCTTTAATATTTAAAAATTCTTAAAAGCACGAATATTTTACTCATTCTGTGACAGCTTCATTTTTTGCTTTTCAAGTAAAAATTGACACAATAAATCATTTGGATTATATTTACATTCTGGCGGAATAGAGTCAGCATTGGGAAAAACAACTGTGGATCTATTCTGCAAATTCTCGGTTTGTGGATTTTCAGTTTTGAAATAACCGCTACCGAATACAATAAAGAAAACAATCCCAAGTATTACAAAAATGAATATAACAATGACACCCAATTGCATTTTCCTGATATTCCTGTATTATCCAAAACTATAGAATGGGATGTTATTATTTATTATCATGCGTAATAGACCTGAAGGAAAATAACGAAGGTTAAATGGTAGAGAGGACTATACGATGTAATGATCCTATTTACGTCATTTACATTTGTACAACAGTTTCTCGTAGATTACAGACTTCATTTGCACACAAAAAATTTAACTACTGCTATTGGTTTGGAACTTCTGGTAGTTGGGGATACAATTGGAGATACGTAAGTTCTTTTAATAGGTATCAATTTTATCGACCTTGGGCTTAAATAAAGGGACAAAATTGACATGGGCTGGTCGGATTTGAAGCCTCGGTTCGTATTCTTGTTTTTTGAGACTTCATCAAGTACTTTAGTTGCAAGTAGGAGATAATCTTTACTGTATGCCAATCATAAAGCTGGTAAGAGTTAATTTGTCCTAAAGTTTAATCTGACTGGACAGGAAAGATAAATATCCATAAATATGTCATATTGATTTCGATAGCATATTGGACCTTAAAGCACAACAACAACAAAAAAAACCAAGTTGGAAAGTTCATGCATATTTTCTAGACGCGTGTAATTGTGACTGGGGATGTCCATGTCAATTTAATGCAAATCCCACTCATGGTAATTGCGAAGGAATTGCCGGATATCATATAATAACTGGTAGTTATGGAACCACAGTTAAACTCGATGGACTTAATATGGCATTGATAGCTTCCTGGCCTGGTCCGTTGCATGAAGGGCGTGGGAAAGCGTCATATTATATAGACAATAGGGCAGATGAAAGACAGTTTGAGGCGTTGTCAAACATTATTACGGGTAGGGCAGGAGGAGGACCTTTCGCTGTATATGCAAGCATTATAGAAGAAATCCAAGAACCCAAGAAAGCAAGTGTAAAGTTTCAAACTGAGGATATTAGAAGTCGTGTCACTGTGTCTGGGACGAGTGAGGATAAAAAACGAAGAATCAGAGGAGAACAGTCTAAAAATGTGATTGCTGAAGCATGGCTTGAACCTATACGAAATCCTGTAACTGGTAAAGCCCATAGAGCAATAATTGAAATCCCTGAAGGTTTTGAGTCTACTAGAATGGACCAAGCATCTATGAAAACACTTGTTGCAAATGACGGCTATCTTAGCTTTCGATATGAAGGAACATATGGTAGTTTTTCAGAAAACACTTGGAAAGGACCTTAAAGCTAGATATTGCATGAACTGCGTGTTCGTTGTAGAAGACATCAGTTCTCTTGTACTTTGCGTCGCATATTGAATAGATAAAATATAGTAATTCGTAAGTATAGGAGAATGAAATGACACTCCAAGAAATTGATAAACTATCTGTTACAATTCTAATGGATAACTCCACGGACCTATTGCTAACAAACTCTATTCATGCAAATAGACCCCAGCTAACGACAAATGAAAAATTTTTACTCCCTCTTCCAATTGCAGAACACGGATTCTCCGCACTTGTAGATATTGTAGTACACAGTGAAGAAAAGAAGGAAAAAAATAATATGGGTAAAAAAATCGAACATAAAAATAACAACAGTATAATCTTGTTTGATGCAGGGCCTAGTGAAGATGGTGTAATTCATAATGCGGACATATTTGGAATACATTTTGATCGGATTGATGGAGTTATCCTAAGTCATGGTCATTTTGATCATTTTACAGGACTCGCCAATATACTTAGGAAAATATCATTATCCCGACCAAAGAGTACTGGTATAGATCTACTTGCTCATCCTGAGGCTTTTTTAAAACGCTGGGAGGTCTTTCAAGATGGTAAGAGAGTACAGATGCCATTTTTAGATGAAGGGCATCTAAAAGAACTAGGAGCACTAATACACAAAAGGACAGGTATTACGTTTCTTCCCAGTGATGAGTCTCCTTCCTTATTGGTTACAGGTGAGATACCAAGGAAGACGAGCTTCGAGAAAGGATTTCCATTTCAGTACGTAGAGAATCGATCTCGTAACAAAACAAGGCTCATTCCAGATCCATTGGTTAGAGATGATCAAGCAATAGTGGTTAATGTGAAAGATAAGGGATTAGTAATTTTGACAGCCTGCGGTCATTCAGGAATTGTAAATACAATAAATTATGCGAAGAAAGTAACAGAAACAGACAAGGTTTATGCTGTGCTTGGAGGCTTTCATCTTCCAGCTGATGGAGGAATTTTTGAAGAAGCAATAGAGCCCACACTGAAGGAGCTACAAAAAATAGACCCTGACTATATAGTACCTTGCCATTGCACAGGTTGGAAAGCGGCAAACAGAATCATTGAAATCATGCCTGAAAAGTACTTACAAAGTAGCGTTGGCACAACATTCTCATTCTAATGTATCTTTAATTTTTATTCCACTTTATTATAAGTGAACCCAATTAGAGAACTACTAGAGTTATGGGGCTGGTCGTTATAGTAACGCTAGCAGTTCGATAAATGGACTCGTATATATTTTACAAGACTAAGCTTTAAACTTTTACTATCAGCTAATCGAAACGATTAATTTCTGGCCAGCCGTAAGATATTTCAGATTAGAGAGTGGTAAAAAGATATCGAATAAAAATACCAATAAAGGGATTCGATATACAAGTTCAAACGGAATATTCTTATTTGATCTACTTGATGTTCAAACAAAGTATTGCATTACCTAACCAAGAAAATTAGTTCAGTTTAGATTTTACGTCACTATGATAAAGCCGTTACTAAAAACCGATTGGAACTAGTGGAAGTAAAAAGAAATGTGTACATAGGAACACTCTTTAAAATAACTCAATTATATTATGCATGTTTAAGCTTTTAACTTTGCTTGTCGAAGAGACAGCGTGCGAAACCATTTTTTGAACTATTATTTCCAACCCATGTGACGCTGCTGCTGATCTATGAGTGCACCATCATATTTGGGATCCGTTTTCCACCACGGTCTGGGTTGCCACCTGAGTCATCGTCTGGTTTGTCCCTAGAGGCTGTGGTATCACCATTTCTGCCTTTTAATTTGCTACCCGCATAACATAGTAACGCTCCGATGAAAATAAAAAAAATCCCGAGCAAAACTCCCGCCCCATCATTGCTTTCACTATTATTTAGTACGGCAAATGTAGGTATATTCATATATGGACCTAAAATCTGTTAAACAGTTTATCCAAGGGGCAGGATGTTACCATCAACCAGGATTATGTTATGATCAGGTAACAAACCTAGCGATTTAGGATTTCACTAATTTCTTGTTGTATATTGTATACTGATAAGCTCCAGTTAAATTCTATATTAGAATATGTTCAATAATATTCTTGACTTACACTCTTCCATTCTTGTAGTTTTTGATTGACTCATGACAGATCAGACTAATTCATTCCCTACTGCCAGCAACTTCCGGGTCTTCTATATTTGGCATAGGTTTGATGCTGAGATAATTCTCTCTCCGATCCGAAAATTGTGCCACATCCTTCGCATACATGAGATCCAGATTTGGACATCTTAAATTGAAAAATACTCGCTGATTCTATTTAAGGATTATACAAGACGATAGACATCACCAACAATCACTTTGAATCGACGTCATTTGTTGTTATATAATGAACTGACAATAGTGCTCTTTTATAACTCATAGTAATGTCAGTTAAATTGTTTATTGTAGACGTTGTTGTGTAGGTATGGTGATTCTTATCTATAACTCAATACGGTGTGCCTTTTTCCCTTTGTTTCTTTAAAGCCTCAAGATACCATTCAAACTCGCTTAGAAACCTAGTCAGTCTTTTATCGTAGACCTCGTCCACTAGTTCACCATTTTCAGAAAAAGTATTCATGACTCTTGAAATGGTAAAGGCTGAAGGAATTGAAGGAGCTCCCAGTTCAGCAAAAACCAATCTGAGCTGCTGTGCCGCGTTCACTCCTCCAAATATTCCGGGGGAGTAGGAAACGATTGCTGAAGGCTTGAAGAAATATTCCTCCAGAAAATAATCCAGCGTATTCTTCATAGCAGCAGATGTACTACGGTTATATTCAGGAGTAACAGCCATATAACCTTCCGCATCTTTTATTTTTGTCCTAAGTTCTTTCAATTTCTGTGGTGGATCTATCATCTCCTTGTACATTCTATCCAACAGAGGAAGCTCTAATTCGAGCGGGTCAACGAAATATACAGTGTGGTTCCTGCCCAGAAGCTTTTTCTCCATCCATCGTGCAACTTTAATACCTTGGCGATCTCGCCTTACGGATCCAACAATTAGCGCAATCTTAGCCATCTTCTACCTTATCTCTAAATCATATTTTATAATAATTTCGATTAAGAAGCAGATGCGCGCGCAAATGATAATGAATGAGATCACTTTCTGAAGAACTGGAGGATCGTTTCTCGGAGTGCCATGATCTGCCAACTAAACGGGTAGTTACGTCAACTGGTAACAAAAGACAAGTTTTAGCCTTGAAACAATTCTCTAGTTAAATCTGGTTAATTCAATGAAGGGAACATGAATGTAAACATCATTTTGAAAAAACAAAATATTTTAAATTAAAGTATAGCACATAGAAATTGAATCACAAACAATATGATCAAGATAAATAATGTTATCCTACTGTGTTCTTAATTTGCAAGGATTTAAGATCATCACTGCTTCTTGTGTACGTCACCTCTGAGCATGCGCTTAAGCCTGCACCGCCACCCGGCGGCGGATCGACTTGGATGGTGCGGTCACTCGAACGACATCATCGGGGAGGAACGTGAAGGACCTCTTCCATGCGGCGATCGGCGGCTGATCTTGCCTCCTCTGGGTTGCTGCCGCTCTGACGTGCGCTCAGATAGGGTGCGTACCAGTCGTACCAGTGATGCTCGGCGTGCGTCTTCTCGAAGATGTCATGATGCTCTGCCGTCTCGCGTAGCAATCCTGCCAAGGTTGCTACGTCCATGGCCTGTGGTCGCGTCAAGTTCCACTCGCGGCCGGGAAACCTCGTCCGGATCTCCTGGAGCAGCCAGCCGTTCCCGTCCGGATCCTCGAACGAGGCAAATGAGTAGTAGGAACGACCTTCTGGGTCGCGCCCGCTGACGCGTGGGTTCTCCACGGCC
>JASKBU010000031.1:0-5038 GCA_033272285.1 Nitrososphaeraceae archaeon
TGTTTCAATGGTGATAAAACTCAAGCCCAAAGGACTTTTCAAGAGGGAAAAAATCTCTTAAAAGAAAAAACCGGCCAGCAAGGGCAGGGCATTATAGAAGGTTTATTGGGTAATTCAGGTCAGGGTCAAGTCTAGGGTACAATTAGAACTAAATGATATAAGAATTCAAATCCGATATCTCCATTGGGGCAACTAATATCTTTTCTTTTTCACACCTATGTTTAGTTTCTAAATAAGTTGCTACTGTTTCATTAATTGCCGTACTCTTATTATTAGCGTACACGTGAACCGATAGCCTAATTCCTTTTGTCGTATCTTCGATTTTAATACTATGTGTGTATTGCTGGGGTGCAACAGTCAAATAAACCTCATGTAAGTAGGTAAAGTTTAAAAATCAAGAATGCAATTAGTTAATAAAGATTCATTTCTATTTATTAAAAAAGCCTATATAGTGCATTTAATTAGCATTAAAAATGAATTTATACAATAAAAATAGTCTACTACTCACTAATGGAATATAAAGTATGCAAGAGCGAAGAACTTCCAAATAATTCCATGAAGGCAATACTGATTCAAGGTAATATGATTCTTGTATGTAGATCCAATGATCGACTATTTGCACTTGATAATTCATGTCCTCATAGAGGAGCTTCTCTTTCAAAAAGTGACATGAAAGGAACGAAGATAATATGCTATATGCATGATTTTGAATATGATCTCGTTAGTGGAAAATTATTACACATTCCAAGCAAGTGGCAGGATCAAAACCCTAATTGGATTAAATCTGGAGATTTGTTACTCTTTCCAGTATCTGAAAAGGATGGGGAAATCTATATAGAATTGTCTTGATATTTACTGATAAATATGCCCCTTGTCTGGGAGAATTTACATACAATTCAATTACTTTATAATATTGATGATATCATTCAGAGTAATTGTAAAGAGACTAATCCTGTACTCTTGGCGCTAAATAGAAATGAATTCTTCCTACATTTGCGACTCTAAATTCTAACCTCAATGGCATTTTTGTAGAATATTCCAGTACCAGGGATCCTCCAGAGGCGCTTATGGCTTTGGTAATTTTTGACAAATAGTCCAGACTGTATGTGGCCTTACTCTTCTCCTTAACCTGCAGATCTTCAAGCCCTTCGCTGCCAGATTCAATAACAATGTCAGCTTCTCCATAGTCGCTTTTGCCGGAAAAGGTAATTTTCTTTTCATCAGACTCTATTGAAATATATTCTGATACCACTTCGATATCGGAGAGTATTTTATCAAATGATGCAGGGGTTAGTATTAGCTTCGAATTAAAATTTAATTTTGGTAGGGGGGTGGAACCTCCAGTACTTTCTATCAATCGCATTTTATATTCTCTTCTATACCCATTTAAAATTTTGATGCGAAGCATACTGTTCTCTTCCACAGAAACTTCAACTGCATCCTTTTTCTCAGCTCTTTTCATCAATTTTGAAAATTCATCTATTCTAACTCCGAATTTCAGTGCCGAGTCACACTCGTAACCATCGAAAGCCGAATTTGGCCAGCTAATATCAATTAACGCAACGTGAGAAGGATCCATACCTCTAAACGACAACCCTTCGACAGTTGCTTCAAAGGTGGCCTCATCAACTAACGTAGAAATTGCTGAAGTTACAGCTTTCCATTCATCAGGTGTTTTTGTCTTTGCTAAAAATACCAAACTATATCAATCAAGAGGCAGATTTAAAACATTTTAAACATTCCTATTTTTTGGAAAAACATTAGAATCAAGGTTCAATAAATATACAGAAATCAACAGAACAAAATCATGCATTTAATAACAAATATATAATAATTTTGTTAGTGGACGTCTATAAAAAATATTTAGAATATACTCTTACGCGTAATTTCGCCAGGTATGGCTACATTGCGTACATCTATAAAATTGAGTAGTAGCTTCATCTGCAGATCTTGTTTGTAACATCCACCAGAACGCTATGTTGTTTCCACATTTGGGACAATCAATACTTGTGGTTGGGAGGGCACTAGGACCTTTTTCAGACTCAATTATCTTAAGACTAGCTCCACTTTGTTCTATTAAGGGAATTGTTTTGATTTCGTTTTTCGCTTCTGTGAAGCCACACTTTGGACAAATTAATATATTCTCCTCTATTCGTGGTTTCATCCTACTTTCGCAATTTGGACAAAACTTCAAGTAGGACCCGCGCTCTTTTCATTGGTTACTGCTGAATTAATCATGTCTTTAATTTTGAGCGCATTATCAGAAGAAGATTGTAATGCCTTGTGCAAAACATCCAGAGGTTTGGATTTTTTAGTCACAATTCTGAAACTAAAATCCTCTTTCAGCTGATGTTTCAATACTACACCGGCAAATTCTACTTCTTTTTCGTTCAAAAGTTCATGCTGTACTATGTAAAGAATCGAGATATCTTCGCTTACATTCAAATTAATTTCATTAGATTTATAATTTTCTAACTCCGCCTGCATTATACAGACAACTACTTATTGAAGATATAAATTATACCATCTGCGAGGCTTATTGCAGGCAAGCTCTATTTCAGATATTAAAGTTGGTTCGTCTCATGATAGCATAAGATCCAATGAGGTTTTGACCTTAAGTTTAAGTTTCAATATAGCTGGCTTGATAAGGGAAAATTTTTCTCAAAAAAATTGGGAAAGAGCTTATGACAGACACGATAATGGGTTTAGACTTACAATATCTCTAGATCTTAAGGTAGGCAGAAATACTGTTGATAAGTCAAAATTTGTGAGAAAAGCAGCCCTATTCTGGACGAGAAATCCCAAACTGTCACACAGAGTATGGGTCTCTATTATTAAAGATGAAATGCCTCATTATCCGTTGACAATTGAAGAGGCAAAGTCGCTATTATTTGATGTGACTAAAACTATGGAGCTTGATAGTAATAAGTTGAAAGAGGGAGAGAATGAGATCCATGTCTCTATCAAAGTTTCCTGGGGGAAGCATCTGTATACAGACCCCATTGAGCTGCACGGAGAAACTAAGGCTGTAATAGTTAACAAAACATAAAACTCATCCTTGTGCCATTTTTCGTCTTAATATAAATATAGTCAATTGTGATGAATCACTTAATGGCAAAGTTTGATGGTATCAAAGGACAAGAATTACTCGATGTAGAAGAACAAAAGGACGAGATTACATTAATCTTTAAAGACAACAGGTTTTTGTTCATCAAAATAGAAAATGGCAAATTGGTCTCTGATTCAGTACCAGAATAGATTGATAACGATGCAGCTCCATATTATCAGGAATAGTTTAGAAACGCAATACCGATAATGAACTATTTGGTTACCCTTGATAGTATAAATAAAGATATTATAAACTGCACTCTTTGCAACAGGTTAGTAAAATACACACAATTAGTTGGTAAGAATAAAGTAAAACGATTTTCAAATCAAATATACTGGTCTAAACCTGTTACTGGATTTGGAGACCCGAATGCAAAAGTACTGATAATTGGTCTGGCGCCAGCTGCTCACGGCGCCAACAGGACTGGCAGGTTGTTTACTGGAGATCATTCAGGACAGTGGCTAATTAGAGCGCTCTATGAAATGGGATTTTCCAATATGCCTACTAGTACATCTTCTGATGATGGGTTGAATCTCAATAATGTTTTCATTACTTCTTGTATAAGATGTGCACCTCCATTAAACAAGCCACTCCCTTCAGAACTAATTAATTGCTCAAAGTTTCTAAAGAGTGAGATTGAATTATTTAAAAGGATAAAAATTGTAATAACTTTGGGATCCATAGCATTTCGGACATATTGCAAGATAAATGATTTAGAGAAATTGAAATTCTATCATTTGGCTAATTACCAAATAAATGACAAACGTCTAATAGTATCATATCATCCCAGTCGACAGAACACCAATACGCATAGATTAACATGGGAAATGTGGATACAAGTTTTCAAACTAGTCAAGTCAATACTAGATAATAACTAAATTCTAATAGAAATTATAGGATTGAATCGATTATCATAGTCATTTCGTTTTCAATGCAGATTTTATTAATTATATTATAAATAAGATAAATATTTCATTTATGAGTGCGGGAATTAGAATTTCTGCAAACCATTAAAAGACAGTATTTCTCTTAAAAAGTTATGATTGGTAAAGGATATTTGTCAATAGCTTTAGTGATTTCAGCGTTGTTTTTGGCGTCTGGGCTTTTGATTATTCAGTCGGT
The DNA here is from genome assembly GCA_033272285.1 of Nitrososphaeraceae archaeon. Classification (GTDB taxonomy): domain Archaea; phylum Thermoproteota; class Nitrososphaeria; order Nitrososphaerales; family Nitrososphaeraceae; genus TA-21. The sequence continues at coordinate 4,232 of JASKBU010000031.1, forward strand.
ACAGTCTGGGTCAGCCCAAGGAATTACAGGTACATTTACTGCAGATCTTCAGCCTAGGTCAGGTTCAAATGCATCAGGAACTGCTACTTTAGAAATTCAAGACAATGGGAAGAGAATACACTATAACATTGACGCCACTGGATTAAGCAACGTTACTGACATATCTATTTCTCAAGATACAGGAACTGGCAGAGCTCCTGATGTTGTTATAATTAGAACAGCCTCTCAAAGTGGTCTAGGGCCAGGTTCAGGGGCCTTGAGTGGTAATTTTACGGATTCTGAATTGACAGGGCCGCTACAAGGGAAGAACCTCGCAGATTTCGTGAAAGCGATAAATGATGGAAAAATTATATTCCGAGTACAGACAGTGACTTTTCCATTAGGTGAAATTGCCGGTAATGTTACTGCTGGCGGCAATGGCGGCAATGCCACTGCCGGTGATGTGATTTCAAATTTGAGCGGAAATTCTCAACCTGTCCCATCAATTCCTGCAATTCCATCAGACACAGCTAATGCAACAGGCGAAGCAATGAACACTACAGCTAATGTAACAGGCGAAGCAATGAACACTACAGCTAATGCAACAGGCGAAGCAATGAACGTACTCTCAAATGCTACGGAAAATGCAACGGAAACAACAATGAATCAGGCAGAAAACGTTGTTAATACTGCTGGGAACGCCACAGCTAATGCAACAGGTGAGGCAATGAGTGGACTAACAAATGCTACTGCTGCGACAGGAGCTGCGATGGAGGCCTCAGCTAATGCAACAGGCGAGGCAATGAGTGGACTTACAAATGCTACGGA
>JASKBU010000032.1:0-25363 GCA_033272285.1 Nitrososphaeraceae archaeon
ATTATCTTGACACTCTCCATATATATCGCCCTTCAACTTTCGATTCCGCATCAGTCAATGTTGGCGCAGATTAATGATACCACTGGATTAGTTACACCAAATAACGATACGAATACAGGAGGTTTGTCTAATGACAGTGGGATAATGCATAATACTACAGGGATAATTGATGATGCATTTGATGCTCTAAAGGATTCTTTCGGATCATTTTTTGGAAAATAGCTAAGAATTTCGAATAATGATTGTAGTAGTTATCATCGAAGTATTTGGCGCCAGTATAATATCCCCATCTTCTGTTCTCAATCTGCTGTATAGTAAGCCAATATCGTAAATTATACCAGTAATACCAAATACAGTAACTTTCTCTCCTATCCTAAAAGGGCGTGTAATGGCCAAATAGAGTCCGGAAATTAAGTTTCCGAGGACACTTTGACTTGCAAAGCCTATTACAATTGCGGTAATTGTCCCTATTGATGTGGCAATTATAGGATCCTGACTCAAATATGAAATTATGATGGAAATAACGATGATTGTACCAATTATCTTAATTAGAATTCGGATTGTCTCTGCACCGCTCTTCAACGCATCATAGGAAAGCTTGTAAAATACATTTGCAAGTGAGTTTATTACAAAATATCCAATAACTGCAACCACTGCTATCTTCAAGAATGGGCCATAGCGGTCCTCGAGAAATTGTTCTATCAAAATGCTTGCAATTACCACAACTGCTATGGCAACAAACATTATTGTTATAGATTTAAAAAGAGATCTTTGTTTTTTTTCAGAACTCGTGACACTGTCCACGGGCTTTGTATGATTATTCGCTTTATCGTCGCGGTTATCCTTGACGTCGTCAACACCATTATCCACGACATGGTAATACAATACTGTCCATATTTCAAATTTTCATGAAACTTGTTACATAATCAGGCGCAGAAACGAAATTACTCATAATATGGGGTCGAAACTAGCTGAGAAAATTGTTAATTCATGTCTAACGAAGATCTTGTTTGCATGATGACAAGTATTTCTTCATCGTATTTGCAAATAGGGATTTCTAAAGATTTAAAGACATCGAGTCAGGGTATATTCAAGATCTCGATGGCAAAATGCATGGATTGTGGTACAGAGCTTTCACAAGATGCTAGATATTGCTCTAATTGCGGAACCCAATTAGGGCTCAGTAGGGATGTCTACGATGTATCGGCAGGAAGTCTTGTGGGAAAAGTCAAAGAGATAATCCAAGATGCAAAAGTAAAGCGGATAGTTATAAAGGATGAAAAAGGAAATCTTCTCTTATCCATACCTGTTACATGGGGTACAGCAGGAGCGGTTGCGGTTCTGACTCTGGCACCATGGCTGGCTGCTCTTGGAGTTATTGCAGGTATAGTGACAAGATGCAAGATAGAAGTTGAGAAATCTAAAGAAGGCTAGCAACATTTTATCACCAACTTTGTCAATATAAAATATTGTTTTTGTAATTAAGGATAAACAAAAATCATTCTATTTCTCAAGTGAACTATTTTATGTATCCTTTAACTAGAACGTTATCCTACAAAAAAATTTAAAAAAGTTTTTGAAATCGTTATATGCGCAATTGATACTAGACTGTGTCCGGTGAATTTCAGTTTGTATTATGCTAAAAGGATTATATCGGCAGTCCTGCTCTTGCTACTTCTGATAGTGTCCACACAAGCCATAGTACTGTCTCCTGCAATGTCTCAATCTAGTACGGGCGGGTGCATTCAGTATAAAGAAAAACAAAAATTAATTCATATATTCTGCAAATCAATTCATCTTACGGATATTTACAATCAGCTAAAGAATGATACAATATTACACATGGAAACTGATACCGATCTAAAGGGGGATGCTTTTGCAGGAAAAGTGTGGATTTTGGATGCTGGCATTACAATAGAAAAAGAAGGTGGTCTTATTATCTATTCAACTGATACTACTTGGCTAAAAATGGTGCCGACACCTACTATACAATTGGGCAAACAACCGTCGCCATCAATTAAAGAAAATGATACGGATACGTACGATGAGGATCTAATAGAAGGAACAACTGCTTCCAGCCTTATCAGTACTCAAAATACTAATAATAGTAACAATAACAAAACTTACAGTAACCGGGATCAACAACCGATATTTGTAAGCAAAAATAATGGAAACAATCCAAATGGAATTCATGTTCGCGGATCCCTGAAAATAGATTCTGTGAAGATAACTTCATGGGATCCCGAAAAAAATGATATTATTGGATTTGCATTTGGGAAAAGAGCCGGTGAAGAACATACAAAATCAGATTACGATACGGCAGAGCCTAGAGGATTCATAAGGGTATCCAAGGAGGCAACTGGAACAACTGATATTACCAACTCAGAACTGGCATATCTGGGATATTCTTGTAGCAGATGTTCGGGACTAAGCTACTACGGTGGAGTACGTTCTGCACTTAAAGGAAACGATATTCATCATCTTCTAAAGGGGTATTATTCAAAGAGTATGGGAAGTATGATAATAGCAGATAACTTGGTTCATGACAATTACCTCTATGGGATCGATCCTCATACGGGTAGTCATGATATTTCTATTGTAGGGAACACAGTATACAACAATAACGCCTCTGGTATAATTTGCTCAAAACATTGCTACAATCTTTTGATAGCGGGAAATAGAGTCTGTAATAATACTGGCGTAGGGCGCGGTATAGCATTTAGTATAAATACCACCAATTCTATTGCGAGAGATAATCACGTTTATGATCAGCTAAGGTGCATTTCGTTTAATAGAAATTCAAATTTCAACGAAATCTACAATAATACTGTTTCTAAATGTATCGACGGGTTTTATCTTGCCAATACAACAAATAATTCTATACATGATAATGCTGTAAGAAATGTGACTCATGGATTTGTTATGAAGGATATTAACAATAAAATAAATAATAACAGAGTTAGTCAAGCAGATAATGGAATAGTTTTCGTATTCAAACCTGCTACAAACAACACACAAACAACAGACCTTAACTATGTTCCCTTTGATAGTAATTATTATCACAATATACTAGCAATATGGCAAAGAATAATTACTTTTCAGAAACGATTAACATGACCAATATTAAAATACAATCAATTAAAAATGCAACTAGCATTCAACAAGTCGATCAGGATAATAAGACATCATTGGTTGAAAATTTCCTAGAGTAAAAATAACACGCTAGTAATTCTTAGCTCTGGCGATATGATAGTACGGTTATTTTTCTCTCAAAAATCACCTGAATCTTGGCTGAGTGACATAAGCTTGAAAAGTGCAGAAAGCATTGAGATGCCGAAAAGTTATAGCTGCCATACCTATGGCCGGACTCTACGAAGAGCGTTTTGTCATCATGAAACTTAAATCCTCACCTGTGCTGATATTTTATCCTATGGTGGTCTATGATCTCTATTAATTAACAAGGAATTGATTCTGGCCACTTTGAAACCTGTGAATATCTGAATGTATTTATTACGGAGATTAGATTTGGAATTAAGAATCTCGAATTTTGTCTTCTGAGAAAAAGGATATTAAAATTACAAATCATGTATATCAGCCTAAACACGAAATTATGTCCAAGAAAGATGCCGAAGGAGTGTTAAAAAAGTTTAATACAAAACCAAGTCAGCTCCCATACATATTAATTAACGACAAGGGATTAGAGGATCTAGATGTGAGACCCGGAGATATTATTAAAATAACAAGAACGTCATTTACCGCCGGCGAAAGTGTTTATTATAGATACGTAGTAGAGGATTGAGCCTTGTCGCAAAATACACTTGATATGTGGGCAATTATCCACAATATTTTACAAAAGGAAGGTGTCGCAAGACAACATCTGAATTCCTATGGCGAATTTATTGAACGCGGTTTACAAAGTATTATCGATGAAGTCGGTGAAATAGAAATTGAAACGGCTGAATATCCGTACAGGATTAGATTGGGCAAGATAAAGTTACAACAACCAAGAATCATGGAATTGGATGGATCAGTGACACACGTTGCTCCCGTCGAAGCTAGACTGCGCAATTTAACTTATGGATCCCCCATTATGCTTGAATGCAGTATTGTTGAAGATGAAAAAATCTTAGAGTCAAGATTTATCCATATTGGAGATATTCCAGTTATGGTAAAGTCAAACGCCTGTATTCTACACAACCTGCCTGAGACGAAGCTTATTGAGCTTGGCGAAGATCCAAAAGATCCTGGTGGGTACTTTGTGATTAATGGTTCGGAGCGAGTTATCATTGGGCTGGAAGACTTGTCTTACAACAAGATAATTGTCGATACGGAGGAAACGACCGGTAGTCTGGTTTACAAGGCCAAGGTCTATTCTTCAATAGTCGGCTATCGTGCAAAATTAGAATTAATTATGAGACCAGATGGTTCTATTGTTGCTAAAATACCTGGATCGCCTGTTGATATTCCACTTATCACATTAATTCGGGCTCTCGGACTTGAATCAGACAAAGATATCGCTGATGGTGTTTCGCTGAATTCAATCATACAGGATGAATTAGAACCATCTTTTGAAAAAGCAGGAGAAATTATAACAAGTAGAGATGCTATAGTATACATTAGCAAAAGAATTGCTCCCGGTATGCTGGAAGAATTTCAGATAAAAAGAGCCGAAACATTACTTGATTGGGGATTGCTACCACACCTTGGAAAGAATCCTGAAAATAGGAACGAAAAGGCTCTCTTTTTGGGAGAAGCAACATGCAAACTAGTTGAGCTTCGTCTTTCCCTTGTAGCATCTGATGATAAAGACCATTATGGCAATAAGGTCATAAAATTCGCAGGTCAAATGTTGGCAGATCTTTTCCGAACTGCATTTAGAAATCTTGTGAGAGATATGAAATATCAGCTGGAAAGATCCGGTCAAAAGAGAGGAATAAATGCAGTTGCAGCAGCAGTAAGACCGGGAATAATATCAGACAAGTTAAATAATGCCATTGCAACCGGAAATTGGGGAAGGGGCAGAGTTGGTGTTACCCAGCTATTAGACAGAACTAACTACATTTCAACTATTAGTCATCTTCGCAGAATCCAATCACCTTTGAGCAGGAGTCAACCCAATTTTGAAGCCAGAGACCTTCACTCTACTCACTTTGGTAGGATATGTCCAGCGGAAACTCCTGAAGGCTCAAATTGTGGTCTTGTAAAAAATATTGCGTTATCTTCTATAATATCAGTAAGTGTATCTGTTTCAGAGATTATTGAAAAACTATATGAATTGGGAGCCCATCCGGTAGAAGAGGCTTCTGACGCTTTACGAAAAAGTGGAACCAGAATATTTGTTGACGGGCGCCTGATTGGTTACTATGATAATGGCCAACACCTTACAGATACATTAAGAAGTTTAAGGAGGTCCGGAAAAATACATGCGCACGTTGGAATTTACTACTATTCAAACGATAACGAAAATGCAACCAAACGCCTCTATGTAAGCTGCAATTCAGGCAGAATACTTAGGCCGCTTGCAATAGTAAAAGAAGGCACGCCGGTCATAACACTTGATGTTCTTGACTTAATAAAGAGGAATATGAAATCGTGGTCAGACCTGTTATGGATGGGCATGATAGAACTATTAGATGCAAATGAAGAGGAAAACTGCTATGTGGCAATGGACTATGCAAGTCTTGAGCAAAGTCATACTCATCTTGAAATATATCCTCCCTCAATACTTGGTGTTGGAGCATCGATAATTCCATATCCAGAGCACAATCAATCTCCAAGAAATACTTATGAAAGTGCAATGGCAAAACAGAGTCTGGGATTTTCCACTCCCTTGATGAACGCAAGTACGTATGTGAGACAACACTTTATGTTATATCCACAAATACCCGTAGTCACAACTAAAGCAATAAATCTGCTCGGACTAGAAGACCGTCCAACGGGACAAAATTGTATAGTCGCAGTATTACCATTTGAAGGATATAACATCGAAGATGCCGTGGTCTTCAACAAGTCATCCGTTGACAGGGGACTTGGCAGAACTTTCTTTTACAGAGTATATGAGGCAGAAGCAAAACAATATCCTGGAGGGATGAAAGACAAGTTTGAAATTCCCTCATCTGATGCAAATATCAGGGGATACCGAGGTGAAAAATCTTATCGATTACTTGAAGATGACGGTGCTATTATGCATGAATCAATAGTAAATGGAGGAGATATACTCATCGGCCGTACTTCTCCGCCAAGGTTCATGGAGGAGTACAAAGAGTTTGAGGTAAAAGGTCCTTACAGAAGGGACACATCAATTGGTGTCAGACCTTCTGAGAACGGAGTTGTAGATTCAGTTGTAATGACTCAATCTGTAGATGGAGGAAAAATGTACAAGATTAGAGTTAGAGACATGCGAATACCCGAAATAGGCGACAAATTTGCTTCAAGACATGGACAAAAAGGAGTTATAGGTATGCTGGTTCCACAGGAAGACCTTCCATACACAGAAGATGGTGTCGTTCCAGACGTTATGATTAATCCACACGCTTTTCCATCAAGAATGACTGTAGGTCAGTTCATGGAATCACTTGCAGGTAAATCTTCTGCCCTTCGTGGCAAAGTAGTAGATGGTTCGGCTTTTGTCGGAGAAAAGGTTGATGATCTTCAAGAAATATTGGAAAAATATGGCTTCAAGTCAACCGGAAAGGAAGTCATGTATGACGGACGTACTGGCAGGAAATTCAATGCAGAAGTTTACGTCGGTGTAGTATACTACCAAAAGCTTCACCATATGGTTGCCGACAAGATTCACAGTAGAGCTAGGGGACAGGTTCAAATGCTTACAAAGCAACCAACGGAAGGTCGTGCCAGAGGTGGTGGTCTTAGGTTTGGTGAAATGGAACGTGACTGTTTGATAGCCTATGGTGCTTCAATGATGCTAAAAGACAGACTATTAGAAGAATCTGATAAAGCAGAAGTCAACATTTGCGAACGCTGCGGTTTGCTTGCGTATTATGATATCAAACAAAGGAGGTATGTGTGCCGGGTCTGCGGCGATAGAGCTAAAATTTCATCAGTGGCAATTGCCTACGCATTTAAACTATTATTGCAGGAAATGATTAGCCTTAACGTAGCTCCACGACTGATTCCAAAGGAGAAGGTGTAATAATTATGGAAGTTGAAGATACTCTAAAAATTTTAGGCGGTATTAAATTTAGTGTCTTATCTCCTGTAGAGACTCGAAAATTTAGTGTAGTTGAAATCACAGCTCCAGAAACGTACGATGAGGATGGTATGGCAGTTCAAGGTGGACTCATGGATAACAGATTGGGTACACTTGAGCCCGGACAGAAATGTGGAACTTGTGGAAATACTTCTGCCAATTGCCCTGGACATTTTGGCCATATTGAATTGGCTGAAGCAGTACTTCACATTGCTTTCGTTGATGATATACACAAGTTGTTGCTTGTTTCTTGTAGGTCTTGTAGCAGGATAAAACTGTCAAATGAAGATCTGGCAAAATTCAAGGAACTTCGAGATACCAAAGCCGCATATGCAGTAATTACTCTGGAGAATATCAAAGAGGAAATAATTGAAAAGGCTAAAAAAGTAAAGATATGTCCTCACTGTCAAAAGGAACAATATGATCTTGTGTTTACAAAACCTACCATATTTGTAGAAAAAACTGAAATTGGTGAAAACAGACTTCTTCCAATAACCATCCGGGAACGACTCATGAATATTCCAAATGATGACTTGGTTTTGTTAGGCTATGATCCAGAAACGGCTAGACCAGAATGGTTTGTATTGCAAGTCTTACCGGTTCCTCCTGTTACTGTTAGACCGTCCATTATTTTGGAAACTGGAATTAGATCGGAGGATGACCTGACCCACAAATTGGTTGATATCATTAGAGTTAATCAAAGATTAAAGGAAAGTAAAGAGGCTGGAACGCCGCCCCTTATCGTCCAGGATCTTGTTGACCTTCTCCAATACCATGTAACGACATACTTTGACAATGAAGTTTCTGGTATTCCTCAGGCTCATCATCGATCCGGTAGGCCCTTGAAGACTTTGACACAGAGGTTAAAGGGAAAAGAAGGACGCTTCAGAGGGTCGTTATCTGGCAAGAGAGTTGATTTTTCCAGCAGGACTGTAATATCACCTGATCCCAATCTAACCATTTCTGATGTTGGGGTTCCAGTGGATGTGGCTAGGAAATTGACCATACCTGAAACGGTTAGTGAGTGGAACATTGAGGACTTGAAGAAAATGATAATTAACGGTCCTAATGAATACCCTGGCGCAAATTACATCATAAGAACAGATGGCGTAAAAATACGACTTGATTACGTTACCGATAGAAATATCCTTGCTGATTCAATAAGCCCTGGCTATATTGTAGAGAGGCACTTGCGTGATGGAGATGCAGTAATCTTTAACAGACAACCTTCCTTGCACAGGATGTCCATCATGGCTCATTATGTAAAAGTACTTCCATATAGAACATTTAGGTTGCATCCTGCTGTCTGTCCGCCTTATAACGCAGATTTTGATGGAGACGAGATGAATCTTCATGTTCCGCAAAGTGAGGAAGCTCGTGCAGAGGCCGCCCTACTAATGAGAGTGCAGGATCAGCTAATCTCTCCCAGATATGGAGGACCAATAATTGGAGCTATTAGAGATTTCATAACAGGCGCCTTTATCCTTACACAGGACAAGACATTTTTGAAAGAAGAAGAATTCACAAATCTGGCCTTGCTGGGGGGATATTCTGGGCCACTGCCTGAACCAAAACATCATGATAATGGCAGAAAAATTTTCACTGGAAAGCAGCTTTTTTCACTCTTCTTGCCCAAGGACTTTAATTTCGTAATAACGTCAAAGTGGAATAAGGCATCCAAAGGTGAGGGAAAAGATGTTGTGATAAAGAATGGTGAATTGATAAGTGGTGTTATTGACAAAGCATCAATTGGAGCAGAGGAACCTGACAGCGTTTTACACAGAATAGCAAAAGATTATGGAAATGAGGCAGCAAAACGATTCTTGGATTCAATTCTGATAGTCTTAAAAACATATATTACTCACAATGGTTTTTCCTACGGTTACTCTGACTTGTGGTTGTCGGATGATACCAGAAATGAGATAAGTAGTGTTATTCTCAAGGCATATGAAAAAGTATATGAATTAAAAAAACAACACGATGATGAAACGTTACCATTAACAAGAGGGCTATCAGCTGCTGAAGCCTTAGAACTCTATGTGGTAAATGAACTTTCAAGGGCGCGTGATAGAGCAGGCAAAACTGCAGACCGTGCATTCCCAGATGATAACTCTGGTGTCATTATGGCATCAACTGGCGCAAGAGGTTCCACTCTAAACATTGGTCAAATGACAGCGGCACTTGGGCAACAGTCTATTAGAGGCAGAAGGATTACAAAAGGTTATAGAGATAGATCGCTCGCTCATTTCAAACGAAATGATGCAAATCCTGACTCCAAGGGTTTTGTCAAATCCAATTATAGAGACGGACTCAGTCCTCTAGAGTTTTTCTTTCACGCAATGGGCGGTAGAGAAGGGTTAGTAGACACAGCGGTAAGAACTCAACAATCTGGATACATGCAAAGAAGGTTGATTAACGCACTAGAGCACCTGAAGATTGAATACGACCAGACTGTACGAGATCCACACGGTAATATCATACAGTTTGTTTATGGAGAAGACGGGATAGATCCTGCAAAAAGCGACCATGGTGAAGCCGTTAATATTTCTCGTTTAATCGAAGGAGAATTATTAGTTGACGAAGGCAAAAAAACAACAGAAAAAGAGATCTCAGAAATAGTAAATAAACATGCCAAGAATCTTAACCAGAGACTTAGAGAAAAGTTGTTACTAGCTCTTAGTCAAAACAAAATAAGTAGGGATGGCGCTAACAAAGTGATAAAGAAGACGCTGGATCTAATCAACAGGGCAATGGTAGAACCCGGAGAGGCTGTAGGTGTCGTAACAGCTCAATCTATTGGCGAGCCGGGAACCCAGATGACGCTAAGAACATTCCATTTTGCCGGTGTAAAAGAAAGAAACGTTACCCTCGGATTGCCTAGGCTAATAGAACTTGTGGATGCGCGGAAAAAGCCGGTCACACCAACCATGGATGTATATCTGGATGAAGAACATAGAGTATCAAGAGAAAAGGCTCTCAATGTTGCAAGAGAAATAATATTTACAAAGGTAGCAGATTTAATTGAAAGAAGTGAGACTGATTATTCAGGAGTTCTAACATTCCATATTTCAGATTCAAAATTATCTGAACGGGGATGCTCTATCGAAGACATTATGGAGGTGCTAAAGGGTCCAAAGAAGAAATACGATGTTACTTTGCAAGAAGCAAAGAAAATTATAAAAATATCAATTGCAGGAGAACCTGACGCGCAGACGTTACTCACAATGAAGAACAAGCTATTAAACGCAAGAGTGAAAGGTGTCCAAGACATTGAAAGAGTAACAATTGTAAAGCAAAATGAGGAATGGGTAATTCAAACTTCAGGCTCAAATCTTTCGAAGATAATAGCAATTGATGGTATTGATACTTCAAGGATTACAACAAACAATGTCTATGAAGTTTGGCAGACACTTGGAATAGAGGCTGCAAGAAATGCACTGATTAAAGAAGTGACCAACACATTGGAAGAACAGGGTCTGGAAGTTGATATGAGGCATATTATGTTGGTAGCCGATCTTATGACAGCAAAAGGACATTTGCAGCAAATAGGGAGACATGGAATCGCTGGTACCAAAACATCTGTACTGGCCCGCGCCGCATTTGAAATTACTGTACCTACTATTGCAAGAGCTTCTTTGGAAGGACAGATAGAGTCCCTTAAAGGTGTAACAGAAAACGTTATAGTAGGCGCAACCGTACCTATTGGTACCGGTATGGTCGAACTTTACATGAGTGTGAAAGATGAAAATGAAAAATCTCGAAAAAACAATTAAAGAAGCAATCAATTCTAATAAATGTAAAATAGGAACCAGACAAGTAATGGATTCAATCAAGGGTTCAAAACTTATAGTTCTTTCAAACTCATTGATGCCAAAAAATAAGTCAAAAATCCTGGAAGAAGCAAAATCCGCGGAGGTACCAACGTTACACTTTGATGGTAATTCAGTCCAGTTGGGCAGATTGTGTAACAAGCCATTTAGAATTAGTGCGCTCTCTCTCAAAATCGGTAAGGAAAATGAAATTCAAGAAATACTAAACGAATTTGGAAAAAAGTAAGTGATACAAGTGAATGCATTTTGTTACCGTGAAAAAATTTTTGGGATTTTTTCGATTTAAATAATAATAATAATGACTGTAAAATGACTAATCAATTTTTAAAACTAGTGAAAAAAAATCTGATATCAGAGGTTTAGAAGTAGAATGACAGAAAAAATCAAACTAACATCAGACGAGCTACGATTGATCTCTCTGTTTCAAAATATAACAGGAGCAATAGCACGTGATTGTGTTGTGGATGAGAAAATGGATAGGGTAATCTTTGTTGTAAATAAAGGACAGATGGGTTTAGCGATTGGAAAAGGAGGTGCTACAATAAGACAACTTCAAGGTATCGTAACAAAGAAAGTTGAATTAGTTGAATATTCTGAAGATCCTTCGGTGTTTTTGGGCAATGTCCTCAATTCAGATATGATAAATGAGATAAAGATTAATAATAGATTCGATGGTTCAAGACAAGCTGTTGTGGTAGTGGATTCAAAAAAGAAAGGCATAGTAGTGGGAAAAGAAGGACGTAATGCGGAGAAGGCAAGAATTTTGGCGAAAAGATACTTTCAGATATCAAACGTCATGATAGTGAGTGAAGATCATGCCCAGAATAATTGAGGTTATATTGTAAATGGCAAAGTCACCTTTAGGATTATTTTCAGGACGAGTTTTGAAATCAAAGAGAAAAAGAATGAGATGGTCAAACAAGTACTACAAGAGGCGCATGTTGATGCTTGACAAAAAGGCAAACCCGTTGGAGGGAGCTCCACAGGCAAGAGCTATAGTGCTTGAAAAAGTCGGTATTGAATCAAAGCAGCCGAACTCTGCTGTTAGGAAATGTGTGCGAGTCCAGTTAATCAAAAATGGCAAATCTATTACTGCATTCCTTCCAAGGGACGGCGCTCTTAATTACATCGATGAACACGATGAAGTTATGCTGGAAGGAATTGGAGGTTCAATGGGAGGTGCAATGGGTGATATTCCTGGTGTCAGATGGCAGGTGTTCAAGGTTAATGGTGTATCGCTAATAGAATTGGTTTATGGGCGAAAGGAAAAACCTAGGAGATGATTTGAATGGTTATAAAAGAAAACGTAATGTTGTTGTTTAACAAATGGAACACGGGAGATATCGAAATTCAGGATTCGGGTTTAAAAAATGTAATAGCACTAGACGCTGCAATTATTCCAATTAGCTTTGGAAGACACGAACATCAGAGACTAAAGAAGGCTGAAGTTCATATCATTGAGAGGTTGGTTAACAAATTAATGCACTTTGGTAAAAAGTACGCAAAAAATACCGGAAGAATGGGTGGCAAAAAGGGTAGAATGATAAAAACCGTGAAAACGGCACTTGATTTAATCTATCATGAAACAGGCAAGAACCCAGTTGAGCTGCTAATAAGGGCAATTGAGAATGCAGCGCCCAATGAGGACACCACAAGAATAGTTTACGGTGGTGTTGTATATCATGTGTCTGTTGATGTGGCGCCGTTAAGACGCATTGACTTGGCACTCCGATTTATAGCAGAAGGAGTAAGAGAATCAACATACTCCAATCCAAAGACTATTGAAGAGGCCCTTGCAAAGGAGATAATTTTGGCGTCAAATAACTCGATGGAGAGTCATTCTGTAAAGAAAAAGAATGAACAAGAAAGAATTGCCATGTCTTCAAGGTAGCATAGTTGCTAACACTTTTCTAACTCTTTTTGACCTCTAAATTTCTATGAGAAATTTTAATCTGAAAGTTAAATAACGACGGAATATTCTGAAAGAATTGTAAATGAGTGCCAAAGAAAGTAAAATTTTTTCAAAGGTTTCATTATTGAGTACTCGCTCAGGTAAGCGAATATTAAAGCAAGTCCTTTTACAGGAAAAGGGGTATAAACAATACCATAAATACAAAGTCGAGTCTGAAAAAGAATTTTCGGAATTCACCAAGCGATTTTTGCTATCTCTACATGAAAAAGTGATTTCCGATAAAAATCCAAAAGCAACGATGAAAAAATTTGTTGATGAGATAGAAGCAAAGGAATTGTCTTTAGACGATTCAAAAATTGAAACGGTTCGTGAAAGGCTATCTAAGCCTGACGTGTTGGCAGACAGAGTTCAACGGATATTGAATTCTAACTTTGTTAAAATGACTTACCCGGTTCTAACAGCTCTTATTGACAGTGCCACTGATTTCAACAAGGAAACAATTTCAAAAGAGGTAAGAAACTCGATAATTGATGGTCATGTTATCGCTATAGATCTGAGTGAACCCATGGACAGAATAATGGACGCAGACGAAGATATCGAATTTCTTGATGATTACAAGCTAATTAATCCTTATATTTTGGAAATAGCAAGACAAAAAATCTCTGTTGGAGGAGATGCCGTACTGAAGGCATTTGAAGATGGATTTAAAGATGCGAGAATAGGCCAATATATTGATGCTAGATTAAAACTAAAACCAGAGTCCATAAGCGACGAGAACATGATTGGCTGCTACAAGAAATATAGGGCTGTCATGGGAACGGCAGGCAGAAATATGGCCTTAAATCTTCCTCCTCTAAATGATATCTTTCATTTAGGTATGGCAAAAGCAGCAGAGTGTGTTGGCTGCGGTAACGAAATGGAAGACGCAGTAGTAAATGGAGGGATAAAGATTCCATCATGGCCATTATACTATGCAATAGTCACAAAAAACGTCGAGAAAGCATTTGAATTAACACTGGACAAAAGTGAAATCTATCTGGAAGAAGCTAAAATTGCGCTAGATATGTTACCGGATGAGCTGAGTATAAAACCCTTTTTGAAATTCTTGTTTTTGACAGTAAGTCATTATAATCAGTACTGGTTTAATGAAATGAAACGCAGAGACTTGTTTCCGTACTTTCAGAAAAATCTGTCAATAACTATTAAAAATTCTAAATGAGAATCAATTTAGCAAGTGCTTGATTTTGATACATCCCAAGTTATCAGATTTTATCGGAAATGAAAGTTCCCGGAAGAAAGTAATAGAATGGCTCTCAAAATGGTCAAATGGATCAAAACCTCTGCTACTACTAGGACCTCCAGGTGTTGGTAAAACATCATTTGTTCATGCATTGTGTCGAGAATTTGATATTGATCTTATTGAACTGAATGCAAGTGATACTCGTAATAAGAACATGCTTGCCCAGATCCTGCATCCAATATTTTCCAATACCAGCCTTACCGGAAAAGACTTTCTTCTCTTTCTCGATGAGATGGACGGGATTTCAAACAGGGAAGATTCTGGCGGATTAGATTTTTTAATAGACCTTTTCGCCGAACCATCGATAAGAGTAATAATGGCCGCTAACAAATCCACTGAAGCAATCAAGAAAATTTCAAAAGTTTCAAAAACAATCAATTTCTCACCAATCCCTCCTAGGCTCTCGATGCTCTACTTGGACAAAGCTCTTAGAGATCGAAATTCTTCAATGGATGCCAAAGATAGAATTACAGTAGTTCGAAACTCTTTGGGAGATATAAGATCGCTTTTAAATTCTACACAGGTAATGATTGCAGGATATTCGACAGTTAAAAATGCCTCAATGGAAATTGATGTTGAAGACATGATTAACCAATACTTCTCAACTGCTACTCTTGAGGAGGCACTTGCCATTATTAACAGAGCTGATATATCTTATTCAGATCCCAGATTTGGGCAATCTTCTGAAGATCGACGCAAAGACATTCTTGGGGCATTTTTCTCCAGCATAGTCATGTCAAAGATTGATATGTCTACTATTGCCGTTCTGTTAGACCGGTTATCAGAATTAGATGTCATTCTCAGCAGATCCCTGGTGGTGAGAAACTGGAAGATCATGAGATATTTCTCATCAATATTAGCCAAGTCATTATTTCATGAATCACGTAACAGGTATATCCGATACAATAGGTATAGCATAGGGTTTGAAAACATGGGCATTTTTTCGAGGGCACAAGGGTTGAAAAAAACACTTAAAATCCTTGCACAATATTTTCACACTTCAAGGAGTAATCTTGGCTCTCAATACTTTGAACCGCTAATGCAGATCTTGGCTCGAACGGATAGATATGAAGATTTGATTCGCGGTACCATTACTTCAGAAAAAGAAGCTGATGTTCTGGTTAGGGAAGTATCCAGAGTTGAGAATATACGACGTAGTTAGCTCTGGGAAAGAGTAAACATACTTTGAAAGTTGATTTTTGTCGAGTCCCAATTTCTCTGCCCAAATTGATCTTATCCACGGCTTATCTGTCAGGTGAAAAAATAGAAAATAGAAAATGGAAAATAGAAAAATATTAAACTCTCGGAAATTGTAGTATTTTTGTATGTCCAGTGAATATGAACAGAACGTTGGCAAACTTCTCTCGGAAAAGATGGAAAAATACGAATCCATGAGAAATGATGCCAACGTTTCAAACATTGAGCTCGAAACGCTCCGATCTGAAATAGAAACCCTTGAATCATTGTACGACAATTATAATATGGGCATGAACTACTTCCGACGAGCAAAGGGCGGAAGGTCAGGTTTAAGGGAATAGAATCTCCTTTCATGGTCATGTAGCCAAACAACAAGCCTATAAAAAGTTATAGCACTTGTATTTGGTTAGGAAGTTTCCAGTTTTAGCTATAATGAATTTATATGCGAATATATGCTGTTTAAAATTGTTATGCATGATGAAAAGATAAACCGACTGCATGAAATGAAAAAAAAAGCAGAGATTGGAGGAGGCCAAGAAAGAATTGAAGCTCAGCATACAAAGGGAAAATTAACTGCACGGGAAAGACTAGATTTACTGCTAGATAGTAATTCTTTTATCGAAATCGACAAGTACGTCGTACATAGGTCAACAGACCCCGATACGGCAAAATACTATGGAGATGGCGTCATTACAGGCTTTGGGACTATTAATGGCAGACAGGTTTTCGTCTATGCCTATGATTTTACAATATTAGGTGGATCTCTAGGCGAAATGGCCGGGAGAAAAATCGTAAAGTTAATGGATCATGCAATTAAGGTTGGCGCTCCCCTTATAGGTATCTTGGATTCTGGAGGAGCAAGAATTCAGGAAGGTGTAATGAGTCTGGATGGCTATGGTGACATATTCTTTAGAAATACAATGGCTTCTGGAGTTATTCCGCAAATAACAGCAAGCATCGGTCCATGCGCAGGTGGAGCAGTATATTCACCAGCAATGACTGACTTTGTTATCATGGTTGAAAATATCGGTCAAATGTTTGTTACAGGTCCAGAAGTGGTAAAAGAAGTCCTCAGCCAAGAAGTATCCTTTGAAGATTTGGGTGGCGCAAGGACTCATTCAACAAAATCCGGTGTCGCTCATTTTGTTGCTGAAAATGAATACGAATGTATGGATAAAATAAAGAAATTGATTTCTTTTATACCACAGAATAATCTGGAAATATCAACACCTGTCGAATCACAAGATGATCCGAATAGGCTTGAACCAGAATTCTCAAAAATAGTGCCAGAAAATCCTTACGAACAGTACGACATGAAGCAAATTATAAAATTACTGGTGGATAAAGCTGATTTTCTAGAAGTACATGAACGTTTTGCGGAGAACATTATTGTTGGCTTTGCTAGAATTAATGGGAAAGCCGTAGGAATAGTTGCTAATCAACCAATGTACCTTGCTGGTGCATTAGACATCAACTCTTCAACCAAAGCAGCGCGGTTTATTCGCTTTTGTGATTGTTTTAATATTCCAATTATTACTCTAGTTGATACACCTGGTTACCTACCAGGAGCAGACCAGGAGCACAATGGTATAATTCGACACGGCAGCAAGTTGCTCTATGCCTACTGTGATGCAACAGTTCCAAAGATAACTTGTATTATAGGCAAGGCTTATGGTGGGGCCTACATTGCAATGGGGAGTAAAAATCTTAGAGCTGACATAAATTATGCCTGGCCCACAGCAGAAATTGCTGTTCTGGGTCCTGAAGCTGCCATAACAATAGTACACAGAAAAGATCTCAAGAGCTCGAAAAACCCAATTGAAATTAAAAAGAAACTGGCAAAAGAATACCGTGAGAAATTTGCAAACCCATACATTGCAGCAGAAAAGGGAATAATTGATCTTGTTATAGACCCTATTGAAACAAGGATAATGATAGTAAAGGTTCTAAGCGTATTGCAGAATAAAAGAGAGTCAAGACCAGCTCGGAAACATGGTAACATTAATCTTTAGGGGAGATGTGAAATGGGAAAATTAATTTCTAGCATTTTAATTGCAAATAGAGGGGAAATAGCACTCAGAGTAATTAGAGCGTGCAAGGAATTGAGGATAAAATCTATTGCACTTTACTCTGATGAGGATTTAAGATCAAAGCATGTGAAGAGCGCAGATGAGGCATATTACCTTGGTCCTCCAGCGCCGACCAAAAGCTACCTTAACATTGAAAAGATAATTGAAATTGCAGAGAGCGCTGGAGCTGAAGCAATTCATCCTGGTTACGGATTTTTGTCAGAAAACGAAACTTTTGCTGCAAAATGTGAAGAAAAGGGTATTGTATTTATTGGTCCATCCAGCGAGGCGATGGCACTGACAGGTGATAAAATGAAGTGCAAAGAAATTATGAAAAAGGCACAAGTGCCAACGATACCAGGAAGTGATGATATTCTAGAAGAGGTTGACAAGGCAGTAGAAATCGCTGAGGAGGCCGGGTATCCTGTACTGCTCAAATCTGCATACGGTGGAGGTGGAAGAGGTATCCGGTTCGCAGACAATGAAAAGAAGCTTAGGGAAGAATTTGAAATGGCAGCTGCAGAATCAAGAGCAGCATTCGGCAAATCGGGGTTATATGTAGAAAAATTCCTTCAGGGGATAAGACATATAGAATTTCAGCTTGCCAGAGATTCCAGTGGAAACGGCAGACATCTTTTTGAACGCGAATGTTCGATACAAAGACGTCATCAAAAGCTAATTGAATTTTCACCCTCTTCAGTAGTAGACAAGAAAACTAGATCAAATATAGGCGAAATCGCCGTCAGGGCAGCAGAATCAGTGGACTATCTCAATGCGGGCACAGCCGAGTTCTTAAGGGATGGAAAGGGCAACTTTTATTTTATTGAGGTTAATTCTCGACTCCAGGTAGAGCATCCTGTAACAGAATTAGTTACTGGAATTGATCTTGTCAAGTTACAGATAAAAATTGCATGCGGTGAAGAAATTCCCTTTAAGCAGTCAGATCTTGAACTTAATGGTTCTGCAATCGAATGTAGGATAAATGCTGAAGATCCATTTCATGACTTTGTTCCTTCGGTTGGACTGGTACCAGACTGCAATCTTCCTTATGGGCCTGGTGTCAGAGTAGATACATACCTATATCCAGGATGTAGTGTATCGGGGTATTATGATTCTCTGGTCGCTAAGTTGATAACATGGGGACAAGATTTTAATGAGGCAAGGGTAAGGATGTCCAATGCCTTGGATGAATTTATGATAGAAGGCATAAACACCACTATTCCTCTATATCGGACCATAATGAATGAGAAGAACTTTATTCAAGGAAATATCTCTACAGATTACTTGGAAAAATATGATATGCTGAATCAAATGCAGGATCAGCTAAAGGAAAAACAATTAAAGTCAGCTGATTCTTCCATAGCAGCTGCTTTACTATACTCTGAATACTTGAAAGGACAAAGTGCCATTAATTCATCGAATAAGCGTGCATTATCTAATTGGGTAAGAACAGGTAGTCAGAAAAATGGAATTTAAGTTGGATAATTTAGATAACGTTCTGTCAGGTTCGATATCTGAATCTAGCGGCGACGGTAAAATTATCGCTACTATAAATGGTAAGAAACATAATATCCAGATATTGGGTCTCAAAAACGGTATTTTGGAGTTTATTATGGACAACTCTTATGAATCCGCCAAGATATTGGAATTTGGAAGTTCGTACATTAAAATGTTGATGAACGGAGAGCAAATTGTTCTCAAAAAACATTCAAAATTGACTGAAATTCTGGAAAAATCAATGGCACTGGGCGCATCGTCAACAGGTGACAACAAACTGTTCAGTCAAATTCCTGGTCGAGTAGTGTCCATTATGTTAAAGTCAGGAGACCAATTAAAAAAAGGAGATTCAGTAATTGTACTGGAATCTATGAAAATGCAAGTTGCTGTAAAGGCCCATAAGGACGGTCAGATTAGAGATATGAAGGTAAAAATTGGAGATACTGTTTCAAGAAACGATGTAGTTGCCTTAATTGAGTAACATCAGAGTAGAATAATATCGGAACAAAGAATAGACAGTACAAAATAGTATTATTTGACACTAAATTTGCAGACATTGCAAATCAGTTGTTGATATCTGTTAGTTTATCTCTAATTTCGTCGTATTTTGGTTCAACAAGTGGATTGTCTGAAATCCATACATACTTAATTACGCTATTTTTATCCAACAAGAAAATCGATCTTTTAGCTGCATTGTAGTCCTTCAGAGGACCAAGATCCCTCATTACTATTCCATAGTTGCTAATTGTTTCCCTTTTATAATCACTTAAGAGTGGAAAATTCAGATGTCTATTTATTTTGAATATCTTGTTTGCGAATGGACCATCTACCGAAATTCCTACTACTGCTGTATTGCTGTTTTCGAATTCATTCAGCGAATCTCTAAAGACGCACATCTCTGTAGTGCATACAGGAGATTCTGCAGCCGGAAAAAAAGCCAATAATGTATTCCTGCCTTTAAACTCATCAAGTTTACGCATATTCATATCAATATCGGGTAACTCAAAATCTGGAGCAACGTCTCCTTCTTTTAGATTTGCCATACAATCGATCCTAATCTGTTCAATGTTAATCTTTCTATCAGGTCAAGGCATGTCTATGTATGTAGTATCAATCGTCGGTTAGATTATCTTTTTGTTGATAATATGGACATCAATATTCTCATTACTTTTGTAGCCTGATAGATCTAACACAATGTGCTTGAATCCGAGCTCCTTTAGTTTTGAATTAATTACTGACAGTTTGTCTGTATCAAACATCTCTTTTATTTCTGCCTTGCCAACTTCAATTCTTGCCATGTTTTGATGATCCCGAACTCTAACCTGTCTTACATTGAAAATAGACTTGACTAATAATTCAGCCTTTTCTATTCTTCTAAGTTTTTCAAACGTTACTGGTGTTCCAAGTGGTATTCTTGACGCCAAGCAGGAGTTTGACGGTTTGTCAAAAACTGTCAAGTTGTTTGACTTCGCGATATTTCTTACATTCTGTTTATTGATTCCAAGCTCTACAAGTGGACTTTTAACTCCGTTTTCTCTCAGGGCCACGATTCCAGGTCGATAATCCATCAAATCATCGGTATTTGTACCATCGACAATCAATTTCACGTCCATTCGTTCTGCCTCTCCTAACAAGTAAGCTGCAAGTTCGGTTCTGCAATGATAACATCTCATCAAGTCGTTCTTGACAAACTCTGAATTGTCTAATTCATTGTATTTTATTATTGTATGATTAATGTCTATTTCTTGTGCAATTTTTTTTGCAGATGTTAATTCGTCAGCTGAAAGTGTATTATAATCTGCAGTAACAGCGATGGCATTTTTATTTAATGCTTTCTTTGCCGCCATGGCAACAACAGCACTGTCGACACCTCCTGACAAAGCAACCATGGTCTTTTCGTTTTTATCTTGAAACCATGAAACCAGCTGTTGATAAAGCATATCTTCCAAATTTATCATCTGCTGTATTTTTTGAATACCTCGTAGTATACGATGTCAAATACCTTTCTGTATGGAATCTTTAGTCTTGTAGCAATTTTCTTAATATCGTCATATTCTGGCTTTATCATTCTTATTGTTCCATCCTTATCCTTTGAAAGCTTTACCTTTACTACAAATCTCTGATTCCCAATTATAATGGGAACCGTTATAAAAGACCTGGGAATTGTTATCCTGTTTATCTCATGAACTCTGCAACCTAGAGAACCTGTTTCATTTAATAGTAACTTAACTAGGGAATCACGAGATGCCATGTCGCTCAGCACTTTAATAATAAAGGAGGGCCTGTTTTTTTTAGAGATGCCCTGAAGAACGGTAACGTCTTTTGCGCTATTTGCATAAAGTGTTTCAATCATATTGCCTATTGTCTCTCCTGTAGCGTCATCGACGTTTGTTTCAATCTCAAATACACTTTCTGATGTATGATCTACGTTAGAATTTGATTGGCCGACAACTATTCTGAGTATGTTTGCGACATTCTTTCCGTCTTTTTGACCAGCGCCATTTCCTATTTGTTCGGGAATGAATGGAGGATACTGAGAAATATGTTCAGAAGCCAAATTAACTAGCATCGCTGCGCCAGTAGGGGTTGTAAGCTCGCCATCAATTTTACCTGGAACCAGTAGTATTTGTGAATTCCTTAAGATTTCCAGTATTGCATTACCGGGATTGGGAACAACACCATGAGAAAATTGTAACATGCCGTTACCGATTGCAACATTAGTAGCATAGAATTTTTGCGATAAAAGTCCGAGATTATCCAAGGCTACAGCTGTACCGATCAAATCTGCAGCAGTATCCACTGTTGAGACTTCATGTAGTCGTACGTCGTCATGTTTGCTGCCGTGTATTTTTGATTCTGCCGTGATTATTGTTTTGATTGAATTAAGAACGAATGACTTTGCAACATTGGATAAATTTATGGAGTCACAACAAGACGCAATTGATCTATATACTGCACTGCCCAACCGGAATCTTGTAGAATCCTTGTATTCAAATAATAACTTTGTGCAAGAAATTCCGTATGATGTGGTTTTTATGAAATCAACCTTACGTATTTTGGAACCTTCAAAATAGTCTTGGCACGCATAAATCGAATCAACGACTTTTTTTTTATTTGCTCCTATGTCTACTAAACTACTCAAAAGCATGTCGCCTGAAATTCCTGCAATTTGCGAGTCAATAATCACTATCTTAGACATATAAATGAAAAATCTCTCTTCTATATGCTGTTTAGATAATTTAAATATTATTGTTCAATTTCCATTTTAATTAGTATTGATTGATTCCCACTATAGAGAATGGAAAGATAATTCAGCCGTTCAAAATAAGCGAGCATTTCAAAAGGTATAATTCATTTTTTGAATTCATTATTCGGTAAGCTAGTACCTGTTTTTGTCTTCGGTTTAAAATATTGATACTCATTAGTAATACTGTATTTGATCACTGGGCAATAATCTGATCAGAGAAATATCTTGTCATTATCATTTTTTAATAGAAATTAATTATTGATGTATTCTATTAAACTGGTAATAGAGTCAAAATTACCCACTTCAGTCAGGCTATGAGCATCACTGCCCAAATGTAGACTGATATTATTTTCTTTAAATATATGCAACCATTTCATTGGTGGTCTGCGATATTTTGCATTTACTTCAATTGTTTTGTTATTGCTTTTCAATAATTGTGATAATTCGATTAACTCCTCATCGGTCAAATCGAATGATTCTTCTGGAGCCAAATGGCCAATGACGTTTACATAAGGCAAGGAAATTGCCGATTTCAAAGAAAAAAGCCAATCTTGCTTATCGTAATATTTTGTATGAAAACTTGCTATCAAAAAATGGCCTTCATATTCAGGAGGTATATCCACTGTGCCATCTTTCAAAATTTTTGCCTCAAAACCGGCAATTATAGTCATATTGGTACCAGCTGATATAATTCGGTCTATATCATCAAGGTATTTAGGTATCCAGTCAGAGGTTTTTCTTACATGTTCGGTGAATGCTAAAGTATCCAAGCCAATTGTTTCAGCATATCTTGTTACCCTTTCAACCGACAAATCTTGAGGTGAATGGTCATTGTAGTTGCTATGTACATGATAATCCTTTTTTAGCTCAAGCAAGTGCATTTTAATTATTTGATTGGATATTTTAGTTTATTTTGAAATAATAACATTTTGTAGGACGGCTAAGAGAAATAGTCTGAAAAGTTTTATATGATGTTGAATAAAAAATCCTTTCGGATATGAATATTGCTTGAATGGCGCCTCAAATTCTACTGTGTTAGTTCCAGGTGCTTCTGCACCGGCTGCAATTAATACAATAAAATCTCTAAAAATGGTAAAATATCCTGTAACAATAATAAGTTCAGACACAAATCCTATCTCAGCAGGCTTTTATTTGTCTGATGCGCATGAAGTGTTACCAGAAATAGATAACCAATCATACACGACTAGGCTATTTGAAATAATCGCAAAGCACAATATTGGTATTCTGATGCCATCATCAGGCTATGACATATATCATTTTAGTAAAAATAAAGGAGCATTATTGGAGCGCGGAGCATTGGCTGTTGTAAGCGATGAAGGAGTCATGGAAAAATGCAGGGACAAAATGGAGACTTTTACTTTTCTTTCTCAAAAGTTTGCATTACCTTTCACAACGGCTGACCCTGATAAAATAAGAGAATTTCCACTAATTGCAAAACCAAGATACGGTAAAGGAAGCAAAGGAATAGTAAAAATAGACAACGAGGATGATCTAAAATACGTCCAATCAAAAAACGATAACTTGATTTTTCAAGAATATTTGCCAGGCACCGAATACACTATAGATGTACTGTCGGATTTGGATGGTGAACCGATTATTGCAGTTCCGCGAATCAGACTACAAACAAGAGCTGGAATTTCCACAATGGGTAAAATTGTTATGGATGAGTCGATTTCAGAGACATGCAAGTCTATTGCAAAATACCTAAAGATAATAGGGCCTTGTTGTATTCAGATGAAAGAAACAAAAGATGGTATTCTCAACGTCGTGGAGGTTAATCCTCGTTTAGGTGGTGGTACTATTTTTACTGCCCTGGCCGGTGCGAATTTTCCTGCAATGATTTTGGACATGGTGAATGGTAAGAAACTCAAAGCGCCACTAATATCTGAAATTACCGTAGTCAGATATTTTGAAGAGATAGTAGTGGAATATGGAAAGGTAATGAAATATGAGTTGAATTCAGTATGATATCCACATTTTCTTGGATGTTTTTTTTACAACTAACATCTTTTATTTCAAAGGCTTCACCAATTTTGCACGGCCAATATCCTGTGAATTTCATCATAATTACCGAAAACCCTACTACCATCATGAAGGTAACAAAAATTACGCTAACGTATCGCATTTAGGAATCACTCAAGACGATACTTCTCTATCTGCAATAAACTCATATTTTGTGGCTATCTCCAGCTCCTGTTTCTTATGGTTATTGCCGAATATATCAACAGCCAGGTATATACAAACGTAGTAATGAATGTAAAGGGCGGTCTGTATAACCAAAGACCGTCATGCGGATTTCTAAGTCTGTATTCTACAGAATAAATCATCCCTGTAAACATTACTCCGAGAATCCAAAACAAGATTGAAATAAAGTCGCCTTTTATTGGTAAAATTGCAATTGTGTAAAAAAGAACGTATGGCCTAATAAGCTTCATTCCTATTTGAATGTAGTATAAAAGTGCAATAAAAGAAGGTCTTTTCCAAAATACTCCACCGGTTGCAAACAGACTACGAATAAAGCTCTTCTTCCAGCGTATTTGTTGTATTGCTAGTGACTTGAACGTCGTGGGCACTCCAACATTTACCCTTATGCTGTTGGAATATTCCACATTCCATTTTATTGGGCTATTTGAAATTTCTGTATCTGGGTCAAAAGAGTTTTTCATTGTCTCGATGTCATCAGCGCCGGTTTGCAAGATTGGCATGTGTTGATTTTGCTTTTTTTCTAAAGAGATATCATGTTTTGAACGTGTACCCAATACATGTGCCGTCATTCTTCTATCAGTACAAAACTTAAAATCTATTCCTAAAAATCTATCATTTGCCCACTCGTGAATAAAGTCTTGAATTGCAACTCTTCGATAAAAACTGAGTGACCCAGAACAGCATGTTACTGATCTATAGGAACTCTCGGCTGCTTTAATAGATCTACAAGATATATCTATATAGACCTGTTGAAATTTTTCTATAGTATTACCACGTTGTGCATCCCTTACCCTACCATGACAAGTTAAGACGCTTAACTTTCTATCGATATTAAAAATTTTAACAGCCTTTTCGACTGCCTCGGAAGTAATGTC
>JASKBU010000033.1:0-1542 GCA_033272285.1 Nitrososphaeraceae archaeon
TCAAAGGCCGGGATGAACGAGATTATAAGATGAAAGATATGTTGATAGAGGGATATTTACACAAGTTCGATGAATATAACGAGATTATTTCCGAACTACGAAGTAAATTGGATGTGATTGACCAGAAGATCAATTCTGAAAAAAACATAATTAAGGATAATGAACTTGCGGCAAATAACAAGTCTAGTGATATAGTCAAGGATAGGTCACATAAAGCGATATCACATAGTAGCATGCATGTGACTAAGAATTTGAATGTCACAGGGGAGGAGAAAGCATCTGAAGAGGAAGATTCCCTACGGGCGAATACAGTGAATTCGATTCTAAGGATGTTGGAAGTACCATTAACTTCCAGAGAGATTCAAAGAAAAATTAACAAATCGCGTGAACATACCTCCAGAGTGCTCAAAAAACTGTATTCGGAAAATATTGTCATGAGAGATGAGAGTGTCAGGCCTTACAAATATAAAATCACAGATGAAGGTCGTAGACTGTTGGAACAGACAACAATTTCGGATGATTAGACTTTTCTAAATATTCACCAATGTTATTTTGGCTTTCTTTAACAACGGCATAAATCCATTGTTTGCCGTTTCTTGATCTCGTAAGCTGTTTTTTCAGATAAAATCGTGACAAGTAGATGGATGCGACACTTAGCTGGATAGAATCATAGTACATTTCCTTGTAAATTTTTGCTAGATCAGAAGAGCTAAAGGTGTGATATCTAAAGTTCTCGGCAATTAAATTCCATAACTTTGAGGCTAATTTTGTGTCGCCTTCTCTATGCTCTGAACTGGTATTGATAGAATTTTTTTCAAACAGTTGCACAAATTCAATTAAATTCATTAACTTTTCTTTTGATAAAGTCCCTTGGAGAGTCAAGTTGTATTTTTCCCCATTTTCATCCTCCAGTTCGATTCTAATCTTTTTTCTTGAGACGGACAGAATGAGATTTGAAATCACATCACACTTAACAACTAAAGTGATTAACAAGCTAACAAGGAGCTCAGCTTTTGTTAACTAATTATCACGCAGTATTCGAGCATCATTGATGCAATTGTAGTTATCAATTTTGCGATTACCCTTATCAAATATTTTCCAGTAGAAATAAAGGGGTCATGTTGCTGTCTTTACATTGTAGATATCTGTTAATTGGTCTGCACTAGAAATAAAGGGGTCATATCAAGCACTTTTCTCTACTTTTAAATTAACAAACATTAACAGTAGTTAAAGTAGTTACTCCACCCCTGCGTTTCTCATTGAAATTTTATTTGTGTCTCAACTGATTATAGAAATGATGAGAATTAACAAATAAATAAAAGAAAATTGATTTAGGAGTTTTTATTTTATATACATACCACTTACTAAATGAGTTTGTTGTATTGAGATACAGGAGAAAAAGAGGGGTGCCGGAGGCGTCCGTATTTGGATGATGATGATATATTAGACACTATTTTCGATAGCGCAATTAAGAATAAGAACATCATAAAAAACAGGCAAGTCCTGACTATAGACTACGTTCCTGATAAGCTATTATTCCGA
>JASKBU010000034.1:0-6750 GCA_033272285.1 Nitrososphaeraceae archaeon
GCATTATCAGATACTTTTGGTTGGAAAGAGGGACTAGAAAAAAAATTCAGTCAAGCTAAATCATTCTACTCAGTAATAGCAGTATCCACTTTGATTGGAGTTTGGATTACGTTTTCACATATAGACCCAATACACGCATTGATACTCTCTGCAGTAATTAATGCAGTTGTCACAGTTCCCATTCTTTTTATAGTTCTGAGACTTGCCAATGATAAAAAAATACTTGAAGATAAAATCAATACTCGCTTTTCAAATATAATTGGATGGTTTACTTTTGCAATTATGTTAATTTCCGTAATTGTTATGTTTCTTTCATTTTTCATTTGGTAATAAGGTTTTAAGTATTATTCTAAAAAAAATCATTTGGCAACTAGTACAGGGCAATTTGCGTACGTTACTACACCACTGGCTACGCTGCCTAGAAGCATTTTCTTAATTCCAGACAGACCCCTACTGCCAACTACAATCATGTCTATTTTGTTCTTATGAGCATAATCCACAATTTCCTTTACTACAGATGAGATACCAACAATTACATCGGTCTTAACCCTGATATTTTTTTGTCTTGCCATTTGTCTTACCTTGTCTACATGCTTCTCCCCTCTTTGCATTGCTATCATCAAGACATCTTTGAGAGCCTCAGGTAATTTTGGCGTTATAGTATCTTCTAGGTAGTGGTATCTAATATCCGGAGAGACAACATATAGTGCAATCAATTCTGCGCCAAGTTTTTTTGCTATGTCAAGAGCCTGAGTGACTGCATCAATAGAAGGTTTAGAACCATCCACTGCCACAAGTATCCTACGAACAGTCAATCAATATCGGTTAAAATTATTATTATATAGGTATTTTGTAATGTAAGTAATGGAAGCCTTTTTGATTTTGTAATCAAGTGTGTTTTAAATATGAAAACTCAGGTCTTCATCTCAAATCATTCACTTTAATGTAATTTTTTCTTTAAATTATTTATGATAATAATTGTCTTGCAAAAAGAAATTAAAGTTCTTCGCACTACTAATTCAAGAGATATATGTACACGGACCTCAAAATAGCTAGAATACTGGTTGCTGTGGATGGATCAGAAAATTCAAAGAGAGCTGGAAGTTATGCCATTAAACTGGGTCTAGAGCTTCGTGCAGATGTCATGGCACTCCATGTCGTACCTGCTGGTAAACATTTTCCGGAAGAGAATCTTGAGAAGGGAACCAAACATGATTATGCCTATCTTGACAAGATTGCGGAACAATCCATTTCTGCGGGCGTTGAGCTTGAAATAGAGATAATTAGGGGGGAATCCCCTGTTGTTAATGAGATAGTAGAATATGCGGACAAAAAAAATATAGATCTTATCATTGTCGGCATCAGGAGTGTCTCAGAATTCCGTTTTATGCTTGGTAGCACTGCCACTGGAGTAGTAGTCAATGCTCCCTGTCCAGTGTTAGTTGTAAAATAATGGAATTTTGAATCAAATGATAGTCTATAAATTACCATTTAAGAAGATCGCGAAATTAAATCCAGCAAGTTTTTTATAATGAACATTGAAACCTTTTATTTCATACGCCAGTTATGAATATAAGATGTTAGGAGTAGGCAAGTGCAACGGCTGCGGACAACAAAAACGATTATGGTACGAAATCACAGTTGGAGAAAATATGAAGAAAAAATATTGTAAGATATGCTATCAGAGCCTCTATTCAAAAATCAAATGTAGATTTTGTGGTGAGGAAATGATAAAAGATTACTACTATAAGCATTTATCGGATGTACATCCACAATAAAATTGTCATGCCCCTCAATTCCAACTGGATAGACGTTTTCTATTAAGAGAACTAAAGAAGTCAAGCAAACAACTGCTTCACGAATATAAGGGAAGAGCTGAATCATAGATATCCGAACCGCACGCACAATACATTCCGTGGGTAATGCTGCTGAAGAAATTTTAAAAATTGCCAATGGGAAAGATGTAAATACATTAGTCATAGGAAGTTAAGCAAAGTATGGAACCTCAAAAGACATGCTAGGTGGTACATCGTACAAGCTTGTTCACTATTCCAGAAGTACAGTAACTGTTGTAAAATAAAGATTAGGTTTTCATATTGTTACCAATGTACTATCTTGTAAAGAATTTTACGCTTAAATCCAAATTAATTCTCTAAACTTCAGGAACAGTTTCTCAATGTAATGTCATTCATGGTAGTATCGGATTGTAAAGTCCTGACGTTCACCAACGTTTAGATTTATTAATTATCAATATGTTATAATTTGGATTTACTTTTTCATTGTTAAAACTTAATTTATTAAATATTCGTAAACATGGTATAAGCTCTGAGGATCAGATTGAGAGAGGTACTTCCATTTTATCGGATCCAAAACCATCTCCTTGAACTTAATCTTCTTTAAGGAACCTTTTTCTTTAGATGACACAATAATATTGTAAATAAGTTCCCCTACCAACACCTGATTCGGTTTGGCAATAGACGCGATTTTAGCTGCAAGGCTAATGCTAGAGCCCGTTATATCTACATGAGCTTTCTCTAAACTTTTTCCATAAAGTACCACTAAAGTGGGTCCGAAAGCTAATCCTGTCCTTACTGTAATTTCAGGTAATTCATTTTCCTTAAAAATAGGATTGATGCCATTTCTTACTATTTCTAGTACGGCGGCTGAACAATTTAACGCATTTTTGCAAGCCTTTATCTCATCATAGTCGGCTGGAAAAATTACAATAACGGCATCACCCTCATATTTGAAAACGAAGCCTCCGTAACCAGATACTACAATACTTACTTCCTGGGCAAAAGTTTGTAGCAATTGAGCGAATTTAGATTCTGGTAACGTAAGACTCATTTGCGTTGAATTGTTAATGTCTATTATCATAATGACAAGGTTTGTTCTGATGTTTACATGTCTCCTTAGAAATTTCTTTGATTCTTCGGTGGACATATTAAGCTGGATTCCATCTTTTAGAGTTTTCCTTACCCTTGCACGGATTTGCTCTTGCAATGCAAAGCTCAGGAAATCCATAATATTTCTATTTAGCACTTATTATATGAGATTTATATCTAGTTTAGTAGTTCTAAAAGAATCAGTTTAGAGAGGGTCTTTTACGCTACAGATTAAAATTAAACTAGAGCAGAAAATCCAAATAGAAAAATCGCAGATTGAATCTTTGAAAGCAAGATTTTGAGATGTTTAAGAATGAACTGCCAAAACAGAGAAAAAGGAAATAAATAAGATCAAGATTCTAACCATTCCTTAAATCGGATGTCGAAGTGTTAAATAACTTATTGTATTTTAATTATTATGGGAGATACAGTCGAAGAAGTTAAAGATACAGTCGAAGAAGTGAAAGATGAAGTTAAACAGGCCGCGAAGAAAGTTACAGATTCTGATACATATCTGGGTTCAGATGATGAGAAGGAAAATAGAGATAATCAAGCGGGCGGAAAGGATCCAATGAATCCAGAGGACCTAGCAAAACATGAACCCACTGCGGTCAAGAGAGATAAGAATCAGGGAAGTTCAGGCGACCCGGTTTAAATTATCCCTTTTTTAGGTACCGAGTACAAGTAATTCATACTTATTTATTGTTAGACTGATTCAAGAAAAAACTTTACTCAAACAAGTAAGGATCAATTGACGAAGCGTCAAGAATTAGAATTCAAAGACGAAGGTCGAGAATGGAATGACGTCATGCGACTCTTGTAACACATCTAGTCAAGTAGAGTGGTGTGAAAGTTGTCGCAGGTTTATGTGCAAGACTTGTGACAATGAAGTTCATTCAGTTAGTCTACCTTAAGTTTTCTAATTGAGAGATCGACAGAAAATTAAAATATACTTTTTAATGACTTTTATCAATTGCGAATCTTTTCTTTAACTTCTACCTGTTGGCGATGCATTAGAAAGCGCAAATAGGAATGTATGCATAAACTAAGTTGTAATATCATTTGCTAGGACAAAGTCAACTCTTCTAAATCAACTTAGTATCGTAGTTACTCCAATGTAAAGTTGAGCTGTTATAATCTTTGTTGACTAAAATTATAATATATGCCGGCTAGAAGTTTATGGCAAGGTAGTATCTCATTCGGGCTTGTAAACATACCGATTAAACTTTATACGGCAACAAACAGCAGAGATTACGTATTTAATCAATTATGCCAAAATGGCCATAGAATTAGATACAAAAAATGGTGTCCAGAGGAAGAAAGAGAAGTTCCTTATTCAGAGATAAAAAAAGGTTATGAAGTTGAAAAAGACAATTACATAGTATTCGAAAAAGAAGAATTAAACAAGGTAAAACTAAAGACAACCCATTCCATCGATATTAAGGAATTTATCGAATACAAAGAACTCGATCCGATCTTAATAGATAATAGTTATTACGTAGCCACTGATCCTAAAAAAGGAAACGAAAAGGCTTACGCACTTTTAGTGAAAATATTAAATGACAACAACTTAGTGGCCATAGGAAAGGTCATTCTTAAGGATAGGGAAAACGTGGTAGCCTTGAGGCCTTACCAGAGAGGCCTTGTGATGCATGTCTTAAATTACCTGGATGATATGAAGCCTGTAGATGAAATACCAGAAATGGGGAACGTAAAGTCAAAACTAGACCCAGAAGAACTATCACTTGGCAAAATACTGGTACAAAAATATCGCAGTAAGGAGTTTGATATTGGTGATTATTCCGACACCTATGTTAAAGAACTTGAAAAACTTATTGAGGCAAAGAGTAAAGGGAAGAAGTTTGTTTCATCCACCCCTAAGGAGGCAAGGCCAACCAAGGATCTTCTTGAGGCCCTCAAGGCCAGCATCGAAACCAAGAAGAAGTAAATGTAACCTCAGTTTGGCTCCTAGGTATTTTTACTCCTTTTGTAGTATAATCTCATAAAAAGAATTACTCGGTTGTGATTACTAAGAGAGAAGCAAAAAAAATTCCGTTAAATCTGTTAAATAGTTTTATGACAATAACATCCGAGTAATTAATTTCAATCAGAAGAAAAATTTTATAGGTTCCATGAGAGCAGACAGAGAAATGTATGCCAGATTTCTTGTATTATTGATATTGCAAGTTGTTGCGACTGCACTTACCATCATAGTGATGGGTCTAACCATAACAGCAATTGCCTATGCGCATTAGTTGGTTCGAGGTAACATCATATGACATTCTGTTCATAGGCAGATTCCTGGTAAAAGATAATTATGATTAAGTATCAGTCCCATTTAGATCATCTATATAAAGATTAAAACTGATCGGCCAAATACGATAGATAAACTTTGTAATGCATTTAATATCATGTTTATATCTGTGAACAAACTGGCGAATCAGTTGCCAAAGGACAAACCGGATAATCTGGCTGCCAATGCTCTACAAGAAGGGCTGGGCGGTCAATTCGGAGAAATGCGCACTATGATGCAATATTTATTTCAAAATTTTAACTTTAGAGGGAAGGCAAAACCCTATCAGGATTTAATAAAGAGCGTTGCTTCAGAAGAGATAGGCCACGTAGAGTTAATTTCTACTACAATAGGAATGCTACTGGAAGGATCTACGAATGCAGAACCTCCAAATAAATTGCCATTAGAAATAGCACTTCAAGCTGGCAATATTCATCATTTTCTCGTGGGAGCACAAGGAGCCATGCCCGTTGATTCCGCAGGTAATCCATGGTCGGGTTCGTATGTTTACAACAGCGGAAACCTTGTTTTGGATTTACTCTACAATCTTATGCTTGAGTGTACGGGAAGACTTCAAAAGTGTCGTCTTTATGCTATGAGCGACAACAAGTCATTTCGTGCAACCGTTTCGTATCTCATAGTGAGAGATCTAGCACATGAGAAAGTTTTTGCCAAGGCATTAGAATCGCTTGGAGTGGATTGGGACAAGACGCTTCCAATACCAAAGACCGACAGTTCAAAAATGCCGGAAGTTAAGAAACTCGAAGATAGAAATCTGCACAATCAACAGTGGACCTTTTCAAACGAAGCATCGGGTCTCTCCGAAATATTCGCAGGTTCATCTCCATTCGGCGATGGCGAATTAGAGGCATTGGATGGTCTTCCGGAAGGATTTGATATTCCGCAAACGCCAGAGGCACCTCAGGAATATGCTCCCGGTCTTGATAAAAATTTGAAAGGGAAAGCGAAGTTAAGGAACTAGTTGTTTTTGCTAACTCTGGCAAATATCGGTATTAAGAGATAATGTACATTCTGTCTTTGTATATGGCAGATCAAGAAATGATACAAGAAAAGATAGGTGAAGCCTTGGGGTTAGAAAAAGCAGCCCAAAAGGCTGTAGAAGATTTGGACTCAAGAGGACTGTTAAAACCCGAACATATGAAAAAACTAGCGAAAATGAGAGAAGAGGCAAGTGATCAAGAGGAAGAAATGCAACAATTGGTCCAAGAACTCGCAGACAGTGATGGATTTGATCCGTCTACTATAGAAGAAAAGGCAGCAGAAACAGCCGAGAAAGGCTCAAAAATAATGGAAACGTATTTGGGAGAAGATCCTGATACTCAAGAAGCGTTGGAATTTTTATGTCTAGCAGAAGGAGGAGAAGTAACGCATTATGAAGTTTTGGTATCTGTAGCAAAGGATGTAAAAAACAAGAAGTTTGGAACAAAAGTTAGAGCCATACTCAAGGAAGAAAAACGACATCTGGACCTATGCACGAAACTGGCTAAGAGCAATGCCGCTTCCGAGTAAACCATCTCCCTTTTTTATTTTCTAAACTTTAGTACAGAGCTT
>JASKBU010000035.1:0-4997 GCA_033272285.1 Nitrososphaeraceae archaeon
AAGTGAATCGCGAGTAATTCTACTTTTCCTATTTCTTCTTTTAGTAACAAAGACGAATATGAAATGAATAACCAATACTCTGAGAATATAATTAATTGGTAATATCACCGCTAGCCTTCAAGTCCCTAAGTTCCTTTTTTATATCTTGTTGGCCATAGTCGAATACGTTTACTAAATATGTGAAACGCACTCATAGATTCCACTCGAATACTTGTAGATCATTATGATTATTTAAAGTTCTTAGCTTATTTAATGATGAGATAGTGGAACTGGAAATTGCAGGGCGACGTATGTATTCTCCATTGAGCATGTATATCCACTTAAGTATTGCTTAAATTAGATCCTGAAATCTTATTAAATTCTAAACCTAATGCAACTATGCAACTTACAAATCGACATCTCTTCATTAAAACTGGTGGGTAATTGGGCATCTTTCAAGACAGCCCACCAGTTTTACATTGAATGGTTATCAATTAGCGGAGTAATATTTTCAAGTCTTGATTATTTTTTATAACATGATCTATTCTGGCATTATTCGAAATATTTTGCCCTGACCTATAGATACCACGTATAGGTAACCATCTGGGCCTACTGTAAGATCTGTGACTCCGCCAAATCCGCCGCCAAATATTACATCCTCAGCTCCGACGTTGATGGGGTTCTGAATATATCTTTGTGCAAGGCCTCGGGGGAGCAAAAGGTCATTCCTTTCTTGGTTCAACTTGAAATGGTATATGTGACCATTATGGACGCTGCCCACGAATATATCGTTTCTATATTGGTTCCCAAATTTATCAGAGTCTAAAAATATGATTGCCGTCAGTCCTGCGCTCTTGGTCCAAACTAACTTGGGTTCTTCGTAGTGTCCTTTGTTATCAAAAGTTTTGAGTTCGTCGGTGTCAAAACTTTTTTGAGATGAAGAAAATCCATAGATTTCATCCCATCCACTGTTGAATCCAGGTTCAACAAGATTTATTTCATCGCCATCTTGTGGCCCATTCTCGGTGTCCCATAAGAATCCTGTTACGGGATCGAAATTTAATCCGAAACTATTTCTTATGCCATATGCATAATACAATCGTAAAGGCATTGAATCGGAGAGTATGCCTTCATCTACAATTTTCCCATCTTGCGTTAACCTTAAAATTCCACTGCGTCCGTCCGCAACTTTTCCACGGTCAAAGTTTTGCATCTGTGTTGCTTCAAAATCTATTTTAAATGAACCATCCACATCTCCGACTGGAATGTATATGTTCTGGTCAGGGCCGATTTCTATTGCGCCACCGTTATGTCTCGGTCCGGGGTAAGCTGGCAAATTCAAAAGAAGTTTGGGATTTACAAGCTTATTATCAACAAATTC
The DNA here is from genome assembly GCA_033272285.1 of Nitrososphaeraceae archaeon. Classification (GTDB taxonomy): domain Archaea; phylum Thermoproteota; class Nitrososphaeria; order Nitrososphaerales; family Nitrososphaeraceae; genus TA-21. The sequence continues at coordinate 1,361 of JASKBU010000035.1, forward strand.
GTACCTGTAGAGGCGATTTCCAATTGGCGCTGTTCCCTTTCGATCATCCCCATCTTTTCCATCAATTTCAGTAAAGTATAGGAAAACATATGTCTTGAGACCATTTTTAGAAATTGCAATTCCACACATTCCCCTTTCAACAGAGTTCGCAACATTGACGTCAAGAATTGGCTCGTCTAAAATTTTTCCGTTTAACACGCGCAATACGGTTCCCTTATCTTTTTCCAAAACTAGAAAATCGTCAGGACCTAGGAAGGCCATAGTCGTAGGAGTTTCTAACCCATTTACCACCTGTTCAACTTTGAGTCTAGAATCAAAAACATGTGGATCGTCTGGACTTAAGCTAAACGGTCGTTCTCGTAATATTTTTTGACCGTATATCTGAGAAAAATAAAAAGTGATAGTGACGATTATTATAACCGCAATAATGAGAGAAATATACCTCCCCATCGCCAGACGACAATACAAATTTGAATTTCGATTTCAGAGCATGAAAACACCAATATTAATTTTCGTTAGTAGAAATGCCTACCCTGTACGGCAATCGAAGATCCGCAGTTTGCTGAACATATTATTTATATTCGGACTAAAGTTAAGAAGGAACAGAATGCGAGCATAGAATAACATCACATACGGGCCACATCTATAACCTAGTTGCAACATGAAAATAAATATGCCCGAACAAAATTAATCCAAAAAATAATGCAGAGTTTAATTTTATTTCTTAACTTGTTTAATGCAAGAGAATTAAAGGATTAGATCAAAAAAGTCAAATGTGATAATAATGTATCTATACGTCATGAAAATAGAATTCAATTGTTTTGGCCCAAAGACATGTATGAGTATTGTTTTCGTACTTTTCGTTTTATCATATTTTTCTTTTTTTCCATACTCTTTTGCCCAATTTCAAGCAAATATTAGTTCAAACTGTGAAAACGGAAATTGTACCACAACTATTTGTATAGATGATAATCCTTGCAAAACAACCAATTCAAATTCTACAAATACGACATCAATGAATGATTTATTACAAAATAAAACTAATCCAAATCCTAATTTGCCTGGAGAGATTGTTTAATATCAGAATTGCATCTTCAGTTAAGGACGAATTCTAATTTTACTTTTATTCTTTACCACATATATAACTTGGAAATAAATTGATTCTCTAGATGAATCGCATCAATTAAAATACTAAAAACACGTGAGGATATATATGATCACTCCAATTAGATATGAAAAGAATGATAATTAAATTTCAAATTATTTATGGCCATTAAATAAACACGCATAAATCAGATTCTGGAATTATAAAGCCATTGGGAACCGGCATAATTACCGGCGTATCAGACGATTTTCAAATATGAAAGGTTGGTTCACATTTGGAATGATGACCATTTCTGGAATTATAACGTCGCTGTAGTTAGGACCATAAATCTAAATGTATTACTGGCAATGCTTGTTTATTTGTAAAACTGAAATTGAAGAAAAAGTCATTGTCTTGATCTACCGCAAGTATTAAAAAGAAAGCCTAAATCCTGAGGACTTTATTTATTTTTTAAATCTCATCAATTTATTCTAAAGTTAGTAACAACAAACGTTCATTTCGCTACTAATACGGGACAATGGGCGTACGTTACCACACCACTAGCTACGCTTCCTACAAGCATTTTTTTAATTCCAGAAAGACCCCTACTACCAACAACAATCATGTCTACTTTATTCTTGTCTGCGTATTCCACAATCTCCTTTACTACGGATGAGATGCCCATAATAACATCTGTTTTTACTATCACACCTTTTTCTTTTGCCTTCTGCTTTACCTTATCCACTTGAGTCTCTCCTCTTTGCGTTGCAACCATCATGACATTCTTTAGAGCCCGGGGTAATCTGGGCGTTATTGTGTCTTCAAGATAATTATACCTGATATCTGGCGATATAACATTTATCGCGATTAATTCTGCATCAAGTTTTTTGGCTATGTCTATTGCCTGGGAGCTCGCATTAAGCGAGGGCTTGGAACCATCAACTGCTACCAGTATCCTTTGAATTGTCAACTAGTTTGAGTTGGGATTTATTATTATATAGGTATTTAATAGTATGTACTGTTTATGCAAGAAACATGATAAAGTGGGAGGCAGATCAAGAAGTGACATCAAAACTAATTAAAGTATATAATTTAGATAGCAAATTGATGTGTATAGAAACAAAATGAAAGAATGATCTGCTTATTTTGGTTACTATCGCTATAGTAACAACATTGGCTGTCATAATATTCACTCTTTATACTGATACTCACAGTATATCCTACTAAATCCATTAAGATTAGTCTCAATTCCAATATAAAGAACGTATTTATGAATAGTTACACACATTAGTCTACTTATGAAATAAAAAATGCAATTAAAAGAAATAGTATTCAGTTATTCACTTTCTTAGCAGAGTTGCGTAATCAGAAAAAACTTTCTCTTCCATTCCTTATCATTGATTGTTCCATATTCAATTTTTAATAATATCGAAAACAAATTGAAACGTAGTCACAAGCAACCTGGAAGAGACATAGATAAATTATTTGCTGGACTAATTCTAAAGAGGGGGAACTGATTTACATAGTAAAAAAAAACAAAGACAACGATTTTTTAGAATTCGTGTGGCATTGGCCCTAGGAATTTCACTTGTAGCTGACCTTCTTGATTATTTGGCAGCACCAGTATTTGGAGTACCCATAATAGGTGACATATTTGACGTATTTGTATCGAGCTTGTTGTTTTCGATAACTAAAAGTAAAGTCTTACTTATAATGAATCTCGCCGAGTTTATTCCATTTCTTGGTGACTTTCTACCAGTGTATACTATTTCTACCTTAATATGGGTACTTAGAGAGCAGGAAGAGAATAAACTCGTTCTTCTGAAACGCGTCGTAAGATTACTTTCAAATAAAAGTACAAGATAATACTTTAATACATTACCCTATACTAACTTGCAGTAAAGCATCCGTACGAATTCCACCGTTCGATGGATTTATGACGGTTAGAACAAAGCTTTTGAGTCACATCGATGCAAAAATTTAATTGAATTTTTATTTAATGCATTTTGTTCTGAAATTTATTAGCTAGGCGCGATATGAAAATAATCTCATCTCTTCCAATTGGTCTTTTAAATTAGACAACTGATGGGACGATGGTTGATTGAGTGATGAACAAGAAACAATCAAACACCCATCAGTTGTTTCTGGTTGCGTTAAAAAGTTGTCTTCAACAAAGTATAAAAAGGCTATAGATACAATCTTCTATAAGATTCAGTTCAAGATTTATCCATTTCCTTCTCGGATATTGCTATCTAACACATTATAACACTATATCGTACTTTGTAATGGCACCTTTCTTATATTATCAGTGATACCCACAATTAATGAAAAGTGGTAGATACTGTGATCTATGTAGGAAAGAAATCCCGATCAATGAAATGATACCAATGGAAATAGAAGGAGAAAATTATATTTTTGACAGCTATGATTGCGTCAGGATTTTTCACAAATTAAATGCCGTATATGGCAATATACTTGTTGGAGAAACATCACATTGATAGGATCATCAGGTTCAACCATTAGTAACAATAAAGTTAAAGCTGTTGTAGTTTC
>JASKBU010000036.1:0-3048 GCA_033272285.1 Nitrososphaeraceae archaeon
TTGGTTGCATTCGTTGTCTTCCTAAGACCGCTTGGCCTCCGACTTCTCAATTATTCGAACAATGGAAATAGTATTGAAAATGTGGTGGGCCGGAAGGATGAATCTGGAATTTCAGATGGAACTAAACTAGATTTTTTAACTTACAAACATGGATAAGAAACGGTCTAAAAAAAATTTAGGTCTTATCTAGGCCCACAGTATGACAATGCCATTTTGAATTCTTCAGGATTTGTATATAGTCCCCTTTGTGCATATCCTATTATTTTCTCTCTACATGCAGAATAGGACTTGATTGAACCTTCTGTAAACAATATTCCGACATACATTAGCAGAACGACGCTTAAAATAATTGCAACTGACATAAGCAGTATAGAAGAGGTCGTTGGTTCGCCAGGTTTCGTCTTAATTTCCAACTTTTCTACTGGTCGCGGGGCACCCAACAAAATACTCATTTTTTCACCTCCACACCAATTTTCTTGATGCTCATATTCAATAATACGGCATGTAGGAACTTTAAGTATAGTAAAGTCTGATTATTACAAATACAAAACCAGTGCTACTTTTTAGGTTAGAATTTCTAGTTTTTTTTGTTTTCTTTAGGCTTTACGGATTAATCTCAAACACTTGTTGTCGGCTCACTTTGTTACTAATTAAATGAGTGTATTACATCAGGTAACGAATTAAAATGTGCTAAATCACAGTAACATTGACCATCAATTCAAAGAGTCAGGATTATTTTCGGCTTGGAACAGATTCAATTTAAATAAATATCTTGGCTTAAATACCTATCATGAATTTCTAATGTCTCAACTTTTACTGCGACCTGTCACTACTTCGTTTCCAGTCTCCTTTCATGCTGTGGTCCAATTGAGCTAGCCCCGCCCGTATAGTCACCCATTACTTCGAGGACATAGTCAATATCGTTCAGTTTTTTAAGCATCTCCAGGGTCATGCGCTGCGTCGAAACATAGTGAGTCCCCTTATCATATATTGCAGGAACAGTTCCAGTAGTTTGTAAAATGCGTTCTTTCGATATTTCAGGGTTTGTTCCTTCTTTGGTGAATACTTCTACAGTATAGATTGGTGTGTTATTGTCAGAGTTCTTCGAGAGTCGTAAAATTAGATCGTAGACAAAAGCGGGATCTACTTTAGGAAATAATTCGCGATATGCTTTTCCCAGGTTCTGTGTTTGTGCCTTCAGTTCCTCTAGCTTATTGATTGTGCTTTCGCTCATTACAAGTTATCTCCTTTTCGTATTGACAAGATAAAGAATGAAAGCCAGAACTTAAATATAAACAATTTTTGAGTATCCGCAGAATGTGAATGGCCAAATGTCTTAATTATAGAGATCGAGCATAAAAAAATGATTGCGTGATTTCATTTTGAGTCACAATATGATAATGCAAATTTGAACTGTTCTGTATCGCCATACAATCCCTCTTGCTCATAACCTACTATATTATCTCGACATGACAAGAATTGTCTCAAACCTTCTATGTATACAACGGCAGTGCAGGTTAGAAGAACTACGGATAAGGAAATCGCCAGTGATTTTATGAGTATAGTAGAGGTCTTTGGTACTACTTGTTTTGATTTTGTAGATAGTTTTGTTTTCAAAATCATGGTATCCAGTATGACGCTCATATTAACATCTCCCTTTTTTCTAATTTTTCAAAATTTATAGGTTAACTAATAACGCGTTTATTATTTTAAATCTAGTTATGATTGGTTCTTAGTAATATCTATTTGGTATTTGCTAGCATTCTATTATTGTAAAACTTCTAGGATCATAAGTATTCAAGCAGCGACAATTGATTTCTAATGTTACATATCATTCTCCTCATCAACCTAGTGTATTATTATGTCGATCACTTGATTAGATGCAGACAACTATCTGGTCAATGCGTATTATCATAGTTCAAAGCTGCCAGTGAACTTCATTTCTGGACAAGGATGTCTTTTATTCAAAATGGGTTCATAAATTGTTCAAAAAAACTTCAATTAAATTTTATTTTTTATTCATTTATCATTCAAAAAATATTCAGAAAAATAACACTACCAATTTATCACTGCATAATCCTCATGCAATAAGTTTTTTAATTCAAAGTTGGTATAAATACAAACGTCGAAAATGACGTTAAACAATAAAAACTGGGTGAAAAACGAAGTATTAAGGCTATATTTATCGGGCTATTCGCAAGAAAATATTGCCAAGGAGCTTAACATTAGCGTAGGTACAGTAAACACTTTTGTAAGTGAGATTATTCAATCTGATGACACCTTTGACTTGCAGCGCCAAATTGCTATTGTTTCGAAGAAAAACGGCGTCGATATCAGGGATATCGCGGCTAATTTAAGGTGGAAGAATCTGATAAAACAAAGTAGTTTGGACGACAGGAAAATTGAAAAATTTCTTGATGCAATGGGCATCTTAATCAACAAATACAGTATCAAGCCTTCTATAGCAGCAAACCAATTCTATTCTTTAATCGAGACCATGCTAAGGGATAATATTGAGCCCCACAAACTTAAAGGAGAAATAAAATTAGGACTAGACGAATTACAGAGAATCAAAGACCAGATTAAAATTAACGATGAGTTGTTGAAGCAATCTAACGCAGAAACTTATAGAAAACAAGAGAGATCCAGGGTTAAAGAAAGAGATCTACAACAGTTTGTAGGAGTTCGTGACATGCTTGAATTGTTCGGGTATTATGAGTTATCTAGTGATTATGGCAACCTAGCTCGTATGATGATTGATTTTAAGAATCTAAATTATGATCCAAAGGACATACTTTCTAAATATGAAAGAATTGAAAGCTTGACAAAAGCTATCGAAAAACTAAATCTCGAATTTCAAAGCTCAGAGAAGACTTTGGAATCTTTCAGACGCAAGCAGAAAGAAGAAGAATCCAAATGGAAGGACTACTACAATGCATTTGAAATTTTTACTAGTTTAGTAAATGACGGACTTAGGCCCGAAGATATTTTTAAACGCGTACATATTTTGAAGAAAGATTTCCCAGAAAGAGCCGTTCCGCAACTCAT
>JASKBU010000037.1:0-7139 GCA_033272285.1 Nitrososphaeraceae archaeon
AATGACCCTTGGTATGCGCTTGGCAAAAAAATGATAGAAATCCCAAAAGTTGTTTTTACCAGAACATTGAAGAAATCAAAGTGGATAAACACTGACATAGCAACAGGTGATATTACAGACGAAATCATGAAGTTAAAGCGCCAAGAAGGCAAAGACATGGTTGTTTATGGTGGTGCTTCATTTGATTCATCCTTAATTAAATTGGGACTAATTGATGAATTTCTTTTATTCATTAATCCTGTTGCAATTGGAAACGGCATGACTATATTTAAAGACTTGAATGAGATTCAAGAATTCAATTTGGTTAAATCAATAGCGTTTGACAGTGGGGAAGTATTACTTCACTATGAGACAAGGAAAGCCTGACAACTTAACGTACATGTGATGCGACAGTCGTTTTAGGCCATTATAACAAATACTGTCAAATGATCAGAATCCTAATTTTGAACCGATAGCGTCGTGGGTACCGACGGAAGAGGGCCTAGCAATATTAACCTTCATGCTTAGGCATTGGGTAGACTTCGCCATGTTTTCTGTATTCTTGCCAGCATGTATCATGAAAGAAATATAACATATCAAGGTCCTTAATGTCCATGTTAATACCGCAGTACTTGCAAATTCTTGAGCCCTTGAAATAATTTTCCATTAAACTTAAACCTTTGGGGGAATTATTGGTTTGTCTCCCCTAAATTGCAACATATGGTACGCCCGAGAACTTACTAAATATCTGCTTTGTGCTCGCTAATTCCTTACCAAGATATACGATTAAGGAAACTTTATTCATGCTGATCTACTTCCTCAATAAATTATAAAAAACTTAACTAACTAGTGGAGGAGGGCTGTGCACATTAAAAAGGCACCCTACGATATCACAAATAGTGGATCCATTTTATTTAATGGAAAATAATCCAGAATTTATTTACTGAATAATATTAGGAGTTTTCCCTCCAAGTTCATATAAACCAAAACGTTCTGTAGGAACTAAATAATCTTACCTTCAAAGACCCTACTTCTCCCTTCAATAGTTCTTTTAATTGGAATGATATTTGGTGCAATTGCAGCGAATGCATTCGCCGATAATTCATTCAAAAATATAGCCGATGATCCCTTCAAAAATATAGGTGAGATTGACGATCATTGTTTCCCCCTGCTGGCTTTGTTGACAAGTTAAAGGTTATTCCCATGGAATGAGCGAAATACACATCAATACACTTAATCCCACATTTTTTATTTGTTATTGGTTTTTTCAACGTTACGCCTGTATTAATAATGGCAAGGTAAAAGCAAATGTCGCTCCCTTGCCACTAGTATTATTGAAGGCCCAGATCTTGCCCCCGTGGGCTTTTACTATGCCTTTTGAAATAAACAAACCCAGCCCGGTTCCAGACGAGGAATGTGTGACAAACTTCATAAATAATTTTGTTTCTACACTTGGATCAATTCCCGACCCAGTATCTTTTACGCTAACAATGGCCTGATTGTCATCCTTTTCTAAGTAAATCCAAATGCTACCAGCTTTAGTAACCTTAATTGCATTGTTAAGTAAATTGGAAACAACCTGGGTCAGCTTTGATCTATCGGCATATATCAATAGAGTGTTAAGCTCAGTTGGTTTATATCCCAATTCTACCATGTTTTTGTCAATTTGATTCTCAGCATCTTGTATAGCACTCAAGATTATTTCGACCAAATCGCACTCCTCTTTATTTAATTTTAGTAATTTGCTTTCTAGTCTCGAAACACCCAGAATATTTTCTTGAAGTAGCAAAAGTCTTTTTGCATTGCTAATAATCATATCTAGCATTTTATCTTCTTCCCTATCGGTCATGGCTACCTTATTTCCATGTTTAGATTTTAGGAGCTCCGATAGACCTAAAATAGGTTGCACAGGAGTTCGCATCTCATGAGCGGCTATGTTGATAAATTCATCTTTCATGCGTTCCCTTTGCTGTATTTCTTGGTTTGCCGTTTTAAGCTCGTCACTTAAGCGCCTCTGTTCTTCGATATATGCTCTAATTGAATTAATCATCGAGTTAAATGAGTCGGTGAGTTCTCCCAGTTCATCATCACTCTTATGCTCAACGTGGTAACTTAAATTTCCCTTTTTAATTTCCCTTGTGGCCTGCGTAAGCACAGATATGGGCCTAAGTATTCTCGTGACTAAATATAGAATCAGAACTAAGATCCCTATATTAAGAACAGCCAAAAAGATCTGCAACATAATCAAGTTCTGCGAATTATTATCGGCGTACGAACCTAAAGCCGTTACCAAAATATCTGAGGAGCGCACCAAGTTTGAGGCGGTTGCTTCAAGATCTTGTCTTAATACTAAAACTGTTTCAGGTGTGCCTACTTGAGACCCTTGAGATCCAGCAATTATTTTATCCTGTATCAAAGCCCTGTACGCAGAGAAATCTCTTATCACATTATTTAGGTAACCAGAAAAATCTGGGGGAAGTGATTTTATATTCGCGCCTGAAATAGCTCCTCCATACGTAAGGGTTTCAATATTTGCCTCTAAGTTGTTTATGGCGGTTTTTAGTGTTAGTATATTAGATGAACCATCAAGAAATTTCTCAGTTTGAAATAGGGAATTAGATGTCAGATATCGATTTTTCCCTGCAGCATTAATTGACTTTCCAATAGAGGTTCCCTGGGACTGATAGTATGTCAGTATAAAAAAACTGCCACATATCAAAGCAATCTCAAGGATAACTAAAAGTGTGATTTTTAAACTAACTCTAGAGTTCGCTCGGTGAAGCAAGGCAAGGATCGGGTTCATCTAGATCTCAATATGCTTAACCATCCTCAATTTCTTCTGGTACCATCATTGAATAAACTTGTCCCAATAATTCTTCGCTGCTTACGGGTTTCTTCATGAAATGTCGTACTCCCCTTAAAGGGTAGACTTTGCTATTTCGCGTATTGTAAGGCTCTACGCTACTCAGTGCTGTGATAAATAGCGTCTTGATATTGGAATCCCTTGATTTCAGTTCGTCATATAATTCGAAGCCATTAATTTCTGCCATCCTAATATCTAATATTATCAAGTCGTATAGATTTGGTTTGAATTTTTCTAAGGCCGTAGCCGAATCTGTAAAGCAATCTATATCAAATCCATAATTTTCTAGTATCAATTTCAAAGTCCAGCCTACGTCTTTTTCATCGTCCACTATCAGTATGCGCTTCTTCACTTCAGCCATTTACACCAACCCTCGAAATGCCATCGCGAAAATCTCGAATAACAAATTCTGTCAAATATTGTTTTAAGCACAATAAGAATTATGGATTGGTACTTATTAATTATTTATCAACAATTGGTAATAGAACTTCCAAAATGACACACTCATGAAATATGAATATTATTCATAATGATAAAGGACACTGTTGAAACCGCTTATAATCCCTTTGGTATTGGTACATCATTTCTAGGAATTGATTCAAGAACTTCAATAGGGGGTAAGGATGCAAGGAAAAAGAAAGAACGGCAAAAACATTTGTGAAAACACCCTTTAGAACCAGAGAGTAATACTAACCCTGCTACGTTTAATCCCTCTGCTACAGTAGTACCGTTTACTAAATTGGAAACCAAACAAAAAAAGAAATAAAACAAGATTATATTCATATATACAATTAATATTACATCGAGTCATTAAGAAAGGATTATGAACCGAGGTTTGAAATTCTACTCTCTTCACGATGCCAGCATAGAATAGCAGTGTTTGATATGTCTGAATCCTATTTTGCCGTCAAATTTGTCTTTAATCCCGATGAGCGCGAATAAATTAATACTAATACTAGTGTTAATTAAATGAAAACTTCAAAGCTGACCAGTTCATAACTGTATAAGAATCCACTTTTAGAACCGATAGCGGTGCGGGGACCGAGGGGCCTGTATTAATCTCTTTTCCAAACACTTGGATACGAACAAAGAAAAGCAATACTGATCAGACAATAAGTTATTCGGTGATAAGCAATCCAGATAAACTGCTTGACTTCTTAAGAGTACAGAAATCCCTAAGAGCAAGTGTATCTAAAGTGTCCATTAAAAACAAAATCATAAGCATAGTTGATAACGAATTATCGACTACCAATTTATTCTATAATGCCTTACAAACAATTAGTGGGATTGATGTATTCCGATTTACAAATCCAATTGAAGCATTAGACCACCTCAAAATGAACAAGGGCGATTACGCAGTTATGATATGTGATTTGAGAATGCCTGTAATCAATGGAGTACAGTTATTGCAGACAGTAAAGGATTTAAATCCTTTAACAAGGACCATTTTATTAACAGGATATAGTATTGACGATAGTTTGCTCCGAGAGTATACTGAGAAAGAGATAATAAATTGTTTTTTACAAAAGCCAGTACATATTGATCAATTGCGGTCGGTGGTTACTGACCAATTAACAAAATGTTAACTTTGAATGTTCGAGGAAATAATTAATAAGGTTTCTTCGGCAGTGACAATAATAATGAGTGAATTGTCTTAGTCTATTTATGGATTGGCAATCGATAATAGCATTAATCGTAATGAATTGGCTAGGGATTTTTTCTCTTATTGCAACAATTGTCATTGGATATGTAACAATCAGATACCGCAATAAACAACATCAAATCAATGGTCTCCTTGATGCTTTCAGAATCTTGAATACTAGAGAGCATCGAACGTCCAGAAGGAAGGTTTACGATTTATACCTTCAATATGAAAAAAATAAGGATGTTAGGATATTTGATAATAATGCAGAAGTTGTAGACGTAAGAGCTGACTTTGATGTAATCGGAACATTGGTAAAGTCCGGGAATATTAACGAGAAACTTTTTTTGATAGAATACGGACCCCTTGCTTATAGATGTTGGAAATACCTAAAAAACCATATAGTGGCTGAAAGAAAGAAAAGAAACTTTGATCCCTTTATGATGAATTTTGAAGATCTCGCTGAAAAGGCAGGCAAATTTTGGTCAAAGAGGGGTTATGATTTATCTAAAACCCTGCTATTTCCTCCGAATGATGCCGAACGAATTTAGATATTTTAATTATGACCCACCTGAAATTCTAGATTCCTCTCTTCCGGCCCGTTTGAAAATACATGCTTTGAACATTTGATAACGCCTGACTACAGGTAAAAATTGGGTACAGTTCCGACTGAATATTCAGTCGTATCCCGACGGTTTCAGATTTTTATCTGGTATTATTACCAATATTGAGTAAAATAAAATCTATCTGTTAGCCTCTCAACCTATCTAGATTAAACTCTGGACTTCCATATTCACTGATCTTTGCCTTTCTGCCGTGGACCTTTTTATGAATTTGGAGACGCTCTTTTTCTTCGAATTGTGAACCACAAATCTTACATTTAAAGGTCAACTTAACTTATAACTTTAAACTTTTAGAAAAGTATTTCTAATCCAAAACTCATTGTAGAAGCTCTAAGTCAACACTGTCCGCCCTACAAATCCTACCGAGCTATTTGTATGACCATCCAATCAGACATTGTTTTGAAATGAAAAAGCTAAATACCAAGTCAGTAGAACCTTAGTACATGCAAGGTTCCAATCCCGAGGAACCGTAAAAAGCAAGTATTTATTCGGAAGACCAAAAATATTATTTATTTCGGATACTATATTGTTGTCAAGTAACACCATTAAGAACTGCATACGCTAGGGAATACAGTTTAGACAAGGAATTGACATCATAAAGGCTTACCAAATAGAATAAAAAATATAATTTATCTTATTGATTTGCTCTCTTATTGTAGTTGATATTTCAATGTAATTAATCAATGTGTTACCCTTTGCCAATTCTCTTTTGACTTCATCATCTTTTATAGCATCTAATGCTATGATTAAATATTATTCCTCGATTAAGAGGAATAATCATATTTAGCCGAAACAATTTAGAGAATCGATAGAAAAGAACGTTGCCTATTCGTAAATTCTTATAACATTCTACTCAAGCCGTTTTATACTATGTAGTACGGAAAATTAATAGAAATGGTCTTGATGAGATGGGAGGCTTAAGCTTCCGGTGTCTGCCAATAATAGAATTGTTAGTATCGTAGATGACGACCCAGCTACTACTATTTTTTTTAATGAGGCTATACGAAGTATTCCAGGAATTACAGTATTTACTTTTACAGATCCTATTTTGGCACTTGAGCATTTTCAAGATAATGGTTATGCTTATGTGGCGGTAATATCTGATTTCAAAATGCCTGGATTGAATGGTATGGAATTCTTAAAAAAGATAAAGGAATTGAATCGGTTTGTGAGAACGATACTAATGACTGCATTTGAAATAGATGATATTCTATTTCAAGAATATACTAAAAAGAAAATTATAAATGGATTCCTTCAGAAGCCAATAGGTTTACACGATCTTATTAAAGAGGTAAATACCCAGTTGGATTCTTACGAAGTCCAAAAAAAATATCCTTCCTAAGCGTAACGGTCCAATCGATGATACAATTTACAAACACGACCATGGAAAAAGATTCGAATTGATAAACTGGGCTCTAGAAAATATGGAGAATCCTGATATTCAGATTTGCAATGTATAAACCAAAAATACTGTTGCTAGCACTTGCTGTTGCGATATCTTTAGTTTCATTTTCATTGGCGCACATAAATTTGACAATTGCACAGACAGAACAGACAGAACCTTTTAGCGCAATGCTTTCAGGAGGAGAAGAAGTTCCTCCAGTAGATACTGCTGCTACTGGTGTAGCATCATTTACTTTGGAAGGAGGAGAATCAATTAAATATGATGTGAACGTTACTGGCATGGATAAGGTTACTGCAGCACATATTCACAATGCACCCAAAGGTGAGAATGGAGAAGTCGTAGTTACCTTGTTTAAGGCTGATAGTCCGACTGGCCAAATATCAGGAAGTTTAGCCAATGGATCTATCACAGCTTCTAATTTGGAAGGGCAGATGCAGGGAAGCCCTTTCCGCGACATAATCAGGGCCCTAGAACTTGGTGAAGCTTACGTGAATGTTCACACCGAGAAAAATCCTAACGGAGAAATACGAGGACAGATTAACACTGTAAAATAGAGCAATTATATCCCCGTCTTTAAAAAAACATGCCTACCCTTCTGTTCAGAGACTAGCTCCAAACCTAATTTAT
>JASKBU010000038.1:0-2299 GCA_033272285.1 Nitrososphaeraceae archaeon
TAACACATTCGCATAATATTTTTGAAAGAAAGTTAAGTCTAAATTTTATAGATTATGTTGGTCTGGGTTGCTAATTTGCATTTTTTGCCTCAATATGAATAATACAGCATACTACAAATAGGTCTAAGAGATGCAAACACTCATCTTTTATTTTCTAAACGAGTGTGCCAATATCCATCATATCTTTATAACACTACTTTGTTACGAAAAAGAGGAAACATTCTGTTACATGTATTATGTCAAAGGGTTTGTGAAAATGAATTGTCTAAATTAAAACCAATTGAACAGTCAAACAACAAAAATAATATCACCGATTTTCTATAACCTCTGTTTAGTTAGATTATAAGTAATCCGTTAAAGTCTTCGGACGTCGGGATTAGAACCTTGCATGTAATAGGGTTCTACTAACTTGTATAAGGGTATTAAGTTCTAATCTTTTTGTTAAAGTTACTTTATTTTACTTGAGTATAATTCCAATATGCTGTTTTATCAATTCTAATTCTGATGTAGAAATTACCAACGCCTATTCTGTTATATTGAGAATATTTGCTAAGAAACTTATTATGAATTGTCTTCAATTTTCCCTTTAATGTTTCTGATGTTGCATTGACCAAAGTTGCATAACCAGTTATCATTACATACCACAGTTTTGTCCAGTCTTCATCATAGTGATGAACAAGAAAGCAAACCTTTGAGTTCTCTTGAATATTCTTTACTCTCTTCAATTCCAAAATATTGACAGTTTTGGGCTTCTGGTCAAGAGGAACATATACATTCTCATTCTGTAGAACAAAGACAACAGGAGTCATATAAGGTTGCATATTGGAAGATGCTGTAGCTAGATATCCGATTCTTGTATTCTTAATTAATCTGACTATCTTTTTGTCCACAAAAGGTATATCATTAAAATGAATAATAAGTTATCATATTTTTATTTGTGATGATAATGTTGTTTGGAGCTAATTGCAGCCAATTTCAAGATTGAAAGGGTCCTTGCAAATTAGTAAGGTCGTGACTCATGTTACGGAAATAAGTCCCCCATTTACAATCAGGAAAATCGCACGAATTTCAAACCCTACAACTATTTAATAGCAATGACAGCCATATTGATCTATTCATGAAAGTGGGTTGCTAAGTTTATAATCATCTTTAACGTATAGCACAATATTGCAGTTTGGCTTGCAGAAACCCATCTTCACTTTCGATTACAGAGGCAATGATACTTCTCAGATCATAGAATCTCTAAAGAAATTAGCCACGACGGCAGAAAACAATGGTTTTGATTCTTTTTGGGTAATGGATCATTTCCATCAGATTCCAATGATAGGAAAAGTGGAAGAACCTATGCTTGAAAGCTGGACAACTTTATCCGTCGTAGCAGGATTAACTACTAAAATCAAACTTGGAACTTTAGTCACAGGTATCATGTACCGGTACCCAGCTATTTTAGCCAAGGTAGCTGCCACCTTGGATGTATTAAGCAAGGGAAGATTGTTCATGGGAATAGGTGCTGCTTGGAATGAGGAGGAATCAAATGCATATGGAATCCATTTTCCTGCCGCAAGCGAAAGAATGTCAAGGTTAGAAGAGGCAATACAAATTATACGCAAAATGTGGACCGAAGAGCCCTCGGCTTCATTTAATGGAATATACTATCAAATTCGTAATGCATACTGCAATCCTAAGCCAATACAGAAACCTTCGCCACCTATCCTAGTTGGCGGAAGCGGCGAGAGAAAAACTCTTAAGATTGTAGCAAAATATGCAGATGCTTGCAATCTATTTGGATCTGCTGAAACAGTAAAAAGAAAATTGAATATTTTAAAAGAGCATTGTAAAAGTGTAGGCAGGGATTACAATTCAATTCTCAAAACAAAATTGAGCATTATTGTGGTTGAAGATGAGAAGCAAACGTCCGAGAAAAAAATAGAACAGATCTTTAAAGGAATGCCTGAAGAACAAATTAGAGAGTTTGCGATACACGGAACGCCGGAAGAGGTACTAAGACAAATAGAATCATTTGAACAAGTTGGTATTCAATATCTTATAGTGGATCTAGATCCAACTAGAGAACTTGAAGCTTTAGATGTATTCGCAAATAAGATTATAAAGAAATTCTAAATAGAATGGAAAGTGTATATATTGAGAGAATAGAAGGATAATTCACATCTATCAAGAAAAAGAATAGAAACGGGTATTGATATATGGTAACGCTTAAAGATGTGTATATAATTTTAGTATTGATAATAATAGGTCATCTCTAGATTGATTAGTCTGGAGCCATCGGGATTTGAACCCT
>JASKBU010000039.1:0-3702 GCA_033272285.1 Nitrososphaeraceae archaeon
TGGATTATCTGGTCACTTGATTATGAGAGCTAATCCACAGTTGCTGCAAAATTTAGGTTTGTTGTGATAAACAATCCCACATCTGGCGCATTTTAAGATTTTCGACCCCTTTAGTAAAGTAAGACGGAGACTTTTTATCTCTACAATCAGTGTATCAAAATCTTCTTCAGTTAAAGTTTCGATTCCATCGACTTTGGTTTTTATAGCAGTCTTTGTCCCCTGACCTAATAAATTAAGGTCAGGTTTAGTGACCGTCCCTAATTTTGACTCTGCTTTCTGCAATCTTCTCTTTGCAAAAGTGGCTACCATGAGTGCAAAGATTCCGACTCCCGATATTATCATGAATATCGCTATTATCCGTCCGACTGCGGTAACTGGATAGTAATCCCCGTATCCTACTGTAGCCAGTGTAACCACAGCCCACCAAACAGCGTCACTAAATTGGTTAATATTTGCACCAGGATGTCCATGTTCTGCTAGAAATACTCCAAAGCCGCCGACAAATATGATGGAGAAGGCAGCAGCTGCCAAAATAACAACGCTCATTTTTGTATTTTCCAATGTATACAGATTGCTTGTTGACATATGTAGCAGAACCTACAAGAAAAATGATTTAAACTTTACACAAAATCTACTATAGATATATGTAACAGTCAAGTTGAGCAGTTTGCTCAGTTTGAATCAGTTACTTAAAATTCTGTTCAAATTCAAGAAACAGTCCCACGATGTGGGATTCGGACCCTGCATGTAGTGGGGTTCTGTTGATTTGCATTTTAATTTTTTCAAATAATTATCTGAATTCCAAAATTGGATTTTATAATCATCAGACGATGCGAAATCATATTTACAGTTATCTATTTCGTTCCGACAATAAGGATAGCTTCATTTTCGAACCTGGTTTTTCCTGTAGTTTTGTCAGCATTGTTTGTTGCCGCGACAGTAATTGCTCTCAATATCTCTTTTTTTCTTTGCATCCCTTGATCTATCAGCATTTTTTGAAGAGGACCAGCTGTTTCAGTTATGAAGTCTGTAAAATCATCAGGGGACTTAAAATCAAAAGAAACAGTCATTCTTTCGGTAACAAGATCTTTGAATCCTGACGTGATAAAAGATTTCTTAAGGTTGTTTTCGTCTGACAGGCTAAACGGTCCAGGAGTTCCAGGTGCAGGTGGTTTGCTATTAGTTTCTTTAATTACGATATTCATTGTCGTGGCACTTAAAGTATCTTGACCCGGTGAAGCCCAAACCGCAGATGAGAAATGACCACCTTCTATTAATGATCGATAAATATTAGATAAACCCGCACCAAGATCCGGTAAAAACATCAGTCCCCATCTGCATAGTACCGCATCAAATGATGAGGGCACTAAGTCGATTGTCTCTATATCTCCCTCTTTGAATTCTATAACATCTTGCATACCTAACGACATGGCTCTCTGTTTTGCGAGAGATAACATATTTGCTGAGATATCTGTAGCAGTAACTTGACCCATTTTGCCCACAATTCTTGCCGCGGTAATTGCTGGTTCACCAATCCCTGTTGCTAAATCTAATACCCTTTGTCCTGGTTTAATCTCTGCCAGTTCAATTAATCTATCACTAACCTTTTGTGCGCCTTTCTCAACAGTTTGCCACCACTTTTGCCATCCTGCGGCAACACTATTCCAGCTCTGGCGTTCCGCTTCTTTGTATTGTTTTGAATCTATAGTTGTCATCTAATATCCTCTTTGATTTGAGTAATCTTGATATAAAAATCATCATTGAACAATACAAGCAACTAAAAAAATTGGACACTGTGGTTAAGATTAAAACAGTAGTCGATAAACCTTAAATTCAAATAAATTGTTAATAAATTACTGCCCTCATCCAATCTTTCGATAAAAATAATCACTACTGTTTTCTTACAATTAGTAGTCGTTCTCTCTTTTCAGAATGGCTTGAACTCAACATCTGCACAAAAAATTTTAGAGTTAACGACTAATAAAATAACTAACCTAACTGAACCTAACTCTGGAACAATAGGAGAAACTAACTCAGACGGAGTCCAAATATTGAAAAATAGTTCATTTATTGACTCTAATGGTAATATGCACGTGCTTGGTGAGGTAAGAAATAATCTCCCAACGACTGCCGTGTTTGTAACAATCGTAGGAATTTTTTATGACGTTCAAAATGAAGTTGTAGCAACACAATTTACGTATGCGAAACCTGTCAATATAGAGTCAGGTCAAAAGGCTATCTTTGAATTAATCGTAACGACTGCAAGAGTTCCTATTTCTATGATTGACCACTACAACTTAGAAATTAATTATGAATAACTATCTTTTCTTATTTTTATGGCTTATCCAATATCGTTACTATAATATGTACAGGAGCATATGCTCAACTAGATTAAAGAAGTTAGCGTCTTTTACGGATTCATGAAACCAAAATAATTTCCTTCAAATCCATCAGAGCGCACTAGCGGAAACTAAAGTTAAGGCGTCTTTAGACCAACTAAGGCGTCTTTACTTCTTCTTTATACTCTTCTTTTGTTTTGTTTGATTCTGTTGTCTTCTATGAATGTAATTATCATTTTCATCTAGTCCTGTTGCTGGAACTTCTTTGGATTCTCCGCCTACTGCATATTTAGTGTAACTGATACCTGTGTTGAGGCTTTCTTTATCGGGATCAGTTTTATTCTTCCTCTTTTCCCTCTTTCTGTACTCTTCGTAGCCTTTATTACCGTACGTAGAGGGAGATTTAACATTCTCCTCAGAAGCTTCAGTATTATTCATAGAATCTTGATGAACAACATTCTATTTATTAAATCAATTAACACCCAAAGAGGGATTTCATAGCCCCTCCGTTTCCAGCGCAGCAAAGGACAGTACTATGATTTTAGGGTTTGCCATCTTTAAAAGCTAGAATCATCCCTGTTAAAATTTCACGTTACACTGCTAGCAATATTTTTAAAGTTTGAAGATCCCGTTGAAAGGAATTGAGACAAGCAAGAAGGGATATCTTCAGAAATACAACTATG
This sequence comes from Nitrososphaeraceae archaeon, assembly GCA_033272285.1. Lineage (GTDB taxonomy): Archaea > Thermoproteota > Nitrososphaeria > Nitrososphaerales > Nitrososphaeraceae > TA-21. The sequence continues at coordinate 3,023 of JASKBU010000039.1, forward strand.
GCAATAATAATTATAACGGCGCTCTTGGCTTCACATTCCATAATACTTCTCACTGACTCAACAGCTCCAATTGTGAAACCAATTGATGTATTCGCGGAAGCATATGATTCTGTTAATAGTACTGCTGCTCAGGTCTATATCTCAGACAAGAGCGACGACAATGATGACGGAGGTGACTCTGATGAGGCTGACTCGAGAAAGGACAACAACAATGAAGAGAAGAAAACAGGCTGGTCTGATATTGAATATCTTAGTGATGCGAACAACAACAGGATGGTGGACTACAAAAACCTTTTTGGTTTGAATATAGGTAAAGTCTATAATCCTAACTTTGTCGATAATGCTGACTGGTTCCTTGACAGCAGCAACTATGAAGACCACGGAGATTACTATCTGATACGGTACAACTACAATTGGCACTTTTATTCAAAGATATCCGCGCCCTGGTATGGCTGTGAAGCTCAGAGTAAGGCGATGCTTGTAACTGCTAAAAAATACAATGAAACAGGGGATTCCAAATACCTAGAATTTTCGACAAAAGTATTCAACGGCTTAAATTCTCCTGTTCTAAATCATGACGGTTGGCTTTTGGGAGTAGCCATGCAAAATAACCATGGTAAAATTCTGAACAGTCAGCTGTTTTGCGTTGCGAACCTTATGACTTACTACGAGTATACCGG
>JASKBU010000040.1:0-3935 GCA_033272285.1 Nitrososphaeraceae archaeon
ACTTGATCTTGTTGTTGATCTTGATCTTGTTGTTGATCTTGACCTTGTTGTTGATCTTGATCTTGTTGTTGATCTTGATCTTGTTGTTGATCTTGATCTTGTTGTTGATCTTGATCTTGCTGTGCACGTACCACATTGGCTGAAAAATATGGAGCCAAAGCAATACTGCTTACAAGCAAGAAACTAGCTACTAGTAAGCTTGTAAGTACTAAACTACCATTCATTATCGCATTGTAAAATGCACTGCTATAAATATTCTTCTAGGATAAGAATAAAATATTCTAATTTAGCTCATAATTTTGTTAAAACTATATTTTAATCGTAAAATTACACACATTTTTTAATTAGATTAGTTTAAATGATTATTAAAGAATTACTAAATCAAAGTTACAAAATAAGCTAGCGTAAAAATCAATCAAAAATTAATCATCCGTGAGTAATTTCTTCATTTCTTGATAGTCTTCTTTACTTATTTCCCCTTTCGCAAATCTAATTTTAAGAATATGCAATGGGTCATCTGTGCCAATAATTATCGATTTTTTTAAAAGATTGGAAGGTACCGACGAATCACCTCTACTCTTCATGACATTAATTGATTCACTGCTCTCAGCAAGACCAGAAATATTGCTTTGCATCTGAGGTTTTTGTACAAGATAACATTCCTTACATAACATGAGGTTGGGATTCCAACTAATTCTTGCCGAGTATTTTCTAATGCCAAGCTTCTTTTGGCAAATGCAACAATAGTTCTTTTCATGACTTGACAGTAAGGCATAGCATGATTCACACAATTCACTCTGGGTGGCCCAACCTATGGAGGGGATGTTCCGAGATATACCTAGTTTGAATTTTTTCTTACATATCGCACAATTATCCAGGTCTTCGAATTTTATGTCTACATCTTGTCCAACAATAGGTAAAAGTAAACTAAAGAGGCTACCGGCAAACTTCCTATCCAGGCCACGTTTTGAATAATCATATATTTCAACTCCAGTTGGTTTTTCCTTTAGGACAATTTGAAAATTTATTCCGGCTTGGTTTTGCGTTCCAAACATGGATTTTCCCACAATATTATGTCTTTGCTTATCGGCGTACTTTATTTCCGCATTCTTTTTGCAACACTCAAGTACAGTATTAAAAATATCATCATTTAGATCGGAAAACGATACTGACGCTTTTATTGTCACACAATAAGGTATTCAGCATAGATAGAAAAATTTTTCTAACGACGCTCTCAATTTGTAGAATAATCGGGTAAAATGCTATCAACTGATTAAAATAGGAAACTCAAATTTCAATGGAGAAGGGAGGAAAAGGTTATCGAAATCAACACCTGTTACTTCAAGAGATACCGTATAATTCTCCGGAGAAAAAATTTTACCAATAACCTTGATTGGACCGCTAAAGTCAGCTACATAACTTGCTGAAAGGGTGTCGAAATTTGCATTTACCCGATACGGGTCAATTGTGGATGGAACAAATTCCATAAGTATATGCCCACCATGACTATGAACTGTTTCTGTGAATAACCTTTGATTAGCATTGGAAATGCTTACAAGATATGTTGTGTGTTGTATGTTGTCCCCTGTTTTGTTATCTAACAAAGTAAAATCGAGATTAACATTCTTATTTGTTGGTACTTGGGCTGATTTGAACGCTAACATCGCAATTCGATCGCCAATAGTAGCCATGGGCATGTTATGGCCGTCTCCGAGTTCGGCGCCAAATATTTGATTTCTTGAATAATTGACATATGATATGCAGATAATTGCTGTTAATAAACCCAAAACTTTAATTGAAATGAATTCTTGAGTTGAACCCATATCCTGATTCAGGATAGGAATTGCATTTAAATTATTACCTAAGAGGACGATTAAATGGTCTCGATAAATAATATAAATTACCATTTATTTGCTAGACTGACATGGAAAAGATTATCAAAATAATTGTCTGTTTTCTATTTGCAACTGGCACCATTTTAATTCCGAATTTGCTACAAGCAAACGCTGATGGTATATTCGAAGAAAATTTACCCCCCGCTACTGTGGGCAATAGAGTAGCAAGTCTCTATACAAAAATTAGCCCGCCAATATTGACATCCGATACCATGCAAAATGCATTTTTCCAATTAAAATTATTTGATTCAAAGACTGGAAATAACATTACCAATGTCAATTATTTTTTAACCATTAACAAGGGAGACAAAATGCTACTCCGAGAATTATTTTATTCCAAAGATGGTCCACTTACCTTAAAAATTGAGCCAGGCGAAGGCCCTGTTAATGTATATGGGACTACAGAACCTTTTTTGGGCGGATGGTCAAGTGAAACAGGACAAATTACGATCTCCGGCCCTGTCCTCACTCAAGGAGGTCTTTATCATTTTGCCATAGAAATCTTTGGAATTGACAATGTTAGAAACATCTTCAAACCTGAAAATGCACCCAGGTTTGATTCTTACCTCAGTATTGGTGACGTCTCTACAGCGAACTTGACCTTTGGAAATAATAACTATAACAGCACACTAATCTCATATTATGATAAAATCCAAAATTTCACTTTTGAACCTAAAAATCTGGAAGCAAAATGGTCTATGCCATTCAACTGGAATGTGTCAAGAATAAAATCCCAGAATATTTTTGTTCATGAAGAAATCAAGTTTCCAAAATCATTCAGCGAGTTTTCAAATTCTTCTATATTTAATGGGACTGTAAATGGACAACCATTGGTAGGTAGATCGCTTGCAATAGATCCTTTTACTTCGGAAAAGGCACTAATAATTCATTTTCTACTGAACAAAAATGATATCATTAAGATGGCTGAAAATAAAAATGCGTTGGCCGACAGCAATGATTCTATGAAATTTACAATTCGTCCGTTGAAAAATCAAACCCAGAAAACATCTTCTGAGGTGGTAACAGACGCAGGAGCAATACATGCATTGTTAGGATGGAATCCAAACCCCCCAGTGGTTGGAAAAAATAATCTGGACATTAATTTCAGTGACGCATTAAATGGTAATCGATTGAACGCCGATGTAACCTACAATTTGAATATTCGTACAAAGGATGGACAAGAAATTGTGAAAAGTAATAATATTACAGCCATAAATGGGATTTCAAACCAGACATTATCATTCCCTTCCAAAGGATTGTTTAATCTAGAAGTTAAGGTAAATTCGCTAAAATTTGCTAACCAAACTAACCTTGACACAACTCGAAACGGTATTGCAAGGGGATTTGTTGCAATACCCTGATTACTGTTTTGAATCCGCGGGGACGACATTTACGTCCAATACAAAATATTTAGAGTCAATTCCAAAAAATGGAATAGTTTTTTCGTTGTTTGATACTAATTCCACCCGGGCCTAATAGTTGAAAAATATCACGATGTCATTTGATTTAATTTGATTTAATTTTATTTTGGTATGGTTTTGTTTAATTTAGTCTAGTTTAATTTAAATCACTCATCCAGATTTTTCATACCCTTATTTCTTTCAATATGATCCAATACATCCTCATATTGCGCATCAAATGGCTTGGTGGAAATCGACAGACGCTCAATCTTTCCAAATGACTTTACTATACTCTTTGCCGCAAGAGGTTGTGGCAAGGTTTTGTCTGAAATCTCACCGTAAAATCCAATAGCGTCTATATTTCTGTCCGATGCTAATCCCAAGATAAGTCCATTAAACCAAGTTATTGTGGTAAACTCGGAACCTAGAGTGTCCACTTTAGAACTTTGAAGAATTTCCATCAATTTAGAGTTGGTTGCGACACCTACAACTCTGGGTTCTCCTATAATCATCTCATTTAATGAGCCACCTGCAGTATAGAGTCTTTTTACATGGCCAATTGAGATACAAAAATCAAGAAATGTATTACACAAGTCGAGAAGTTCTCTATGGTCTTCCGGCTGAACCTCGCCTGTGAGAA
>JASKBU010000041.1:0-16718 GCA_033272285.1 Nitrososphaeraceae archaeon
GTATTTGGATGATGATGATATATTAGACACTATTTTCGATAGCGCAATTAAGAATAAGAACATCATAAAAAACAGGCAAGTCCTGACTATAGACTACGTTCCTGATAAGCTATTATTCCGAACTAAAGAAAGCACTGCAATTGCACAATCCCTGTCTGTCATACTGAAAAAAGGACGTCCGTCTAATTTGTTGATTTTTGGAAAACCTGGAACAGGAAAGACAGCTGTGGTAAAAAACGTCATTGACCACCTTTATAACAAAACCAAGCAACTTGACATTAATCTCCAAGTGCCATTTATTAACGCCAAGAATTCAAACACACCATACAAAATACTATATGAAATCGCTGAATTACTTGGCATAAATAAAGAAGAAAAAAAAATGCAAGTTTTTTTTACAGGCCTGTCTATGAGCCAAGCCACGGACAGAATACTTGACTTCATAAAACGCAAGTCAATCAAGATTGTCCTTGTCATAGATGAAATAGATTCACTTGTCAATAAAAAAGGCGACGATATTTTATATAACTTTACAAGAGCTAATGAAAGAATTTCTTCAGCACAATTCATTAGCTTGATTGGTATTTCGAACAGCTTAACTTTTAAGGATAAACTAGACCCAAGAGTCAAGAGTAGTTTAAGTGAAGAAGAACTGGTTTTCAACCCATACACAATAGAACAATTAAGACAAATTTTAATTGACAGATGCAAACTTGCATTCTATGACAACGTCATTCCAAGTGGCGTTATCAATTTATGTGCTGCGATTGCCGGTAGAGAAACAGGTGATGCTCGAAAGGCCATTGACCTTTTGAGAGTTGCTGCTGAAATTGCAGAAAGATCAATGACAATGAAAATTTCAGAAGAACACATAAGACACGCGCAAAAGAAAATTGACAGCGACACCAACTTTGAGATTTTGAGCAACTCAACTCTCCATACCAAATTGGTAATTCTTTCTACAATTAGATCTAAAAATGCAAGTACTGGAGAAATTTATTCAATCTATCAAAATTTTTGCTCAAGACTTCAACAGGAGCCGCTAACTCAGAGAAGGATGACCCAAATTGTTGGAGAGTTGGATCAACTGGGATTGATAACAACCAATATTGTGAACCAGGGCCGGTACGGCAGGACCCAAAGAATAAAACTGCATATTCCCATTTCGTCTGTAAAGGAAGCTATTAGAAGTGATCCAATTCTGTCGCCTCTAATTCATGACATTAATAATTGAAATCTTTTTTAAGAGATTGAAGGGTTGCCAGATTGACTAATATACAAATTCCAGGAGTCGGCGTGATACCCATTGTTTGTTGAAATCTTGTTTGTTTTTGCCACGCTCCAGAGTTTACCATAAGTGTTCCCTTGTATCTCCCAACTTGGGTGATATGTACATGCCCGGCATGGAATATGTCAGGAACGTCATCTATCACCAACATGTCCTCGGACTCTGGAGCAATTGGAGTGCGGTTGCCATATATTGGTGACAAATGTCTAGATTTCAATAAAATTTGCATTGCTTCCACAGGTTTTGAATAACTCAATCCCGGGACGGTAGCAATTACATCATCCAAACTCTGGCCATGGAACATCAATAACTTGACTTTGTTTAATTCAACATATGAGGGGTTACCTAATATACTAAAGTTTTCCAAAGATTGAAAATCACGCAAGGTTGTCAACGCAGTCTGCGGTAAGGCTCTTCTTCCAGGATCATGATTACCGGGAATCAAAAACACATGCATCCTTTTAGGAATTTTTTGGAGTAGAGCCGCCGCATAGGACATTTGCTTGTTAATATTTATGTCGATTAGTTCTCTATCCTGATTGGGATAGATTCCTATTCCATCAACTATATCACCTGCTATACAAACAAATTTGATTTTTCGTACAATTTCATCATCTGAAGATAGCCAATTTACAAAGTCATTGAATTCACTTTCCATGAAATATTTGCTACCTACATGTAAATCTGAAATAAGGGCAACGTACGACTCTGTTCCAGATTTTGACGCAACATGTTCTGGAATGTCGGGAAAAATAATATCTTTAATTACAAAATCAGTTGAATTTCTTTTACCAAGTGAAATTTCCAACATTAGCATTTGATCCAAGACAAGCGTTGATGATTCATTGATTAGCTCCCTCGTTTTACATATAACGGGAATACTGCCAGTAGTATCATCAATGATGAGCTCTACATCATTTTTTCTATTTCTCTTTGACATAATCAATCCTGCCACGAATCCAGAATCAAATATTCTTCCCCTTTCATCCTCGCTCTCTAAAGAAGTGTACCTAGATTTATTCCTAAGATCCTTAATTTGTTTTATTTTTCTTATTTGCCTGCTTTCGGAACGTATTGATAATATTTTCAAAGTTTTTCTATATCGACTATCGAATAATTTAAAAAAATCCTTATCGTCTTGTGCGTTTATCTTATACGTAGGGTCAAAAATGATCTTGTAATTTTCGCCATTACTTTCTGAGTTAGTTTTAGCTATGACCGGTTCGTCAATATTATCATTATTATCATTATCACCAGAAATTGCACTTTTTATATCATCGATTAATATTGGTGACTTTTTTTTGAATTTGTTTTTAGCATCAACTATGCTCTTGATTATTTTTTCCACATCACAATCAAGAGATTTTAGAAAGGCGAAAGCATCGGGATGAACTTGATATCCCTTATTTATCGCATAAATCAATGCAACAGAAACCGAATCCAAGTTTTGTTATTGAACAGAGCAATCATAAACGCTAAAAAGGTTTTGTTTTATTCAATATTTTATTCAATACATTATTAAAAAGTAAACATTGTGATTGGTATACATGTACAAGTACAACTTTAGGATGAGATTGCTTTATCTTGGACTTGGTATTGTTGTATTTTTAATCTTTTTTATTATTGGAACCTCTGTCACTTTAGACGAATCTACTTCAACCCTTCTAAAGGAGCAATTTCAAAACAAAATCAAAAATATTGATAGTGTGGGTATATTCCTCAATAACTTTCTAATTTCAATTCTAATGTTTCTCCCAGGTATCGGAATTGCATTTGGTCTCTTTTCAGGATTCAGTACAGGTAATATTTTTATGATCTTAACACGAGATTTACCAATTCAGATACCACCGCTACTTGTATTTTTAACAATATTTGGAATTATGGAGCTTGTATCTTACGGCATAGCCATATCTAGAAGTTATCTGCTCTTAATTCGCATTTTAAAGAGAAGCAATATTAAAGAAAGTCTTATTCATACTGGAATTGAAATAGGAATAGTAGCTATAATTTTGTTATTTGGTGCCATTATTGAATGGGATTTAATAGTACAATCTGGAGGTATAAATTTTTTAGAATAGCAAAAGACGTACATCAGGCAAACCAATGCTTCTCATTCAAACTCCAAATACGTTTTGCGACTAACCTGATCAATAACCATTACCGACAGTGGACTAAAATTCATATTTTCTAGTTCATTCAGACTACCTCTAAATACACACTCTTCTTCCGTCGTCAAAAATTCAAACACCCAAACTTTCAGAGTTGATGTATCTATGCCCTCGTTTTTTAAATATGAGGCTATTTCTGATTGCATAAAGTTTTTTTCTGCATTGTTGTTCCACGGTCTGGGTACCAGGATCACACTCTTCTTATCCTGTATGGCTTCGACTAGCTCTCTCTTCTTATCCTCGATATCCTCGGTAACATGGAAACTAATTACTCTAGTCTTGTCCAGCGGAATTTTTGCCTTTGAAGCAGCAACTTGAATGGAACTTATTCCAGGCATTAATTCGACATTATCCTTACCAAAAATTTCCAACAATCTATCAACAACTTCAGATTCTGAAAAATTTACATCGCCAGTGAAAGGAATGGTACAAGTTTCATCCTTCCCCATTTTTTTATACACCTCATTATAAGTTTGATCCTGATCTTTCATGGTTACTTCATAGACCTGATGGAAATTAGGAATGATCAAATCTCTTACGATAGAAAGCGTGTATTTATATCCGATCAAATATTTGGATTTTCTTATTACATTTTTTGCTATGTCTGTCAAGTATTCCGATGACCCTGGGCCGACTCCGACAAGAAATAATTTCTTCCCAATGATTCTATTTTCCATCAAAACAATCAGTAGTAATGATATTATCTGTATATTTTATTTCCTTTCTTTATCAAGGGGATCATTTTTAGTTAAAACCCAAAAAACGACGAAAACATAAGTAAAGACAAACTCTTATGACTTTTTGTATAAAGCTATTATTGGATTCCAATCCACATGTTGAAACTGTACGGGATCTTTTGCGGGATATTTCACCCAACCCTTTACAATTGCAAAGCTGTAATTTTTCTGTTTTTCCTCAAAGTTGACTTTGACTTTAAGCTCACTGCCCCATCTTTTTTCAAGAAAATACATATCTGAAATTTGAGCAAATGCAAACACAATATTTTGATCGCTTTTTTCAATATCATTCCTTAATTCAGTAATGCCATATCCTTCTAAAGGCAAAAATACGTCCTTATTCTCTTTAAATCGTAATAGCTGACGTTGTGAATGCACTTCATGAATTCTATATGACATATTGGTCTTGGTTATAAAAATCAGATTTCTCTCCGTTACAACAAGCATTCCTTCTTTTTTCCTCTTCATAAAACCATCCTCTCCTCCCCAAATCCACATTAGGTGCGCTTTTATCTGCTCATTCCATTCTAACAACATTTCATTTCTTATCCATCATGGATTTATTTTTTTCATCCCAGAATTCAAACGAACATTATATCCGCCGATTGTTGGCAGTAGAAGGCCTATGGTTTTAGCTTCCCACACAACAACTAATTACAAGCTTTTAATACAAACAGTATCAGATTACACATTTAGATGATAGAGCAAAAAAGCTCAACAACAATATCGAATGAAGAGAACAAGACTCTAGAAATTAATCTCCAAGGTAAAATTCTACACGAAACAAGGAAAAAGGCATTAGAGAATATAGAGGAATTCTGGGCGCAGCAAGCAGACAATTTGATATGGAGCAAAAAATGGGACAAAATTTTAGACTGGCACCCGCCTTTTGCAAAATGGTTTACAGGTGGTTTGCTTAACGCTTCAGTAAATTGTCTCGATAAGCACATAGATAATATCAATAAAAATAAAGCAGCAATAATATGGGAAAGCGAAGCTGGCGACGTTCGTACTATTACTTACAATCAACTCTACATTGAAGTAAACAGATTCGCCAATGCCTTGCGCAATTTGGGCGTCAAAAAGGGAGATCGAGTTACGATATACCTACCAATGGTTCCTGAATTGCCGATTGCAATGCTAGCATGTAGCAGAATTGGAGCCATCCATATTGTTGTTTTTTCCGGATTTAGCTCCCAAGCATTAACAGATCGCATAAATGATTCAAAATCTAAAGTCATTATTACTGCTGATGAAGGAGTAAGACGGGGGAAAATACTTGAATTAAAAAAAATTGTCGATAGCGCAATTGAATCAACACCCTCAATAGAAAATGTAATTGTTCTTAAAAGAGGAACGAATGAAATCAACTTAAAGGACAAAGACCATCTTTGGCACGAACTTGTAAGAAAAGAAAAATTCTACTGTCAACCTGAACTTGTTGATAGTACTCACCCGCTCTACATATTGTATACTTCCGGCACCACTGGAAAACCAAAAGGAGTACTGCATAGCACCGGAGGATATCTTACCCATATTTATGCAACAGCCAAATGGGTATTTGATTATAAAAACGAAGACATTTTCTTATGCACCGCAGATATAGGATGGGTCACAGGACACAGCTACATGGTATATGGTCCTTTATTGCATGGAGTCACCAGTATTATCTATGAGGGAACACCTGACTTTCCCACACCTGATAGATACTGGGCATTGGTCGAAAAGCATAGGGCAACAATTCTATACACTACTCCAACAGCATTGCGCATATACATGAAATACGACTTGTCAATACCTAATACCTTTGATTTGTCTTCATTGCGGCTTTTAGGGACTGTGGGTGAAGCAATAAATCCTGAAGTCTGGTTATGGTACTTCAAAACTATTGGAAAAGAAAAATGCCCAATAGTTGACACATGGTGGCAAACAGAAACAGGTGGAACTATGATAAGCCAATGTCTGGGTATTGATACAATACCTATGAAACCGGGTTCAGCAACTTTTCCAGTACCTGGAATAGATATTGGACTGGTAGACGAAAACGGTATCGATGTGGAACCCAATAGTAAGGGATATTTGGTCATCAAAAAACCCTGGCCGGGGATGTTAATGACTCTATGGAACAATGATGATAAATATGTTAATACATACTGGAACAAATTTCAAGGATTTTATTATTCTGGTGATTTTGCACTTGTAGATCAAGATAACTACATCTGGTTATTGGGAAGATCAGATGATGTACTCAAAATTGCCGGACACCGATTAGGAACTATGGAATTGGAAAGCGCTTTTGTTTCGTTCAAAGCAGTAGCCGAAGCAGCTGTAATCAGTAAACCCGAAGAGCAAAAAGGAGAAGCAATAATCGCATTTCTAGTTCTTAAATCTGGGTACAAAGAGTCCCCTGAATTAAAAGCAGATCTCGTTAATCACATTCGAAAGACAGTCGGACCAATAGCTACTCCAAATGAAATTCATTTTACAAATAAACTGCCAAAGACTAGAAGCGGAAAAATAATGAGAAGGTTGCTAAAATCCATCAGTACAAATTCTGAGATGATTGGTGACACTAGCACACTTGAGGATGAAGCTTCAATTGAAGAAATAAAACAAGTATATCGGGACTTTCAAGGTATAGCCAAGTGATAATAATAACTAGCTTGCACCAAATTCCACAACTATATCGAAATTAATTTTATCTTTGAATCATTTGTAATCTTGTGATATTTGATAAATCCAGATGTTGCTGCGAGAATGTATTTTGAAGGAATTGTATTCTTGTAGCTACATTTAGCTGCATCCAACGTATTACTACATGGTACCGCGTTTTGTTTCATGTAAACGATATTACCTGAATTATCAAGCCAAATCAAATCTAAATTGAATTGTATGTTCAACAGCCATAGAGAGTATAAATCCGGTTTGTCATATACAAGAAGAAGTGAAGAGTTAAACGGGAGCTGTTCAGTTCTAAAAGTCAGCCACCTCTGTCGCTCAGCTGGAGTTTCAGCGATCTCGGTACTTATTGAATGATTATTAATGACTATCGTCCCTCTTGAAAAATCTAAATTCCTATTTTTTACTCCCTCTGGAACAAATGTTAAACCCAAAATTCCCAATATTATACTAGCAACTATAAGAGGTACAAGTACTGTGATTTTACGAACCACATTTAACCGCTTGAATTATGGTTTCTATCTTTTGAATTTATAGTTACCCTATCATGAGCGAAATGAGAAACCAGCATTTTATATCGGTGTTATAAAATAACACAGTGTTTAAATAGTTTCGACTTTACTTCTTGTTAAGTGAATTAAATGCCAGTAGCAATACTTCCAGATATTAGCGAACAACATTGTATCGGCTGTGCTCTATGTGTCGAAATTTGTACTTCTCTTGGTCCAGATGTATTGAGGGTAAAACCAGTTGAAGGATGGAAAAGAGGTAAAGCTTTTGTATTCTATCCTGAAAGATGCATTTCAGACGGTGCATGCATCGGCGTTTGCCCAACTAAAGCAATCTTTTGGATGAGACCAATGGATTATACACCAGGTCAACCTATTGCACTAAAGAAGAGTGGTCTGTTCACAAAAGGTTGGGAAGAAGGTTAAACCATAACCCCAATATTCATTTTTTTAAAAATTTCTAATATCAAAAATTTTAACAGAATTCTAATTTAGCTATAGTTGAACCTTCGTGTTCATAGAGTTACTCTTAACAACGCTACAATTCCAATAAGTTCTGCCAGGTGTATGGCTACAAAATATGGCAACAAATCATTAGGATAAAGGGGAGCCATAACCAAATATGCATATATAGCTATCAAATTATGAAGCATTAACATAACCGTAAAAAACATGAGGCCAATAGTAAATACCGCTTTACTTTTGAAATATATCTTGGCATAAATCACTAACAATGTCAATAAGACGGCAACATTCAGTACACTTATGACAGTACTTATATTCATAAGCAGACTCATGATGAGAATTACAATAATCAAATTGCCTTATCTACTTTTTTCCAAATACTGTCCAATTTGACTCCCTTAAAAGTAGAAAAAAATAAAATAGAAAAAAAATAAAACATGATGATGTAATCTAATCTCATTAATGGGCTTAGATCTCAAACCAATTCTGACTTATACGAACATAAAGTTAGGTGATCTTACAAATAAAATAATTGCAGTTGATGCTTTCAATACTATTCACCAATTCCTATCTACAATTCGAGGATCTACGGGGGAACTTCTTACTAATTCTCAAGGAGAGGTAACCAGTCACTTGAGTGGCTTATTCTATCGTAATATCAATTTACTTGCAGAAGGTATCAAACTTGTTTATGTCTTTGATGGAGTATCTAGTCCTCTAAAAGTTAATGAAATCCATCGCAGACATCAAATTAAAGAAGTAGCTGCTGAAAAATATGAGAAAGCACTCGTCGAAGGGAAACTGGAAGAAGCAAGAAAATATAGTCAAGCAACATCAGTCCTGACCGACAAAATGATAGACGAATCAAAGAGATTGCTCTCTTTTTTAGGAATACCAACAATACAAGCTCCGTCAGAAGGAGAAGCAACTGCGTCAAATCTAACCAACTCTGATCTAGTCCATATTTGCGCAAGTCAGGATTATGATTCCATCTTATTCGGTGCAAAACGACTGGTAAGAAATGTCACAATAAGTGGTAAAAGAAAAGTTCCCAATAGGAACACCTACATTGACGTTCCTTTAGAAATGTATTATCTTGAAGACATACTCAAGCAAACTAAATTAACAATTGAACAAATGGTTGATGTAGGAATCTTAATAGGAACGGATTATAACTTAGGCGGTATATCAGGCATAGGTCCGAAGACTGCATTGAAATTAATTCAAAAATATTCAAAATTGGAAAACATAGACCAACTTCAAGAACCATTATCTAATATTCCATACGAAGAGATTAGGGAAATATTCTTGAAACCAAGAGTTGCAAATGTTAGCACTGAAGACATTAAATTTGAGTCCGTTGAATATGACAAGATAGTACAATTTTTGTGTAGTGAGAGGAATTTTTCATTAGATCGTGTTAATTCCGCATTACAAAAAGTTCAAGATTCAGATAAGAATAAGAACCAGTCACTGGAAAAGTGGTTCTAGTTCTAGTTTTTTTGTTGTTTTAGTGCAGTTTTATTAATTCTTAGGAGATAATAATTCTCTTCTCTTCATTTCTTTTCTCTTCTCAGTATCAAATCTACCAAGTTCATATTGATTCAAATCTACAAATTTCATCCCTTTGGTAAGTAGTGGATGAATATCATTAATTTTTTTATATATTAGTTGACAAATGTAGCGGTAGTCAGGATGCCCTTGTGCAATAGTACGTAATTCGATCATATGGTAAAGTTCTCTTAAATTAATTTTCATGAAATATGGATATTTATAAGCAAAATTAACCGCATACTGCGCTTCAACAGGTAATGTCTTTGCAATATTTTCATATGTATTCTTAGAAAGGGACATACAGTCTTTGAAATCCCTCTCGAGACCCGAATCAATAATTTCTTCGCGGATGTCATATCCATGTTTAGTTGAAAGTAATTGTCTTTCGATAGTGAGAATTCTATGACGATGTAAATCACGGAACATCCCAAAGTTGGTAAACATTTCAAATAAATATTCGACCATCTCAAACGATCTGCCCGGTCTATGTCTCCTATTTTCACGAAATTTTGTATAAGCCGAGATTATTTCATTTATTCTCTCTTGTGGAAAAGATCTAACCAACTTGATTATATCATGAAGTGACTGTCCATGTGCATTTTCATACAATATTGCAGAAGCCACTTTTACTTCTGCATCTTTACTATCTATATAATCAATCAATCTCACATCCGCAGGAGAAAAGTCAGGTTGAGTATCGCACAGATATTTATCTGTCAATTTTGAAATCTCTTTATTTGTATTTATCATAAATAATTGAAAAGATTTCCCATGTTTTTCATTTACACGTTTAATAAAAGATGGTATAACGCAATCAAGTTCAGAATTAACTAAGCGGGCCAATTCCTTGAGCTCATTTAATTCAGAACAATACAATTTTGTTAGGAGATATTCGAATGCCCTACCATTTCCTGTTATACCTAAATTGGTAAGAGTCGCTGCGGGCAACAAATTACGTAGAATATCTAGAGTCTTAGATCTAACAGTACTATTGTATACCTTCTCGGCGGATTCTATATCCTGTTCATCCGTTAGTTTAGAAAAAGGACTTTCTATTTTTGAAATTGAATCAAAATATACGAAATCATCAATGGGTTCTATTTCCGAAATAAATTTCTGCATAACACTGATACTTTTACTATAAACATTGAACGCATAATCACAGGATTCTATATATTGATCTGCATATTTTGATCCAAGTATCTTTTCATCCCTATAATATTTATACATGTTACCAACTTTCTGATCAAATGGTATGTACCGAGATGATTTTTCTAAATAGGATAACCCAATCCTTTGATCCTCAATCTTTTTAGCTGCAATGTTGGACACCCACTCTATTGCGATTTGTGCTTCTCCTAATTCAGCAACAGAATCATCGCCATATTCTGATAGGATTTTGCTATAGAACTCCTTTCCTCTACTCGGATTAGCAATAAACTCATCCAAAAAAATCTTCCTCATCGTTTTATCTGATCTAGAATATCTCGACATAAGCGCGCCTCTATCAACTTGTCGGGGAGTTGTAATAGCAAATACGTGCTTATCTGTATTTGAAAAATGTTGATCAAGTATTGACTTTTCTTGGTCGGAAAAATCATAAACGGAGTTGAAATTCATAATACTAATACAAAATTGTCCTTATACATATTTATTCAGTCCACTAATTTTCAAGTATCGATTGATCAAGTTTTAAAACATCTACTAAATTATTGATTATTTTTAACAATGCCATCATTATATCCATATATTGATGCATTCTCATGAGCGATATAAAGCTCGAATTTGTAGGAAAGCAAGTAAAAGATATGTACGGTGCATACGTGGGAAAAGTAATTGGTTTAGTTACTGATATCGACGGTTCTATCGAGTCGGTCGGTGTGGACTGTGGTTCAATTGGACTAAAACAGCTATTATACGAACAACTGCTCGTTCAAGGGGACTACGTGATATTTATACCAAAGTGGCGTATGGAAGCACAAAAACTGCTTAGACAGAAGAGTCTTACAATCAAGAGAGTTAAGGCGCTTGAGAACTTGGTTGAAGAAAACGATCTAATGAAAGACGATGCTGAAGTTTTGCATTTAATATATGAGAAGAGACTCGTTGATTTGGAAAACAATGAACAAGACGTCATAAATGCTTTAAATTCAAGACTACAAGAGTTGGATTCACAGAGTACAACTATAAAAACCATAATTTTCGATGCAAAATTGCAGTACAGAAGTAATGATATTGCTGAAGACACTTATCAACAAATCAATACAAATTCAATCGAATTATTAGATCGAATTAACCTAGAAAAAGATGAAATAATTAGCTTTCTCTCAAGAATTACTCAACCATACGTAGAAGCTCCCACTGTTGAATTTGAAGAGACAAAAATTGAAAGTCAGGAGATTACTGACAAAGTTAGTGAGGCGGAGCCTATCTCTGAGGATATTAATAACAATGAAAAACAAGAATCAGCCCCATCAGAAGATGTCCAGAATGATGAGACAGAGAATAATTGGCTCAACGAAGTGCTTACAAGAGATACAGCATAATGACCGCAGTATGAGTTGAACGACTCTCAAAACTTTTTTTATTCTCAATATTTATTGAAAATTTTTCAGATTCATAGCAGATTCATAGAGCATAACAAATTAGGATATTCAGTCAATGTATTTATGTTCTAGATTATTGTGCCAATACATTAAAATAAATAAGTTTAGTGTATCTTGATATGAAATACAGAAGTAGAACAGAAATAGTAGCAATGATCCTAGAAGCAGCAAATGGTGGGGCAACAAAGACTAGAATAATGTACAAAGCTTTTCTTAGCTATGCTCAATTGAGGGAATATCTCTCTGTACTGATTGAAAATAATTTACTAGAATATTTAGAAGGCTCACAAACATACAAAACAACAGAGAAAGGATTAAACTTCTTGAAAATGCACAATGAAATCGGCGAGCTTCTACAAACTTCAGTAAAAGAATCGAGAATCTAAAAACATTCATTTTTTCCTTTTAATCTATTTTTTTATTTTTTGACTCAGTAATGTTATCGTACTAATCTACATTCTAGTCAATATTAGGATTCATCATTATCTACATTCGAAAACAGTCCGATAAGCATTTCTCAAATATCGCTAGTGATATATATCTTAAAATTATACCTTGACATTACCACTCCCAAATCATTTCATGAAATGCGGAATTTGTAAGGAAGAAATAATTAAAGAAAAACGTAGAGAGCATTTAAAGTACCATAAGTTAGATGATACGTTAGTAGAATGGATAATAGAAACAGATAATGATTTGATATCTTCCTACGAAAAACACTAGATATTTTCTCATAATATTGAGTTCAACCTTGCTTTTTGCCAATTTTCCAGAAAATTAGTCAAAAGAAAGAATTAATTTGAACAGATCCAAATATACCACCATGTCAAACAGTCCTCAAGTATCATGCCCTTATTGCGCATCGAAATTTAACAATAACGAAGAGTTATCCAAACACATAGATAGAATTCATGGTGATTCTGGGCTATTAGAAGGCGATCGAAGAGGGTGGAAGTAAACACTACCAGTATAATGTGGATATTCAAAATTAACTCAAATTCTTTATATTTATTTTCATAATTTTGATTTCAAAATTCAAATAGGAATAACAACGCAATCAAAAAATGTAAGCGACATTTTATTACTATTTTATGATATCATTGAATCGAAATACATTCTTGTTCTATTATACAACAAAGAACGGTATGTAATTTAGTATTATGATATACTGATTAAAAGAGTTATATTTCAGAATGGGCTTAATTTAGATAGATAGAAATGAGATCCCGACTAATCGGGAAAAAAAACAAATACCATAAGCATGAGTATTTGAGAAACAGTATAGAGTTGGAGTATAAAGAATGCAACTCATGTAAAATAAGGACACAATTTACCTGCGTCGTTTGTGGGTTTTGCTGGAGCTGTCATTGGAAAGTAGAACAATTGGCTAAAATACCAAAATATTTACTGGAAGATGTAATTAACGAATGACAAAACAGTATTTTCGACTAATTTTTTATCTGTCAAACATTTCAATATATCATTAGTTGTAAGGGACTTACTACCTACTATCCAGACTTCATACCTATTTTATAATAGAGAAATGGTCCTTGTCCGAGTTTGCTCTGTTCTCGTAAAAGACGGCATTCAACCTTTTTCCATTTTCCACTATATCTATATTCAAGAACCCATGTCTCAGAAATTGAGTAATAACATAAGGAGCCTGGCCCGTGATTTGATACAAATCTTCTCCGCCGGTTCCTACAGTGACAAATATAGGTCCTTTGGGGTCATTCTCGTATTTCTCGGTGTTTCTATCTGTTATTATGGGAGTAAAAGTTCTAGTCTCATTATAGTTTAGAGGGTATGTTCTCTGATAATTATGATTATGGGCCTGTAGAACAACATCAACGCCATATTTATCAAACAGAGGGTGATAAAGATCCTGCAATTCATCAAGCCCCGGATGTGTCGTATTAGATGAATAGAATGATCTAAATGAATATACTATTATCCAATTAATACTCTTATTATCATACGCTTTCTTAAGATCATCCTTAACAAACTTATATTGTTCTGAAGTTTCATTGTATGGTATAACCCTATTTTTGGCTGTTGCCATTGAAAGGAAATGAACATTTCCATAATCAAATGAATAAAATGGACTATCCATATTGAAATGTTTCATATATTCAGTAAATTTATTAGGAAACATCTCATTATCTCCAATCGCAATCTTTAACCTTCCATCGGTATCTAATGGAGAAACAACATGAAACCAACAATCTGCGGTTTTCTGATACGATAGGTCTCCTAGCCCTATGACCACTTCTGGTTGTCTGAGTAACATATTGGTTATTGTTCTATTCGCATTCTTACCACAACCAAAGTCTCCTGCAGCTACAAAATTAAATTCAGAATTATTTGCTTGAGCCGTTCCGAATGCATAATTTACAAAGATTGTAAAGGTGCCGAATCCAATGGAAAGAAACACCATCATAAATAACACGGAAATTTCTTTTCTAGATAATTTAAAAATTAAAAATGAAAATAAATCTATTTTACACTCCCTTTCTTTAATCTGTCCTGATCTATTTTAACCTAATCATATTTGAAATTTTGGACGATTACAAACTTTGAGAATCAAGAAGGCACAGAAGATTCCAGCATCCAATTAAAGTTGATATATGTGTTTATTGCTATTATATTATGTCCAAGCTAGTTTCTTCAAACGGATATAAGGTAAATAAGAAAATACTAGAATATCAGTGTGGTTGCAAATATTCTTTCCAGGACTACACAAAACTTGAACATGTGTGTTTCACGCATGAAAATGAGCTAATTGCACAATGTGGTTAGGAACATCTTACTGCAAATTTAATAAATTTTAGAATTCTCACTGCTATCGCTGTTATAGCGCCGAGAGTGGGACTCGAAACCCGCCATCATGGTCGTGGAGTCATACCTTTTAAGAGTTGAAAACATAAAATAGCTTTACTCTTGGGATTTATTTGTTTTATGATAGGAGATTCTATTTTCAGTAACCATCAATAATTTTACACTACCAATCTCCTGCCGTCAATAATATAACTAATTTATTATTTGTTGGTTAAAATTCTTATGGACTGGTTTAATTTGCAAAATGAGGGGTTAGTAAAAGTTGCAAAGAAAAGCGATATACCACTTTCTCATATGAAGGAATACCAAGTTGATGGTCAAAGTGTCTGTGTTGCTAATATAGATGGAAAGTATTTTGCTATCAATAACGTTTGCAGTCACGAAGGTGGGCCGCTTGCCGACGGGGAACTTCAAGGATATGAAGTAGAATGTCCTTGGCACCAGTCTAAATTTGATATGAGAACCGGAGAGGTTAAGGCACCTCCGGCCGTCGAACCGCAAGCTACCTTTGAAGTTAGGATATTTGGAGAGGATATAATGGTTAAGGCAGGTTCGAGTTCACCACAAGTTAGGGAAGAAAGTAAAGGTGCTGCATCCGTAGTATATACACTAGTGCTACAAGAAAGACAGGTATTTCAGGGCACAGACATATTGACCTTAAAGATAAGTAAGAAAGAAGACATTGAAGGCAAGAGAAAGTTCGAACATACTGCTGGACAATATGCATTCTTTGATATTGGAAGCGTCTATAATGACCCAAAAGGCCCAGTTCGACATTTTACTATCGCTTCATCACCAACTGAAGAATTTATACTGATTAGTACTAGAATAAGAGATAGTCCTTATAAAAAGAAGCTCGATTCACTACAAAATGGAACAAAAGTCAAAGTACGCGGGCCACTAGGAAAGTTTACTCTACATGAGGACTATTCAAAGCCGGCAATATTTCTTTCTGGAGGAATAGGCGTTACTCCTTTTAGGAGCATGATAAAATATGCTACAGATAAGAATCTGCCTGTAAGAATTATTATGTTTGATTCAAATAAAAATCAGGAAAATATATTGTTCAAAATGGATTTTGAGAATTGTACGAATACAAATAAGAATCTTAGAATAATTTATACAATTACTGAAGAACAAAATGTGACAGAGAACAAAGAGTGGAAGGGCGAAAAAGGAAGAATAGATATGGCCATGTTGAAAAGACATCTTGAACCCAGCGACTTAGAAAAACCCATATTTTATCTATGTGGGCCCCCGCCCATGGTAAAGGCTATGCAAGAAACGCTTGACCAAAATCTGCAAGTTCCGGGTGAGCGAATAAAAGTGGAAGAATTCACAGGTTACTAAGTGACATGCCAAGGATTATGGTAATAGAGGTCATTATCGAATGAACTGATAACGCTAGCGCCTATTTGAGAGAACCTCAGCCACATTCAGTTAAGGCTACTTAATTGGTGTTAATTAAACAGTCATTAATTTCTCATATTCTCTAAGTAGGTCTTTTGGACTATGCCGACAATTTTCTTCTTTGATATGTTTATCCAACAAGTCTAGTAGCTTGGCAACCTTATCAATACTTTTTTTGGTTGTCATTTTGGAGCTAAGCTATGGACAATAAACTTGATAAATGCTTGAGCTATCTTTTAAGAAAAATCATATATTTGACCCGACTAACTAAGTGACAATCTTCCAATCGAAGTAAAGGACTGATGGGTTCAACTCAGAATCTGCTGAACCCAACAGGATGATAAGAACTCTATGTCGGTATTATGCTTATGAGCCACAAATAATACTAGTGTTATGATTTTTCGAGGCTACTTGCTACTATTACCGCTTACTCCTTCTTTTACTTCCTTGCTTATATTACTGAC
>JASKBU010000042.1:0-6609 GCA_033272285.1 Nitrososphaeraceae archaeon
AATCCCATATGTATGCATCTATAACAGGAGCAATAGCAGCACTATCAGGATCATTACATGGCGGTGCAAATACTCAGGTCATGAAAATGCTTTTAGAAATCGGTAAAATAGAAAACGTCGAGAAATGGGTAAATGAAAAGCTGGAAGGTGGAAATAAGATTATGGGTATGGGCCACGCAGTTTATAAAACAACGGATCCTAGGGCAGAGGTCTTGTATCGATTATCAAAGACCGTTAACAAAGAACGCCAAACCCCATGGTTTGATATGACAGACCAAGTTGAAAAAACGACCAAAAAATATTTTCTCCAAACTAGGAAGCAGTCGATATATCCAAACGTGGACCTATATAGTGCGTCGTTATACTACGGCCTGGGAATACCAATGGATTTGTTCACTCCCATCTTTGCTATTGCGAGAATTTCAGGTTGGACCTCTCATGTGATTGAAGAAAAATTTGCAGAAGCCGCACCCAAGCCAGCTTTGTACAGACCAAAGGCAGAATATGTAGGGAGATATTGTGGTCCGATGGGATGCGAATATAATCCAATTGATATGCGATTCACAAAACTTGCAGAACCATAGTCAATGACTGGATTATTCTAAAGTCGGTATCCTTAGTATCTTGCTGCAACTATTTATCTGGACAATGCTTTAAATTGAGAAAATTTGTCAAACTTATTTATGGTGGGGTGGCAGAGCGGCTATGCGTTCGCCTGCAGAATCACAATGAAGTTAGCGAATCTATAAGGGTTCGAATCCCTTCCCCACCTTACAGATATATGCAAATCTGTGACAGCATTTTTCAGTAGACAGAAGTATAGACAGCAACGCAATATGTCATGTTTAATCTTTAAAAAGTTAGCATTACCCAATTAAGAGATAGTCTCAAATTGTCAATCGAGTAACAAGAAACAAGGTCATCAGATAATGCAAGTTTACCTTTTTTACACTTATCAGGTCAGGGAGTCAAGGGAGCAATCAATAAAAATTCACGACTCGCGATGCCTTAGGTTGATTAAAATCAAAAATTTTTAAATATTATGTATTTGGATACATAGTTGTTATTGCCAAATTTAGATCAGGATACTTACTCGGTTCACTTTGCACGATTTGCTGCAAAGTTGGAAAAACACCTAATAAAGCATGGAGTATCTTGTAGCGAAGCAGATGTTATTATAGAAGACAGTTCGACCTTCTTTTTTGACAAGCTAAATAATCCTAAAAAGTCATTACTAAAGCTATTCAAAAAGCAAGATCCAATGTCATTATTTATAGAATCTGCTAGCGAAGCGCTTCAAAAGCATATCCCTGAAGCCCAGAGAACATTTGGATCCTACAAAGCAATTCAAGAATGCCTAATATAATTAATTATTGCATGTACGAGCTAATCGGGAAATATACTTGTTACATGTATACATAGTCAATCTTGCACTAATATCAGCATAGGCCGATACCAGTACTATTTTTAGCATATCAAAATGGGGCCGAAGGGATGTATTCTGTTGTGTTTTTTAACACACCATTTGAACCCTCGATCCACGGGTATCATTCTCTAATAAAGCCCTGTTTGTTAGATCTGGAGCCCGTTGCGATGCCTGGCTTCGCTACGACCCCACATTAGCATCGCTTTTTAAAGGTTCTAAAATTGA
This sequence comes from Nitrososphaeraceae archaeon, assembly GCA_033272285.1. GTDB lineage: Archaea > Thermoproteota > Nitrososphaeria > Nitrososphaerales > Nitrososphaeraceae > TA-21. The sequence goes on from JASKBU010000042.1 coordinate 1,652, forward strand.
GTGTATAAGTTTTGCGACCCGTCATTTGTTCTCGACATCTAATTAAAGTGTCATCTCGAGTTATTTCATTTTCCAATAATGTACGGCTCTAATTGAATAATAAGCCAAGATTAAAATTGCATCATTCATTAGTATTTATTTGCACATTTTGCAATAATTGTGGACATTGCAAAATCCTACTCTCTTCTTCATATATGTAGCAAAAAATGAGGACTGGATTAGATTGCAAAATGAGGATTGGCATTATATTTCCTTGATGTCAAGGTTTTTCCATAATTGGATAAAAAGATCATTTGACATTAGCGTAAAGATAAAGGCCGACATCCTTCCGGTAATTCCCGGAAGGTTATTTGACAGGATGTCAATTTCATATTTGTCAAGAGACCATTCTGAAAGAGATAAGACGACCTATCATTTTTACCTTACATACTTCAAGCCATTTTGGACTGATTGCCGAACGGAGGGTTATTCATCAGAGAATTTTGGAATAGCCTATTGGGAGAGATCTAAGGATCCCCAAACGGATTTGGATCGAATGAAATTTTATGCAGATAAGAATTGTGCAAAAATTTCTCATATTCTTACTCACGAAATGTTAAGAATGAAAGGCGAAAAACGGAAGGTGTATTTTGATATGGTACATGAACTATGGGATAAACACGTGTATGAAACGATTCCATTCCAGTATTTCAACAATAAATTTGAGCGAGTTTCAAAAAATGAATCTTATAGCTTTGTTACAATAGATCCCAAGAGAATCAATAATTGAATTGAATGTTCTTTTTTGAATATAATTGGCAATCAGGCAAATTGACAGAGTGATAAAAGCTGGGGCTGTGTGCTCATTAGCAGGAACGTTTATCTTGGTTTTGCTTGTTCTAGTAATAATCATCTTTCCAGTTAACAAAACTTGCATCAATAACTCAGAATGCGAATATTCCTCGTCAGCTCCTGGCATGTTGAGGAGTATGGTTTCTCCTCAAACTCTGGTCATATCGCTGCTCACTATTGCTGCAGGTATCTTGATGTTTAGATTTGGTACTTGGTACAAACTAAGAAAACAAAATCTTGATTCCAGTCCATAGTATTTATCTCAAAAATGCTGTTGTCAAAGTTACAATTAATCCATCGTCGCCAACAGAATCGTTAGAATATAAAAAAAACACTTACAATATTTTCTTTCCGGGATTCATGATTTTTTTATCATCAAATATAAATTTTATTTGTTTGAAAACGTCATACATTGTTCTACCATACATCAGAGGTACAAATTTAGTCCTGATCATTCCATCGCCATGTTCTCCTGAAATGGAACCTCGTACTTTAGTGATATAGCTAAAAACTTCAGAGGCTAGAATATGCATCAATGAATTAGAGCGACTTGAACCCAATTCCATAAAAGGCCGAAGGTGTAAATTCCCATTCCCAGCATGACCATATACCACGTAATCCAAATCGTGTTTGGCAAGTGCTTTTAAAAGAAAGATAAGATAATAGTATAGAATATCTGGATGCACTACTGTGTCTTCTATGATTCCCGCAGGTTTTCTGGATCCGATTCCTTTTTTCATGGCGCTATTCAATGAATTCTTTCTTTCGTTCCATGCCCTATCCACGCTTTTTTGATCGTAGCCACTTTCAAGAATTTTCACTCTATCACGCATCGCAAATTCAAAATTCGAAACTTTGTCATAGATGGAATTATCGTTGCCATAAAATTCAACGAACATAATGCATGCGTTACTATCTCCAGAATCACCACCGCTCCATCCGTCCAAGATACTCCCCCTATCCAATAATTCCATCGCAACAGGATTGTGTTCAAGAATTGATGGTACTGCCCTAGCAGCATCTAATATATTTTCGAATCTAAGGATTACAAGGCACTTTTTTTCTGGAATGTCCAGAATGGACACTTTACTGCTCGTCACAACTGCTAAACTTCCTTCCGATGCAATGAATATTTTTTGGGGGTTAACTTTATTTTTTTCAAAGATAGCATCTAAACGGTATCCGCTTGAATTTTTGTTCACATTAGGGTAATAACTTTTTAAATCAACATTGAGCGATGAAATAAATTTTAACATTTTACTAACTTTTTCATCATACTCATTACAATCAGCATATCCCAACATTCCATTCCCATATACCACCTCAACATTCTGGACGTAATTGATCATACTTCCATAAGCCAATCCATGTGGACCGCTTGAATTGTTGGATAACATTCCTCCAATTGTACAATAGTTACTACTAGTAGGATCAGGTGGAAGAAATTTGGCCTTTTTTGCAAGCTCCTTATCTAATACCGCTTTTACAACTCCTGGTTGGGCGATGACGTAGTTATTCCCAATTTCCAGTATTTTGTTCATTTTTTTAGTAAAATCCAGTATAATACCACTAGATAATGATTGACCCAATAGCCCTGTGCCAGCCCCCCTGCAAGTTACTGGTATGTCTCGGTAATAGGCGTAGCTGCATATTTTCTGTATTTCGTATTTGTCTGAGGGGAAATTTACTGCCATAGGTTTAACACAACAATGGCTTGCATCTACAGAGTAAATTGTCCGTGTCCAATCATCATCAAATATGTTAGATATTCCAGTAAGTTCTGAAATATTAGGCTCTACCATAAGTAATTTAATTATTCGATGGGGATTTTAAGCGATTTGGATTTGAGAGTTAAAGAAAATTGGACAGTTAAAGTGAAATTTCTTTTTCTGGCCTTGACTTTTTGCCCTTTATTTTCCTGTAAAACCAAAGTTTTAATGCAAAATATGCGCTGTAGATAACTGTCTTTGCTTTCATATAACAAATTAATTCAAACTGGTATTTATTATTTTTATTACAATTACATATACAATTCAGCAAGATAACGCTGTGCGAAACATCATATTGATACATACATTTGCCCAACTCTACTTTGTTTGCTTACTTTGTAATCGTTATTGTATTTGACTCTTGAGGAATTATTGTATGTTCTGCTTGAACAACTATTCTATTTGCCCCTTCGACCAATATTGGATAAGCATGGACATTTTTCTTTTTTATCAGTGTCTGTATAAACGACAATGCCTCTTTTTCTTCATATTCTTTGACAATCCATCTTAGAGCAAATGGCAGGGTCTTGAATTTATTCCATAAATATTCAAGAAATTCGTCTAGTTTTTGGTCCTTTGTTCGTTTCCGCGAAGCAAGCCCGTAAATGTTCCTGACTCTGCCTTCGTAAACAATGCCCTGACCATCCTTTGTCGTCACAAATGGTTCTATTGCGTAAACGTTGTTTATTGACAAGTTGAAAGAATGTCCTATTGTCCAAATGTTTGGGATTGACTTTCCAGCATGAATGGTATATCGTTCAAGAGAATGCCCGCTTAAGTTTTGAATCGGTTTACACCCATATTTAGTGATTGTTTTTTCTATTATCCTACCTATGTCAGAAACTCTTGTATTTGACCTTGCAATACTTATTGCCTCGTCAAGAGCCTTTTGAGCAATTTCAATTAAATTTTGATATCTTGCATCATAACTCACTGTCACCGCTGTATCAGCAATATATCCATCAATATGAACTCCTACGTCTATCTTGAGTACATCGCTATTTTTGACCGTTATTGGATCGTTAGGTACTGCAGTATAATGAGCTGCAATGTCGTTCAAACTAACATTAACAGGAAAAGCTGGTTCTCCCCCTTTTTTGAATATCTGTTGTTCAACGTCATTGCATATGTCACTGAGAGTTCTGCCAGTATGATCCTGTATCCTTGCATATTCTCTAACTTCAGAAGCTATTCTGCCCGCTTTGATATAGTTCTCAATGAAATCCAACTCTTAAAATTCAAAGTTTAACATATTTAGATATATTGTTAGCACCCTACTCAATATATATAATTCATATTTGATAGTTTGTTCATGAATGCAAGTACAGATCAGACCATTATTTCTTATGACGTAACACAAAATCAGAAAATAATTAATGATTACATTCAAGCAAGGAAGACAGAAACCAATCTTGCTACAAGTACGCAAGTCGTAACGAGCGATACATTAAATCGATTTTCAAGATATGTAAAAAAAAATTTCAATGATGTTACAAGGGATGATATTATTTTATTTTTAAATTCTGTGAGAAAAAGTGAAACACAAGATGCTATGCACAAGTGGATAGGAACATACAATCTTTATTTGATGACAATAAGTACATTCTTGAAGTGGTTCTATTATCCAAAGATAGAACCAAAAGAAAGACCAAAACCTGATGTTCTAATTAATATAAAACAACTCAAGAGAAAAGAAACGTCTTCATACAAACCTAGCGATATGTGGACTCAGGATGATGATATCTTATTTTTGAAATATTGTTCATCAAAGAGGGATAGAGGTTATCATGCTATTGCAAGGGATACTTCATGTCGTCCGTCTGAAATTCTTTCATTATAAATTAAAGACTTGGTTTTCAAAATGGCGGGAGATAGACAGTATGCTGAAATTGTTGTAAATGGAAAAACAGGCAGTAGATCAATTCCATTGATTAACTCCATACCTTACATCAAAGATATGCTTGACAATCATCCTCAAAAGTATAACCCTAATGCATATTTGATATTTAATGAAAAGTCATTTGGCAGACCGCTTTCAATTTTTGGATTGTTTCACATGTACAAGAGATATCGAACTAAAACATTTCCCTCATTATTGAAAGACCCACTATTAGATCCTAACGATAAACCCAAGATTCAGGATTTGCTACGAAAACCTTTCAATCCATATATTATGAGACATTCTTCTTTAACTGACAAATCAAAAATACTAAAGGAACATACGTTAAGACAACATGCTGGTTGGACGTCTGCTTCAAACATGCATCAAAAGTATATTCATTATTTTGGTAATGAATCAAATGAATCTATTTTAGAAGCGTATGGACTCATCAACAAAAACAAGCAAGAAATTGACAA
>JASKBU010000043.1:0-13789 GCA_033272285.1 Nitrososphaeraceae archaeon
GCTTTGATAAAACTCTGAATTATTGCTTTAGTCGGATACCAAAAAAAGGAAAGATTAAACCGTAACACTTCTAATCCAAACTATATGTGTCTTTAATATCTAAGTAATGAAATGAACACTCGTGGTATTTAACTAGATATAAAGTTCAATTAAATGCGAGTAGGAAATTACTTAAGGTCTCGCACGTTTTTATACCGTTCTGATGAGTCTTCGGGTTTGGTTGGCATTCCCACCATCCTTTCTTTTACTATTTTTACACCTTCACCTGAAGGTATTTGATCGTCCGCGGAAGGCTCTTCTCCGTAAAAGAATTTATCTCGAATTTCTTCCTCATTATTACTAAGCCATAAATACTCACCGTCATAAGCGTCTGCGAAATTCTTTGGGACCCAAAAACTCTTTTTTCCTATAGATCCTTTCTCTATTCTAAAGTGGTTCTGAGTTATTTTTTCAATCTTACCGAGTTTTTTGCCGTCATTAGTTTTTACCTTTTTTTCCTTAAGGTCACTCCATAGAACGATAGGCCCCGCTATATTTTCTTCGGGCATGTATTATACATGGTCAACATTGAATATAAGCTAATAAGTCAAATCGTTAAATCCAATATTGCATAAAGTATTGTACCATATTGACTAAGGTAAAAATTTCCGGTAAGAGACTGATTGACAAAAAGGTGAAGTCGTTTGATGGTAAAGACTTGGGTAAAATCAAAAGCATCACACCCGAGTACGTAGAGTTAAAGGATGGTGATAAGCACTACTTCGTTCCAAAAGTTCACATAAAAGAACGTGACAAAGATCTATATGTATTGCTAATGGAAGATGAAGTCAAAGAAAAATATGAAAGGGAAGACCCTCCGCTATCATCTGAAATTCAAGAGGCAGAACGTACTGGTGAGGGATACACTTCATATCATGAAGTGATACCATTCATGGCAAAGGAGCCTGGGTTGGAACTAAAGGGAGAAAAAACAGGTGACATTCTAAAAATTCCGTGGGAGGATGTAATACATAAGCATGTGAGAACTGTTGACAATGTGGACATAGGTGACGTGGACAGAGTTGGTAATGAATTTATTGTAGTTAGAGAAGGTGTTGCAAACGTTCACATGTACTATATCCCAAAACAATATATAACTAATTATGATGGGAGCTCCATTTCGATTGATGTACCTAGTGGATTAGTAAGCGCTAAATTCGAACGTGAAGACGAACCAACGCAGGAGGAAATTGATACGTTACTAAATGAAGTACCCGACTAAAAATAGCGGATGAGTATATATCGTTTACGGATCTCTAATTTGTTCGATCCTATTACAAGTATAACTTAAATTGGTGATCTATGACATCAGTTGGTATAATTGATCTAACTATGTACACATAATCGCGTATTTGAATCGGTTAACATGATCCCATCTCTCTGATTCCACTATTTTTAATATGACATTCAGTATCGTTTGCAAAGATCGACCTGTTTAATGGCTTAGTTTTTGAAACCTTCAGATTGAATACTAAATGTTGTTACCCTAAGATATGAATCACTGGTTATTTTTTCACCGACTCTTTCCGTGGAATCCAGATTAATTATCTATCTCTGGCACATTCGGGCGTACAAAAAGTAAAATATTCTCTTATTATCTCATGCGTATCAATTATTTTATAAATATCGTCTATCTTTAATAAATCCTCGAGTTTGAGAGTATGCATTGCACCTATTCTGGTACCAGTGGAGGCCAAAAGTAAGATGCTTCCTAATGCTTTGATCGCAAAAGTCTAGTTCCTTTTCTATTTCCTCATGAGTATTACCCTATACCTTCCATTTGCTTCATTATCTGTTTTTTCTGATTTTATAAATTTCTTTAATTTTTTCCAGTTAAGGACAACATAATTCATTTCACATACATGTTTTAGTGCAGAAAGTATTTGGTTCTTATATGATTTTGATATCTTTTCTTTTTGACTAAATACCACCTCAAGATTTGATATCATGCGGCCATAGTTTCAGCAAAGACTCTAAATCTGTTCTGTAGTGATTCAAGAATTTCTCTACGTAGAACTCATAAGATTTCCTTGTCAATTCAAAATTTGATGAGTTTATGAAATTAAAGTAGGCGTTGCTTTTTTCATCAAACACTTGGATACTCTTTACGCTTGGATGAATTGTTATCCATTAAATCAAATATCCCCTTCCACACAACCAATATGATGGGGTCACGCTACGCTCCTCGCTTTGGAGTATCACTTGGGTTGGGTATATTAAGTGAGTCATGGAAGGCACTATTTCAAAGTAATATGGAATTTCCGGAAGTCTTTGAAGATTATGAAAAATATCACTCCACTGTTAACACGGGTAATTTATCAAGGTCTAGGCTAGTGGAAGACTGGATTGAACCCGGTGCAACAGTACTGGACGTTGGAGTAGGAGACGGAACAGTTTCGCAATATTTGATAAAGAATAAAGATGTTAAAGTGACTGGATTGGATATTTCAGCAACAGCATGCGAAAAAGCAAGGCAGCTTGGAATACCAACAGAGATACGAGATATTACAAATGGTCTGGGCCTTTCTGATGATACCTTTTATGATTACATACTGTTGTTGGAGGTAATTGAACATACGGCGTATCCTCAAAAGATTTTGAATGATGCAATCAATCATTCAACAAAAGGAGTAATTGTAACTATCCCTAATAGTGCGTATATTAAATGGCGCATTCAGATGTTAAGAGGGTATGTTCCACGCCAATCTTTTACACATTTACACTTCTGGTCTGTAAAGGATTTTGAGATATTTTGTAAAGAAGCGAATATAAAAATATTAGAATTCAGGACTTTTCTGCCCAACCATCTGATGAAATTCAAAAACCTTTTGGCATGGCAACAATGCTGGTTGTTATCTCCGAAGAGGAACAATAATCAGCAATAACAGTGCAATTACTCTAAAGTATAAGACTAGCAAGTTAAACGGGAATTATTTTCTATATAGAATTGAAGTGCGCATTGGTTCATCAAATTTAGAGTTTGAGGATGCCCAATTCACTGTAAATTTTGGACAATTGAGAAGCTACGTTTACTGCATCATGTTCGCTGGGCAGGCCGCTACGAAATTGTAATTTATAATCCAATACACTTAGCCCGCAAGCTAGGGATTGCAGTGCTGTACTACTTAAATTCTCTAAAATAATATCGTTTACATATCTGATATCAATGTATGTCCTATATCCTCTTATAAAATCAGGAATGCCCGCATACATTATTGGATTCTTGGTCCTGTCAATTACCTCTATATTGAGATTAATCTGGTTCTTCTTGCAAATGTCCAGGGCCCGTTTTATGTTTGTTACCTCGGAATTTATAGTAAATGCATCTTTCAACTCTCTCTTTGAATCATTATTTGGACTAAAATGTTCTATGTCTATAGGAATAGGAATATGGATACCACCACTTCTAACCAATGGTAACAAATCAGGTGTAGAGACACATACTGCATCAGCTAATTTCTGAGCTTTTGTATGTCCAATCTTTTTCCTATAAAACATCTTGAGTTTAATCATTGTATCTGATAGCAGTGATCGGTGAGGAAGCTCTTGTTTTTTTAATCCGCGAATGTCGGTTCCATGATAATGCAAAATTATCTTCTTTTGCCTGTGGAATTTCTTTCGCAGCTCAAACAGTATATCTATGTAGCCATGCACGTGAATCACATCAGCAGTTTCCGCTTCTTGGAGACATGTTTTAGTAAATTTCTCATAGGTTACATTAATTAAATAATCTCTATAGAAATCATAAATTCCATACTTGTCCAAAATATCCCTGTTCCAGATAACCTTGGCATCATGTCCCTGCTTGCTTTGATATTTTGCGTAAATGCACGCGACGCCAGCTGCATCAAGTATGTGCAATATGCGCATGTTTATTGAATTAAACTATCGTCTAATAATCTATTACTTGGCACTTGAGGTAACAAATATTCTATTGATTAATTCTTGATAATTTTACAATACTCAATTAGATGAATCCTCAACAATTAACCGTAATCCTTTTCTGATCTCAATAGTGGGCCTCCAATTATATGCCTTTGAAACCTTTGTAATATCGGCCCTCATATCTGAGTATCAAGAATGGTCGATTTGGGAAATTTGCTAATACAGCCATAACTCTGATTTGTAGTTTCTATACCAATCGATAAGTAATTCTAGGCCTTTCTCAAATTGTATCTTTGGTTTGAATTGTAATAGTTTCTTTGCTTTTGAAATGTCTGCAATTAGCCTTTGTACTTCAACCGGTCTGGGTTCTACGTGAATCGGTCGCAAGTTATTGTCTCTTGCACCATGTTTGATAACCATGTCCGCAATTTCTTTTATGGATATTTCTTTACCGCTACCAAAGTTTATCCCATTTTTACCTGGATTACCTTTGGACCTAAGTACAGTATCATAAGCGTACACGGCATCCTTCACAAACATGTAGTCCCTGGATTGTTTTCCGTCACCGTAAATAATAGGGGGCTTGTTTTGTAATACTCTATTTATGAAAATTGCAATCACGCCTCCGTAGCCTGTATCTTTTTGTCTGGGACCAAAAAAATTGAAACATCGAATAATGTCTACTCCAAGATCATAAGTTTCATTATAGGTATAACATAATCTGTCAGCAGCAATTTTACTTACTCCATACGGATGTTTTGCAGATAGCGGGTGTGACTCGTCCATTGGAGCATATTCAGCAGATCCATAGACTTCACTTGTGGAAGAAAATAATATCTTGTCAACATCATTCATTCTGGCAAATTCCAAAATTTTCAGGGTTCCACCGAGATTAATTTTAAAAGTCTCCTCGGGATTGACGATTGACCTATCAACATGGATTTGAGCTGCTAAATGAAAAATGGCATCAAAATCATTTGGTAATTTAGAATATACTTCGTTTAAGGCGATGTCTCCACGAATAAATTTAAAATTCTTTTTGTGCAGAAGAGTACGGACATTGTTGAGGTTTCCATTCATCAAATTATCCACTCCGTATACCAGATGTTTATCTAGAACATACTTTTCAGACAGGTGACTGCCCAGGAAACCCGCTGCACCAGTTATGAGAATTTTCATAACTTTTTTGTCTCCTTGACATCAAAGATTAATCTTTGCATTTAATCGCAGTAATACTTGTCTCTTTTAAAAATGTAATATTCTAACCTGGGAAAGACTCAAGAATAATTTAATTCGATTATCCATTATTGATATTTCGGTAAATTCTAATAATTGTAGTAATAAATCAAAAGTCATATTTGTTATCGTACTGTAGACTTTTTCGCATACAAACTTGTACTGTTTTAGCAATAGGATGATAGAATGAGGATTCTTCACCTATCTGATGATGGACTTCCGGACTGGAGGGTTGAAAAATCTGCTCTAACAGCAAAAAAAGCCGGACATGAAGTATTTTTTGGTGGACGCCTGAACAACGATGCTAAATCTACTATATTTTCGGAAATTCATCGGATCAATTGGACTGCCGGTGCTATGGTAGGCATTCCCTATTATTATCATCGTGTCAAAAAGCAGATTGAAAAATTGGTGAAACAATTAGGGCCCGATATTATACATTCACACAATATTGGTTCCGCCAAAATATCACATGATCTCGGACTTCCTGCAGTGTTTGATGACCATGAGTACTTTAGGATGCTCTCACGAGTAAATGCGGAGAATATCCATCTCCAAAACACCACGAATTTAAAGTCTGGATTTGACAGAGTCAAGCAAAATATGAAATTATCATTCATCTCGCGGCAAAGCATTTCTAATTGGACAAACTGGGAGAAGGAATTGGTTCTTTCAGTACCAACGATAACTGTCTCAGAACAGATTGCAAATGAGTTGAGAGAGGCGGGTGATGGGAAAACCAAAGAGATAATTGTGGTACCTAATTTCCCTCTGGAAACAGAAATTTCGTTTAAAGAACCACAAGCCCATGGGCATTTGTCTTCTGTTTATGCGGGAGGTGACAGCAAACATAAACAGGTTACTAACAGGGATATCTCAGGATTAACCAACCTATTTGCAGACAATGACATTGGAAATTTGACAATCATAGGATGGGAGCATGCGGAATCATCGGAAAAATACAAGGCAACTGGGTTCCTTCCAAGGGACAAAATGTTTTCTGAAATGATCCGAAACTCCATAGGATTGATACCTTGGAAGAAACACTGGTCTCACCCCTTTTTGAATCCAAACAAGGCATACGAGTATGCACATGCAGGATTGTTTGTCATGTTGACTTCCGACCTTAGATCTGTTGCTAACACTTTGGAAGATAACTGTTTAACATTTGAAGATTATGATGACTTGGCTTCAAAATTAGAGTATTTTAGATCAAACACTGATGAACTATATGAGAGAAGATTGAAAATATTCAACTATGCTAGAAAGAATCTATTCTGGGAGAAACATGAACAAAAGATTATGGATGCGTACAAATTGATTTGATTTTTCCTTTATATCGATATAGATCATGTATGACCGATGTTATAGTTTGAACTTAAGAATCCAAAAAACAAACAAACTGATGAGCTGTGAAATTCACAAGGAATATCTTGAACTTACTTCAAATGTTATGTACATTTTATACCATATTTCAAGACTTAATAGTTGTAACATTTTACTTATGTATCTGAGATCACTTGTCTCCTCTATCCTTTTAATTGACCGATCATAAAAATCACGGCTTATAATTTTGTCACGAAAAATACTGGCGCTGGACAAAGTCGATACTACAATTTCTTTTGCATTAGTTATCCAAAGTTTTTTCAAATCCATACCAAAACCTATTTTTGTATCAGCTATGTTCTTAGTATCAAGACGTGATAGGATCTTTCTTAACGGTATTTTTCCCATGTTACTTTCCCTGCTAAATTTGATTGAGGGAGGAATCCTGAATGACATGTCAATAATCTTATCATCCAAGATAGGTGACAGGCCAGTTACTCCAAAATAATTAAAAAACTTGTCATTGGTAGGAACAAAATCATAAATTAGTTTACCACTGTAGTCCGCTAAGAAAACTTGATCCAATGGGTTCAAATCATTATCAAAATAGACTTTTAATATTCTATAGATTGAGGACCAATCAAATTTAATATTTTCTCCAAAAATTTTTTCTTGATCTGGAACCCAATCCCTCTCATGACATTCTAGATAATGCCTCACACGTTGTTTCCAATCGTCTCCTTCATTAAATAATTTTAGAAATTTAGTATATCTAAAAGTATAACCACCAAATAGTTCATCTCCGCCATCACCTGTAAATAAAATATTAGAGTATTTTTTGGACTTTTCTATAAAATAGTATTGATATAAATTCCATCTTGGTTCTTTAATTATGCTAATCAAAGATGGTAAATCTTTAAGTGGATTGTCTACAGTAACGTTATAAAAATCTGTATCCTTTGATTCAGCAATTTTCTTAGCGTAGGTCGCTTCGCTAGTTTCATCAAAACTAACAGAAATACATTTGATATCTAGTTTAGGATATTCGTCCCTTATTAAAGATAGTATTAGATTGGAATCAACACCTGTACTTAATGCAAGTGAAATTGTTTTTGACTCAAATTTGGAAATATTATTGTTAATGATTTGTCTCAATTCCTTTTCTATTTCTTTTGAAGATGGATAGGTCTCGTTTCTCTTAATTCTAACTTGGTCTGGAACAAGTTTGGGGACTAATGTCTTAATTTCTATAGTAGGATCATATCGCAAGGTCAGCATATTTCGAATATCAATCAACAAAAAGTAATGATATTTCCCTACAATAAATTACTTGGGTTACAGGCTCTTAAAATCTCAATTAACTGATTCTTCAAGCTTACCAAATTTATCCAATTAAAATGCGATCTTTAGAAATTCTAAAATTTCCAGTAAAATAATCAAGAAATCTTAAATTAGCGATTCACTGACCCAAATTAGCTTATGCTACGGAGGCGTAGGGAGACTATTTTATCTTTGATCTCTAGTTTCGAGCTTTGTCAAACGTTAACTGAGTCAGGTTCAAGCTTAATAATAACAGTAAGAGGCGTAGCTTCTTTATGAATAAACTTATCCTAGTGGAGAAAATAAATGAATAAGCCAAGACAACAAATGGACAGACAACAAATGGAAAAGTTAAAGGATCACAAACCGGGGTAACTGAATAACTAGTTGACATGCATTAACAAATATTCCTATCTAATTGTTTTCTCAGTAGCACTGGTACTTAGACTTATTCCAGAAATATTAGCATATCCATATCCGATTGGATACGACGTAATTAACTATTATTTACCTATATTGAAAAATTTTGATGATTATTCCGCAACAATATCAAATCAATTCCCCTTGTACATATCATTACTCCACACAATATCATCAACAATGAATGTGGATCCAAGAATTGTTATAACTTCTGCAGTAGTACTCTTATACGGATTATTTTCGCTAGTTATACTTTCAATAGCAAATAAACTCTTACATCTTGATAATCTACAAAGTGTCTTCTTGTCAATATTTGTAATATTCCAGTTTTCAGTATTGAGAACGTCGTGGGATCTTCACAAAGATTTATTTGCCATTACTCTTGCGTTCTTGTGTTTATACTACATTGAAAAATCTCAAAACTATAGAAAGATGTTAGCAGTTATTATCCCATTGGGTATACTTATTGTACTTGCAGATAGAATGATAGGTTTTCTATTCTCTATCAGTCTCATAATTTCTTCGATTATAAGAAGAGATAGAATACTAGGATCTATTGCGATTTTCATCATAATAGTATTTGGTTTCTTTCTTATTACAAATTTTGATCCTATTTCAACTAATTTACAACTGGCAGGGAATAAATATAAAATAAATGAATTCTATAATCCCGTAAATCTTATTGTACTGTTTTTGGTAATGAATGCTATTTTGTTACCTGCAGGAGTAGTGGGTGTATTGAAATCGAAATCAACAATGAATATTTTCAAGATCCCCTTTTTCATTTCATTAGTGGCCTCATTTTCATGGGTCGTATTTCCAAATACATCTGCATTTTTGCCTGATAGATGGATTACCATTTTCAGCATTTTTCTCTCATTATTCTCTGGATATGGATTTGTATTATTAATCGAAAAAGGATATTTTGCAATTTCTAATAAAAAATTAAACAACTATCTTGTGATTCTAATTCCGTTTATATTTCTCGGATCAGCTTTTGCAATGAGTCCAAATAATTCTTATCTTAACATCTACGGGATCTTCCATCCTTATATAAGCCAGTACGGTCCATTGACAATGCAATCCAATTCAATATCTTTACCTGAATCAAGATCGCTATTGTCGGCAATTGAATGGATAAACAATCATACTCAGGAGGGTTCAGTAATAATGGGTAGCAAGCATTTGAGAGGTTGGATGGAGATAGAATTAAAAGGAAGAACTTTTCTGTTCGCTGATAACAACACCAGACTTTTAGAGTCGAACAAATATAGCGAATTGTACTTGTTAGAAATAAATTCTCGAAAAGAAACAAAAATGCCGGAAAATTATTTGCAAACGCTATCTTACAACAATACAGATTTCTCGCTTTATCATTTGAAGCGAATTGATTAATGATATTAATAATAATGATTTTCTAAACTTTTTTTAAAGAGACAAAATTGATATTGAAGCAATCTCTTACCGGATCAGGGTTCAACTTTGATATTTTTTATCCATTTGCATAAATTTTGATAATTCAACAAGCTCATTGAATTCATTAAAATCGAGCATGATATCTCTAGAATTTTTAGTTATACCATTTTTTTTGAGGTCTGAAAATATTGTCTTCATTGCAAATGCAGATGCATACAAACCAGAAAGAGGAAATACGACCATGCTATAACCCATAGATTTTAGCTCATCTGCAGAAAATGTAGGAGTAACACCATTTTCTATCATATTGGCCAGCAACGGGGCGTTAATTTTTTTAGGAATCTCTCTGAGCTCGTCTTCGGATTGGGGCGCTTCCACAAACACAACATCTGCTCCCTCTTTGTAATACATTTTACCTCTTTCTATTGCCTCGTCGAGACCTAGTGGTGCCCGAGCATCTGTTCTTGCAACTATAGTGAATTCCTTATTTGCGGAGGCTGCAAGTGCAGCTCGTAGTTTTTGGATATATTCATCGGCGGCAATTACTTCTTTACCTTGCATATGACCACATCTTTTTGGCCAAACTTGGTCCTCGAGAAATATTCCAGATCCACCGTACGCAATCAAATCGTTTACTACTTTCCAAACAGTAAGGGGATTGCCATATCCAGTGTCAACATCAACTATTACCGGAACATCAACAGCTCTGATTATTCTTCTGGCATTGTCAATATTTTCACCCGCGTTTAAAAACCCAAAATCAGGCAAGCCCAATAGCGAAGCGGCAGATCCATATCCTGTCTGAAACATCGCTTCAAATCCAACATGCTGGGCGATTTTTGCACTTAGCGCATCAAATACGCCAGGAAGAACGATGATACCATCTCTTTTTTTTATTTTTTCCTTTAACAACTTTTGGTTATCTAAATTCATAACCTTGTCTTAAGATTTGCAGATTTGTTATTTATTCTAACCTTTGTTCATTTTCTTGTTGAGTTATTTCATATGTGCCATCCGACAGAGTATTTAATTTTATGTTGCAATTTCTACATTCATAGTAATTAATTTGCTGGTCGTGCATTATAGAACCATTCAACCATACCATCAGTGTACCGCATTGCGGACAATTCATTGTCATTACATTGGATTAGTTATTCTCACTAATATTTATTTTATTTAGTATATACTATGAAAATTAATTTAATTAACAGTCTACGGTACAGTAGATTTGTGCCAGAATTAGAGCAAAAAGATAGGATTGTTTTATTTGAGGAGTCTCTCAAGTCCAATGCAACTAAGGTAATATATAGATATTATCTAAAGAAATAGTCACAGAAATCTAATTAGGACAAGCAGTCGTTTTTGGTGAAAACCCCGATTATGATAATAGAAGTTTATCACCCGAAACTATGGCAATCTTACTATATCATTATCAACAGAACATAAACAACTACTAAGCCATTTGCATGTAATGGTAACAAAAGGATATTTAGCGATACCACAAAAACATGATAAATTAATTACTTCTTTACGTACCGCTTGGGCAAAAGAATTGAGTTTGGACAAAAATGTTTCAGTTTACGATGATGCGTTAGATGCCCTTTGTTTGGCGCTTCGTGCGTATAGTATCAAATAATTTAAATTTAAAGTTAAATTATGTTAGTATCGAATTGAAAATAAGAACAAAAAAAGACATTGGAGGCGCTAAAATTTGTTCAAATCCATTGTGCCATCACAGTAGTAATGACCATTATTCACCACTTCATCCAAAGTCGGCGGGAGACCTTATGGACAGTTCCTGCGCATTATGTCCCTGCGAAAAATTTGAAGAAGTTTAAATTATTTATCCTCCGTAAGTCTGATTAGTCTCCCTCTCACTAAAGCGCTTGCTATCTTAAATCCTTAATTCATGGTGGGCTAAGATTAGGATTTGGGCTACCGACCCAGACATCGATTCACGAATTTCTTGCTGCATTATGTAACTCATGTAATAATATATACCTATTAGAACGGCGAAAAGAATTCCAATTATTGCGAAAAAGGTTATTACTATAACCAATACCTTTTTTTTGATGTTCATTTGTTTTATTTCGTTACTACAAACGTGACAAAATATCCAATTCAGGATTCTTAATTGGATACTATGAATCGTCTATTTGGAAATTATAATCCTTCAATCCATGAGTCTTTATAAATCGCAAGAGATCAGTATGATCGTCAATTTTATAATACTTTTTCATCCTTGCTAAAGTTTCATCATCATAATGATTTTTTTTCTCTCTTGTTTTTTCCATATGTATAAGTTATATCTAATAGCACTTAAATTTTTCAATGAAAACTTCTGGTTTCTGTTAAAAAATACTAATCCTGTAAATTCTGGGATTTCAAATAATTTACTAACTGTTCTTTATTCTCAAACCCGTAGTACCTCATCAACTTTTCTAATACTAATTGGTCATATAATAGGCCAAGTTGTTTTTTCTTCTTACGAGGCTCCAAGGGAACACTCAATTGCTTTTTTGCTCATGATATTTAGGATATTTGCATATATTAGCATTTATCTCAGTATTAATAAAACAAAAATACCCAGATTTTTATACATTAATTAGAAATTTGGCCAATTTACAATAAACTTCATAGAAAAACCGGTCTCCGTCTTCTTGTGATTTATTTATTTTTGATAATTAGAAATGGTCGGAGGAGTTGGTGATCACATTACAATGCCAGTAAATTTTGGTTCTTTCATAAAACCTTCAGTTTCTAGTTACTATAGTATTGACGACCAGAATGTGGTTATCCTAATTTCAGGCGTTCTTATCGTCTTTACTTTTTTCTTCTTTATCCGAATCTCCCGTTGATAAATTAATGTCTACAAATTCAGGTCTATTTAACGGAGAATTATTCGCATCATCACACTGAAGTTTGAAGTTTTTTACGGTCATGATACAAACTGTATACTTATCTCCCTCATCAATAGCTGAGCCAGGAAACGTTATGGTGTAATTTACTTTATTTATGTCTTCGATTTGTGGATTTTCAGCATTGAACAGTTCGGACTTTGTTCGATCTTTAACATTTACTAAAATCAGAATATCCTTAGTTGAACTTGTTATGCCCGACAAAGAGACAATTACTTTAAAAATGTCCTTTGGTTCCGTTGATTCTGCGTTAACCATAGTCAGTAAACTAGCATTCGCAAGAGCGACGGCAACCATTAAACTCATTGCGACCGTTGACTTTATCATATGAGTTTGTTCCATAATCATTATATCGCAATTAATACCCTTAAAAATTCTGCAAAAAAATTCCGAAATAAATACTAGTAGCCCGCTGCTGAGGCAGTTGATTGACGGAATTATGAAAAGAGATCCAATTCTTTTTCTCTACGTGTAAGTTTACGTTTAATATCAAGACCGATAACTTTGTGACAAATATCATATGGATTATCTGGCGGTACTGCAAAACTTTCAAGTTACTATTATCTGGTAAGTTGTGGTTTAAATGTCGGTCCTTTTTCTGCAAGTTTTACTAATTGCGCTCTTGCGACTACAAACATTTTTTTTAACATTTAACACAATATCGTTGATTGCATAAAATAAAATGTTAATACAGGTGCGACGTGATTGTGTATTACAAAATAACTTTTTTGCAGTTACTTTAATGATATAATAAATTCGATTATCTTTTGCTCAATTGTCCTATTCTCATTACCAAAGAAAGGATCCTGACGATCTATAAACTCAAAATATTTCTTTAGATAATATCTATATTTACCTTAGTTGCATTGGATTTGAGAGATTCTTCGAATAAAACAATCCTATCTTTTTGCTCTAATTCTTGCACAAATCTACTGTACCGTAGATTGTGACTTAAATTAATTTTCATAGTATATACTAACTAAAATAAATATTAGTGAGAATAACTAATCCAATGTAATGACAATGAATTGTCCGCAATGCGGTACACTGATGGTTTGGTTGAATGGTTCTATAATGCACGACCAGCAAATTAATTACTATGAATGTAGAAATTGCAAGATAAAATTAAATACTCTTTCGGATGGCGCATATGAAATAACTCAACAAGAAAATGAACGAAGGTTAGATTAAATAACAAATCTGCAAATCTTAAGACAAAATTATGAATA
>JASKBU010000044.1:0-9301 GCA_033272285.1 Nitrososphaeraceae archaeon
TATTAACTGAAGAAAAAGATGTTTTAGGTAACGATATATTGTTACTTGTTACTTCTTTAGGCTATTGTACATTAGTTCCGAATATCTCGTCTACGAATCCATTGTCATCGCCGTTAGCCGATAATAACGGTAAATATTTTATACGATTCTAATAAGTAAAGGATACTGGTGGGTGGGCATTGAGCCATGAAGCCCAGTGACAACAGATCCCACCAGCAGTCAAATTCTTGTCTAAATATTTTCCACTTTCTTCTTTCTCTTTCTGCAGCAAGTCTATACGAAGGAATAGTTCGACCCATAATTGCATCATAGGCAAAATATTGATTTAATGCATATATCACCTGCGGGAGAGGGACAAGACAAATAAAGCATTTGAGCACTAGATCATAAAGATTCGAAATGATACGGACAATAGGCTTTGAATCTGACAAGTTAATCTCGGTAACGGACAATATCGATAAATTTATGGAGGACATGACGAAGCAACATGGCAGCACATTCAGACTTATTGACATTAAATTTTCCTCTGCATCAAAACTTTTGCAGGACGCAAGACAAAATTCAGATGTAAATTATTCTGTACTAGTTATCTATGAAGTATAGCGACTAAAAAATCTGAATCGATGTTAAAACATAAATACAGAGGCTATAATTTAGATTAAATAACCATGATTCAAATTATTTAGCTATACTTGGATAATAATGATAAAAACTATAATCTTTCTGTTGAAATAGATAAAATACATCTTCGGAATCCAACAATGCTTGCTTCAGGGATTCTCGGAATATCTCAAAGTATTTTCGAAAGGCTGTATAATGAGAACATAGGCGCCGTTGTAACCAAGTCCATCAGTGTGAATCCGATGAAAGGATATCCAAACCCGACTGTAGTTCCAATCGGGGGTGGGAGTTATCTAAATGCAGTAGGACTGTCAAATCCTGGCGTTGATGCGTTTTCAAAGGAATTATCTAAAAATAAGAAAATCCCAATAATGATTAGCCTTGTCGGTTCTTCTGAAAAGGAATTTTCAAGGATGGTCAAAGTTTTCGATTCATTGAGCATCTTGGGTTATGAAATCAACCTCTCCTGTCCTCATGTTTCCAAAATGGGTATGGAAGTCGGTGACGATCCAGAGGCGGTAAACAAGATTGTAAAGACCGTAAGGATGAATACCACAAAGCCAATTTCAGTTAAAGTGGGTGTTGGATCGATTGATGTTGTTGAACTTGCAAGAGTGGCAATAGATGCAGGGGCTAATATCATCACCTCGATAAACACACTAAGGGCAATGACTATTGATATAGAAACAATGATGCCAATTCTGAGTAATAGAGTCGGCGGACTATCAGGAACGGCAATAAAACCGATCGGAGTCAGATGTGTCTATGATATCTCTAAAAATATTAAGGCGCCTGTGATAGGTTGTGGTGGCGTTTCGTCGTGGCAGGATGTCATTGAGTACATGATGGCAGGGGCATCTGCTGTGCAAATAGGTAGCGTATTAGGATCTAATGGCCCTAAAATTTTTAATCGGATCACTAAAGATTTAAAAAATTATGTTGAAAAGAAAGGAATGAAGAATATTAGCGAGATAATAGGAATTGCCCACAAATATTGATAACAGGAGAATAGTTCGGATTGAGCAGACTATTGTCGAAACTCCTACCGTCAAAACTTTGGTTTTTAAAGATAGTTTGAGCCACACTGCGAAACCAGGACAATTTCTAATGATATGGATTCCCCGCGTCGAGGAGATTCCAATGAGTGTGATGATAAATTCTAAGGATGGTTACGCAGCAGTTACAATAAGAAAATCTGGAGTTGGCTCCACTGCGTTATTTGAGCGGAATACTGGTGACCATGTTGGTTTACGAGGTCCATACGGCAACAGTTACACATTGAAAAAAACTTACAAAAAAATATTGATGGTAGGAGGGGGAACAGGACTCGTGCCATTATTGAGATTGGCTTCCTATGCAAGGAAGTTGAAAATTCAGAGTACTGTGATCATAGGCGCAAGAACAAAAGGCGAAGTTTTCTTTGAGAATATCGCAAGAAAAATCATTCAAGACACTGATTCATCACTAAAAATTTGTACGGATGATGGTAGTTATGGAATTAGAGGAACGACCGTCGAAGTCATGAGTAAAGTATTGCACGAGAATACTTTTGATTGCGTCTTTACATGTGGTCCTGAACTGATGATGAGAAAAGTTGTTGATTTGTCCAATGGAAATTCAATACCCGTCCAGGCAAGTCTGGAGAGATATATGAAATGTGGAATAGGTATTTGTGGAAGTTGTTGTCTTGATGGTTCGCTGGTTTGTCAGGATGGAACAGTTTTTAGTGGAAGACAACTTTCAAAGATGCTGGATTTTGGTACCTCTTATAGAGACAAGGATGGACAAAGAATTAACTATTGTTGATCAATTCCATTTACATCGAAATATGTGAAATGGTAGCCTGCTTATGAGAATACAGACATACTTTGTCAATATTTATCAATCCAGAAAATAGTCATACTTATCTACTTAGTTTTTATCCAAATCTGCAACTAGCTTCATGTTCTAAAATGAAGAATCGTTCAGAGATCGAAATAATGGCTGCCATCCTCAATGCGGCAGTTTCAAATTGGGAATACAAAACTACTATCATGATAAATGCGGGAGTATCACATTCTCAGCTAACACGTTATTTGATGACTGCCGTCGATAGGAAATTAATGGAGTATTCTGAGATCACAGGTTTATACAGGACCGCAGAGGCAGGACTTGTATTCATAAAGAAACACGAGGAGATGTGTAGGATTTTCCCAGCGATATCTGATTTACCTGAGGTTTCCCACGACAATTGTGTTATAAAAGGTTCTCTAAATGAGTAAATTATCTTGTTGTAAATCTCACTAATTTAGATTATAACCTGATTCTAAACACTCACTGATCTTACATCTAGCCGAAGTTGTTTGATCTCGACGGACATTAGATTGGCAATAGGCAACACCTTCAATCTCGCCTGCAATTGATTTGATATTTCTGTTGCTAGATAAAGTCACATCTATGAAGGATATCCAGCGATCCTATATGATGCTTTTAGATGTTCTCGTTTTACTTCAGCAAAGTGGATCAAATGTAATATTCCTCAAAATACCATATTTTATGAATAAAAAGTTAAATGTATCGACTACACTCCGTCAATTTTCTAAATTTCCTTCAATATTTCGGTCAAGTAAAATTAAAGTTTTTCATAGCATTCATTTTATCTGTTTATCAAAATTATATATTCAAGCTTACAATAATTCAACTAATCAATGACTAAAAAAATCGAAACAGCACTGAAAGATTGGCATTCCAGTGTTGTCAGTAAAATGGCGATAAACGATCCTTCAAAATTGGCAGAGTATGCGCTACACATTTCACGCATTGTTGCATATGATAATTTAGTTATTGATGATGAATTGTCAAAGATTGGTGATATCGGCAGAAAAATTGCAAAGTCTGGGAAAAACTCATCTGAATTTAGACCTACTCAATTGATCGAGAAAATAAATCATCAATTGTATAAGGTTGAAAACTTTAAGGGAAATCGAGATGATTATTACAATCCTTCAAACAGTTTGCTCAATACAGTGATTAAGAGAAGGACGGGAAATCCTATTACCTTGTCGATACTATACATTCAATTGGCCAATTCATTAAACTTTACGCTCTATCCAGTAAATTTTCCGTCCCATTTTATGGTAAAATATGTTTTGGATGATGAAGAAAATGAGATAATAATTGATCCATTTAACGAGGGTAGAATAATGGACGATTACTCTCTAAAAGAACTATTGGATCATTTTTATCCTAAAATGAATATTGCGTTAACCCGAAAATTGGTGGCCAAGGCATCAAATCCAGATGTAATGATACGTATGTTAAACAATTTGAAGACGAGCTTTTTCGAATGTCAGGATTTGGATAGTGCAGAACTTGCTAATGAGATGGTATTGGATATCAACAGAGATGACCAACACAGTCTTAGAGATAAAGGAATGGTGTTTTTACACAAAAAGAGTTATTCACAAGCGCTAGAGTTTTTTAATCTATACCTAGAAAAATTTCCCGAAGCCAACGATGTTGATACAATACTAGAATTAATACGAAAAATAAAAAATAATGATTTTTGAAAATAATTAGAAGGTTCAGATTACCCGAGATATCAAAAATGATATATTTCTGCAATTCTGAATATTTCAATTACCATGGAAGATAATCCCCAGTTATTGGACTCAGTGTTCCTCGATGGGTCCAGAAAAATAGTAGTGTGTAAAAATGATATTGATCTGAGTAAAAAAAATGATAACACCATATTCATTTTAGGTGTTGAAGAATCACGAGGCTCTGCAGGAGGAAGAATAGGGGCAGCAGGATTTAGAAGGATAAGTAAGATTGGTTGTTATGAAATTACAAACGGGAGCATCCAAAAAATATTTGAAACTGAAAATGGAGATATTATTTCAAATTTTGAAGTACCATTAAGTGCAGTGGCTATGGACATTGGATTATCAAACGGTACTCCAAAAGTAGTACAGGGAATCGTCGACGAAGAGCTCATAAAGTCTTATCTTAACTTGATACGATAGACCTAAAAACAAAGCAATTTGAGAAGATATGCTTAGGGCCTTCTGGGACTGAAACCATCTATCTCAAGGAGTGGAATAAGGACAGCGCCAAAGAGTTATTCGACCAGAGAGCCAATGACTTGCTAAATTTCATAGTGAAAGATGAGGTTTCACAAGAAGCAAGAAGGGTTGAACCGGACGTCAATGCACAAAAAACGTTAGAGCGATTTTCAAATAACACATTTGATTATGTTTGGTCTGGTGAATACATTCCTGTTCAGGTTCGCGCAGAATTAAGGCAGGAAGCCGTTGCTCGTGGTTACATTAAGGGAGGTGGCTCAGATTATCAACCTCCATCATCTCAACCAAGTAAAACCGGTAAGAATGCCTATGGTTGAAATCTTACAATGAATGATTATAGCAGTTGGAAACATTGTGAATATTGCCATCAGTCTTATGATATAATGGACCTGCACGAGATCATGCTCACGGGTCATAAATGCAGAATAGTATTAAGGTGCGAGGCATGCCGCCTGGACATGAAACAATATATAGCAAACTAATAAGAAATCGAACTGTATATTGATAGAAGATCCTTGGACATATGTGTTCGCTTGGGCCGGGTTAATGGGAAGCGGCGCGACAGCGGCTGCTTTGTTCTTTCTTTGGAAACAATCAAGGCAGACTAAGAAACAGTACAACTAACACAGGAAGAGATTGAAGCTACACTAAGACCATGATTGGATATTAGTGACATAAGTAGAAATGAAAATGGTGGTTACGTTCAAGTTGTTGTCACTAATACTGGAAATATCGCTGCCAAACTAGTGAGGACACAGCAGTCACTTAGTTCCTCGCCGATTACTGAAGAACAACTTCGATCGGGTAAGGATATTACTAAGAAAGTCGTTATTATGCCTGGTAAAAAAAAGGGACATTGCTTTGGCACAGTCATTATCATATCAATATTTGGGTGTATTAGTCCGGTATGAATATGCTAAAAATAAACACCGCGAGTCTGGTATAATAGTGAAATATAATGATCTGGTCAAAAGATTCGAGGTCTTGGAAGAGTTCGCTACTAGACTAATTTCTTCAAACTTTTAGCTTGTATATAAAATATAAAATCCTGAACTAGTATATGGTAAAACATAATATCGCAAAACTATCAATTATGGCTTTAACAATCGCAATAATCGCTTCTTCCGCACTAATTATAAACCCTACAAAGGTGTCATACGGGCAAGGTAATACGACACAGGATAATACGACACAGGGTAACGCTACACAAGGTAATCTGACAGCAGTAATAGATGTTGATACCTTGGCTAAGAACATAAAGGAAAGACATCCAATTTTGGCTCAAATGGCAGGAAATGAAGATCAGGATATAATGGTGAAAATAAAGGGTATGGACTCCAAGGAAGCTGCTAAGACGATAATAGCACTAAACATCCTACGATTACTACAGCAATATGAAAAATTAGATATAGAATAGTAGCTAATATTGAAAAGGGGAGTTGGTTATTGACGGAATTAAGTAACCATGTTATTACACGGTGGGTCAATTCTATTCTGCCTTCACAGGCCCACACATGCCCTTAGATTTTAGAAAATCCTAGTAAATATCTTCAATCGAGCGGTGTGCTTATTATGATATAAATTGGGATAGCAATTAATAAGATGACACTTGATAACACACACCAAATCTATAGCAGTTTTTGATTCTGGATTGGGGTCTTTATCTGTGATTAGACTTTTACGGAGTCAGATTTCAAAAGAAAATATTATTTATTTTGCCGATAAAAAGAATTTTCCGTACGGCGAAAAATCGACGCATGAACTGGAGCAAATAATGGCAGAAACCATCAAAATCCTCATAAGTTTTGCTCCAAAGATAATTGTAGTTGCTTCTATTACTCCTTCCATTCAAATATTGAACAAGATAAAATCCATGAGCCATATTCCCGTTATAGGTGTCTCTATTCCACTGAAAGAGGCTTCAACAATTACAAAACGGAAACATATTGGAATAATTGGCACAAGAGCGACCATAGAAAGCAAACAATTAGACGAACAAATTAAGTCGGATGTACCTCAAGACATTTTTGTTACTAAATTCGATGCATCAGAAATAATACAAATAGTTGAGAAAGGAATTTTCCTTCAAGATAATAATTACACATCTGACTGCTTGTCGCGGATACTTAAAGGGATGGAAGACACAAATCTAGATGTCCTGGTATTATCAAGTACGCATTTGTCTTTCATAAAATCACATCTAGTATCAATGTATCCTTCAATAAGGATCATTGATCCTGCCGTTAATGCAGTAAAAGAAATTAAACATTATCTCAAATCACAGAACATTTTAAGAAAAAGTGGTCTAGGGAGAATTAGAATCATTGTTAACGGAGACAAGGAAGAATTTCAGGGACTCCTCAGAGAAATGGGGCTCTCCGGTCCTGTTGAAAGTTTTGAAAAATAATGATGGTATTTTTAGCTGAAACAAATTTTTGTTTCAATTTTAACCAGCGATTATGTTAAATATTCATAAATCCCCTCTTTAGAAGATGGCAAGCCGACCTAATTGGGACACGTATTTTATGCTTCAAGCAGAGGTAGCTAAGTTACGATCAAATTGTTTGAGTCGTCAAGTTGGTTGTGTAATAGTTAAAGACAATAGACAAATAGCTACAGGATATAACGGCACACCTTCTGGTATCAAAAACTGTTTCGATGGAGGTTGCCCAAGATGCCTTGACAAGCAGAATAACAAAATAAAATCTGGTGAAAATCTAGAAAGGTGTTACTGTACTCATGCAGAAGCAAATGCGATAATGCAGTGTGCGCTTTTTAGAACAGGCAGTACTAAAGGTTCCACGCTCTATTCAACATTTTCACCCTGTCTAGAATGCAGTAAGATGGCTATTAGTGTTGGAATTGGTAGGATAGTCATTCTTGATTCGTATCCCGAGGACGGTATTGAAATATTAAAACAAGCAAGCATTGAGATATCTAAATTAGAAAAGGGCGATATTTTATCCTGGATTTCAAATTTGAAGGCGGTAAATACCTAAACTTCATCATTCTAAGTCTATTTCTCATACAGTTATAATCAAATTATCTATTTGAAAACTTGTTTTGTTTTGAAATTATATTTTTCAAAGTAGAATTCTATAGATGTAATAACATGGCCGAAGGAAACTCATTTATAAAATATTTACCTACCAGTAAATGTGACATTGAGTAATACATTTGACCATGGTTCGAAATCGACAATCATTATAACAATCCTACTAACAACTGTAATTATCTATACTGCTGTCTTTCATCAATTGCTATTTGCACCTCCACCCGAGATGATGGTTGATCCGACACTTCATCCAGAGAATGTTACTGCATCTATTGGCAATCTTATCATGGTTAGCTTTAGCTCGGGCACAGGAATGAGAATGCCTGAACCCGATGAGCCGACAATGGAAGTTTCTTATGTAGGTGGCGGTAACTATAGGGGAACTACCAATATTTCAGACTTCGGAACTGTGATGATTGAATCCGGAACAAATGGATCGTCTACAATTCATGGACATGGGATGATAATGGATTCGAAAGGTGAAGTAGCAACTTATAGAATTCAAGGCGTGGGCAATATGGGTTCTGACGGATATTTTAGAAATCATGGGATGATATTCTTTAATCCTTCAAGCGGTGTATTTAATGAACTTTCAGGTACTGTTAGTATATTTGCAAATGAAGTAAATCAAAAAGGAAATGCAGTAACCAAAGTTTGGCAATTACAGTGAGCTTTTGTAGCGTCGTAGAAAGATATATTAGATTGGGAACAGGAGTTAAAATTATGACTAGTTCAAAAAGAGACATGTACCTCTGCTTTTCAGAAAATGAAATACGTTTCCTTGAAGACTACGCGAGAAGTAAAGGAGCACTGAATATTAGTCAGGCTTTGGAATCCTTATTGAGTGAAAGAAAGAAGGAAAATTAATTTTAATTAATATTATTATTATTATTTCTGAACCGACACTAAAAAAATAGGTTAGGGCTTGTCTTTAGACTTTGTACCTATGTCTATCGTTTGGTCTACGTCTGAAATGAAAATTTTTCCTTCTCCTGCAAGACCTGTACTAGTACTTGCTAGTATCTTGTTTACTACTTGTTCAACAAGCGAATCTTCTACAACAGTAAAGATAGTTAAATTGGGGTTAAATTCTGGTGTATAGAGAGAAGTTCCCCTTCCCGAATGAACTGCTGCTGGAGGATTCAATCCTCGTCCTTTTGAATCATAATACGTAAAACCACCTATTTTCAATTCTTTCAATGCAGCAAAGGCATCTGACATTTTTGACTGCGGTATAATCGCCTCTATTCTTTTCATAGTTACTAGTGTATTCTACTACTTTTATTAAAATTTTCTTGTCTAAATATCAATTTTAGACAATATCGTATAAAAGGATCTTTAAATTTATAAACTAAAGTGGAATAAAATTAGAATAGGTGGATTATTCTGAATGAATTATTGCATTTTTTCTATTTGTAAATATCCCCAGGACTATGACGCCAATGCCAATTCCTATTATAATCATGTCCGCAGGGATCAAAACTGCCGCTACCTGATTAACTGTACCATAAACCCATAACATGATGCCGAAGAATGTTAGAGATATTCCGGAAATTACTTC
>JASKBU010000045.1:0-3750 GCA_033272285.1 Nitrososphaeraceae archaeon
CTGGTTGGACGTCTGCTTCAAACATGCATCAAAAGTATATTCATTATTTTGGTAATGAATCAAATGAATCTATTTTAGAAGCGTATGGACTCATCAACAAAAACAAGCAAGAAATTGACAAGTTAAAGCCAAAATCATGTCCTAACTGTCAGGAACCTAACAAAATTGATTCAAAGTTTTGCTTATAGAGAATACTAGGAATACAGAACTTAGATAAGAATCTAAAATCCAACAATCCTTTTCCATTCATGAACACTTGCGAAGTGGGGATTCCACCATAATCCCTACTTGTGATTCTGAAATTTGCGAGCGGGCACGATACATCATAATGCACTTGAGAAGGCATCAGGATATTGGTCAAATTCACTGGAACAAAATAAATCCACTAATTATTTGAATGATTGGTCTTAACGGTCAAAAAATAAGTCTTGACGGTCATAAAATTTTAGAATAGTAGTCTATTTATGATGAAATGATAAATTCCTTGGTTTATAGTCATTTATAGATCATTCCAGTAGTAACAAGTCCTAAACATACGTATCTGGTGGGGATAGAGGCTGTATCTTGTTCATCCAGTCAAGTTAAATCCCACCAGTTTTTAATTTTGAACTCGAACAATGCCTTAAAATTTAGAAATTCTAATTTTTAACGGTCACATATTTGACGTTATTAGTTCCAATTAGACTATATAAGAGCGGATATTAACTCATGAAATGAAGGAATTGTTAGTGGTTTTTGGCCTATTGATGGCACTTATTCTAACAGTAAATACCGCAAATGGACAACCGCTTAATAATGGAACAAACAACACAGTAATAGAATCTCAGCCGAGAACTTTTACGGACTGTTATTCGAGTTTCTATAGTGGAATGATCTTTTTGAAATTGTCTGAAAAGAGAGATATTGGCTCAGAGCCCGAACTAAAACAATTCTTTACCCATACGTGCAATTTCTTCCACGATGAGACTGGAATATGGTTGGACTTATGGAAAATTGACGAATTAAAAATGATATACAATCAAACAGATATGAATAAGTTCAACACTAAATATTACCCTCAAGGCATCCCTGAGTCCGTCATCGATGTCTTCAGTGGCATAGCGGCTATGGCGGAGGCGGCTACAGAAGAGGAAGATGAATAGAATTAACGAAGGAATTGACAGATGATTTGCATCTCAAACATACAGGACAGTAGTTGGAATTAGTAATTTTCGTATTTAATATGTTTAGTCATAGTATGTAGATGTTTAGATATATTGATGAACTCGAGGCTAGCTGGAAAACCTGAACTCGCACGGCAGTGAAAGGAACCATTTCTCTTTTGCTCTGGCCCATGTAATTTAATAATTGAATATCTCAAAGTTAAAATTATACTTGGAATATGGCAATTGCTAAACCATAGATACGGGGCCGTTGTCTAGCTTGGTATGATGCCAGCCTTGGGCGCTGGAGGGCGCCGGTTCGAATCCGGCCGGCCCCATTTTCTCTAGTTACTAAGAAGTAGTATTAATCTAGATTGAAATACTGTTTGCTCTGTTTTAGGTCCAGTGGTTAGAAAGATACTACTTGTACTTATAGTCAACCGTAGCTGGAATAGAGCACTCTAAGTTTATCCTTGAGCCTGCTTGCCAATCTGTCCGAAACTTTTTTCTGATATTCGTCAACTTTGAGTGGATTTTTTTGTGTAAATAAGAATGGTCCGTACGCGTAACTGTTATTGGGAGTCGGTATTTCAGGTTCCGCTGATGAAATTAAAGAAGTGATATAGGAACTTAGAGCATTGGTGTCTTCATCTTCACCGACATCGGATAAAATCTTTCCAATCTTATTTGGATCCAATTTTCTATACCCAAATGGCATATGGCTGTTATCATTGTATTTGACCGGGTCTACATCAACCTTTGTTCCTACTATCAAAGGATTAGGCTTGTAGATAGAATCAATTTTCAGTTGCCATACCTCATTAGGGTTGCTTACAATAGCATCATAAAAGTTTCCGTTCAGTTGAGATACAGAAACAGCAAATTTCCAATTGCGAGAATTAGCGGAATACCTCTCAAAAAGATTTTTTGCGAGGCTGTTTCCTTCTAGTATATCCAATTAATATGAAATTTAACAAACGGTAAATAAGAGTTTTCTTATTTGTCCTATTCTCTGCATAAAAAACAAGTTAGGTATCCAGTAATAGATCTAACAATAATAGACATATCCGAGAACCAAATCTAGGTTTTTTCTCCTTCTAAACATTAGTCGACTTCACATAGAATGTCAATCTCTACGACGCTATCAAGTGGAAGGCTACTGACCCCGACGGCGACTCTAGTATGTCTTCCTTTTTCTCCAAAAACCTCTAGAACAAAATTTGATGCTCCATTGATAATTTTTGGGTGATCTTTGAATGAGGGATCACTATTTACGTAACCACTTATCTTTACAAATTTGGATATTTTTTCTAGATTATTCAAATATTTTCTTATGTGCTCGAGTGCATTTATTGTGCATTGTTTTGAAGCATCCATTGCATGGTTGATGGAGACCTGACTTGACACTTTGCCTACATATTTCTCTGGCAAAGATCCAGCGACCAGCGGAATTTGTCCTGATACAAAAATCAACTTTCCGCTCTGCAAAATAGGAACATAGGAACCAATAGGTTGTGGGGGGTTCGATAATCTTATACCAATAGATGCTAATTTTTCTTCAATCATCATTCCCTATACGATGATTCAAGTTTTTATTTATTTACAGTTCCCTGCATTTATGTACATAATCAATCCAAATACTTTTATGTACTTATGTAAGTTACTCTGTTGATGTCCGCCCACGACGACAAGATTCATTCTACAGGAGGATACTTCCATATGAAGGGTGTAGCCTTGAGTATACTCGTAATGGGCCTATCTCTAGCAGTAGTTATTATCGCATATCTAATGTATGGTCACATAGGACCGTCTTTTTCCGCCGAAAGAATTAATGTTCAACAAGCAGAGCTAAGAGACGAATATGGATTGCCCAAACATGAAGTAATAAAGAATCAAAGTATCTTGTTAACACCGCCATCTCTAAGAGATATCAAACAAAACACAACTGGCTAATTGGAAATAGTCTAGAAGGTCTAGAATAATTCTTTTCAATGGTAGTCCAAGCCTCTAATGAATAAAACATTATTACATATCGTTGTCCATTATTTTGCTAGTTGAAAAATTGTGAAATATGTGGCTCTAGGTTCGGTGATAGATCTTGTGTCATATGTTCTAAAGTAGTTTGCTCGTCATGTACAAACCGCAAAGGAACGCGATGTATCAGATGTAGTTCTGTCAAGGTAGAAAAGTCTTCTTTTCTTAAAAGGAACGTGCCGTATATAGCGCTAATTGTTGCGTTGTGGTTCTTTGTCTCTGGACTTTATCCTTTTCCTTACTTCATGGTGATTGGGATACCTGTAGACATGGCCATTGTTCAACCAGTTCTTATTGCAACAACAGTGATGACTATTCCGTTTATTTTCATGCTGTTTGCATGGAAAAAACGGTCAGAGAGGATGAGATCCGAATAACTCTATTGTAGAATGAAATGATTTTTATTTATAGGCATCATGGATATTTATTATGATTGGGACTGGACTTAACGGAGAAGTAATTTCCGGAATATCTCTAACATTCTTCGGCATCATGTTATGGGTTTATGGTACAGTTAATCAGGTAGCGGCAGTTTTGATCCCTGCGGACATGATTATAATAGGAATTGGCATTG